>NZ_JADQBE010000063.1:0-14619 GCF_016278765.1 Demequina sp. | reverse complement strand
CAGGTGGCGCAGTAGGCGCCGCAGAAGGACACATCGAGATGGCAGACGAGACCACCACTGAGACCACCGAGTCCACTGAGACCATTGAGTCCGTGGAGACCCCCACGGAGTTCACCTCCGAGACCGCACCGGTGCGCGGCAAGGGCACGTCCGAGATTGCCCCTGGCGCAGGCCTGGGCCGTCGCAAGGAGGCCGTTGCGCGCGTTCGTTTGGTGCCCGGCACGGGCAAGTGGCTGATCAACGGCCGCGACCTGGAGAACTACTTCCCCAACAAGGTGCACCAGCAGATTGTGAACTCCCCGTTCGCGGTCCTGGACATCGAGGAGAAGTTCGACGTCCACGCACGCATCCACGGCGGCGGCCCCTCCGGCCAGGCCGGCGCGCTGCGCCTCGGCGTGGCACGCGCCTTGAATGGGATCGACCTCGACACCAACCGCGCCACGCTCAAGAAGTCAGGCTTCCTGACCCGCGACCCCCGCGCCGTCGAGCGCAAGAAGGCTGGTCTCAAGAAGGCTCGCCGCGCTCCCCAGTACTCGAAGCGTTAAGTCAGGGCCGCGCACATGGCGCGCCTGTTCGGCACGGACGGTGTCCGTGGTGTCGCGAATCGCGACATCACGGCAGAGTTGGCACTCGACCTCGCGGTCGCTGCCGCTCACGTCCTGGCCGAGCGCGGCGAATTCTCTGGTCATCGTCCGAGGGCCGTCTTGGGCCGTGACACCCGCCTGTCCGGCCAGTTTCTTGCGTCAGCGGTGGCGGCGGGACTCGCATCGGCCGGCGT
Organism: Demequina sp.; assembly: GCF_016278765.1. GTDB lineage: Bacteria > Actinomycetota > Actinomycetes > Actinomycetales > Demequinaceae > Demequina. The sequence goes on along the minus strand of NZ_JADQBE010000063.1, from coordinate 13,841 downwards.
CGACGTCATCGACCTGGGCGTGATTCCCACCCCCGGCGTGGCGTACCTGACGGGATCCACCGAGGCGGACCTCGGCGTGGTGATCTCCGCCTCCCACAACCCGATGCCCGACAACGGCATCAAGTTCTTTGCACGGGGAGGCGTGAAGCTTCCCGATGCCGTGGAAGAGGCGATCGAGGCGCGCGTGGGTGACGCGTGGGAGCGTCCCACTGGCGGCGCCGTGGGCGAAGTCATCGCCTCGGATGAGCTTGCGGCCGACTACCTGGCGCACCTCGCACACGCGGTCCAAGAATTTGGGGGTGCCGCGTCTCCGTTGGAGGGGCTGACGATCGTGGTCGACGGCGCGCACGGCGCGGCGAGCGCGATCGGACCTGCGGCCCTGGAGGCCGCCGGCGCCAACGTCGTGCGTCTCCATTGCGCTCCCGATGGCCGCAACATCAATGCGGGCGTCGGGTCCACTCACCTGGGCCCCTTGGCCGCCGCCGTCGTCAACGAGGGCGCCCACATGGGGGTCGCCTTTGATGGAGACGCCGACCGCTGCCTTGCTATCGACGAGGACGGCGCCACTGTCAACGGGGATCACATCTTGGGCCTGCTCGCACGGGCCATGCGAGATGCCGGCACGCTCTATCGCGACACCATGGTGGCGACGGTCATGTCCAATCTGGGACTGCACCATGCGATGCGCGACGCGGACATCGACATTGTGGAAACGGCGGTGGGGGATCGCTACGTCCTCGAGGCCATGCGAGAGGGCGGCTACACGCTGGGCGGCGAACAGTCCGGCCACGTGATTGTGTCCCGCTATGCGACCACGGGTGACGGAATCCTGACGTCGCTTCTGCTTGCCTCGCTCGTGGCGAAGAGCGGCTCGCTCGCGGAGTTGGCGCGCGGTGTCCAGACGCTGCCGCAGGTATTGATCAACGTGGCTGGGGTGGATCGCTCGCGCGTGCATACCGACGCGGAACTTGGCAAGGAACTCGAATCCGTGCGCACTGAACTGGGCGATTCGGGCAGGGTCCTGTTGCGCGCGTCGGGCACCGAGCCACTCATACGCGTCATGGTGGAGGCCGCCACTCCCGAAGCGGCGCAACAACACGCGGATCGCCTTGCGGCAGTGGTGGCTGTCAGACTGTCGCTATGAGCGGCGTCTGGGACTACCTGATCCACCTGTCCGGCAATGTGGAAGAGGGCATCCTCGCCCTGGTGGAGTCCCTATGGATCTACCCCTCCGTCTTTGCCGTGTCCCTGATCGACGCGGTCATCCCCGTGGTGCCGAGCGAATCGGTGATCATCGGCGCGGCCTCGGCGTGGCAGTCCGTTGGCAAGCCGATCCTGCCCTTGCTCTTCCTAGCCGGCGCTGCGGGTGCGTGGTGCGGCGATCAGACCGCGTACTTCATCGGCACCAAGGTGGATGTGCGCCACGTCAAGCTGTTCAAGCGGCCCAAGATCCTCGCGGCGCTGGACTGGGCCGAGCATGCCTTGGAGCACCGCGGCACCCTCTACATCATCGCGGCACGCTTTATCCCGATGGGGAGGGTGGCGGTCAACCTGTCCGCAGGTGCGCTGCGCTTCCCGCGCCGACGCTTCATGGCGGTCGACGCGATTGCCGCCTCGGTCTGGGCGGCATGGGGAATCCTGATCGGCACGGTGGCCGCGAGCCTGCTCGGCGACAACCTCCTCCTGTCCATTGCGGCGGGCATCACCGGTGGCATCGTGCTCGGACTTGCGGTGGACAAGCTCTTGACCCTGTTTGGCCTCAGCGCACCCCACCTGCCTCCGCTTGCGGAGGAGATGAGGGCCCACGAGCCGCAACCCGTTGAAGACGGCAAGGATGGCTAGCGAGCCCGTCGACGGGGTTGACGTTCCCTGGGAGGAGGCGCGCCGCGCCAATCTCGCCAACTGGGAGGATCGCGTCCCGCTGCACGTCGAGGCGTATCACACCGCCGCCTTGCGCAACGATCCAGATCACCTGAGTTCGGTGGTGCGCACCGATCTTGAGGCCCTGCTGCCCCACATGCCCGGCAAGTCGCTGCGCGGGGTGGATCTGTGTCACCTGCAATGCCACATCGGCACGGACACCGTGTCGCTCGCACGTGCCGGCGCGCGGGTGACCGGCATTGACTTTTCCCCGGCGGCTCTTGACGCGGCGGCCACCCTCGCCGCCGATTGTGGCGTCACGGCGGACTGGATCCAAACCGATGTGCTGGACGCGCGAGCGGCCGTGGATCGTCACCTGGGCACGACGCGACAGTTCGACGTGGTCTACACGAGCATCGGCACCATCGGCTGGCTCAACGACCTGGACCTGTGGGCGGGGCAGGTTGCCTCGCTCCTGAATCCCGGCGGCGTCTTCTACCTCCGCGACGGGCACCCGATGCTGGGCACCCTCGACGAGTTTGCCCCGAACCTCAGCGTGCGCTACCGGTACTTTGGCGGCGGTCGGGCGCTCCAGTGGGATGAGGCAGGGACCTATGTGGGCGATGGCACCGTGGAGCATACGCGCACCTACGAGTGGCCGCATCCCGTCTCCGAAGTGGTGACGGTGCTGCTGCGTCAGGGCCTTGAGCTGGTGGCGCTCGATGAGGGAAAGACGCTGCCGTGGCAGTTCTCGCCCCGGATGAGCCCGGTCACCGCCGAGCCCGACTCCGACTTCGCATGGCCGGCGGCGGAGCGCGACCTGGTGCCGTGTACGTTCACGGTGATCGCGCGTCGGCCCTAGAGCTTGCGCATGTGCACCGATTGGACCGCGTGGTCGCGTCCCTTGCGCAGGATGATCGTGGCGCGCGACCGCGTGGGCGCAATGTTGCGCTCCAGGTTGGGCGCATTGATGGTGTCCCAGATGTGGGACGACTTGTCCCTGGCCTCCTGGTCCGTCAGGTCGGCGTAGTTGCGGAAGTAGCTGTCCGGCCTCGCGAACGCCGTCGTGCGCAGTGACAAGAAGCGATCGATGTACCACTGGCGGACGTGGGACTCGTCGGCGTCGACGTAGATCGACGCATCGAAGTAGTCCGAAACGGCGAGGGCGCGAGAATCCTTGGTGCGCACCGCGGCCGGCTGCAGCACGTTGAGGCCCTCGACAATGAGCACGTCAGGTTGGCTCACAGTGATCGACTCGCCAGGGACGATGTCATATGTCACGTGTGAATACACCGGCGCCGACACCGCGGGCACCCCGGACTTCACGTCCGCGATGAACGACCTCAGCGCGCGTCTGTCGTAGGACTCCGGGAAGCCCTTGCGTCCCAACAGTCCCCGCTGTTCGAGCACCGCATTCGGTAGCAGGAAGCCATCGGTCGTCACCAATGACACGTGGGGCGAGGAGGGCCAGCGCGCAAGCATCTCCCTCAGCACGCGAGCGGTGGTCGACTTGCCGACGGCCACGGAACCGGCGATGCCAATGACAAAGGGCGTGCGCGACGCGCGCTCGCCGAGAAACGCGCTCGTGGCGGCGTGCAGCGAACCCACCGCGTCGGAATACAGCGTCAGCAGTCGCGACAGGGGTCGGTAGATCTGGTCGACCTCACGCAAGTCGATCGGATCGCCCAAGCCGCGTACTCGCCGGACATCGGCCGCGGTCAAGGGCAAGGGTGTCGAATCTGCGAGAGCCGACCACTCGGCGCGGGTGAACGAAAGGAACGGGCTCACACTCACCTCGTCGTCGCGGACGCTCACCCCTCCATTGTCACGCATGAACGACGGCGCGCTGACTCGACCCCGAGAAGGGCTCTGGCCCTCTACACTTGAGCGCATGTGTGGCATCGTAGGTTACGTAGGAACGGGTGGCCCCAGTGCGCGTGCCGGGGCCGTCGTCATGGCTGGGCTGGAGCGCTTGGAGTACCGGGGCTACGATTCCGCAGGGCTGGCCGTGGTCACCGGCGACAGGGAACACCTCGCGGTGGCCAAGAAGGCCGGGAAACTCACGAACCTGGCCAAGGAACTCGCACAAAGCCCGCTTGCCGACGGCACGGCGGCCATCGGACACACGCGCTGGGCCACGCATGGTCCGCCCACGGACGCCAATGCGCACCCTCACCTGGCGGCGGACGGGCGGATCGCGATCATCCACAACGGAATCATCGAGAACTACGGCGCGCTGCGCGCGGAGCTGCTTGCCGAAGGCATCACCTTCCACTCAGATACCGACACCGAGGTGGCGGGGCACCTGTTGGCCCGCTACGTGAGAGACGGGCTGACGCTGACCGACGCCATGCGGGCCGTCGCCCGGCATCTCGAGGGGGCTTTCACCCTGCTCGCCGTGGACGCGGCAGAGCCCCACGTGGTGGTCGGCACGCGCCGTAACTCGCCGCTGGTCGCGGGCATCGGGGAAGGCGAGAACTTCCTCGGATCCGACGTGGTGGCGTTCATCGAGCACACCCGCATGGCGCTCGAACTGGGTCAAGACGAGGTCGTCGAGATCACGCCGGACGCCGTGACCGTCACCGATCTTGCAGGAAACCCCGTGAATCGAGAGCCGTACGAGGTCACGTGGGACGCGTCGGCCGCTCAGAAGGGAGGCTTCGCGACCTTCATGGACAAGGAGATCCACGACCAGCCCGCCGCTGTGGCGGACACGCTGCGCGGCCGCGTCAACGAGCAGGGCCGCCTCCAGCTGGACGAAGGACTCATTGCGGAATCGGTGCTCTCGTCCATCGACAAGATCATTGTGATCGCGTGCGGCACGGCCGCCAACGCCGGTTTGGTGGCGCGGTACGCGATCGAGCACTGGACGCGCATCCCCGTGGAGGTCGAGCTGGCACACGAGTTCCGCTATCGCGATCCCGTGCTCTCGATCCGCACGCTGGTGGTGGCCATCAGCCAGTCGGGCGAGACGATGGACACCATCATGGCGCTGCGGCACGCGCAGCAGCAGGGCGCACCCGTGGTGGCGCTCGTCAACGTGCAGGGCTCCACGATCGCCCGTGAGGCCGACGCCGTGCTGTACACCCGCGCAGGGCCTGAGATCGCGGTCGCGTCTACCAAGGCCTTCCTGTCCCAGATCGCCGCCGCGTTCCTCCTGGGGATCTACCTGGCCGAACTCCGTGGCAACAAGTTTCCCGACGAGATCGCCGCGCTGTTGGCCGAGCTCGATGCGATGCCAGCCAAGATCCAGCGCGTACTCGACACGAGTGAACCGCTGCGCGAACTCGCGCGGTCCATGGTCGACGAGCGCACCGTGTTGTTTCTTGGCCGTCACGTCGGCTACCCGGTGGCACTCGAGGGTGCGCTCAAGCTCAAGGAGCTGGCCTACATCCACGCGGAAGGGTTCGCGGCGGGCGAGCTCAAGCACGGTCCCATTGCGCTCGTGGAACCCGGACAGCCGGTCTTCATCGTCCTGCCGAGCCCGCGCGGTCGCGAGGTGTTGCACTCCAAGGTGATCTCCAACATCCAGGAGGTGCGCGCTCGGGGCGCCCGCACGATCGTGATTGCCGAGGAGGGCGACACGGCGGCGGCGGAGCACGCCGATCACCTGATCACCGTGCCGGTCACCCCCACGCTGCTGATGCCGCTGGTCACCGTGGTGCCCTTGCAGATCTTCGCGCACGAATTGGCCAGCGCCAAGGGTTTTGACGTGGACCAGCCGCGCAACCTGGCCAAGTCCGTTACGGTCGAATAGCGATGGCCGTCGTCGGAGTCGGCATCGACGTCGTGGAACTCGAACGCTTCGACCGCGCCGTCGAACGCACTCCTCGGTTCGCCGAGAAGGTGTTCACCCCCTCGGAACGGGAGCTGGGGCGCCACTCGATGGCCGCCCGGTGGGCCGCCAAGGAGGCGCTCGCGAAGGCCTTGGGTGCCCCCGCGGGGCTGTCGTGGCAAGACGCCGAAGTGGTGAAGGACCCCTCGGGTCAGCCTCGATTCGTGATATCCGGAACGGTGGCGCAGCGCGCCGCCGCGCTGGGCATCTCCACCCTCCACGTGTCCTTGTCCCACGACGCGGGTATCGCGTCGGCTGTTGTCATCGCGGAGGCGTCATGAGCCTGCTGAAGGTTGCGGTCGATTCCGCGGCGATTACCCACAATGTGCGCACCCTCGGGCGCAAGACCGACGCGCAGATCATGGCCGTGGTCAAGGCGGACGGCTACGGACACGGACTGGTCACCGCCGCCGCGGCCGCACGCGCGGGCGGTGCCACCTGGATCGGGGTGGCGCAACCGCACGAGGCGCTTGCGCTGCGAGCCGCCGGCGACACCGGCAGGATTCTCACGTGGCTCTACGGCCCCGAGTTGCCCGCGGCCGAACTCATGGAGGCCGACGTCGATCTGTCCGTGAACTCGCCGGAGGTGTTGGGACGGATCATGGCGGTCTCGCGCGATGGGGCGCCATCTCCGCGCATCCACATTTCGATAGACACCGGGCTTGGTCGCGAGGGCGTGACACTCGAGGATCTGCCGGGCGTGCTGGAACTGGCGAAGGCCGCCGAGCGCGAGGGATTGTTGCGCGTGGTGGGCATGTGGTCGCACCTGGCGTGGGCCGACGCTCCAGGACACCCGACGATCGACCTGCAGGCGCAGAACTTCAGGCTCGCGCTCGTCATGGCTCAGCAGTCCGCACTCGCGCTAGAGGTGCGGCACCTGGCCAACTCCGCGTGCACCCTCACGAGGCCCGATCTGCACTTCGACTTGGTTCGCCCAGGGATCGCCATCTATGGTCTCCCGCCGATCGAGGACCCGGACGGACTCAACTTCGGGCTCAGGCCCGCCATGAGTGTCTCCTCCCAGATCATTCTGGTGAAGGACGTGCCGGCGGGGCACGGGGTGAGTTATGGACACGAGTACATCACGACCTTCCGGACGACGCTCGGACTCGTCAGCGCTGGCTATGCCGACGGCGTGTTCCGGGCGGCGGGCTCGGTGGCCGAGGTCGCGGTCAAGGGTCGGCGCTACCGCATCGCGGGGCGCGTGTGCATGGACCAGTTTGTGATCGACCTGGGGCCCGCCACCGAGGTGTGCGTGGGTGACGAGGTGACCCTCATCGGCCCCGACGGGCCCAGCGCCAGCGACTGGGCCGAGGCGGTGGGCACGATCGACTACGAAATTGTCTGCCGCTTTGGGGGGCTGAGGGCCAAGGAGCTCGCGTGAAGTATCGCGTTCCGAACGGCGAAGCCATGCGCGCACTCGGCCAGGCATTGGCGGCTGTGTTCACCGAGGGCGACCTGGTGATCCTGTCCGGCGGGTTGGGCGCTGGCAAGACGACGCTGGTCCAAGGCATCGGCGCGGGGCTGGAGGTGCGTGGCCAAGTCGCAAGCCCCACCTTCATCATCTCTCGCGTCCACGAGCCGACTGCCGCCGGGCCGGCGCTGGTTCACGTCGACGCTTATCGGCTGGGCTCGCTGCAGGAGCTCGATCACCTCGACCTCGATGCGTCGGCCGACGAGGCGGTGACGGTGGTCGAATGGGGCGAAGGCAAGGCCGAGGCCCTCGCGGAAGGTCACGCGCTGATCACCATTGAGCGTCCCCGGGGCGAGCTCGTCGAGGGCGAAGACCCCGCCGCGGGCGACCGCACGGTGACGATTTCCACCACGGGCGGCGCATGGGCCGACCGCGCCTGGCCCGCGGAAGGGTGGACCGCGTGATCATTTCGCTGGACACCTCTTCCGCGATCTCCGTGGCCATCACGGATGCCGAGGCCACGGAGGCCCTCGCACGGAGGATGATCTTTGCGCCTCGCGGTCACGCCGAGCAGCTCAGCGAGGTGGTGCGACAGGCGATGGAGGAGGCGGGCGTGGCGCGGTCCGACGTCACCGGCATCGTGGTGGGCACCGGTCCCGCCCCCTTCACCGGTCTGCGAGTGGGCCTGGTGACGGGTCGCATGCTCGCCTTCGCCTGGGATGTGCCCGTGTGGGGCGTGTGCTCGCTGGACGCGCTGGGCGCCGCGGAACGCGACGTCGTCGTCGTCGGCGATGCCAGGCGCCGCGAGGTGTACTGGGCCCGATACGCCGCTGGTCGACGCATCGAGGGGCCGGCGGTGGCCGCACCTGCCGATGTCCGCATCGGCGCAGGCGAGCGGACCGTCGGCCGGGGTGCGACGCTGTATCCGGACTACTTCCCGGGTGCAGCCGAGGCCGACCCGGATCCGCTGTGGCTCGCGCGCGAGGCGTTGCGCCGGCGTGCCGCGGGCGAGAATCTCGGCACCGAGCCGCTGTACCTGAGGCGCCCGGACGTTCACGGCGCATGACCGACTCTGGAGTGCTCGGCCCCCGCCTGCGAGACCTGGGCGAGAGCGACCTCGAATGGGTCGCCCAGCAAGAGCGAGTGATATTTGGGTCGGCAGCCTGGTCCGCGGGCCTCATCCGCGAGGACTGGCGCTACGGGACCAACCGCTATCGCGGGGTCGAGGTCGACGGCGAACTCTCCGCCTACGCGATCTACGGCTTCGAGGGGGACGCCTTCCACCTGATGAACCTCGCCGTCGCCCCGGAGCATCGGCGGCAGGGATTGGCCAAGGTGCTCATGGACGACTTCCTCGCCGAGGCGGGAACCTTTCACGCGCCCGACGCCTGGCTTGAGGTCGCGGTGGACAACGAGGCCGCGCGCGGCCTGTACGAGTCGTATGGCTTCGAGGTGGTGAGGGTGCGCCCCAAGTACTACCAGCCGGGCGGAGTCGACGCCCTCGTGATGAGGCGCGAACTGCGTGGCTATGAGCCCACCGTGTCTGGCCGTGAGGAGTCACACGCGGCGACCGCGCCGAGGACCTTGCTAGAATCCTCGGGAGCGCCAAAGGCGCAGGCAAACGAGGGCTCCCTGGTCGTGAAGAAGGTCGGAATCCGAGAAGTTGCGGCCGTGGCGGGCGTGTCCACCACGACAGTCTCGCACGCCCTCAACGGCCTCGGATCGATGACCGATGAGACGCGACGCCGCGTCGTCGAGGTTGCCCGGGAACTGAACTATCGCCCCAATCGCATGGCGAGTGCGCTTCGTCGTGAAAAGTCCCACACCATCGGCTTTGTGGACGACACCGTCGCGACCACCCCGTTCGCCGTCGCGATGCTCAAGGGCGCTCAGGATGCTGCCGTCATCAACACCTACTCGATGATCGTGGCAAGTTCCGCAGCGAACCCTGAGCTGGAAGCCCATGAGATCGCGTTGCTACGAAGCTTCCCCGTCGACGGGCTCATTGTGGGCCGCATGTTCCACCAGTACGTCGACCTGGACGTTGCCGCGCTGGGACTGCCCATCGTGCTTGTCAATGCCCGCGCGCGCGACGACGGTGTCGCATCATTCGTGCCGGACGAGGACAGGATCGGCAGTGACGCCACGCGGGAACTGATCGACGCCGGCCACCGCGACATCGCTCACCTCAGCATCGTCACTCCGGGCTGCGCCCGGGATGGGCGCGTCACCGGATACCGAGAGGCCATCTCGGGCGTCGCGCGTGAACGGATCGTGTACGCGAGCGAGGCAACGACGCAGAGCGCGCGCGAGGCGGCGCTGCCGCTGCTGCGGTCCGAGGACCGTCCGACGGCCATCTTCTGTTTCAACGATCAGATGGCAATGGGTGTCTACCAGGCAGCGCAACGGCTGGGTTTGCGTATCCCAAGCGACATTTCAGTCATCGGCGTCGACGATCTGCTGCTGATCGCGGCCGCGCTCGATCCTGCGCTGACGACGGTGGCGCTGCCGCACTATGAGATGGGCCAGCGCGCAGTGGAGTCGGTGGTGGCGCTCATCGACGGCGCTCCAGTGGAGGGTGTCACGACCCAGCTGGTCTGCCGCGTGGTGCGCCGCGAATCGATCGTTCCGCCCGCAGTCAGGTCTGTGTTCAACGCCTAGAGTTGGTCCCATGGAGTTGGTGCTGGGTCTCGAGTCGACGTGCGACGAGACGGGAGTGGCGCTGGTGCGCGGCAGGGAGTTGGTGGCCGACGTCGTTGCCTCTTCGATGGATGAGCACGCCCGTTTCGGAGGCATCGTTCCGGAGGTTGCCTCTCGCGCCCACCTCGAGGCTCTGGTGCCGACCGTGCACGAGACCCTTGCGCGCTCTGGGCATTCGCTTGATGATGTCGACGCCATCGCAGTGGCATCCGGCCCGGGACTGGTGGGCTCGCTGACCGTGGGGGTGGCCGCGGCCAAGGCGCTCGCGCTCGCGCTCGACCGGCCGCTCTACGGCGTCAACCATGTGATCGGTCACGCCGCCGTCGATGAGCTGGTGCACGGGCAGTTTCCCGACCGCACCATGGCGCTGGTGGTCTCGGGAGGGCACACCTCGTTGCTCCTCGTCGACGATATTGCCACCAGGGTCACGGAGTTGGGCCACACCCTTGACGACGCGGCGGGAGAGGCCTTCGACAAGGTCGGCAGGTTGCTGAACCTGCCCTACCCGGGCGGACCTCACGTGGATCGGCTGGCCCGCGAGGGAGACCCCGCGGCGATCGTCTTCCCGCGAGCGCTCACCGCGCCCAAGGACCGCGAGCGTCACGCCTACAACTTCTCCTTTTCGGGGCTCAAGACGGCGGTGGCACGCTGGATCGAAATGTGCGAGGACTCGGGTCGGACCGTGCCGGTCGCGGATGTCGCCGCGTCCTTCGCCGCCGCGGTGGCCGACGTCTTGGTGGCCAAGACCCTCGATGCATGCGAGCGCCACGAGGTAGGCACCCTCGTGATTGGCGGCGGATTCTCCGCGAACAGCCAACTGCGCGACCTTGCCATGAGTCGAGGAGCGGAGCGCGGCATCGAGGTGCGTATCCCGCCGCTGAAGTACTGCACCGACAACGGCGCCATGATCGCCGCGCTCGGTGCCGCAGTGGTGGCCCGCGGCGTGGCGCCAAGCGCGCTGACCATCGGCGTGGACTCCTCGATGCCGTTGGAGACGATCTCGGTATGAGGGCCCGCCGCACCGCCGCGGGCCTGGCTTTCGCTGCAGTGCTTGTGGGAGGGGCGGGCGCTGCCTGGTTCGTCCTGGGCAAGCCGGGCCTTGCGCGCACCCCCGAGGTGGCGACCGGACCCGTCACCGTGCCTCACCGCATGCCGCAATCGGCGCCCGTCGCGGAGGCTCCGAACCTCGCGTGGGGGCCGTCCGTGGTGGACATGGCCGCGGCCACGGTCGCCGCCTCCCACGTTCCACTCGACGTGGCGGCCGGGCAGGTGATTGTCGCCCACTGGAACTCACCCGATGCCGAGGGTGTCGCTGGGCTTGTGCGCGACAGCCACCTGGCCGGCGTGATCCTCATGAGCGGTGCCCTCGCGAACGCCGACCAGGTCACGGCGTTGACCTCCGCCGTCGCGGACGCGGCGGCGGCCGACGGGCGGGACTGGCCCGCGGTGATCTCGACCGACCAAGAGGGCGGACCGGTGGCCCGTCTCGACGGCATCGTGCCCGGCCTGCCCGCCTTCATGGCCGCGGGAGCCACCACCGACAAGGATTCGGTGACGCGCACGTACGCGGCCGTCGCGCGGGACATGGTGGACCTGGGTTTCACCGTGAATTGGGCACCCGATGCCGACGTCACAGTGGGACTCGAGGACCCGGTGATCAGGGTGCGGTCCGCGGGATCGGATCCCCACAACGTCGCCGACACGGTGGTTGCTGCGGTCAACGGGTTCATGAGCGGCGGGGTGGTTCCGGCGATCAAACACTTTCCCGGTCACGGCTCTGTCACGACCGACTCCCACGAGGCCCTGCCCGTTCAGTCGGCGAACGTCGCTGACCTTGCCCAGCGCGACCTCATTCCGTTCGCGCACGCTGTGGACGCGGGCGCCCCGATGGTGATGATGGGGCACATTTCGGTGGCGGAGTGGGGAGGCGGCCCGTCCACCACCAACCCTCAGGCGTACGCGTACTTGCGCGACCACCTTCGCTTCACCGGAGTCGCCGTGACCGATGCGCTCAACATGGCGGCCATCAGCGGCAGCTACGAGCCGGGCGCATCGGAAGTGGCCGCGCTGGCGGCGGGCGCGGACCTGTTGCTGCTGCCGCGCGATGCCGAGGCCGCGCGCCAAGCCATCGTCGCGGCCGTCGACAATGGCACCCTTTCGCGTGCGCGCCTCGACGAGGCGTTGGCGCGCGTCAGCCTGGTGATGTCGGCGCAGGCTACGTGGGCGGCCGCCGCGTCCCCCGCGAGCGAGGACCCCGACTACGCGCGCCAGTTCGCCGCGTCGTCGGCCACCGTGGCCGCGCCGGGGTGTGGAAGCCGTCTGGTGGGCGACAGCGTCCAGATCTCTGGCGGCTGGCCCGACGAACGCCAGGCGCTCGCGGACGCCTTGGCCGAGTACGGAGTGACGCAGGGCGGCGGCACCTCGATCAGGATATTGGGCACTGCCTCTGGTGCCGGCGACGCCGACATCGTGGTGGCCATGGACGGGCCGTGGGGGCTTCCCGCATCACGGGCGTCCGTGCACATCGGCCTCTTTGGCCGCTCTCACGAGGCGCTGGCGGGCTTGGCGGACGTGCTGGCGGGTCAGGTGCAGCCACACGGCCAGTGGCCGGTGGGGGGCATGCCGGGCACGCCCTGCGGCTAGCGCACTAGACGCGCTCCGCAATGAATGCGACGCGTGATTCGCCGATGCGGGTGAGAATGACGGTGGCACTCGCATCCCCCTTGAGCTTCAGCTTGCGCCGCAAGACCGCGGGGTCGACATCGAGTCCGCGCTTTTTGATCTCCGCGGTGCCGACGCCGCGCGCCGCCAGCGCGGAGGCCAAGCGCTTGTCCGAATACGGCAACGACTCGACGATGCGGAACGATGTGGCGAACGGCGACGCGATGTGAGTGTCCGCCGTGAGGTAGGCGATGTGCGGGTCAAGCAGGCGAGCCCCAAGGCGCTCGGCCAACGGCCCCACGAGGCCCGCCCGAATCACCGCCCCGTCCGGCTCCAGCAGGTATGCGCCGATCGGGCCCGGCTCGCCTGGCACGGGGGAGCCGTCCAGTACGTGTGCCTCGGTGCCGCGCAACACGAGGGCGGAATGTTCGTGATGACGCGCCAGGCCGCCCATCCACAGCCCCGCCTCCACGACGTCGCCATCCACGCTCACCCATTGTGCCTCTGCGTCCTGCGGAACGTCCTCGTGAGCGATCCCGGGCCCGACCTTGATCCCCACCAGGGGCCAACGGGTGCGCAGGGCCACCACGTCGGACAACGGCGGTGCATAGTCGCGCGGGTCGTGGCGCCTGCCGTGGGCGTTGCGGCGTGCCGGATCCGCGAACAGGGCGTCAACATCGATGTCGCCTCGGGCGAGTGTCTCCATGGCGTCGGCGTGAACCACCCGGGCATCATCCCAGTGGCGGAGGTTGTGAAACGCGAGCAGCGCGGTGGCCTCGTCCAGTTCGAACGCCAGCACCCCGAGGCCGAGCGAGGCGAACGCCATCGCGTCCGCGCCGAGCCCGCACGTCAGATCGGCGACCGTGCGAACGCCGGCCGAGCGGTAGCGCTGTGCGTGGTGAGCGGCGACCACCAGCCTGGTGGACTGCTCAAGCCCTTCGGGACTGAAAAGCATTCCTGCGGCGAAGTCTCCAAACTTCGCTCGGGCCGCGGCCCGTAGCCGCGATTGGGTGAGGGCCGCTGAGACGACGTCGGCGTCGGCGCCCCTGTCTCGCAGGTGTTGGGCGAGTGTGAGGGCCTGGTCGCCTTCGTAGGGCGGAAGGCTTGCCAGCAGTGACAGCGTCTGTGGGGAGGTCGCCAGGCGTGCGGCTTCTGCATCCATGACTTGATCCTGGCATGGTGGCGATTTCTCCCCAGGCGAAAGGCCGCGCGTGAGTTAGCACTCACGCCCTGAGAGTGCTAAATTCTGAAGTGCTCCCAGTTGGGAGAGCGACCACTGCCTGACCCCCGCGACGGCGGGCTGCGGCCGCAATCAAACGTCACGTTCTAGGAAGGTGAGGTCCGCAGTGTCGGTCTCAATCAAGCCTCTCG
>NZ_JADQBE010000040.1:0-107770 GCF_016278765.1 Demequina sp. | reverse complement strand
CGCCATGGCGGGCTCGCCCCGCCACACCCTCGTCTTCTCCGACCACCACTCGGGGCTCGTGGGCTTCGCCGACTGGGCAGAGCAGCTGATAGCCGAATCGACCGGGAAGAACGGCGTTGGGGTACTCCCGGTTGTGGCCGACATCGACGCCCCCGATGCCGCCGCTGACGGCGTCCTCGACACCCGTCTGGTGACCCTCGACTTCGACGGCGAACCCGAGGGTCACGCGATCTGGGTCGCCGGGACGCTTGGGGGCCAATTCTTGCTGTGGGAGTACGCCACCGCCATCGCCGGGCGCCTGCTGGGCATCAATCCGTTCGACCAGCCGAATGTGGAGTCGGCCAAGACCGCTGCGCGCGCGCTGCTCGACTCACTCCCGCAGCCGGAACGGCCCGCCTTCGTGGACGGCGGGATCGAGGTGCGCGGGTCCGCGGGCCTCCTGGACAGCGCAACCACCCTCGAGGACGCCATCGGCGCCATCAGGTCCGCCGTGCCAGCGGACGGCTACCTCGCCGTCATGGCATACCTCAACCGCGAGAGCCTCCCGCACCTGCCACGGGTACGTAGCGCGCTCGCGGCAGCGATCGGCAGGCCGGTCACGTTCGGATGGGGTCCGCGCTTCCTGCACTCAACCGGACAGCTCCACAAGGGCGGCCCACCCGTCGGCGCCTTCCTGCAACTCACGGGAACCTATGCGGATGACATGGAAATTCCTGGCCGACCATTCACGTTTGGTCAACTGGTGGCGGCGCAAGCCGACGGCGACGCACGCGTGCTGATGGAGCACGGTTGTCCCGTGCTTCGCCTCAACGCCGCGTCGATGTCCGACGTGGCCCGCGTGACTTCAGCCCTGGGAGGCTCATCAAGTGGTCAACCCCCTGCGTGATCCCCGCGATCGTCGCCTGCCCCGTATTGCCGGGTCCTGTGGCCTCGTGATGTTCGGCGTGACTGGCGACCTCGCGCGCAAGAAGCTGATGCCCGCCGTCTACGACCTCGCCAACCGCGGCCTGCTCCCGCCCGCATTCGCCCTCACCGGCTTTGCCCGCAGGGACTGGGACAAGCAAGACTTTGCGCAAGTGGTGCACGACTCGGTCAAGAAGTATGCACGCACGCCGTGGCGCGAGGAAACCTGGAAGCAGCTGTCCGAAGGCATTCGCTTTGTGCAGGGCACCTTTGACGACCCCGCGGCCTTCGCCGAGTTGCGCCGAACCGTCGAGGATCTGGACGCCAAGCGCGGCACCGGCGGCAACCACGCCTTCTACCTGTCAATTCCGCCGTCGGCCTTCCCCCAGGTCATCACCCAACTGCGCGACTCCGGCCTGTCGGACCCCAAGGAAGGCACCTGGCGCAGGGTCGTCATCGAGAAGCCCTTCGGGGACAACCTCGAGACCGCCAACCAGCTCAACGATGTGGTCAGTGAGGTCTTCCCGGCCGACGCCGTATTCCGGATCGACCACTACCTGGGCAAGGAGACGGTGCAGAACCTCCTGGCACTGCGCTTTGCCAACCAGCTGTTCGAGCCCATCTGGAACTCCCAGTATGTGGACCACGTCCAGATCACCATGGCCGAGGACATCGGCATCGGCGGTCGCGCCGGATACTACGACGGCATCGGCGCCGCGCGCGACGTGATTCAGAACCACTTGCTCCAACTGCTCGCCCTCACGGCAATGGAGGAGCCCGCCTCATTTGGCGCGGCTGACCTGCGTGCGGAAAAGGAGAAGGTGCTGCGGGCGGTCAACCTTCCCGACGACCTCTCCGGATGCACCTCGCGAGGCCAGTACGCCGCCGGCTGGCGCGGAGGCGAACGCGTGGGTGCGTACCTCGAAGAGGACGGCATCGCTGAAGACTCGATCACGGAGACCTATGCCGCGATCAAGCTGCACATCCCCAACCGGCGCTGGAACGGCACGCCCTTCTACTTGCGGGCCGGCAAGCGACTTGGACGCCGCGTCACCGAGATCGCGCTCGTGTTCAAGAAGGCCCCCTCCCCGTACTTCCAACAGATTGAGGGCTCCGATGTGGGCACCAACGCCTTGGTGATTCGCGTCCAACCCGATGAAGGTGTCACGCTCAAGTTCGGTTCCAAGGTGCCCGGCACCGCCATGGAGGTCCGCGACGTCACGATGGACTTCGCGTATGGCAACGCCTTCACCGACGAATCGCCCGAGGCCTACGAGCGACTCATCCTCGACGTCCTCCTGGGCGACCCGCCGCTGTTCCCCCGGCATGAAGAGGTGGCGCTGTCCTGGAAGATCCTCGACCCCATCACGGGGTTCTGGGCGACACAGGGCCAACCCGAGCAATACCGCTCCGGCACCTGGGGTCCGGCAGAGGCGGATCAGATGATGGCGCGCGATGGTCGCGTCTGGAGGCGGCCATGATTCTCGACCTTCCCGGCACCACCACCGTGGACATCAACTCCGAACTCTTGCGGCTGCGCAAGGAGGGCGGGGTGATTACGTTGGGCCGCGTCATGACTCTTGTGATTGACGCGACCGATGCCGACGCCGACGAGGCGATCAGCACGGCCAATATGGCGTCGCGAGAGCATCCGTGCCGCGTCGTCATACTCTCCCCGCAGAAGGACAGTGACGTGCTCGACGCGCAGATTAGGGTGGGTGGTGACGCCGGGGCCTCCGAAGTGGTCCTGCTCCGCCCACCCGTGGCCGCCATGGAGCACGCGGACACCCTCATCACCCCCCTCCTGCTGCCCGACGCGCCGATCGTGGCGTGGTGGCCCTCCGTCGTCCCCCTGGTGCCCTCCGCCGTGGGACTCGGGGCGATGGCTCAGCGACGCATCACCGACACCAAGGGCGCCAGCGACCCGGCCGCGGTCCTGTGCGCCCTGTCGGACGGCTACCGGGCCGGCGACACTGACTTCGCCTGGACCCGCCTCACGCGCTGGCGCGCCCTCCTCGCGTCCGCGCTCGAGCAGGTCAGCGATCAACGCGTCACCAAGGCCCGGATGCACGGCGATGTCAACTCACCCTCGATTCTGCTTCTTGGAGCGTGGCTGCGCCGCACGCTCGGGTGCGAGTTCGAGGCGACCTACGATCCCGAGGCCACCGGACTGGTCTCCGTCTGCCTCGAAACCCCAGCCGGCGAGATCGCAATCCATCGCCCGGACGGCATCAACGCCACGCTGACCCAGCCCGGCCAACCCGACCACGTCATCGCAATTCCCTCGCGCAGCCTCGGCGAGTGCCTTGCCGAGGAGTTGCGTCGCATGGACGATGACCCGGTCTATGGCGAGGCCCTTCACGAGATCGTGCACTGCGGATGAGAAGCGTCGTCATCTACCCGGATCAGCAGGCCGTCGCAAATGCCACGGCGGCCCGGCTAGGAGTCACCGTCGCCGATGTGATCGCACGACGGGGGGCGGCGCACGTGGTCCTCACGGGCGGCACGGTTGGCGTTGGACTCCTCGCCTCCCTCGCGACCTCTCCCCTTGCCGAGCTGATCGACTGGACCAGCGTCCACGTGTGGTGGGGTGACGAACGCTTTGTCGGCGCGGGCGATCCCGACCGCAACGAGGGCCAGGCTCAAGAGGCGCTGCTGCGCCACGTTCCTCTCCCGGAGGAGAACATCCACCGGATAGGCAACTCCGACGACTTCGCCACCGCGGAGGACGCCGCGTCGGCCTACTCCGCCGAGATCGCCGACCACGGCGGCCCCGGTTGGGATGTCCTCATGCTTGGCATGGGGCCCGACGGTCACGTCGCGTCGCTATTCCCGGATCACCCCGTCTACGCCGCAGCTGGCGATGCGGAAGCCGTGGCGGTGCACGACTCCCCCAAACCCCCGCCCACAAGGGTGAGCCTGAGCCTGGCGTCCATCAACCGGGCGCGAGAGGTCTGGGTGGTCGCGGCAGGTGCGCCGAAGGCCGACGCCGTAGCGCGTGGCCTCGCCGGAGACAGGACTCTTCCGGTCGCGGCCGTCGCGGGCACCGAACGCACGCTGTGGCTGCTCGACGCGGCGGCGTCCACCCAAATTTAGGGCCCCGAGGTGCTCTGACTTTCCTTAGTCAGGTTCGTCACCAACTGGGACCGTGCCCGGGCGTACCGGCTACGCACGGTCGCTGCCTTCATGCCCACAATGGTGGCGATCTCCTCGTGGGTGAACCCCTCCCACGCGTGCAGCAAGACAATCTCCCTGTCGTTCTCCGTCAACTGAGCCAGCAACCCCTGGACCTCGACTCGCGCCTCGGCGGACGGTACGGTCAACTGCCCCGTTGCCGCTACCTGCGCGCGCAGGGAATCGGCCAACCCTTGGCGTCTCACCCCAGAGCGGTGGTAGTGCGACAGCACGCGCCTTGCCACGCCGAAAAGCCACGGGCGCGCCTCGGCATCGTCGCTCGGCATGTCCCTGATGCGCTTCCACATGACGAGTAGCGTCTCGGCCAGGAGATCGGCGGCGTCCTCACTATTGGGAACGCGGCGCAGAAAGTAACTGAGGAGATCGCCCGAGTTCTCGGCCGTGAACCGTTCGGCCCTTCGCGCGGATTCGGCCCTCACTCGACGTCCGCCAGTTCTGGGCTGCACAGCACTCCAGAAGCGGTGACATGCACCGACGTGTCATCAGCAGGATCGTCCCAGCCCCATCCGATGCCCGCGACATCATGCTTGATGAACTGCTCCAGCGCGATAAACACGGGGTCATCTGACGCGCTCCCCGGGTTGTACGCAAGAGCCGGCCAATCGTGGTCCTCAATAGCGTCATTGAGGCGCTCCATGTCGGCGTCCGTTGCGTTCGCCACGTCCATCCACGCACCGCACGTGGTCGGAGTGGCATCGTCAGGGCCCGCGTAGACGACGGGAATGCTGGCCTCGGTGCGGCGCTCGCCTTGGGTGATCGAGACGAATGGCCACCCATCCATGCCGGGCATCACGTAGGGCGCTGCCGCCGTCAGCGCGACGGCGCCTAGTGCCACGCCCACGGGAATGGTCCAGCGGCGTCGGCGGCGCCTACTCCCCGCATGGGCTGCGACAGCCCTTGACGTCTGCGCGGCACTCTCACTCAAGTGCGTCGTCACGTCGATACGCGCCTCACGCAAGAGGTGGTCAAGATCAGATGCGTTCATGGCGGCTTCCCCTTTCAGGAGTCACCCCCTACATGCCCGGATCCACTCGCCGTGTTGCGTGCCGCCCCAGGAATCGTGACCTAGTGCTTCTTGCCCATCAGCAGGTCGCGTCCCTCGGCCTGGACTCCGTCGGCGGCCGGCAACATTCCTCGGACAGTGCCCACGATCGCGTCGATGTCGAACTCGTCCGGCTTCGCATAGATTTGCTCGCCGTCGGCAGTGAACCTAAACACGCCCTTGCGCCCGGTCTTGAGCGTCACGCCCTCGATCGCGTTGCCGAACTCCTCCAGCAGGCGCGTCTGGGCTTCCGTGGCTCGCGGCAGATAGCCGCAGGGAACGCAGTATTCGATCTCAATCTTCATGTGTTACCTCCACGGGAGACAGCGACCGCAGCGCCGTTTTCATTCCCTGGGGCTCGACGTCCGCACGAACTCCCGAGAGGAGCCGACTAATCCGCGGCTACCGAGGCGCGGCGGGCGCGCAGGGCGTCGAGCGCCTCTTGCAGGAGCGCCTCGCCCTCGGAGTCCGTGCGCCGTTCCTTCACGTACGCAAGGTGAGTCTTGTAGGGCTCGTTGCGCAACGGCTCGGGCGGATTTTCGGGGTCGAGGCCCGCAGGCAGTCCGCAGCGGGGGCAGTCCCACTCGGCGGGAATCTCACGATCTTCCCCCGTGGCAAAACTGGGGCGCGTGACGTGTCCCTTCGCGCAGTAGTACGAGAAGATCTCGCGCGGAGCGGACTCGCCGCGCTCCGCCTCCCCCAGCGGGCCCGCGCCAACGCGCGACCCACGAATTGCGTTACCACCTGCCATGGTGCACTACCCCTTGCTTCTTTGCGCGGCTAGTTGACGTACTTGGTGATCAGACCAAGCAGAACGATCGACATCGCCCAGGCGATTGCGACACCCCACGTGATGCGCGAAAGGTTGCGTTCACCCACCGCGGAGCTCTGAATACCGGAGGCGATACCGCCGCCGAAGACGTCGGTGATGCCTCCACCACGCCCCCTGTGGACCAGTACGAGACCGATCATCAGCAGGTTGGTGGCAACAAGAATCACCCACAGGACGGTTGTCAGAATCTGCACAGTTCTCCTCGAACTCTTAAGTCGTTGGCACCAGGATACGCGACGCGCGAACCACGCAAGGGCGTCGACCGCTGAGCACCCCGCCGCACGGTGCCGCGCGGCCGGGTATCACGGGCTACGCGCCGACGTGCTCGCGGAAGCGCGCGATCTTGGCGAACTCCTCGGGGTCGAGGCTCGCGCCGCCCACCAGGGCGCCGTCCACGTCGACCTCGGCCATCAGCTGAGCGATGGAACCGGACTTCACGGAGCCACCGTAAAGGACACGCACGCCTGTGGCGAGCTCCGCGTCGTACAGCTCGGCCAGGCGGCCGCGGATCGCTCCGCACACCTCCTGAGCGTCCGCGGGGGTGGCGACCTCTCCGGTGCCGATGGCCCAGACGGGCTCGTACGCGATGACGACGTCCTTCGCCTTGTCGGCAGGCAGGTCCTTAAGAGCTCCATCGACCTGCGCGAGCGTGTAGGACACCTGGTCGCCAGCCTTGCGAATGTCGAGGCCCTCGCCCACACACACGATCGGGATGATGTCGTTGTCGAACGCAGCCTTGGTCTTGGCGGCCACGACCTCGTCGGTCTCGGCGTGGAACTGGCGGCGCTCCGAGTGACCGACCGCAACGAAGTCGCAGCCGAGCTTCGCTAGCTGCTTGCCGGAAACCTCGCCCGTGTAGGCGCCGGAGACATGCTCCGAGATGTCCTGAGCGCCGTACTTGAGTTCGAGCTTGTCGGCGTCCACGAGCGTCTGCACAGAGCGCAGCGACGTGAACGACGGCAACACGGCCACCTCAACCGAGGAGAAGTCGTGCTTCGCGTCGCGGAGCAGCCACGCGAGCTTCTGCACGGTGTGCGTCGCCTCGAGGTGGTCGAGGTTCAGCTTCCAGTTGCCTGCAATGAGTGAGGTGCGTGTCATGTGTCAGTCCTCCAGCACGGCCAGACCCGGAAGGGTCTTGCCTTCGAGAAGTTCGAGCGACGCGCCGCCACCCGTGGAAATGTGGCCGAAGCCCGCCTCGTCGAAACCAAGGATGCGAACCGCAGCCGCGGAATCGCCGCCACCCACCACGGAGAATCCGTCGGAGTCGATCATGGCTTGAGCCACGGCCCTGGTGCCACCCGCGAAGGCGTCGAACTCGAACACGCCCATGGGGCCGTTCCAGACGATGGTCTTGGCGTCCACAATCTTGGAGGCGAACATCTGCGCCGAGTCAGGTCCGATGTCCAGGCCCATGCGATCGGCAGGAATCGCATCGGCCGCGACGACGTCGTGCTCGGCATCGGCGGAGAATCCTGCGGCAGCCACGATATCGGTCGGCAGGACGATCTCCACACCGCTCTCCTTGGCCGTGGCCAGGTAGCCCTTGACGGTGTCAATCTGGTCCTCTTCGAGCAACGAGCCGCCCACCTCGTAGCCCTGAGCCTTGAGGAACGTGAAGACCATGCCGCCACCGATGAGCAGGCGGTCGGCCTTGGTCAGCAGGTTGGCGATCACGCCGAGCTTGTCGGAGACTTTGGAGCCGCCCAGCACCACCACGTAGGGACGGGCGGGGTCGGTCACTGCCTTGCCGAGCGACTCGACCTCCTTCTGGACCAGCAGGCCCGCGGCCGAGGGCAGAAGTTTGGCGACGTCGTACACGGAAGCCTGCTTGCGGTGCACCACGCCAAAGCCGTCCGACACAAAGGCGTCCGCCATGGCGGCGAGCTCGGCAGCCAGGGCCTCCCGCTCTTGGTCCACCTTCGAGGTTTCGCGGGCGTCAAAGCGCACGTTCTCCAGCATGGCCACGTGGCCGGACTCGAGCGCGGCCACAGTTGCCTTAGCCGACTCGCCCACCAGGTCCGAGGCGAGCGATACGGGCTTGCCGAGCAACTCCGCCAGGCGGGCGGCCGCGGGTGCTAGCGAGTACTTATCCTCCGGAGCACCCTTGGGACGACCAAGGTGCGCGGTCACGATGACCGCGGCGCCCGCGGCCAGCAACTTCTCAATGGTGGGAACGGACGCGCGTACACGGCCGTCATCCGTGATGGTGGCGCCATCGAGCGGCACGTTGAGGTCGGAGCGAACCAGCACCTTCTTGCCGGTGAGATCGCCGAGGCTGTCAATCGTCTTCAGCATGTCTGTCTTCCTGAGTCGTCACAGAAAAACGTCCGCACACGCGTGTCGCGTGCACGGACGTTTCTCACGGGAATGTTAAAGGCGCTCGCCGACGTACGACGTCAGCTTGACCAGGCTGGTCGAGTAGCCCCACTCGTTGTCGTACCAGGACACGATCTTCACCATGTCGCCGGTCACCTTGGTTAACTTGGCGTCGAAGATGCTCTGGTGCGGGTTGCCCACGATGTCCGAGGAGACGATCTCGTCTTCGGTGTACTCGAGGGTGCCGGCCATCGCGCCATCGGCCGCAGCCTTGACCGCGGCGTTGACCTCTTCGACGGTGACCTCACGCGAAGCGGTGAAGGTCAGGTCGGTGGCGGAACCGGTGATGGTCGGAACACGCAACGCGAAGCCGTCCAGCTTGCCCTTGAGCTCGGGGAGCACCAAGGCGACGGCCTTGGCGGCACCGGTCGAGGTGGGAACGATGTTCTGCGCGGCCGCACGTGCACGGCGGAGGTCCTTGTGAGGGCCATCCTGCAGGTTCTGGTCGCCGGTGTAGGCGTGGATCGTCGTCATCAGACCCCTTTCGATGCCGATGGCGTCGTTGAGGGCCTTGGCGACGGGCGCCAGGCAGTTGGTGGTGCACGAGGCATTTGAGATGATGTGCTGCGTGGCAGGGTCGTAGTCCGTGTGGTTCACACCGACGACGAAGGTGCCGTCCTCGTTCTTCGCGGGTGCCGAGATGATGACCTTCTTGGCGCCGGCGTCGATGTGCGCCTTCGCCTTGGTGGCATCCGTGAAGAACCCGGTCGACTCGATCACGATGTCCACCCCGAGCTCGGCCCAAGGAAGGTTGTTCGGGTCACGCTCTTCAAGGGTGCGGATGGCCTTGCCATCGACGATGATGTTGTCGTCGTCGAACTCCACAGTGCCCGGGAAGATGCCCAGCACGGTGTCGTACTTGAGCAGGTGCGCGAGAGTCTTGTTGTCGGTCAAGTCATTGACACCGACGATCTCGATGTCAGCGCCCGACGCGACGACCGCGCGGTAGAAGTTTCGTCCAATGCGGCCGAAGCCGTTGATACCGACCTTGATGGTCACTTTCTCTCCTCGGTTCGCGCGTCGTGGCGCGTTTGGGGATCTGGGGCTGCGCACTGGTGCGCGGGGCGTCGCCGGAGCGAGCCACTGCGGCCAGCCTACTACCAACGGCACGCAAAATGCGCGAGACAAAGGTCCCTCACACGCCCCCTTCGTGGGGACGTCGGCGCGTCACTCGTAGCGGAGCAGTTCTTGATTGATGCCAGCTTCCGTGTCCGGAATGCCCAGGTCCTTCGCCTTCTTGTCAGCGGTGGCCAGCAAGCGGCGAATCCGGCCCGCCACGGCGTCCTTGGTAAGCGGCGGGGACGCGAGTCGACCGAGTTCTTCGAGGGATGCGTCGCGGTTCGCCATCCGCAAGGTACCGGCCTCCCGAAGGTGCTCCGGCACCTCGTCCGCAAGAATCTCGAATGCCCTCTCCACCCGCGCCGATGCCGCCACGGCCGCCTGCGCGGAGCGTCGCAAGTTGGCGTCGTCGAAGTTGGCGAGTCGGTTTGCGGTGCCTCGCACCTCTCGTCGAGTCCGCTTGTTCTCCCACTCGAGCACGGAGTCGTGTGCCCCAAGCCGGGCAAGCAATCCTGAAATCGCGTCACCATCCCGGATGACGACGCGATCGACACCGCGCACCTCACGGGACTTCGCGGAGATTCCAAGCCGCCTGGCGGCGCCCACCAGCGCAAGCGCGGCCTCGGGGCCCGGAGACGTCACTTCGAGGCTCGCGGAGCGACCGGGCTCCGTGAGCGAGCCATGCGCGAGGAAGGCCCCCCGCCATGCGGCGACCGTGTCCTCCACCGAGCCGCCCACCACCTGCGGCGGCAAACCGCGCACCGGACGTCCCCGGTGATCGAGCAGCCCGGTCTGGCGGGCGAGCGATTCGCCCTCCTTGACCACGCGCACCACGTAGCGATTCCCGCGCTTCAATGCACCACCAGAGACCACGATGATCTCTGATCCCAGGTTGTAGACATCGTGGATGAAGGCGCGCAAGCGTCGCGCGGCAGCCGCGGTGTCCAGTTCTGCCTCGATCACGATTCGGCCGGACACAATGTGAAGCCCGCCGGCGAATCTCAGCGTGGTCGCGATCTCCGCCTTGCGAGACGAGATTCTGTCGACGGCGACACGCGCCAACTCATCCTTCACCTGTGCCGTCAGCGCCATGTCGCCTATCCTGCCATCTTGGCACGCCCCGTTCAGCCCGAAAGGCCCCCCAACACCTGCGAATATGCATTTGTGAGGAGCGTCACGTCGTGACGATCCAGTGCATCGGACCGCTTCAGGTTGAGTACGACCAGTTGAGAGCCCCACTCCTCGATCTCCTCCACCAGCGCCCGGTCGCGGCCGTGGGACGCATCGGCAAGGACAACGGCCGGCCGGAACGCCGGCTCCAGACGCCTGAGCGCGCGGATGTCGTCGACGCGATCTGATCCCCCAGTTTCCGCGTCTTCATAGGCGATGTTGAGCGTCAGCACGGTGCGCGGGCCCGCCTCCACCAGCGCCTGCGCCACGGGCTCGACCAAGAAGTGCACCAGCACGGAGGTGTACCACGAGCCTGGTCCCAGGACCACGGCCGATGCCCCAGCGATGGCATCGAGAGTGGCCCGCGGCACCTTCGGTCGCGAGGGCTCGATGCTGAGACCCGTCACCCGGCCTCCCGACGAGGCAACCGCCACCTGACCGCGAGCCACCGAACTCACGTTCTCGCCGTAGATCATGGCTGATATCTGCAGCGGCTCCTCGGCGAGCGGCAGCACCCTGCCTTGCGCCCTCAGCAAGCGCGCGACCCAGTCGAGCCCTTCGACGACATCGCCGGTACGTTCCCACAACCCCGCGATCAACAGGTTCCCCAACGCGTGCCCGTCGAGCGGACCCGGGGTCGAGAACCGCGTCTGCAACACGTCTCGCCAGATTCGGCCCCACTCGCCGTCCTCGCACAACGCGCTCAGCGCCATGCGCAGGTCCCCAGGCGGCACGATGCCCATCTCTTCGCGCAACCGGCCCGAAGAACCGCCGTCGTCCGCGACAGTCACCACCGCCGTGAGGTCGTCCGTCACGTGACGCAACGCACTGAGAGTCGCGTAGAGACCATGCCCGCCGCCGAGCGCAACGACCGACTCGTGCCTCATTCCAGGGGCCGATCCCGGTGCGTGACCCTGACCTGGTCGCGATGGACCCGCAGTCGCTTGCCGATCTCTTCGGCAATCGCCACCGAACGGTGCTTGCCGCCGGTGCAACCGATCGCGATCGTCACCGAGTGCTTGTCATGGGCCCGATACAGGGCCAGCACCGACTCAAGCATGGCCGTGTAGGTGTCAAGGAACTGACCGGCGCCATCGGACGACAGCACGTGATCGCGCACCGCCGGGTCAAGGCCCGTCAACGGGCGCAGATCCGGCACCCAATGTGGGTTGGGGAGGAACCTGACGTCGGCGACGAAATCGGCGTCGGACGGCAAGCCATTGCGAAACCCGAAGGACACAATGTTGACGGACAGCGGCTGATCCGTGTGCCCCACATCGGCCGTGATCGCGTCGCGGAGCTCATGCACGTTGAGGTCACTCGTGTCGACCACCACGTCCGCTCGGTCCTTGAGTGCCTGGACGAGTGCCCGCTCGCGGCCAATTCCTTCGAGCAACGTACCGCCCTCTTGAAGCGGGTGCGGGCGCCGCGCCTCCTCGTAGCGCCGTACCAACGCGTCGTCCGACGCGTCGAGGAAGAGCATGCGCACCTGGATTCCACGCACCTCGAGGTCATCCAACACGGACTCGACATCCTGGAAGAAGTCGCCGCCTCGCACGTCAACCACCACGGCCAGCTTTTCCTGAGGGTCCCGGCCAACCATGGTGACCAAGCCGCCGAGCAACTGCGGGGGCAGGTTGTCGACCACGTACCAACCGAGATCGCCCAGCGTTGCCGCGGCACGAGTGCGCCCCGCCCCGGACATGCCCGTGAGAATCATCACCTCGGGCGCCACCGCTGGCGCGTCGAACTCTGGCTTGGGGATTCCGGACGGGTACGTGACCGGCTTAGCCTCTTCCGTCATGCGTCAAGAATGCCACTGTCGCCGCGCAGACTCGCGTGAATCGCGCGGGCCGTCACATCTCCGATGCCGGGAACCCGCGCGATCTGCTCAACGGATGCCTCCTTGAGCGCGGGCAGCGAACCGAAGTGCCTGATCAACGCCTTGGCTCGAGTGGGGCCCACTCCTGCCACCTCGTCGAGCGCGGACGCGCTCATGGCCTTGCCACGCTTCGCCCGATGGTGACGAATGGCGAAGCGGTGCGCCTCGTCCCGAACACGCTGCAGAAGGTAGAGGGCCTCGGAGCCGCGCGGCAGGATCGCGGGAAACTCCTCGCCCGGAATCCACACCTCCTCGAGCCGCTTTGCGAGGCCCACCACGGGGATGTGGGGCACGCCCACCTTGTCCATCGCCTTGCGCGCCGCGGCCACCTGCGGGGGACCGCCATCCACCACCACCAATTGCGGCGGGTACGCGAAGCGGGCACTCTCGCGCTCCTCGGGCAGCAACGCGACCTCCTCCAGATAGCGAGCGAAACGCCGTGTCAACACGTCATTCATCGCTGCCGTGTCGTCCACAGCGTCGCCGATGGCGAACTGTCGGTACTCCTTCTTGCGCGGCAAGGCGTCCTCAAAGACCACCATCGACGCCACCTGGTGGGTGCCCTGCGTGTGCGAGATGTCATAGCACTCGATGCGCAGGGGCGCCTCATCAAGGGCCAGATAGTCCTGAAGATCGCGCAAGGCCTCGGAGCGGGTGGTGAGGTCCGATGCACGCTTGAGGCGATGCTGATCGAGCACCTGCTGGGCGTTTCGCTTGCCAGACTCGGCGAGTTCGGCCTTCTTGCCGCGAGAGGGCACCTTGATACTGACGGCACCCCCACGAACTCCGCGCAGGTACTCTCGCAGAGCGTCTGCCTCGGCGGGGACAGCCGGAACCAGAATCTCGGGCGGCACCGAGTCGGCCGTCGTGTACGCCTCTTGCAGCAGCGCCGCCACCAGGTGCGCCACGTCGAGCGGCTCCGGCTTGTCCACCACCCAGCCCCGTTCGCCCGTGATGCGCCCGTCACGCACGTAGAAGACGTGCGCGGCGGCCTCCCACTCGTCGTCGATCAGGCTGAACACATCGACGTCCACTCCCTGCGAAAGCACCATGGCGTTGCGCTCCAGGACGCTCGTCAACGCACGCAGGCGGTCTCGAGCCCGAGCTGCCACCTCAAAGTCCTCCCTGTCGGCGGCGGTCTCCATGGTCTGTGTCAGCTCTCGAATCAGGGGCTTGGCGTCGCCCGCCAGCACCTGACACACCCTGTCTGCCAACTCACGGTGTTCCTGCTCGGTCACGCGACCCACGCACGGTGCCGCGCACTTGTCGATGTAGCCGAGCAGGCACGGGCGGCCCTGCCGCTGCGCCTTGCTGAACACCGCCGGTGCGCACGTCCTCACCGGCAGCACCGTGAGCAGCGTGTCCACCGTCTCGCGAATGGCCCACGCCTTGGCATAAGGACCGAAGTACCGCACGCCCTTCTTGCGATCCCCGCGCATCACCTGCATTCGCGGGTACTTCTCGTTCATCGTCACGGCAAGGAACGGGTACGACTTGTCGTCCTTGAACACCACGTTGAAGCGGGGGTCGTATTGCTTGATCCAGCTGTGCTCAAGGACCAGCGCCTCCACCTCATTGCGCACCACAGTCCACTCCACCGACGCCGCCGTGGTCACCATCACCCGGGTCCGCGGGTGAAGGGCGCCGAGCGGCTGGAAGTAGTTGCTCAGCCGGGACCGCAGACTCTTCGCCTTGCCGACGTACACGACCCTGCCGTGAGGGTCGCGGAAGCGGTAGACGCCGGGCGCCGCGGGAATGCTGCCCGGCGCGGGGCGGTATTCGGAGGGGTCAGGCACGATGCCAGCCTAGGCGGGCGCGGCTACGTGGGCGCGGGCGCCCAGCACCCGGCCCAAGAACTGGCCGGTGTGGCTGTGGGGGTTGGCCGCGACCTCTTCCGGCGTGCCCTCGGCCACCACTGCCCCGCCTCCGGAACCGCCCTCGGGACCCATGTCGAGGATCCAGTCGGCCGACTTGATGACGTCGAGGTTGTGTTCGATCACGATGACGGTGTTTCCCTTGTCCACCAAGCCCTGGAGGACGCTCATGAGCTTCTTGACGTCCTCGAAGTGCAAACCAGTGGTCGGCTCGTCAAGCACGTAGATCGTGCGACCAGTCGAGCGACGCTGCAGTTCGGAGGCGAGCTTGACACGCTGGGCCTCGCCGCCGGAGAGCGTGGGCGCCGGCTGACCGAGCCGCACATATCCGAGCCCGACGTCGACGAGCGTCGACAACTGCCGCGAGATCGCGGGAATCGCCTCGAAGAACGCGGCCGCCTCCTCGATCGGCATGTTGAGCACGTCTGCCACGCTCTTGCCCTTGAAATGCACCTCGAGCGTCTCCCGGTTGTACCTGGCTCCCTTGCACACCTCACACATCACGTACACGTCAGGCAGGAAGTTCATCTCGATCTTCAGCGTGCCGTCACCGGAGCAGGACTCGCATCGTCCGCCCTTGACGTTGAAGGAGAATCGCCCGGGCCCATAGCCGCGCATCTTCGCCTCCTGAGTCTCGGCGAACAGCTTGCGGACCTTGTCCCACACGCCCGTGTAGGTCGCGGGGTTGGACCGTGGGGTGCGGCCGATGGGGCCCTGGTCGACGTGCACGATCTTGTCCAGTTGGTCCGTGCCCTCGATCCGGGTGTGCCTGCCTGGCACCTGGCGCGCTCCGTTCAGCTCATGAGCCAGCGCGGTGTACAGGATGGTGTTGACGAGCGTCGACTTGCCCGAGCCGGAGACCCCCGTCACGGCAGTGAGCACTCCCAAAGGGAATGACACATCGATGTCCCGAAGGTTGTGCTCCCTGGCGCCCACCACCGTGATCTTGCGCGCAAAGTCGGCCTGGCGCCGCTCCTGAGGCACGGGAATGCTACGCCGACCCGACACGTACGCGCCGGTGATCGACCGCTCGTTGGTCAGCAGGTCGGCGTAGGTGCCCGAGTGGACCACCTCGCCGCCGTGTTCGCCTGCTCCTGGGCCAATATCGACAACCCAGTCGGCGGTGCGGATCGTGTCCTCGTCGTGCTCCACCACGATCAGCGTGTTGCCGAGGTCCCGGAGCCGAGTGAGCGTCTCGATCAGCCTGCGGTTGTCGCGCTGATGGAGCCCGATGCTCGGCTCGTCGAGCACGTAGAGAACGCCGACCAGGCCGGAACCGATCTGGGTGGCAAGGCGAATGCGCTGCGCCTCCCCTCCCGACAGGGTTCCCGCGGCACGCGCAAGAGTCAGGTAGTCCAGCCCCACGTCCAGCAGGAACCCGAGCCGGGCGTCGATTTCCTTGAGCACCTGGGTGGCGATGTGCAGAGCACGCTCATCCCACGAGACGTCGGACAGGAAGGCGCGGGCATCGCGAATGGACAGCTCACACACTTCGGCAATCGACTTGTCGCCGATGGTGACCGCGAGCACCTCCGGCTTCAGGCGGGCGCCGTGACACACGGGGCACGGGACCTCCCGCATGTATTGCTCGTACTTCTCACGCGAATAGTCAGACTCCGTCTGACTGTGAAGTCTTTCCAGCCAGGTGATCGCACCCTCGAAGCCGGTGGTGTACTGGCGCTCGCGCCCGTAGCGGTTGCGGAAACGCACGTGAACCTCATAGTCCTTGCCCACGAGCAGCGACTCCTGCGCCTCGGACGGAAGGTCCTCGAACGGGGTGTCCACCGAGAAGCCGACGTCCTGCGCCAGCGCGCGGAACATGCGGCCGAAGTAATCGGACGCCATCGACTCCCATGGCGCGATCGCCCCTTGTGCGAGCGACTTGCTCGGATCCGGGACCACGAGTTCCCGATCGACTTCGAGTCGCACGCCGATGCCGTGACACTCGGGGCACGCGCCGTAGGGAGCGTTGAAGGAGAAGGTGCGCGGCTCCATCTCCTCAAGGCTCAACATGTGATCGTTGGGGCAGGCACGCTTCTCCGAGTATCGCCGCGCGGGAAGCTCGCCGTCCACGGGATCGATGATCACCAGGCCGTCGGCGAGCTTCAGTGCAGTTTCCACCGAGTCTGCGAGGCGCTGGCGCACGCCGTCCCTCGCCACGAGGCGGTCCACCACCACCTCGATGCTGTGCTTGAGCTTCTTCTCCAAGGTCGGCGCGTCGCTCAGCTGCACCGATTCGCCGTCGACACGGGCGCGCGCAAAGCCTTGCTGTTGGAGGTCCGCAAAAAGGTCCGCATACTCCCCCTTGCGTCCCCGCACCACGGGAGCGAGCACCTGGTAGCGCGTTCCTTCCGGAAGGGCCAGCACCGAGTCCACGATCTGTTGAGGTGTCTGCGACTTCACCTCCTCACCGCACACCGGGCAGTGGGGCACACCCACACGCGCAAAGAGCAGGCGGAGGTAGTCATACACCTCGGTGATGGTCCCGACCGTGGATCGCGGGTTCCGGTTCGTTGACTTCTGATCAATCGAGACTGCGGGTGAGAGGCCCTCAATGAAGTCCACGTCCGGCTTGTCCATCTGGCCCAAGAACTGGCGCGCATACGCGCTCAGTGACTCGACATACCGGCGCTGACCCTCCGCAAAGATCGTGTCGAAGGCGAGCGACGACTTGCCGGAACCCGACAAGCCTGAAAACACAATGAGCGCATCCCGCGGGAGCTCCAGATCCACGCCCTTGAGATTGTGCTCGCGCGCGCCACGCACCACCAACTTGTCGTTCACACCGCCACCCTACGCGAAACCCGTCGAACACGTGTTCGAATTGCCGTGTCGCTCCAACCTGGGACAACAGTCATGAGCGAGCTCCTGTTCCAACCGCCCAGAATGGTCTCATGTCTTTGTGGATCATCCATTACACGTATGACACCCGGGAAGCGTTGCGTGCCAGCCTCCTGGATGAGCATCAGTGGTATCTCGCCGGCCTGGCCGACGCAGGAGCGATGATCGCCTACGGCAGGTTCGATGACCAAGCCGAACCGGGGTCTCTGCTCATCGCTTCCGCGCCTACCAAGCAGCACGTGGAGGACCTCCTAGCGGAGGATCCCTACATCATCGTCGGTGCCGTTGCGGACATCAGCATTCGACCATGGGACGGTCACTTGGGGCCACTGTGGCACGACACGGCACCCGCGCCGCCCTTGTCCTAGTTCCCTCGCTCCGAAACATCCGCTGGGGCGCCGCTGCCCCGCGTCGCCGCCACGCTCACCAGCGCCGCCCCTCCAATGGCCATCACGATCACGGCGAGCGACATCCACGTGGGCACCTGGGGAGCCCATTCAATGTTCTCGCCCCCGTTGATGAACGGCAGAGAGTTCGTGTGGAGCGCTTCAAGGACAAGTTTGACGGCAATGAAGGCAAGCACCACGGACAGACCGTAGGACAGGTACTTGAGGCGTTTCAGTAGCCCCTGCACCACGAAGAACAGCTGGCGCAGGCCCATCAGCGCGAAGGCATTGGCCGTGAAGACGAGGTAGGGATCCTGAGTCAGGCCAAAGATTGCCGGGATCGAATCGAGGGCGAAGAGAACATCGGTGGAGCCGATCGCGATCATGACGAGCAGCAACGGCGTGACCATTCTGCGGCCGCCTTCGCGCACCACCACCGCCCCACCCCGGTAGCCGTCCGTCTCGTGAGTGAATCGCCTCAGGCCGCGCATCAGCCTGTTCTCGTGGTATTCCACCTCGCCCTCGTCGGGGCCACCCTCACGCGCCACCGAGAAGGCCGTCCAGAGCAGGAAAGCGCCAAAGAGGTAGAACACCCACGAGAACGCGGCCAGCGCGGCGCCGCCCGCCGCAATGAAGAGTCCCCTGAGCACGAGGGCCAAGACCACGCCGAACAACAGAACCCGCTGCCGGTACAGGGCTGGGACGGCGAATCGGCCAAGGATCACCAGGAAGACAAAGAGGTTGTCGACCGACAGGGACCATTCGGTGAGGTAGCCGGCAAAGAACTCGCTGGCGCCATCCTGCCCTGGCGTTCGCCACCACAGCATCGAGAACCCGAAGACCACCGCGGAGGCGATGTAGAACAGGGTCCACCGCACGGATTCACTGAACGCAGGCTCGTGCGGCCTTCGCACCACCACTGCAAGATCGAAGACGATCACGGCGCCCACGCCGACGAGCGTGAGAACCCATACGGTAGCTGAGGTCACCTCGACATCCTAGGGACCGACCCCTAGCCGGCTTGAATCATCTGGCGCAATTCCTTCTTGAGTTCCGCGATCTCATCGCGCAAACGCGCCGCCAGTTCAAAGTGCAGCTCCGCGGCGGCCCCCCTCATCTGCGCGGACAGCTCCTCGACCAAACGCGCAAGGTCCTGCGCGGGTCGCCCGGCGCTCTTGGCGGCGGCCGATGCGGCGGCACCCTTGACGCCCTTGTCCACCTCCCGCAGCGTGGCGACGGTGTCGGCCTCCTCGCGCGCCAACATCTCGGTGATGTCGCTGATCTTCTTGCGCAGCGGCTCCGGATCGACTCCGCGTTCCTTGTTGTAGGCCACCTGCTTCTCGCGACGCCTGTTGGTCTCATCAATCGCGGCAGCCATGGAGTCGGTCACCGTGTCGGCATACATGTGAACCTGGCCGGAGACGTTGCGAGCGGCACGCCCAATCGTCTGAATGAGTGACGTTCCCGACCTGAGAAAGCCCTCCTTGTCCGCGTCAAGGATGCTCACGAGCGACACCTCGGGAAGGTCAAGACCCTCGCGCAACAGGTTGATACCCACGAGGACGTCGAACCGACCCATCCGAAGGTCTCGCAGCAGTTCCACACGCTTGAGGGTGTCCACGTCCGAGTGAAGGTACTCGACCCGCACATCCCGTTCAGAGATGTACTCCGTGAGGTCTTCGGCCATCTTCTTAGTCAAGGTAGTCACGAGCACCCGCTCGTCCTTCTCGACCCGGAGGCGGATCTCGTGCAAGAGGTCGTCGATCTGGCCGTCCGTGGGCTTGACCACAATCTCGGGGTCTACCAGCCCGGTCGGTCGAATGATCTGCTCGACCACGCCGTCGGCCCTGCCCAGCTCGTACTTGCCTGGAGTGGCAGACAGGTACACCGTTTGTCCGATGCGCTCCTGGAATTCATCCCAGCGCAACGGGCGGTTGTCCAGCGCTGAGGGCAAGCGGAAGCCGTGATCGACGAGAACGCGTTTCCGCGACGAATCGCCCGAGTACATCGCGCCGATTTGGGACACCGTCACGTGGCTCTCGTCGATCACCAGCAGGAAGTCGTCGGGGAAGTAGTCAAGCAGTGTGTGCGGCGGCGTTCCCGGCTCGCGTTGCTCGATGTGTCTCGAATAGTTCTCGATACCGCTGCACGTGCCGACGGACCGCATCATCTCGAGGTCGAAGGTGGTGCGCATCTTGAGTCGCTGGGCCTCGAGCAGTTTGTTCTGACGTTCCAACTCCTCGAGCCGCTCCCCCAGTTCCTGTTCGATCGTCGAGATGGCCCTGTTCATGCGCTGCTCGCTCGCCACGTAGTGCGATGCGGGGAAGATGTGCACCTGTTCGCGACGCGCGACCACCTGGCCGGTGAGGGGATGCAGGGTGTACAGCGCCTCCACCTCGTCGCCAAACATCTCGATGCGAATCGCAAGCTCCTCGTAGACCGGAATGATCTCAACGGTGTCGCCACGCACGCGGAACGTCCCGCGGGTGAAGGCCAAGTCGTTGCGCGCATACTGCATCTGCACAAACTCCCGCAGCAGTGCGTCGCGTGGCACCACGTCGCCCACGTGCAGGCTGACCATCCCCTGGATGTACTCCTCGGGAGTGCCGAGGCCGTAGATGCACGACACCGAGGACACCACCACCACATCGCGGCGGGTCAACAGAGAATTGGTCGCGGAGTATCGTAAACGCTCCACCTCCTCGTTGATGGAGGAGTCCTTCTCGATGAAGGTGTCCGTCTGCGGCACGTACGCCTCGGGCTGGTAGTAGTCGTAGTAACTGACGAAGTACTCGACCGCGTTCTTCGGCATGAGATCCCGGAACTCATTCGCCAGCTGAGCCGCGAGCGTCTTGTTGTGAGCCATCACCAGGGTGGGTCGTTGGAGTCGCTCGATCAGCCATGCGGTGGTCGCCGACTTTCCGGTGCCGGTGGCGCCAAGGAGCACCACGTCCGGCTCACCAGCTTGAATCCGCCGCGCAAGCTCCTCGATTGCCGCGGGCTGGTCGCCGGACGGCTTGTACTCCGAAATGACCTCGAAGGGGTTTTCGGCGCGGCGCAAGTCGGAGGTCATGGCTCAACGGTAACGCCGGGATCAGACACGCGATTCGGTCAGGGCAGATGGGTGGACCAGAACTGGTCCACTTGCGCGCGCACCTGCTCGACCGTCCCCGAACCGTCGAGTTCTACGTCGCACACGGCCGCGCGCTCCTCATCAGAAGCCTGTGCCAGAGCGCGGCCCATCGCCTGCTCGCGGGTGAGCCCGCGCGCCTGTTGAAGCCGGGCGATACGGGTGCTCAGCGGAGCCGTCACGCACACCACGAGGTCGAAATCGCCTCCCTGGCCCGTCTCGACGAGTAGCGGAATGTCGTGAACCACCACGCCCACGCCCTCGCCGCGTGCCTGTCGGTCCGCTGCGCTCGCGGCGGCGCGCACGTAGGGGTGGATGATCTCTTCGAGTCGGACGCGCGCATGGTCATCGGCAAACACGATGGCGGCCAGTGACGCCCTGTCGAGGAGACCGCCTTTCACCACCCGATCCCCGAATTCACCGACGATGTCCGCGAGGGCCGCGGAGCCGGGCTCCACGACGCGCCGCGCCAGGATGTCGTGATCGATGACCCGGGCCCCGAGTTCGCCAAATCGCGCGGCCGCCGTGGATTTACCGGCGCCGATTCCGCCCGTCAACCCGATGCGCAGCACCCGCAAAGGCTGTCACGGAACATCGCCGCACGCAAGGCGCCACAGCAATGGTTCCCTCAGGACGAAGGGCCCCGACCGTGTGGTCGGGGCCCTTCGATCGCACGACGGTGTCTAGTTGCCCGTCAACTTCTCGCGCAGCGCGGCGAGGCGCTCGTCGGAAGCCAGCGTGCCGGCGTCCGAGGGCTCCTCCTCCTGCGAGGAGTACGACGTTGCTCCGCCGCTCTCATCGCCACGGCCACGCTTGCGGGGAGCAACGGGCTCGGCAACCTCGGCCTCCGCGGCCTGAGCGTCGTGCTTGGCCACGAATGCCTTGTGAGCCTCCCAGCGCTCGTGCGCCTTGGCGTACTCGGCCTCCCACGCTTCACGCTGAGTGTCAAAGCCTTCTTGCCATTCCTGCGTCTCGGCGTCGAAGCCCTCCGGATACTTGTAGTTGCCAGCCTCGTCATACTCGGCGGTCATGCCATACAAGGCGGGGTCGAAGTCCTCGCCCGCAGGGTCGACACCCTCATTGGCCTGCTTGATGGACAGCGAGATGCGGCGACGCTCGAGGTCGATGTCAATGATTTTGACGAACACCTCTTCGTCGGCCTGAACGACCTGCTCGGGAAGCTCGACGTGGCGCACGGCCAATTCCGAGATGTGCACGAGGCCCTCGATGCCGTCATAGACCCGCACAAAAGCGCCGAACGGAACAAGCTTGGTGACCTTGCCGGGAACGATCTGGCCGATCGCGTGGGTACGTGCGTACACGGCCCACGGGTCCTCCTGCGTCGCCTTGAGCGACAGCGAGACGCGCTCGCGGTCCATGTCGATGTCGAGAACCTCGACCTCGACTTCCTGACCCACCGACACTACCTCGTTCGGGTGGTCGATGTGCTTCCACGACAGTTCCGAGACGTGCACGAGGCCGTCGACGCCGCCGAGGTCCACGAAGGCACCGAAGTTGACGATCGACGAGACGACGCCCTTGCGGACCTGGCCGGAGGCGAGTGCCGTGAGGAACGACGACCGCACCTCGGACTGGGTCTGCTCCAGGAAGGCGCGACGCGACAGCACCACGTTGTTGCGGTTCTTGTCGAGCTCAATGATCTTGGCCTCGATCTGCTGCCCGATGTACGGGCCGAGGTCACGCACACGGCGCATCTCCACGAGCGATGCGGGCAGGAAGCCCCGCAGGCCGATGTCTACGATGAGACCACCCTTGACGACCTCGATGACCGAACCGGTGACGACTCCGTCGTCTTCCTTGATCTTCTCGATCGAGCCCCACGCCCGCTCATACTGGGCGCGCTTCTTCGAAAGGATGAGGCGGCCTTCCTTGTCCTCCTTGGTGAGAACAAGGGCCTCGACGGTGTCACCGACGTTAACGACCTCGTCAGGATCGGCATCATGACGGATGGAAAGTTCGCGGGCGGGAATCACGCCTTCGGTCTTGTAGCCGATGTCGAGGAGGACCTCGTCACGGTCGACCTTGACGATGACGCCTTGAACCAGGTCGCCGTCGTCGAAGTTCTTGATAGTCGCGTCTACAGCGGCGAGGAAGTCTTCGCTCGAGCCGATGTCATTGACGGCGATCTGGGTGGTCTCGGGGGTGGATACGGACATAGAGGGAGTGACTCCGGAGGTCTGTGAATCATTGATAGATGGGCAGGCCAGAACGCAGGGCGCACACGGCCACCCCAAAGACTACCTCCAGGCCATCACCCGCACAAACGAGCATGCCTGCTACCGGGACACGATTCGGCAACGATCCTCAGCTGTTCGCTACAGCCCGCGGGCGGCCTCAAGCAACTCCTTGGGAACCCACTTGGTCTTGCCCATCATCGTGCTGAAGTCTTCGAGCACGATGTGCTCGCCCTGCAGCGCCGTGAACTTGCCCGACTCTCCCGCGACGATGGCGTCGATGGCCGCGATGCCGAACCTGGTGCCGAGCAGCCGGTCCGCCGCCGTGGGAATGCCGCCCCGCTGCGTGTAGCCCAGGACGGTGAGCCGCGTCGGGAAACCCGTGAGTTCCTCAATGGCCTTGGTGACCTCGTGGCCGACGGAACCCGCGATCGGATTGCCACTTTCGTCGATCGTGGCGCTGCCGTTCCAGTGCGTGCCTTCGGCCGGGACGGCGCCTTCGGCGACGGCGACAATGGAGAAGTTCTTGTAGCGGTGACGGTGGCGAATCCGCTTGGCGATGCTCTCAATGTCGAACGGCTCTTCGGGCGCGAGAATGATGTCCGCGCCTCCGGCCATGCCTGCGGTCACGGCAATCCAACCGGAGTGTCGTCCCATCAGTTCGACCACCATCACGCGGTTGTGTGACTCGGCTGTGGAGTGCAACCGGTCTATCGCTTCGGTCGCGACAGTCACGGCGGTGTCGAAACCGATCGACGTATCGGTGCCCACGACGTCGTTGTCGATCGTCTTGGGGATGCCGATCACGGGAATACCCGTGGCCCGAACCACCTCGCCAGCGGCCTTGAGGGTGCCGTCGCCGCCGATGCAGATCAGTCCGTCAAGCTTCTCGTTGGCGACGGTCTCGCGCACGGCGTCCATACCGCCGTCCACCTTGTGCGGGTGACAGCGGGCGGTGCCGAGCATGGTGCCGCCAACCACAAGAATCCCGGAGACGTCGTCCCGCGTGAGGGGGTGGGCGTCGCCGTCAATCACGCCTCTCCAGCCATTGCGGAAGCCCACAATGGAGCACCCGTGCTCAGACGTGCCCCGCTTCACGACAGCGCGAATCGCTGCGTTGAGGCCGGGACAGTCGCCGCCGCCGGTAAGAATTCCGATGCGCATAGAGCCACACTAACGGGTGTCAGTGGCCAGCGACCCGCCAATTGGTCCCACGTCCCACGTTGACGTCCAATGGCAGTGACAGGGCCCCGGCGCCCGCCATTTCCTCCCGAAGAATTGCCTCGACGGCGTCCGCCTCACCGGGCGCGGCCTCGACCACCAGTTCGTCATGCACCTGCAGGATCTGCCGAGACGACAGGCCCTCGGCTGCAAGCCGGGCGTCGACCGCGAGCATGGCCCGCTTGATGAGATCCGCGGCGCTGCCCTGGATGGGCGCGTTGAGTGCCATCCGTTCGGCGATGTCGCGGCGCTGCCGGTTGGTCGAGGACAGATCCGGCAAGTAACGACGCCGCCCAAAAATCGTTTCGGTGTAGCCGTCTGCCGTCGCCTGCTTGACGACGCCCGTGAGATACGACCGCACCGCGCCGAACCGTGCGAAGTAGTCGTCCATGAGGGCCTGCGCCTCGCCCACCGCGAGTCCGAGTTGCCGCGCGAGGCCAAACGATGACAGGCCATAGGCGAGCCCGTACGACATTGCCTTAATCTGGGATCTCATCTCGGGCGTGACGCCCTCGGGCGGAACCCCAAAGACCCGCGAGCCCACAAAGCGGTGCAGATCCTCTCCCGCCTTGAAGGCGTCGATCAACGCCTGGTCGCCGCTGAGGTGCGCCATGATCCGCATCTCGATCTGGCTGTAGTCGGCGGTGACGAGCGTCTCGTATCCCTCGCCCACGACGAACGCCTCGCGAATGCGGTGTCCCTCGTCAGTGCGGATGGGAATGTTCTGCAGGTTGGGATCGCGAGAAGACAGCCTCCCCGTGGAGGCCACGGTCTGGGAGAACGTCGTGTGGATGCGACCGTCCGCGCGCACCGATTCG
The DNA here is from genome assembly GCF_016278765.1 of Demequina sp. Taxonomy (GTDB): domain Bacteria; phylum Actinomycetota; class Actinomycetes; order Actinomycetales; family Demequinaceae; genus Demequina. The sequence goes on along the minus strand of NZ_JADQBE010000040.1, from coordinate 82,846 downwards.
CGCAAGGTTTGGATGATTTGCGCCAGCTTGGTGGCGTCGCGATGCGCGAGCAACGCCTCCAGGAACGGGTGCGGGTGCTTCTCGTAGAGGTCGGCTAGGGATGCCGCGTCCGTGGTGTAGCCCGTCTTGATCTTCTTGGTCTTGGGCATGCCGAGCTGATCGAACAACACCTCTTGCAGTTGCTTGGGCGAGCCGAGATTCACCTGCGTGCCGATCGCCGCGTAGGCAAGGTCCGCTGCGGCCGCGGCACGCTTCATTGCGGCGGCGGACAACTCCTCAAGGTGGCGGGCGTCAACGGCGACCCCAGCGGACTCCATGCGCCACAGCGCCTCGACCAGCGGCACCTCCATGTCGCGATAGAGGTCCATCATGTTGCGCTGTGCAATGTCGTCGCGCAGCACGGGCGCCAACCGCGCCACCAGGAACGCCTGCCTGGCGGCCTCCTCGACCTCGGATGAACCCAGTCCGAGGTCCAACTGCCCCGAGGCCGCCCCCTCCGGGCGCACCCCCAGGAACCGTTCCGCGACGTCCGCCAACTCAAGGCGGCCCTGCGCGGGGTTGGCCAGATACGCGGCCAGTTGCGTGTCGTCGCGCAGACCCTTGACCGTGAATCCACGTGCCGCGAGGGCGTGCAGGGCCGTCTTGGCGCCGTGGAAGACCTTCGGCACCGAAGAATCCACCAACCAGTTCGCCAGCGCCGCGTCATCGGACTCTCCCAGAGAGCCAAGGTCCAGTCCCCACGCGTCCGACGCTGTCGCGACACCCAGCGCCCAGGCGTCGTCGGTCGCTCCCCACAGGTGCAGTGCCACCTCTCCGGTGAGGGCGACGACGTCTCGCACGTGCGCGGGAGCGTGCACACGAACCTCTGCCTGCGTCTCCTGTGCAGCATCCCCTTCCGCGGCGTCGGCGGACGCGAAGGCCAGCAATCGTGACCGCAAGCCACGGAACTGCAGGGTGTCGCACACCCGATGCACCGCTGCGGCGTCGGCGCCCTTCAGTCGGAGGTCCTCAAGAGTCCGATCGACGTCGAGATCAGTGAGCAAGTGGTTGAGTTCGCGGTTCAGTTTCACCCGTTCGACGTTGGCGCGCAGGCTCTCCCCCGCCTTGCCCGGCACATCGTCCGCCGACGCGAGAATCCCGTCCAGACCGCCATACGCGGTAATCCACTTCGCGGCAGTTTTGGGGCCGACGCCGGGCACGCCCGGAAGGTTGTCCGACGTCTCGCCGACGAGCGCCGCCAGCTCCGGGTAGCGGTGCGGTGGCACGGCGTACTTCGCTTCGACGGAGGCGGGGGTGAACTCGACAAGGTCGCTCACGCCCTTCCGGGGGTACAACAGCGTGACGTCGTCGGTGACCAGTTGAATTGTGTCGCGGTCTCCGGACACCACGAGCACCTCCATGCCAGCCTCACGCCCCATGCGGGCGTAGGTCGCGAGCAGGTCATCGGCCTCGTAGTCCGGCTTGTCGAGGGCAACCACCCCGAGCGCATCAAGCACCTCACGCATCAGGGGAACCTGCGGCTCCAGGTCCGGGGGCGTCTCGTCCCGGGTGCCCTTGTACGACGGCAGGCGGCGCGTGCGAAACGTCCCACCAGGCAGGTCAAACGCCACCGCCGCGTGCGTCGGCTTGCGGTCGCTGAGCAGGGTTGCGAGCATCGCGGTGAATCCATAGACCGCGTTGGTGGGCGTGCCCGTCGACGTCGCAAAATTCTCGACGGGCAGTGCGAAGAAAGCGCGGAAAGCCATCGACAGTCCGTCGACGAGCAGAAGTCTGTCCTTGGCTGAATCGCTCACAGGTGCCAACCTATCCCCTATGACCGACAGCGCAGCGGCAGGCTATGCCGACCTCGGCGGGCTCATCGACCGCCTCCACATGACCATCATCCAGGTGTCTGCGGAAGGCGGGGCGGCGACGATGCCGGTCGAGGGCAACACGCAACCGTACGGATTGTTGCACGGCGGCGCGTCGGCAGCTTTGGCCGAGACGATCGCATCGCTTGCAGCGGCCGTCCACGCTGGCCCCGGGCGGATAGCCGTCGGAGTGGACCTCAGCATCACCCATCACCGGGCGGTTAGCAGCGGTTTCGTTCGTGCAGAAGCCACCGCACTGCGCCTGGGAAGAAGCGTCGCGAGCTACGAGATCGCCATTCTCGACGAACGCCGAGAGCGTGTCGCAACTGCTCGCCTCACGTGCTTCCTTCGCGAAGGCTTGGCTACATAGCCGAAACATGACGTGTGTACATTGTTGCGCAACCACCTGGGGAGGACACCAGTGAAGAGATCACTTGGCACCCGCGCAATGGTGCGCGCACTCGTCGTGTTCCTTGTTGCAGCGGCCGCGGTGACGTGGCTGTTATCGGCCCAATCCACGGCTGCGACATCGCAGTCCGCAAGCTTGACCAGCATCGTCACCACCGACACCGCCAACCACGCCCCCGCGTTGGGCTCCGCCGCCATCGCGGACTCAATCGCCGTGACCGAAGTGGCCACCCCAGAGCAGACCGCGGAATCGGACGCCCAATCCCGAGTCCTCCAAAACGTGTTCAACGGCGTCGTGTTTGGCTTGTTGCTGGCGCTCGCGTCTGTCGGCCTGTCGCTCATCTACGGAACTACGGGCCTCAGCAACTTCGCGCACGGAGAGCAGGTCTCGCTCGGCGCCATGGTGGCGTACTTCTTCGCAACGGATCAACCCGTGAGCATCCCCTTGACCCCCTGGGAGTTCGTCATTGGATGGCCGCTGTGGTGGGCCGCCATCGCGGCGATCGTGATCGCAGGCGGTACCGGCTGGATCCAGGACAAGTTCCTGTGGGGCAAACTCCGCAAGCGCGGCGTCGGCGTCGTTCAGCAGATGATCGTGTCGATCGGCCTCTCGCTCGCGCTGCTGAACTTCCTCCAGTGGTGGATCGGCCCCGACCGGCTCCGCCTGAGTAAGGCCATCGAGGTGCGCCACCAAGTAGGGCCCATTCAGATCGGCAACATCACGTTGATGTCCATCGCAATCGCTACCGTGGTCCTCATTAGCGTCGCCCTCTTCCTGCAGCGCACTCGGCTCGGCCGAGCGACTCGAGCGGTATCAGACAACCCGTCACTCGCGGCCGCGTCCGGCATCAAGGTCGATTCGATCATTCGGCTGGTGTGGATCATGGCGGTCAGCCTGGCCGCTCTCGGCGGCATCCTGATGGCCCTGTACGACAGCGGCACCAAGTTCGACGTGGGCGCCAAACTGTTGCTGCTGATGTTCGCGGCGGTGACACTTGGCGGACTCGGCCAGCCTTATGGCGCCCTCGCGGGATCACTCGTGATCGGAGTCGTCGTGGAGACCTCCACGCTGTGGCTCGGTCCAGACCTCAAGTACGCCACAGCGCTCGGAATCCTCATCATCGTGCTCCTTGTGAGACCACAAGGAATTCTTGGGCGAGCGGAAAGGGTGGGCTAGACCATGGGAGACCTTCTCGTTGACGTGGTGCGTGAGGCATTCACCCCCACCACCGCGGCATTCGCCCTCGCGGCCGTCGGCCTCAATTTTCACTTTGGACTTACCGGCCTGCTGAACATGGGTCAAGCGGGCTTCATGCTGCTGGGCATGTACGGATTCGCGATCACCGTCCGCGAAGGCGGACCCATCTGGCTTGCGGTCATCGTGGCCCTCGCCGTGTCCATGGTCTTCGGCCTGATTCTTGGCTGGCCAACCCTGAAGCTGCGCGGCGACTACCTCGCGATCGTCACCATTGCGGCCGCCGAAATGGTGCGATACCTGGGGCGTTCGCAGAACTTCAATAGTCTCACCGGCGCATCTACCGGTATTCGCGGCAATGAGTTTAAGGGCCCCTTCGAGGATCTTTCGCCGTTCCCCGACCGCATGGTGGACGTGGGGCCATTCGCCTTCCACGGCACCCGGTCCACAAGTTGGTGGCTCATCCTCGTTGCCTGGGTGATTGTCGCCATCTTCATCCTCATCTTCGCGCGGCTGTCCCGGTCGCCATGGGGGCGCGTCCTCAAGGGAATCCGGGAGGACGAAGACGCCGTGCGATCGCTCGGGAAGGACGTCTACTCGTACAAGATGCAGGCGCTGGTCATTGGTGGCGCGGTGGGAGCCATTGCCGGCGTGATCTGGTCCCTAGGAGCGTCGGTGCAACCAGATTCGATGGGACGCCCCACTACCTTCTGGATATGGACGTTATTGCTCCTTGGAGGCGCAGCCACGATCTTCGGGCCCGTGCTCGGTTCCATCCTGTTCTGGTGCGCGCTCGTCCTGATCAAGGGCCTGGCGGCCATGTGGATTCCCGACACTGTGCTGTCGCAGGAACAGCTCCAACCCTTCTCACTCCTGCTGGTGGGAGTCACGCTCATGCTCCTGGTGATCTTCAGACCACAAGGAGTGCTCGGCGACAAGAGGGAGTTGGCCTTCAATGACTGACAAGAACCCGTTCGCTCACGTCCCTTCGGAACCCGGAGCGCACAAAGAAGATCCGATCATCATTGCGGATCACGTCCAACGTCGCTTCGGCGGGCTGACGGCGGTCGATGTGGACCACTTCGAGGTCCAGCGTCACGCCATCACGGCCCTCATCGGTCCCAACGGCGCCGGAAAGTCCACCTTCTTCAACCTCCTGACCGGCTTTGACAAGCCCCAAAAGGGTGAGTGGCTCTTCAACGGCAAGTCCATGAAGGGCGTCTCGCCCGCCAAGGTTGCCAGGGCCGGCAAGGTGAGGACCTTTCAATTGACAAAGGCGCTCAACCGCATGACCGTCATCGAGAACATGCGGCTGGGTGCGGCCGATCAGCGCGGCGAGAACATCTTCGCCGCGTTTGTACCGTCGCTGTGGCGTCAGCGGGAGGCCGACATCACCGAACGAGCACACGACCTCCTCCACCGCTTCAAGTTGTACGAGAAGAAGGACGACTTCGCGGGTTCGCTGTCAGGCGGCCAGCGCAAGTTGCTCGAGATGGCTCGCGCTCTCATGTCCGAACCTGAGATGGTCATGCTCGACGAGCCGATGGCGGGCGTAAACCCCGCTCTGACGGAGTCACTGCTCGATCACATCGTGAAGTTGAAGAACGAGGGCGTCTCCGTGTTGTTCGTCGAACACGACATGCACATGGTCAGGCGGATCTCCGACTGGGTGGTGGTCATGGCGGAGGGCCGGATCATCGCCGAAGGTCCGCCCGACACCGTGATGCTCAACCCAGAAGTGCAGGAGGCCTACCTGGGTGTCCACCACGACACCGACCTGTCCGAGGAGTCCAGCTCATGACCGATGCGCCCACCATTCTCCAGGCCGACGAGATCATTGCCGGGTATCTTCCCGGCGTGGACATCCTCAACGGCTGTTCAATGACGGTGAAGCAAGGCGAGTTGATCGGAGTCATCGGCCCCAACGGCGCCGGAAAGTCCACCTTCCTCAAGGCACTGTTCGGTCTGGTGCCGATCCGCGAGGGCACGGTGACACTCGAAGGTCAGGTCATCACCGGCAAACGGGCAGACGAGCTCGTTCACCTGGGCGTGGGCTTCGTTCCACAGAACGACAACGTGTTCCCCTCGCTCACTATCAAGGAGAACCTCGAGATGGGGGCCTACCAGGCCCACAAGAAGTTCCCCCAGCAATTCGATCGAGTGGTCGAGCTCTTCCCCACCCTGGGGGATCGTCGTAGCCAGCGTGCCGGATCGCTCTCGGGCGGTGAGCGGCAGATGGTGGCCATGGCACGTGCGCTCATGATGGACCCGCAGGTGCTGCTTCTCGACGAGCCTTCCGCCGGCCTGTCCCCCGTCCTCCAGGACGAGACCTTTGTGCGCACACGCGAGATCAACCGGACCGGTGTCACGGTCATCATGGTGGAACAGAACGCCCGCCGTTGCCTGCAGATCTGCGACCGCGGCTACGTCATGGACCAGGGCACGTCCGCGTACACCGCGACCGGCCAGGAGCTGCTGAAGGACCCCAAGGTCATCGAACTGTACCTGGGCACGCTGGGCGCGTAAACAGTCCCGAGAAAGGGCCCTGGCTTGCGAGCCGGGGCCCTTTCTCGTGTGCGCACCTCTACCGCACACCGTGCGCGGTCCGGGCACGCAGAAGGGCCCCGGCCGAAGCCGGGGCCCTTCGCTCGTGCGTGTGAGGCTTAGACCTCGCCGTACACCGCTTCGGTCCACTGCGGGACGTTCGCGTCGTCGAACACGTACACGCCCACGTAGGCGCTGGACGGGTCGTTGTCCGCGTTGAACGGACCCACACCCGAGACCGCCTGGTAGATAATGTCTTCGCCGGCCAGGATCAGGTCGGAGCATTCCACCCAGCCGGTGCACTCGGTGCCACCGTCTGCGCCGGAAACCGCCGCCAGGTTGTCGCGAACAGTCTGGCCGTCCGAACCATTGCCCTTGAGGGCAGCCAGGGCAACCAGCATTGCGGCGTCGTAGGACTCGGCACCGTAGGCGTAAGAGTCGAGCTTGCCGCCGTTGGTGTCATCAAGGCGAGCCTTGAAGTCGTCCGGTGCGTTGGCGCCAGGAATGGTGCCCTTTGCCCCGGTCATCACGCCTGCGTCGAAGTCGGCCGAGTAGTCCGCAGTGTTGCCGTCCGTGAAGTACAACTTGTCGGCCGGGTAACCCGCTCCCACCAGCGCAGGAACGATGTTCTTGGTCTGGTCGAAGGCGATCACGAGGATGCCTTCAGGGTTGGTCGCGAGCACGTCCTGAACGATCGACTCGAAGTTCGAGGCGTCGGTCTGGAACTCGTCTCCGGCCTTGCCGTAGGTGATCTCGCCGCCGTTTTCCTCAACGACACCCTGGACCACGTCACGCAGCGACGTGGCGTAGTCGTCGGCGAACAGCAGGATGCCGAGCTTCTTGATGCCGTCAGCCACGATCAGGTTTCCGAGCGCCGAACCCTGAACGGTGTCCGGCGGAGCGGTGCGGAAGTAGAACGGCGAGTAGCCGGACAGCGCGGTCGAGGTGTTGGCGGGCGAAATCTGGACGATTCCGGCGTTCGCCACGTCATCCACCACGTTGAGCGACACCGAAGACGATGCTGCACCGACGATCGCGGCCACGTTGTCAGCGACCATCGCGGAAACCGACTGCGCGGCGATCTGCGGGTTGTCGGTGTCCGAGGAGTCCTGGTTGTTGATCACGACGTCGGCGCCGAAGATGCCGCCGGCCGCGTTGATTTCGTCAGCAGCCAACTGAACACCAGCGACTTCGGGCGGGCCGAGGAAGGCGAGCGAGCCGGTCAGCGGAAGCAATGTGCCGATCTTCAGGGGCGCAACGTCTTCGCCGCCGCCGCCGGACGAAGAACTTGTAGCCGTCTCACCTCCACCGGACGAGCAAGCCGCCAGGGCAAGGGACGCGACAGCCGCTACAGCGGTGCCTCGTGCGATGGTGTTCCATCGTGCCATGTCTTTCCCTCCATCAAGGTTCGGCGGGACGCGCCCACCGGATCCACCGCGAGGACGGTCCTCGCTGGCAGTTGCCTTCACGGTACCGGCGGGAAATTACGTCCATGGGTCGCTAGGGTCACGATTTCGTGACCTTGGTCACGGGTCCCTGGTCACGTGCGGTCGCGCCTACCAGGAACGATGACGCGAAGGACTACTTGCCGCCCATCTGATCGATGACGGCCTCCGCCACCTCGCGCATCGTCAGGCGACGGTCCATCGACGTCTTCTGAATCCAGCGAAATGCCTCGGGCTCGTTCAGCTGCATCTTCTCCATCAACAGCCCCTTCGCACGCTCGACGCGCTTACGTGTCTCCATGCGCTCATTGATGTCGGCGATCTCGTTCTCAAGAGCCCTGAACTCCATGAAGCGTGAAGCCGCGATCTCCACCGCCGGCAGCAGGTCCGCTGGGGTGAAAGGCTTCACCACGTATGCCATCGCGCCCGCGTCACGCGCACGCTCCACCAGTTCGGTCTGCGAGAATGCCGTCAACAGGACGACGGGCGCAAGCCGTTCCTTGGCAATGTGCTCGGCCGCGGTGATGCCGTCCATGACGGGCATCTTCACGTCCATCACCACCACGTCTGGCTTGAGTTCGCGGGCGAGGCCCACGCATTCCTCGCCGTTCGAGGCTTCGCCTACAACGTCGTAGCCGCCCTCACGGAGCGTCTCGACGATATCCATCCGAATGAGTGCCTCGTCTTCAGCGACGATGGCGCGACGCTTGGCGGGACCTGTTTGCGCTGGTTCAATACTCTCGTTCACAGGCGCTAGCCTAGTGGGCGCGCCCCGATAGCCCAACCGGCAGAGGCATACGGCTCAAACCCGTACCAGTGTGGGTTCGAATCCCACTCGGGGCACCTGGAGACGTGAGCATGGGCGGAGTCGGATCCCGGACGCCTCTTCGCTGACGCGATGGTGGCGCCTATCGAGTCGCCGACCCGACGTCGGCTCACGGGACGTGTCAACGCTGTCGGGCGAGGGCGACCTTGGCCCGGTCGGCAACGTTGACCGCAGTCAGCCCGTACTTGGCGAACAGTCGGGGGCCAGCCGCGGACTCTCCGAAGTGATCCACCGAGACGATTTCACCGGTGTCGCCGACGTAGTCCCGCCAGCCCTTCCCGACCCCGGCCTCGACGGCGACCCTCGCGGTGCCGGAGGGCAAGACGGAGGCCCGGTACGCGTGGGGTTGGCTGTCGAACCACTCTTGGCAGGGCATCGAGACCACGCGGGTTGGGACGCCCTCGGCCTCCAGCAGGTCGCGGGCGTCTAGGGCAATGCTCACCTCCGAACCGGTGCCGATCAAGACCACTTTGGGTTCACCCGTCGATGCCTCGAGTAGCGTGTACCCGCCCTGCGCCAGGTGCTCGGCCGGGGCGCAGGCGCCGGGACCGCGGTCCACCGTCGGGAGTGCCTGCCGCGACAGGATGATCGCGCTGGGCCGGTCGTGGTGAAGCAACGCCTGGACCCATGCCTGGGCCGTCTCGTTGGCGTCCATGGGCCGGATCACGTCAAGCCCTGGGATCAGCCGGAGTGAGGCGATCTGTTCGACCGGTTGATGGGTGGGACCGTCCTCTCCGACAGCGACGCTGTCGTGGGTCCAGACGAAGATGCTCGGCGTCTGCTGCAGGGCGGCCAATCGGACCGCAGCGCGCATGTAGTCGGAGAACACCAGGTACGTGCCCCCGTAGGCGCGGGTCAGCCCCGAGATGGCGATCCCGTTGAGGATGTTGCCCATCGCGTGCTCCCGGACCCCAAAGTGGAGGACCCGACCGTTGTAGTCACCGACAAAATCGTCGTTCGACTGCTCCGGCGGAAGGAAGGACGGCTGTCCCTTCATGGTGGTGTTGTTCGACGCGCCAAGATCTGCGGAGCCGCCCCACAGCTCCGGCATGACGTGGGCGAGGGCGGTCAGCACCGCACCCGAGGCCGCACGGGTCGCCATCGTCCCGACGGGGAAGGTCGGCAAAGCCTCGGCGAGTCCCGCGGGCAGCGTGCCGGTCACCAGCCGATCGAACAGCAGCGCCCTGTCGGGGTGCGAGTCTCGCCACGCCTCGAACCGGGCCTGCCACTGCTCTCGCGCAGCCGTGGCGCGGTTCGCCGCGTTGCGACGGGTGTGCTCCAGCACCTCGGGGTCCACCTGAAACGACCGCTCCGGGTCAAAGCCCCGCGCAACCTTCAGCCGAGCGATCTCCTCGTGCCCCAGCGCCGCTCCATGCACCGCGTGGTGGCCCGCCATGGTCGGCAGGGGCCAGCCGATCATCGTGCTCAGCCTGATGAACGAGGGACGATCCGTCACCCCCTTCGCCGCTTCCAGGGCGGCGTACAGGGCCTCCATGTCCTCGGCGTACTCGGTGCTGCCGTTGGTCCAGTCCACGTGGTGCACGTCCCAGCCGTAGGCGGCGTAGCGGGCCATCACGTCCTCGGTGAAGGAGATCTGTGTCCCGCCCTCGATCGTGATCCGGTTGTCGTCGTAGATCAGGATCAGGTTGCCGAGCTTCTGAGCTCCCGCCAGCGACGATGCCTCCGAGGCGACCCCTTCCTGCATGCAGCCGTCCCCGGCGAGGCAGTACACCGTCCGGTCGAACACCGAGGAACCCTGTGGGGCGTCCGGATCCAGCAGTGCGCGCTCGCGGCGGGCCGCCATCGCGAAGCCGACCGCGTTCGCCACGCCCGCTCCCAGTGGGCCGGTGGTGCACTCGACACCCGCCGTGTGCCCGTATTCCGGATGCGCGGGCGTCAGGGAGCCCTCCGCGCGCGTCCCCGCGATGTCGGCCACTTCCAAGCCGTACCCGGCCAAGAACAACTGGGTGTACAGGGTCAAGGACGTATGACCGGCGGACAGCACGAACCGGTCGCGACCGATCCACTGCGGATCGGAGGGATCGCCGGTCATCACCTTCTGGTAGAGCAGGTAGGCCAGCGGCGCCAAGGAGATCGCCGTTCCCGGGTGTCCGTTACCGGCCTTCTCCACCGCGTCGGCTGCAAGGATGCGCGCGGTGTCGACGGCCCTTCGATCGATGTCGTTCCACTCAAGCGGGGTGGTCATAGTCAGTCCTTCGCGGGACATGAAGTAGCGGTGATCAGATGTGGGGAGTGAGCGACGCCGCAGGTGCTCCTTGGAGGTGGAGTACCTGCGGCGTCGAGGATACTGCTAGGAGGTCTCGCCCCCAGTGGCAGCGGCCTTCTTGCGTGCAGCCTCTTCCGCGATGGCGGCCTTTTCTGCGGCCTCCTCCTCGGCGACCCACTCGGAGTGTTCCAGACCCGGCTTCCATTCGACGTTGACGAGTCGCTGCTGGTACCGGCTGGCGCCGAACAGGAGGACCACGATCAGTACTGCGAGCCCGACCAGCCCGCCGATCGCGCCCAGCTTGACGACGTTGCCGACGACGATGCCGAACCACCCGAAGTCGGCGTCACCGAACGTCGTGTTCTCGAAGCCGAGCGAGCCCAGCACCTTGAGCAGCAGCGCCGCAAGGAAGGTGATCAGCACGCCGTTGGCAAACGCTCCGATGACCGCTCCACGACGTCCGCCGGTCGCGTTGCCGTATACGCCAGCGCCACCGCCGGTGAAGAAGTGCGGAACCATGCCCGGCAGGATGAGCGCCAGCCCGAACACGGGCCCGAAGATCCAGGCGAGGAGCCCGAACGAGAGCAGGCCGCCCGCGAAGGACGCGATGAAGCCGACAAGCACCGCATTGGGGGCGAAGGGGAAGACGATCGGAACGTCGAGCGCCGGGACGGCACCGGGAACGACCCTGCGTGAGATTCCTTCGAACGCGGGAACCAGTTCAGCCAGGATGGTCCGCACGCCGTAGAGGATGATCGAGACACCGATACCGAACTGCAGACCCAGTGCCACACCCAGCATGATGAAGTTGCCGCCATTGGTGGCGCCCAGGATGTCGAACGCGGCCGTGTCGCCCAGCTTGATCCAGGTCCAGGTCGTGAAGACGATGTAGAAGATCACCATCGAAAGCGCCGTGGCGACCATCGAGTCACGCAGGAAGCGGAGCCCTTCGGGCACGTGGAGGTCCTCGGTGGAACGCGACTTCTTGCCGACCACAGTACCGATGGCTCCGGCGGTGATGTAACCAAGCGAGCCGAAGTGCCCCATGGCCAGCGTGTTGTTGCCCGTGACGCGCCGCGTGAACGGCTGGGCGAACGTGGGCATGATCTGCATAATCGTGCCCAGCAGTAGCGACCCAACCACCACAATCATGGTGTTACTCAGGTCCGCCACCGACAGCACCACGGTGAGCATGGTGGCCATGAAGAAGATGTGGTGGCCGGTGAGGAACACGTACTTGAGGGGTGTGAACCGCGCAATCAACAGGCTGATCGCGAAGCCACCGATCATCGTCCAGGCAACCTGGGCTCCGAATTGGGCGGCGGCGATCGAGACGATTGCCTCGTTCGTCGGCACGACGCCCTGTGCGCCGGTGGCCGCGAGGATCAGTTCACCTAGGGGCGACAGCGCGTTGACGACGACACCCGCACCCGCTCCAAGAATGAGGAAACCGAGGGTTGCCTTGAGTGCGCCCCCGACAATTTGCCCCACGCTCTTGTTCAGGGCGATGAGTCCTACTGCCACGATGATGCCGACCAGATAGGCGGGCACCGATAGGACTTCGTTAACCAGGAAATTTACTACTGGCATGACGAACTACCTTCCATTCTTAGAGTTGTTCGAGGTTGAGTACATCGGTGATGGCTGCGGAGATCTCGTCCACGTCCATGAAGTTGTTGATGACCCGGATCGGTATCGGCAACCCCTCCAATTCCTCGGCCAGCTCAGCGCTGGTGAGCACGAAATCGGCCTGTCCTGCGGCACCCTTGGCGGTGCCGATGTCGGCCGCGTCCACATCGGCGTCGATGCCGAGCTGCTTCATTGCCTTGTCGGTATTCATCTTCAGCAGGATGGAGGTTCCTAGACCCATCCCGCAGACGCAGATCACTTTCATGCTTTCTCCTTTGTGTGTCGTCTGTCTTGCCGCTATCGCGCCGCTGCCGTCGGCCCGGTCTGTTGTTTACTCATACCCCTGAACGAGCCCGAGCAGTACTCGCAACTCGTCGGCGTCGGCCGCGCTTCTCAGCTGCTCGGTTTTTTTTGGGGCGGACAGAAAGCCCGCCAATTGTTGGAGGGCCTCCATGTGGGCGTCATGGTCCTTGCTGGCCAGGCCGACGACCAGGTGAACGGGATCGTTGGTCTTGTGACCGAAACTCACCGGGCGGGCAAGCTGGACGAAGGACATGCCTGTGTGGAGGACATCCTCGGAGGCCTGCGCGTGTGCGAGTGCGAAGCCGGGGGCAATCACGATGTAGGGGCCGAACTTGTCGATCGCCGCGATCATCTGCTCGGTGTAGGCCGGCGTAGCCGACCCCGTCGAGGTCAAGAGGTCGCCCGAGGCCCTGATCGCCTCCCGCCAATCCGTTGCCTCCACCTGAGCTTCAACGGCAGAGGCCGGGAGCAGGTCACTGAGCGCACCGTGGGGTGCGACGGATTCAGTCATAGCGCCTCCTTGCGCATGAGGCCAGGTATATGTCACTCTGGCTGACTTTCTCCAAAGGTAGGGCATTTTCCTTCACGCGTCCAGCCCGGACACATAGGGGTGGAGTAGATCGCGTCGGGTCGCCTCATGAGACGCGTGAAAAGCCCCGTCCCCGCACCCCGCGCGGGCAACCAGCGACGCGTCTCGACCTCCGGGCAAGCGCTCAGAACTGCGAGCACATGCAGCAGGTGCGTTGCCGCCGAACCCGGCCAGAACTCGCGCGTCCGCCACGCGCGACTCGCGGGGATTTCCCGGGCGGCCGTCTGTGGAGGATCAGTAGCCAGGGGCGCGGATTACCTCATACGATGGCGGTGGCGGCCGATACGTGGGATGCCGGGCAGCACCTCGTCGGTGCCCGTCGGTTGGCGATCGTGCGGACCATGAGTTCCCGGGGGCGCCATCCGTCATCTGAGTGGCGGCCTCCAACATCTCGTTGTCGAAGAGCACCATGCGTCCCGCCGTGGACGGCAGGAACGGGCTAATCAGCTCCACGGCGCGCAACGGAATGATCAGGAGCACGTTCTCGATGACGAGCAGCAACGCGATCACTGCGGTCAACGCCGCAGCACTGTGTCGAAGGAGCGCACCCACGACGAACGCGAAGAGCGCGATCGCCACGAGGTACAGAGGCAGACCCACGGCCACCAGTGTGGAGCGAATCATTCCCGTCGAGTACTCGCCCGCAATCGTCAGCACGCCGAGAACCGCCACGGGCAGTTGGCCCACCTGGTAGCCCGCGCCGAGCAGCATCGCGGTGTTCATGGGCCCATCGCCAGCGTCGACCGCCTCGATCGAGGATCCCCCACGCGGCGAGGGCGCTAATGCCAACCATGAGACCGACGGTCGCGATGAGCGTCCATGCCGTCGAGCGCACGGTCCAAAACTTGATCCACTCGGCATGCACGGTCTGTCCAAATGTCTGGCGACGGACGGAACTCGACGGTACGAACGGTGTGCGTGTTGCGGTGGTGGTCATCGTGATGCTCCTTCGGTAACCGGCTGCGCGCCGGACGGGTGGGCGGCGCCCACGGGCGTCGAGTGGTACTCGACGTCGTTGGCGGTCAGTTGCAGGTAGGCATCCTCGAGTGAGCTGCCGGTCACTTCCAGGAGTCCGGGTTCGGTGGCGACGACCGCGGCACCAGCGCAACGCAGCATCGCCTCCAGGTCGTTCGCCCGCGGGCTACGTACCCGCACCTTGGACCCCTGAGCGCCGGCGACAACGTCTTCCACCGGGGGCGTCGGCGAGTACCCGGCTGCGGCCGACCACGATGATGTGATCCGCGGCCAGCGCCATCTCGCTCATCGGGTGAGACGACAAGAAGACCGTGCGACCCTTGTCCGCACGGTACTTGGTCAGATTGCGCACCCACAGCACGCCTTCGGGATCCAGCCCGTTGACCGGCTCGTCCAGGATCAAGGTCTGCGGATCGCCTAACAGCGCCGACGCGATTCCCAATCGCTGACCCATGCCCAGGGAGAACCCACCCACCCGCTTGTCGGCCACCGACTCGAGTCCAGTCATGTCGATGACCTCATCGACCCGCTTGGTGGAGATGCCGTGAGTGGCTGCCATGGCACGCAAAGTGGTTGCGCGCGCTTCGGCCCGTGTGAACGGCCTTGGCGTCCAGCAGTGCGCCCACCTCTTGGAGGGGGGCGCGGTGGTCGGCGTAGTGGCGACCGTTGATGGTCACCGAGCCGTCGGTGGGTCGGTCAAGCCCCACAATCATCCGCATGGTGGTGGACTTCCCGGCGCCGTTGGGGCCCAGGAAGCCGGCGACTCGACCGGGTTGAACGGTGAATGACATGTGGTCCACCGCGGTGGTTGGGCCGTACCGCTTGGTCAGCCCTTGTGCCTCAATCATCTTTCTCCTCGTTGTGTCTCACGCTGTGACACGTCAAAACTAGGAGCGCCGGGGTGTCGGCGGCACCGCCCCACGGATGATCTTCTCGTGGCGGGCTTCTACGACTCAGGGGTGAGGCCTCCACCCGCGGAGGCACGTAGCAGACCCGCGTGGGACCTCGCCTGAGGGCCGCACAATACTTGGCCCGATTGGCTGGCGGGCGCGATACTGGGCACATGGCTCAAACCGATGCGAAGCGCACCAACGACGCGAAACGTCACATCGCCCTCGTGGCGCATGACAACAAGAAGGTCGACCTGCTCGAGTGGGCGAGCTTCAACAAGGGCACGCTGTCCAAGCATCACCTGTACGCGACGGGGACCACGGGAACGATGCTCGAGTATGAGCTAGGCCTCAAGGTCACCCGCTTTCTCTCTGGCCCCGTCGGCGGCGACCAGCAGATCGGCGCCAAGATCGCGGAGGGCGGCATCGACACCCTCTTCTTCTTCTGGGATCCGCTCGAGGCACAGCCGCACGACCCCGACGTCAAGGCACTGCTACGCATCGGGGCGGTGTGGAACATTCCCATGGCGTCGAACATGGCAACGGCCGACTTCCTCATCTCGTCGCCCCTGTTTGCGGAGCCGTACGACCGCACCGTCCCTGATCTTGGCGACCGGGACTGGGCCGCGCTGCGCGAATCACACTGACGAATCGACCCTGAGTCGCCAGTGCGCCGCCGATGCGGTGAGCGCTACCACTAGACAAGCACCGGCGGATCGATCAGCAGGTCGTCCGTCTTGCCCTCGACACCCTTATGGGACCACGCGAGACTTGCTGACGCCTCGCCCACGTAGACCGTGAGCTCGGCCCAGTCGCGCCAGTCGCTCCAATGCAGAGTGAGTGTCATGCCGTCGTCGGACATTCCGAAGACGTGGTCGCCATCGAATACCGGGAATTCACTCCGGAACTTGCACAGTGCCATGAGGGCCGCCACCACGGGCCGTTCCAGATCGGAAGCGATCTCCTGGCGGGCGTAGTAGTGGCGGTTGATGTCACGACCGATGCCGGTGCGCCCCAGCAACTCCACGTCGTTTCGGCCCGCCAAGGCTCCCACGTAGTACACCTGCGGGATACCGGGCACAAAGAACTGAATGGCGCGCGCCGCGAGATAGGCGCGGTCGTCGGCTCCGAGCGCGTCGTAGAACGTGCAGTTGACTTGGTAGAGGTCAAGATTGGATGCGGCGGCGCCGGTCGCGGCCGCACTGGACCCGCCGGACTTGGCGTGCATGGTCTTGACGAGAGCATCGATCGCCTCCGGAGGCAGCAGCCCCGGGCTGTCGGGAGCGGATGGGTCCGCGCCCACATCGATGACGCCGATGCCATCGTGAGTGTCAAGGACAGTCACCGCGTTATTTGGCCGGATGGTGAGCCACTCGTGAAGCGGCGCAGCGTCACCGGTGTAAAGGGCGTGGAGCACCAGGGGCGGCAAAGCAAAATCGTAGACCCTGTCCACTGCGTGGCCGATCTCGATCTGGCGACGGTAGTACGAGTGCACCTCCACCAGCACCTCGAGGCCCCTGGCGCGCGCCTTCGCCGTGAAATCGGAGATGAACCCATAGGTGTCATCGGTCATGAATGACGACGTGCCGGGAGTCTTCACGGCGTAACCCACCGCGTCCAGGCGCACGATGGTGGCCCCGGATGCCGAGACCGCATCGAGAATCGTATCGAGGTAACGCAGCGTCACAGGGCTGGCGACATCGATGTCGATCTGCTGGGGCGTGAATGTGGTCCACACCAGCCTGAGCTCGCCGCCCACCCGATAGGGGGTGAAGGGCAATCCCGGCCGAGGTCGGTAGATCTTGGTGAGGTCGGCCTCTGTCGCCCCGTCCGGGAAGACGGTCGACATGGTGAGGAACATCCCGTCGTGAGGCGACGCCGATCCTCGCTCGCACCAATCCTCAAACGCGGCGGAGGAACTGGACACGTGGTTCACGATGATGTCCACCATCAGGTCGCCTTGGGCGCCAAGCGCTCCCAAGTCCTCCCAACTACCCAACCTGGGGTCAACCTGCGTGTGGTCGACGGGGTCAAAACCCGCGTCTGCGCCATCGAATGGCGTGAAGAAGGGCAGCACGTGAACCCCGCCAAACGCGCCGGACCACGGTTCGCTCGCCATTAGCCGAGCCAGGCCAGGCACGTCCCCAGCGAGCCGATCGGCGTATGTGATGAGTTGGACCGCGTTGCGCGTCATGGTGACCACTCCCCTGTTCCCGCCGGCGCTTCGTCGCGACCGGTCGCGTGCGTTCGCACGCCCTCACCTCACTCTAGGACCGTCGGCACCGCAATGCGCCTGCAGAAAAGCCCGCCGACCCGAATCGGCGGGCCCCTCTGGACAATGCGGTACTAGCCGCGGACCTGACCCACCTTGTGCACCAGCACGGAGTTGGTCGTTCCGGGTATGCCCACGGGCGCTCCCGACACGACGACGACGTAGTCACCGTCGACGGCGCGACCGGACCTCTTCAGCATCGTGTCGACGATCCCCACCATCTCGTCGGTGTTCTCGGCCTTCTGAACAATCTCCGTCCTGACGCCCCAGGAAAGCGCCAGACGCTTCTGAGTCTTCGGGTTGGGAGTGAGCGCAATCATCGGCGTCTCGGGACGCAGGCGCGACATGCGCTGTGCAGAGTCACCCGACTGCGTGAAGGTGACGATGTACTTGACATCCAACACCTCCGCGATCTCTTTGGCCGCGTGAGTCACGGCGCCACCACGGGTCTTGGGAATCGATGTGTACGGCGCGATGCGGTGACGGCCCTTCTCTTCCGTGTTCTTGATGATGCGAGCCATCGTCTCCACAGTGATGATCGGGTAGTCGCCCACCGAGGTTTCGCCGGAGAGCATGACGGCGTCGGCGCCATCGAGAATGGCGTTCGCACAGTCGGACGTCTCGGCGCGGGTCGGAACCGGCGAATGCGTCATCGACTCGAGCACCTGCGTCGCCACAATCACGGGCTTAGCCTGCGAGCGGCACAGTTCGATGGCCTGTTTCTGGACGAGCGGGACGTCTTCGAGCGGGAGTTCCACACCCAGGTCGCCGCGCGCCACCATGACTCCGTCGAACGCATCGACGATCTCTTCAAGGTTCTCGACGGCCTGCGGCTTCTCCACCTTGGCGATCACGGGCAACGTGATGCCTTCCTCCGCCATGATCCGGGCCACATCGTCATAGTCGGCCGCGGAACGCACGAAAGACAGAGCGATGAAGTCCGCGCCGAGCCTGAGGCCCCAGCGCAAGTCGTCTTCGTCCTTCTCGGACAGAGCGGGGACCGACACGGCCACGCCGGGAAGGTTGATGCCCTTGTTGTTCGACACGGGACCAGGCACGACCACCCTGGTGACCACGTCGGTGTCGGTCACCGAGGTGACCTCGAGACGCACCTTGCCATCGTCGATCAGCAGCGAGTCTCCCACGTGGCAGTCGCCGGGCAGGCCCTTGAAGGTGGTGCCGCAGATGTCCTTGGTGCCCACCACGTCGCGGGTGGTAATGGTGAACACGTCGCCCACCGCGAGGTCGTGCGGGCCGTCGGCGAACTTCTCCAGGCGGATCTTGGGGCCCTGCAGGTCCACGAGCACGGCGACGTTGCGGCCAGCATCCTCGGCGGCGCGGCGGACATTCTGATAAACCTGCTCGTGCTCTTCGGCGCTGCCATGAGAGCGGTTGATGCGGGCGACGTCCATACCCGCATCCACCAGCTTGCGCATGTTCTCCAGCGAGGCCGTCGCCGGGCCGATGGTGCAGACAATCTTGGCGTTTCGCATGTTCTCCAACCTAGGGATCTTCAGGCCCGCAGCGCGAGCGTTCTCGCGGTCACGGGTGCCGGCAACTCGGTGTCACCGGTGAGGTATGTGTCGACAGCGGCCGCTGCGGCCCTGCCTTCGGCGATCGCCCAGACGACGAGTGATTGGCCACGACCAGCATCGCCCGCAACAAAGACGCCGTCAACGGCGGTTGCGAAGTGGTCGTTGCGCGCCACGGTGCCCCGCGGCGTGAAGCCGATGTGCTCGAGTTGGCTCAACGTGTCGCGCTGCGGCCCCGTAAAGCCCATCGAGATGAGCACGAGGTCTGCCGGGATCTCTTCTTCGGTGCCCGGCGCCGGCCCGCGGGTGCCGTCCGGCATGATCTGGGTGCGGGCGAGGCGCAACGTCGTGACATGCTCATCCTCGTCGGCCAGAAACTCGACGGTCGAAGCGAGGAACTTACGCTCCCCGCCCTCCTCATGCGAACTCGACACGTCGAACAGCACCGGGTGCGTGGGCCACGGCTGCGACCTGGGGTCGCGCTCGTCGGGTGGTCGCACGCCGATGGCGAGCGTCGTGACCGACTTGGCACCCTGGCGAAGCGCGGTGCCGAGGCAGTCCGAGCCGGTGTCTCCGCCGCCGATGATGATCACGTGCTTGTCCTTAGCGGTGATCTGGCGCTCGACGGTGTCGCCCGCAGCCACCTTGTTGCTCTGGGTGAGGTAGGGCATCGCGAAGTGGATGCCCCTATAGCGTCGCCCAGGAACCGGCAGATCACGCGGGACGCTAGACCCAGTGCAGATCAGCACGGCATCGAATCGGGCCCGAAGTTCGTCCCACTTGATGTCTTTGCCAATCTCCATAGACGTCCGGAACCGGGTTCCCTCGGCCTCCATCTGCTCGACGCGGCGGTCGATGTGGATCTTCTCCATTTTGAAGTCGGGCACGCCATATCGCATCAGGCCGCCGATGCGGTCGTCCTTCTCGTAGACCGCCACAGTGTGGCCGGCACGCGTGAGTTGTTGCGCGGCCGCCAAACCCGCTGGTCCGGAGCCCACCACGGCGATCGTCCTGCCCGTCTGACGCGTCGGCTCGAGGGGCTTGACGCTGCCCCGTTCGAAGGCCTCGTCGATGATCGAGACCTCGATGTTCTTGATGGTCACTGCGGGCTGGTTGATTCCCAGTACGCAACTCGTTTCGCACGGCGCGGGGCAGATGCGTCCCGTGAACTCGGGAAAGTTGTTGGTCGCGTGCAGACGGTCCAGGGCGTCGTCCCATTGGCCGCGCCAGACAAGGTCGTTCCACTCCGGAATGAGGTTGCCGAGCGGGCATCCCTGGTGGCAGAACGGGATGCCGCAGTCCATGCACCGTCCCGCCTGACGGTTCAGCGCCTCGGGATCTTTGGCGAGTTCGTCTTTGACGTACTTCCAGTCCATGAGCCTCACCGGCACGGGACGGCTCCTGGGGAGCTCCCTTTCACGGTGGTTCAGGAATCCACGGGGGTCAGCCACCGGTCACCTCCAAGAAGTTTTCCCACGCACCCGGCGCCTGGAGGTCCAGCCCCTTGGCGTCGAGTTCCGCGAGTGCCTCACGCACGCGGGCATACTGGGCGGGTAGCACACGAGTGAAACGCTCGCTTGACGCATCCCAGTTCGAGAGTACTTCACGACCGCGCGGCGAGTCCGTTTCCGCCACGTGGGTCTCCAGCAGCGAACGGACGATGACGACGTCCTCCGGGTCGAGCGGGCCGAGTGTCAACTCGCCCGACGCAAGAGCGGCCTTGTTGACTCGTTCCGGACGTAGATCCAGCACGTAGGCGGTGCCGCCAGACATTCCCGCACCGAAGTTTCGCCCCGTCCGGCCGAGGATCACGGCGGTTCCGCCCGTCATGTACTCGAGCCCGTGGTCGCCCACGCCTTCCACCACAGCGGTCGCGCCGGAGTTGCGCACCAGGAAGCGTTCGCCCACCTGGCCGCGCAGCAGGATCTGGCCGCTGGTGGCGCCATACCCGATGACGTTTCCGCCGATCACGTCGAGAGCGTCGTTGAGTGCAGCCGAGGCGTCGGGACGAACGATGACGCGGCCGCCAGACAGCCCCTTTGCCACATAGTCATTGGCGTCACCGAAGAGCCTCAAGGTGATGCCCTTGGGAACGAACGCCCCAAATGATTGGCCAGCAGAACCGGTAAAGTCCACCCAGATGGTGTCGTCCGGGAGGCCTTGCCCCTGGTAGCGACTGGTCACCTCGTACCCGAGCATCGTGCCGACGGTGCGGTTCGTGTTGCGCACGTCGTGGGCGAGTCGCACCGGCGTGCCCTTGTCGAGCGCCGCCTTGGCTTCCTTGATGAGTGTCAGGTCCAGGGCCTTGTCGAGGCCGTGATCCTGAGCGGTCGACTGGTGCAAGTTCGCTCCAGCGGGCGGGACCGCGAGGATGGGCGCAAGATCCAATCCCTGCGCCTTCCAGTGGTCGATCGCCGCGCGGGTGTCCAGCATCTCCACGTGACCCACCGCCTCCTCGATGGACCGGAAACCCAGGCGAGCCAACAGTTCGCGCACTTGCTGGGCGATGAACTCGAAGAACGTTTCGACGAACTCCGGCTTGCCGGTGTACCTGCCACGCAGTTCGGGGTTCTGGGTGGCGACGCCGACCGGGCAGGTGTCTTTGTGACACACGCGCATCATGATGCAGCCGGAGACCACCAGAGGGGCGGTCGCAAAGCCGAACTCCTCGGCGCCGAGCAGCATCGCCATGACCACATCGCGTCCAGTCTTCAACTGGCCGTCGACCTGTACCACGATGCGGTCGCGCAGGTCATTGCGCACGAGCGTCTGCTGGGTGTCGGCCAGGCCGATCTCCCACGGCGCACCCGCGTGCTTGAGAGAGTTGAGCGGGCTCGCACCGGTGCCGCCGTCCGAACCGGAGATGAGCACCACGTCCGACTTGCACTTGGCGACACCTGCGGCGATCGTTCCCACGCCGATCTCCGACACCAGCTTGGTGTGCACGCGCGCCTTGGGGTTGGAGTTCTTCAGGTCGTGGATCAACTGCTTGAGATCTTCGATCGAGTAGATGTCGTGGTGGGGCGGTGGCGAGATGAGGCCCACGCCGGGCGTGGAGTGACGCGTCTCAGCGATCCACGGGTACACCTTCGCTCCGGGAAGCTGCCCGCCCTCGCCCGGCTTTGCTCCCTGCGCCAACTTGATCTGCAGGTCGTCGGCATTCACCAGATACTCGCTGGTCACGCCAAAGCGGCCCGAGGCGACCTGCTTGATGGCGCTGCGACGCGTGGGGTCGTACAACCTCTCCGGAGACTCTCCGCCCTCACCCGTGTTGGACTTTCCGCCCAGCCTGTTCATGGCGACCGCAAGAGTCTCGTGGGCCTCCTGCGAGATCGATCCAAACGACATCGCGCCCGTGGTGAAGCGCTTGACGATGTCGCGCACGTGTTCCACTTCCTCGATGGGAACGGGCTCACGATCCGACGTGAAGTCGAGGAGCCCGCGCAGTGTCATGTGGCGCTTGGACTGGTTGTTGACGCGTTGCGCGTACTCGTTGAACAGCGCGTATTGGCGGGTGCGGGTCGAATGCTGAAGTTTGAACACCGTCTCGGGGTCAAACAGGTGCTCCTCGCCATCGCGGCGCCACTGGTACTCGCCGCCCGAGTTGAGGCGCCGGTGGGCGGGACGCTGGCCCGATGCGGGATAGGCATCGGCGTGACGTTCGGCGACTTCTCGCGCGATCACGTCAAGGCCGACGCCGTCGATCTGGCTCGGCGTGCCGGCGAAGTGCAGGTTGACCAACTCTCGAGACAGGCCGATCGCCTCGAATACCTGAGCCCCGCGGTACGAGGCGATCGTCGAAATCCCCATCTTCGACATGATCTTCAGGACGCCCTTGCCGAGCGCCTTGATGAGGTTCTTGACGGCCTGTTCCGCCGTGATGTCGGTGATGTAGCCGCGCCTGACCAGATCCTCGACCGTCTCCATCGCGAGATATGGGTTGACGGCGCCCACGCCGTAGCCGACGAGCAGCGCGACGTGGTGCACCTCGCGCACGTCTCCGGCCTCCACCACCAGCGACAGCTGCGTCCGGTTGTGGCGTCGCACCAAGTGGTGATGCACCGCGGCGGTCAACAGCAGCGAGGGAATCGGCGCATGGTCGGCGTCGGAATCGCGGTCAGACAGAATCAAGAAGCTGACGCCGTCCTCCAACGCACGGTCGACCTCGACGAAGATCTCCTCCAGGCGGGCCTCAAGCCCGGCACCGCCGGCGTGCACGTTGTAGAGCCCCTGAATGCGGCGCGACGAGAACACGCCACGCAAGCTGGGGTCCGCATCGATGTGAATGATCTTGGCGAGTTCGTCGTTGTCGATCACGGGAAAGTCGAGGATGACCTTGCGGGCGTGCTCCGGGGTCGCGGCGAGCAGGTTGGGCTCGGGCCCGATGGCGCCCCCGATGGCGGTCACGATTTCTTCCCGGATCGCATCGAGCGGCGGGTTGGTGACTTGCGCGAAGATCTGCGTGAAGTAGTCGAAGAGCAGCTTGGGTCGGTTCGAGAGCACCGCGATGGGGGTGTCGGAGCCCATGGCGCCGATCGGCTCCACCGCGGTCCTCGCCATCGGCTCAAGCAGGATCTTGAGCTCCTCTTCGGTGTAGCCAAACGTGCGCTGTCGGCGCACGACCGAGGCGCGCGAGTGCGTCACGTGCTCCCTGTCGGGCAACTCGGCCAGTCTCACGGCATTGTCGCTGACCCATTGAGCGTAGGGGTGCTCGGCCGCTAGCGCGGACTTCACCTCATCGTCCTCGACGATGCGACCCGCGGCCGTGTCGACCAGGAGCATGCGGCCGGGCTGCAGGCGGCCCTTGCGGACCACGGTGGCGGGGTCGATGTCCAGCAGGCCCGCCTCGGATCCGCACACCACGAGGCCGTCGTCCGTCACCCAGAACCGCCCCGGTCGCAGGCCGTTGCGATCCAGCGTGGCACCGATGAGCGTGCCGTCCGTGAAATGCAACGCCGCGGGGCCGTCCCAAGGCTCGATCAGCGCCGAGTGGTACTCGTAGAACGCGCGGCGCGACTCATCCATCTCGTCGTTGTTTTGCCATGCCTCCGGCATCATCATCAGCACGGCATGCGGCAACGGGCGTCCCGCCAAGTGCAGCAACTCCAGCACCTCGTCAAACGATGCGGTGTCCGACGCCGAGGGCGTGCAGACGGGCATGAGGTCCTTCAGCTCTCCGAGCAGCTCAGAGTGCAGGCGTCCTTCCCGTGCCGCGATCCAGTTGCGGTTTCCGCGCACCGTGTTGATCTCGCCGTTGTGCGCGATGAGGCGTAACGGCTGGGCCAACGGCCACGACGGGAAGGTATTGGTGGAGAAGCGCGAATGGACCAGAGCCAGTTCCGACGCGAACAGCGAATCGAGCAGATCAGGGAACACCTGCTCGAGCTGGTACGTGGTGAGCATGCCCTTGTACGTCAGCGTGCGTGCCGACAGCGACGCAAAGAACGGTCCGCCATTGTTCTCCGCGCGCTTCCGTACTCGGTACAGCCGGCGATCCAGATCGATGTCGCTCAGCTGATCCGCCACCACGAACACCTGGCGAAACGTGGGTGCGGCCGCACGGGCGGACGGGCCAAGCGAATCGAGCACGGCCGGCACATCACGCCAGCCCAGCACCACGGCATGCTCAGCGGCTGCCGCGTTCTCGAATGCCGCAGTCTCCGCGGCCTCCTTGCCGGGCGTCAGGAACGCAATGCCCACGCCGTACGACCCCATGTCGGGAAGATCGAAGTCCGTTCTCGCCTGCAGGAACTCGTGAGGAATCTGC
Source organism: Demequina sp. (assembly GCF_016278765.1). GTDB lineage: Bacteria > Actinomycetota > Actinomycetes > Actinomycetales > Demequinaceae > Demequina. The sequence continues at coordinate 58,394 of NZ_JADQBE010000040.1, read as the reverse complement.
GTCAGCATGCCCGCGCCGTCGCCGGTTTCCGTCTCGGCGCCCACGGCGCCGCGGTGTTCCAGGTTCTTCAGCGCGGTGAGGCCAAGATCGACGATGTCGTGCCCCGCGTGACCACGCAACGTCGCCACAAAGGCGACTCCACATGCGTCGTGCTCGTAGGCCGGGTCGTACAGTCCCGACGTGGGCTCGTCACCACCATGCGTGGCCATCACACCGTCCTTTGCCGTCCCGGCTCAAGGCCGTGAACTTCTTTGTATCGGGGCGCCATCGACCCGGTGTACACACGAATAGTCAGACTACCGCGTCCTCCTGGGCCCGCCAGAACCGTCAGTCCGTAGCGGCGACATCCCGTTGGTCAGCCGCAAGTTGGTCTCGCGGCAACCGCGGCCGCGCCGCTTGGCGCCTGCCCCACATCACAAACATGCCGATGCCGAGCAGCAGCACGCCGATCGACACCCATACATTGATGCGCAGTCCCAACACGTGCACAGCGGTATCGATCCGCACCATCTCGATCCACAGGCGGCCGGACACGTACACGATCACGTAGAGCCAGAAGACCCTGCCACCACGCAAGTCGAGCCGTCGATCGAGATAGACGATCAACGCCGCGCCTGCGAGATTCCACAGCAGTTCGTAAAGGAACGTCGGGTGGAAGCTGGCGAACTGCTCAAACCCATCGGGGCGAAATGCGGGATCGATCCGCACCGCCCACGGCAGGTCGGTCGGCCCACCGAACAACTCTTGGTTGAAGTAGTTGCCCATGCGGCCGATGGCTTGTGCGATGAGGATACCGGGCGCGGCGGCATCCATGAACGCCGTGAACGTCACACCGTGGCGACGCGCGCCGATGTAGGCGCCAAGCGATCCCAGGGCGACCGCTCCCCAGATGCCGAGCCCGCCCTCCCATATCTTGAACGCGTTCATCGGCTGGCCGCCAGCGCCAAAGTACGGCCCGGGCGTCGTGATGACGTGGTAGAGCCTGCCGCCGATGATGCCGAAGGGGATCGCCCAGAAGGCGACGTCAGCGACGACCTCGGACTTGCCGCCACGCTCAACCCATCGTTTCGTGGTGAGCCACAGGGCAACGAAGATGCCCGCCAGGATCCACAGCGAGTACGCACGCACCGTCAGCGGGCCCACCTGGTAGGCCGCCCACTCAACCGGCGGGCTGGGAAACGACACGTGAATCACGCCTCACCCCTTACTCCGCGAGCGAGCTCCGCGGTCTTGGTTCGCAGCGCATCGAGCGCGGCCTCTTCACCGTCATGTTCCACCAGGCACCGCACCAACGCTGAGCCGACGATCACGCCATCGGCAAAGCGCGCCACGTCTGCGGCCTGCGCCCCGGTCGACACTCCGAGGCCAACGCACACCCGCGGCGCGCCAGCCGCGCGCGTCGCCGCCACGAGCTTCTCGGCCCCTGCGCCCACCGTGGCCCGCTCCCCCGTCACACCCATGAGCGAAGCGGCATACACAAATCCCGTCGTCTCGGCGACCGTCATGTGCAGCCGCTCATGCGTCGAGCTGGGTGCCACCAGGAAGATCGTGTCCAGGCCGCGATCCCGCGCCGCCGCGAGCCACAAGCCTGCCGCGTCGGGCGTCAGGTCCGGCGTAATCGCGCCGGATCCGCCAGCCGCGACAAGGTCATCGGCGAAGCGTTCCAGGCCGTACTGCAGCATCGGGTTGTAGTAGGACATGACGACGGCGGGCGCCCCCGCGTCGGTCACTGCCTCGACTGCGGTGAAAGCGTCGGCAACGTGTGTGCCGCCCGCGAGCGCGCGTTCCGCGGCCCGTTGAATCGTGGGGCCATCCATCACTGGATCGGAATAGGGAAGGCCAACCTCGACAATGTCGACTCCGGCCTCCACCATCGCGACCATGGCCCGCACGGAGCGCTCCACGGAGGGAAAGCCCACGGGCAGGTAGCCGATGAGCGCCGAGCGGCCCTCGGCGCGAATGGCATCGAGCCGGTCGGTCAGCGAGCTCACTGCTGGGGCTCCTCGTCAAGCAAGTCGAAGTAGTGGGCGGCCGTCTCCACGTCCTTGTCTCCGCGGCCGGAGAGATTCACCAGCAAGGTGGCTTCGGGACCCAATTCGCGGCCGAGTCTCATGGCGCCAGCGAGCGCGTGAGCCGATTCGATCGCGGGAAGGATGCCCTCCGTGCGAGACAGCAAACGGAACGCCTCCATGGCCTCGGCATCGGTCACCGGCCAATACTCGGCACGACCCAAGTCCGCGAGCCACGCGTGTTGCGGACCCACTCCGGGATAGTCGAGTCCGGCCGAGATCGAGTGTGATGGCTGCGTCTGCCCATCGGCGTCCTGCAAGACGTAGGACATCGCCCCGTGCAACACGCCCGGCCGTCCGCCCGTGATGGACGACGCGTGCTTGCCGGTATCGACTCCGTCGCCTGCGGCCTCACAACCGATCAGCCGGACTCCGGCGTCGTCCAAGAACGCATCGAACATGCCAATCGCGTTGGAGCCGCCGCCCACGCAGGCGAGCACGGCACTGGGCAACCCGCCCAGAGCGGTCATCTGTTCGCGTGCCTCGCGCCCGATCACGCGTTGAAAGTCGCGCACCATCTCGGGGAACGGGTGCGGGCCAGCTGCGGTGCCGAAGATGTAGTTGGTGGTCTCCACGTTCGCGACCCAGTCGCGGTACGCCTCGTTGATTGCGTCCCGCAGAGTACGCGAGCCGGTGGTGACCGGAACCACGGTGGCGCCCAGCAGCCGCATGCGGGCGACGTTGAGCGCCTGCCGTTCGGTGTCCTCTTCGCCCATGTACACGGTGCATTCGAGGTCCATCAGCGCGGCCGCGGTCGCGGAGGCGACGCCGTGCTGGCCCGCGCCAGTCTCGGCGATCACGCGCGTCTTGCCGATGCGCTTTGTCAGCAGCGCCTGGCCCAGCACGTTGTTGATCTTGTGGGAGCCCGTGTGATTGAGGTCCTCGCGTTTGAGGAACACGCGTGCGCCGCCGCAATGGCTCGCAAAGCGCGGCACCTCGGTGATGATCGACGGGCGCCCCGTGTAATCACGCGCGAGTCGGTCGAGTTCCTCGCCGAAGGTGGGGTCGTGCTTGGCCTTGTCGTAGGCGTCCGTCAGTTCGTCGAGAGCGGCGACCAGCGCCTCCGGTACGAACCGCCCTCCGAACGTGCCAAAGAAGGGGCCGACAGCCCCGGAAAGCAGTGAGGTCACGGACGCACCGATCGCAGGGCGGGGTGTGCGCCTGCGGCGACCATTTCCGCAACCGCGGTGCGCGGGTCCTTGTCCTTCACGAGCGCCTCACCCACCAGCACGGCGTCGGCGCCCATACGCGCGTACTCGACCACATCGTGGCTGCCCCGGATGCCGGACTCGGCGACCTTGACGATGCCGTCAGGAATCGTCGGCGCCACACGCGAGAACGTGCCGCGATCGACTTCGAGAGTCTTGAGGTTGCGAGCGTTGACGCCGATCACCCGAGCGCCGGCGTCGACGGCGCGCTTCACCTCGAGTTCGTCGTGAACCTCGACCAAAGCACACATGCCGAGCGAGTGGATGCGCTCCACGAGGCTCTCGAGAGCCATCTGCTCGAGCGCCGCCACGATGAGGAGCACCATGTCGGCACCGTGGGCCCTGGCCTCCCACACCTGGTAGGGGGTCACGATGAAGTCCTTGCGGAGGATCGGCACGTCCACCTTGGCGCGAACGTCGTCGAGATCCTGAAGCGACCCGCCGAAGCGGCGCTGCTCGGTGAGGACCGAGATCACGCTCGCGCCCCCCGCCTCGTACTCCGTGGCGAGCGCCGCGGGATCTGTGATCTGCGCGATCTCGCCCTTCGAGGGGCTGGAGCGCTTGACCTCGGCAATGACCGAAACCTCGGCCGTCTGAAGCTTCTGGAGCGCGTCAACAGCGCTCGGACGCCGTCCCGCGCGCTCCTTGAGTTCGTCCATCGAAGTGGCGATTTCACGCGCTTCTAGGTCGCTGCGGACACCTGCGACAATTCCGTCAAGAACGCTCATGCGTTGCCACCTCCCCGGGTTCAATGGTACCGCCGTCCTGGGACCCCTGGGACCGGCGCGTCGACTCGGTCAGGGCCGCAAGAACTCCATCCCAGGCAGATTCCGCACCACCCAGAACACGCCCAGCAGTACGGGAATTGCGACGGCAACCCACGTGGGAATCCGCGGACGCGGAACCTTGTCGTTCGCCAGCGCGGCGATCCACCACGTCCATCCCAGGACGAGTGCCGGCACGATGCCAAGAACAACCAGCGCGTTCATATGCAACGCGCCGATCACGTTACCGTGAAGAAGATCGTGCACGGCGCGCAGCCCGCCGCAACCCGGGCAGTAATACCCCGAGCCTGCCAGAAACACGCACGACGGGAAGGCGCCCGGCTGATGGGGATTCCTCACCACCGTATACACGGCGATGGCGGCGAGAGAGGCGGTGACTGCACCCGGTAGGGTCCACTTTGACCCGGTCCTGTGGTGCGGCACCGCCTCTGTCGCCGTCATGAGATCAGGTGCCCGAGATTGAGGCGAAGGAACCGGTGAGCAGCGCGATCGCCCAGCCCACGGTCCCCAGAACGGTGCCCACAATGCCGAGGATGAAGCCGACGTTGCCGAGCGTGCCGTTGGTGGCCCGGCCCTCTGCAGCCGCCTTCTTGGAGTTGTTTCCCAAGATGATGGCGGGAATGCCCGTGAACAGGCCACAGCACAAGATCGACAGGATGCCGAGCACGAGTGCCCACACTCCGAGGCTGTTCTTCTCTTCTGAGCCGCCGACCGGCATCGCGATGGGTGGCGGAGGGGGAGGAATTTCCGTCATGTCGTTTCTCCTTTGGTAAGGCGGCTACGCAAGACTCGCGATGCCTAGCGGAGCGGTTGCCCGTGACCGAGCGCCCGCAGCGCCGCACCCACTGCCAGTGCGGCGACAACTACACCCGCGCCCACCCATACCAGGGCGAACAGCGGAATCATCAAACCCACCGTTGCGAACAGCGCGCCGAGCACGATGAGGCCATTCGTGGCCCACGCCGCGGGCGTCCGACCGTGGTTATCGGGGGCCGCGGCGGGAAGATTCTCGGGGTCGATCTGGTGGGACATCGTCATCACTCCTTCAAGGACTTGGGCAAGAGTCTAGTCAGAACCGGAGGCCACGAGCCGGTTAGCGCGCGAGACGGCCCTCAACATCGCGGCCGCCTTGTCACGTGTCTCCTGCGCCTCGGTCGCGGGCACGGAATCCGCCACAATGCCCGCCCCAGCTTGCACGTGCGCCACCCCGGACTCGATCACCGCCGTGCGAATGGCGATGGCGAGGTCCATGTTGCCCGCGAAGTCGAAATACCCGATGGCTCCACCGTAGAAGCCGCGGCGCACTGGTTCAAGTTCGTCGATGAGCGCGATGGCGCGTGGCTTGGGTGCTCCCGACAGAGTGCCCGCGGGGAAGGTCGCCACAAAGGCGTCGAGCGCGCTGGCATGGTCTTCGAGCTCGCCGACCACGATGGAGCAGATGTGCATGATGTGGCTGTAGCGATTGACGGCCATGAACTCCACGACCTCGACCGACGTGGGCACGCACACTTTCACCAGATCGTTGCGCGACAGGTCCACGAGCATGACGTGTTCGGCGACCTCTTTGGGATCGGCGAGCAACTCCGTCTCCAGCGCCTTGTCCATCTCGGGAGTCGCGCCGCGCGGCCGCGAGCCTGCGATGGGGTACGTGAGCACCGAGCGTTCCTTCACGGTAACGAGCGATTCCGGGCTCGCGCCAACGATGGCGAAGCGCCTGCCGTCGGCGTCCTCACACTCCACGTAGTACATGTAGGGGCTGGGGTTGAGGGTGCGGAGCACGCGGTACACATCGAGCGCAGACGCCGGGCATTCGGCGTCAAAGCGCTGCGACGGCACCACTTGGAATACATCACCGTCGCGGATGGACTCCTTCGCGAACTTCACCATCTTCTCGTACGCGCCTACCTCGGATCTCGCCGTCACGACACCCTCCGGCGCCGACGCATCGATCGCCATCGCTGGCAGGCGCGGGGCGACGGCCAGGGCCTCCTCCATGGCGTCGATGCGCTCCACGGCCGAGGCATAGGCCTCATCGATTCCGGTGGGTTGGGCATCGGTGTTGACCGCGTTGGCCACGAGCCACACTGAGCCGTCGACGTGATCGAGCACCGCGAGATCGGTCGCGAGCAGGAGGTGGGCATCGGGCAGGTCGAGCTCGCGCACCGCGTTGGCGGGAAGCGTAGGCTCCCACTGGCGAACGATGTCCCAGCCCAGGGCGCCCACCAGCCCACCCGTGAGCGGGGGCAATCCGGGAATCTGCTCGGAGGCGAGAACGTCGAGCGCTTGCTTGATGGTGGGCAGGGGCGCGCCATCCTCAAGGCCCGTGGGAATATCTCCCGTCCACCGCGCCACATCTCCCACGATCGTCAGCGCCGCCTGCGAGCGCACGCCCACAAAGGAGTAGCGCGAGCGCGAGCCGTCGGGTTGGGCGGATTCGAGGATGAACGTGCCTGAACGGGATGCACTCAGGGCCGCGTAGACGGCGACCGGCGTCCAGCCGTCGCCGAGAAGACGTCGCGCCACGGGCACCACCCGGTGCGTGGCTCCCAACGCCACGAATTCCTTGCGCGACGGCCAGGTGTCGCCCCAGTCGAGCGCCGGCGCGGCGACGGGCGTCGGCGTCACGACGGGGCTCCCACACCGAGTTCGAGGGCCCCGCCCTCGTCGAAGCATGAGATCTTGCCCGTGTGGCACGCTCCCCCGGTCTGATCCACCATCAGCAGCACGGCGTCGCCGTCGCAGTCCAGTTCCGCGCTGACGACGTGCTGGACGTGGCCCGAGGTCTCGCCCTTACGCCAGATCTCGTTCCGGCTGCGGCTGAAGTAGACGCCGCGCCGCGTGCGCAGCGTCTCGTCAAGCGCGTCGTCGTTCATCCACGCGACCATCAGCACCCGCAGTGTGGTGGCGTCTTGCACGACGGCGCTCACCAGGCCCGCTTCGTTGCGCTTGAGTCGCTGGGCAATCCCCTGGTCCAAAGGCATGGCGCCTATCCTTCCACGCCACGGTTGCAGCACCGGTCAGTCACGCGTCTGAGCCACCCACGCGCGGTGAAGCCGCGCATACGGTCCGTCGGCCGCGAGCAAGGCGGGATGTGGGCCGAATTCGACGAGTTCGCCGTTGTCCATGACCGCGACCAGGTCTGCCCGCTCGGCCGTCGACAATCGGTGCGCGATCACCACACTGGTGCGACCCTTCATGAGGCGTTCCAGCGCGCGCGAGATCCGCACCTCGGTGGCCGGGTCCACGGCCGACGTGGCCTCGTCGAGGATGAGAACGTCGGGATCGCGGAGGTAGGCCCTCGCGATGCTCACGAGTTGCCGCTCCCCCGCGCTCAACAGCTCGCCGCGCGCGCCGACCGGGGTGTCAAGCCCGTGAGCCGTGGCCTCCAGCCATCCGGTGAGCCCAAGCTCGGCGAAAGCCTCTGTTGCGGCACCGCGCAGGGCGTCCTGGTCGGCGTCCGGACGCGCGTACACCAGGTTGTCGAGCACCGTTCCCTCAAACAGGAAGCCCTCTTGAGGCACCACGGCCAATCGCGACCGCAGGTCCTTGAAACTCACGTCACGAAGGTCCACGCCGCCCAGCCTGATGTGTCCGGACGTCGGGTCGAAGAACCGCGACAGCAAACGTGCGAGCGACGTCTTGCCCGACCCTGTCTGACCGACGACCGCGAGTCGTTTGCCCGCCGGCACCGTCAGGGAGATGCCCTTGAGCACCTCCTCGTCGTCGTCATAGGTGAGCCGCACCGCTTCCACGGCGAGGTCAACCTTGCCGTCGGGAAGCGGCGTCGGGGTCTCCGGTTCGGCCACCGTGGTCGGCGCGTCGACCAACTCGATCACGCGTTGCCACCCGACCATGGCCCGCTGCATCTCGGCAAGCATCTCGATGATCCACATCAGTGGCCCCGAGAACATGTAGACCAGGAGCGCAAACGCCGCGACGGTGCCCACCGACAGGTCGCCCCTGACCCCCAGCGCCGTGCCCACCACCAGGGCCGCGCCCGTGGCGAGGGACTGACCAAAGGCGGTCATGGAGAAGCTCGCGGACGCCAGCCAGGCGGCACGGCGCTCCCGGCGGGCAATGCCGTCAATCTCTTCACGCAGTCGCGACCTCATCCGCTCCTGGACACCGTACGAGCGAATCGTCGCGACACCCACGAGCTGCTCGGAGGTTCGGCCCAGCAGGTCCGCCATGCGCGCCCTAATGTCGGAGAATGCGCGCCGGATGATGGGCTGGATCCGCAGCGTCACCACCAGCAAGGGGATGTAGCACGCGATCACCACGAGCGCGAGTTGCCACGAATACAGGGCCATCACCACAAACACGACGGTGGATTCGAAAGCGGCGACCAGCATGCCTGCGCCCGTCCACTGCATGAGGTCGCGCATGGTGTCCACGTCGCCGGTGACTCGGGACACGTAACGTCCCCGCTGCTCCGAGTTCTGGGTGAGCACGGACAGCCGGTGCACGTTGTGGAAAGCGCGCTTGCGCAAGGTGGCAAGCCCCGCTTCCGCGGCGATCACCATGCGGCGGCGCACTCGCCATTCGACGAGCATCGAGATGACGACCACGATGGCGCCGCCGACGACGAGGCGGTGCACCAGGTCGACGTTGACGCCTGACTCCGCCAGGAGTCCCTCATCCGTCACGCGCTGCGTGAGGTAGGGGACGGTCGCACGCGCCGATGCCGCCACGAGCGCGAGAAGCACCGTCACCCCGAGTCCCTTGCGGATCTCGGGCGAGATGGCGAAGCCACGCGCGAAGGTGTGGCGCAGACCCATACGAGCCTCGTCGTCCTGAGCTACGGGTGTACCAGGGGTGGCGGTCACTCGACATCACCTGCCTCGTCGCGCCTGCGTAGCGAATCGACCTCGTAGGCGGTGACCAGCTCCCGGTAGCCTGCGTCACGCGCGATCAGTTCCTGGTGAGTGCCAGCATCGACCACGGTGCCGTCATGCACATGGATCACCCGGTCCGCCAGCACGATCGACGCCAAACGATACGCAATCAACAGCACCGTGGGTCCGTGCCCGTCGGCGCGCAGCGCCGCAAGGATCTGCTGTTCGACGCCGGGATCGACCGCCGACGTGGCGTCGTCGAGTACCAGCACCCGAGGCTCGCGGACAAGCGCCCTCGCGATCGCGATGCGTTGACGCTGACCGCCGGACAGGTTCATTCCGCGCTCTTCGAGCGTGGCGTCCAGTGCATCCCCGCGATGGTGCAGGCCCCGCACGAGGTCGTCGATGGCGGCCCTGCGCAGGGCGGTCCACACGGCGTCGTCCGAAAAGTCCTCACCCAAGGTGATGTTGTCGCGCACCGTGCCCGCGAACACGAATGCCGTCTGCGGGACGAGGGACACGTGTGTCCCGAGCGCCTGAACCACCTGGATGTCCGTGTGGTCGATCAACACCTCGCCGCCCACGGCACGCGATAGCCGGGCCGCCGCCAACGCCACCGTGGTCTTGCCTGCACCCGTGGCGCCCACAAGCGCCGTCACGGTGCCCGGGTGCAACTCAAGCGAGACGTCCCTCACGATGATGACCGGTTCGCCATCGCCGTCGTCGGCCGCCACGTGCGCCGACCTGAAGGCGACGTGTCCCGCACCCTCACGAGGTACGGAGACGTGTCCGGGCTCGTCGACCTCCGTGGCCGCCGCGGAGATGCGGGCGATGCGCTGGAAAGATACGAGTGCGGAGGGCATCTGCCCCAGCACCCAGCCGACACCGCGGATCGGCACCGCCATGAGCGCCAACAGATAGACGGCGGTGACCACGTCCCCCACGCTGACGGCGCCCGCCGCCGCGCGGTGGGCACCGACCACCATGATCGCGAGGGAACTGAGCGGCACCATCGCGTCCATGAGCGGCTCAAACCAACTCGACACCGCGCCCACCCTGGTGTCGGCGTCGCGCAGCCCGTCCACCTTGGTGGCGAAGCGCTCGGACTCGCGTGCCTCTGCCCCCAGCGCCTTGACCACGGTGCCGCCCTCAAACGACTCGTGCGCGATGGTCGAGACTTCGGCGCGCAGGCTTTGTCCCGCGTCCCACAGCGGGCTAATGACCTTCTCGTAGAGGTAGTTCACGACGAGTATCGCGGGAACCACCATCATCGCGGTGATCGCCATCCACCCGTCCATGATGACCAGCCGGTAACCGGCCGCGACCATCATCGTGAACGACCCGACGGTAAACGCGAGTGGGTGCAACGGATTTGTCGCAGTCTCCGAGTCCGAGGACATGGCCGACAGCATCCGACCGGCGGGGTTGGCGCGATGCCAGCCGAGCGGCAACGCCGCAATCGCGTCGGCTACCACGGTGCGGTGACGGGCCCCCACTCGCGCGACCGCGCCGCCTTGGACCGCCCGTCGAATCATGATCAGCACGGCGTTGATCAGGCCGATGCCGACAAAGACGCCCCCCGCAAGCAGGACCGCCGTACCCGGGTCCTGGGTGCGTTCACCCCACCACCCCTGAACGGGTTTCCCGTCGATCGCGGGGATCACCACTTGGTCGACGATGAGCCCGAGCACGGATCCGAACACCACCGTGAGCACGCCAAACACCCCGGCAGCGGCGATGGCTACACCAAAGCGCCGCGGGGAGGTCCGCAGGGCGTGACCGAGAACGTGAAGGGTCTTCCGGCTGTACGACCCGCTCAGTTCGTATTCGGCCCGCCTCGCCGCCGTCACCGGACCGCGATGCCGGCGGAGCGCATCGCTTCCTTCACCTGGCGAATCGAGAGCGTCCCAAAGTGGAACACGCTCGCCGCGAGCACGGCGTCGGCACCCGCCTGGGCGGCCGCGACAAAGTCCTCGGGACGGCCGGCGCCGCCGGAGGCAATGAGGGGAATGGAGACGACGTCACGCACGTGCTTGATCATCGAAATGTCAAAACCGTCCGTCGTGCCATCGGCATCCATCGAATTGAGCAGGATCTCGCCCGCTCCCCTGTCTGCGCCCTCGCGCGCCCATTCGATCGCGTCGATGCCGGTTCCCCGGCGCCCGCCGTGCGTCGTGACCTCGTAACCCGAGGGCGTCACGGTGTCTCCTTGGCACCGTCGCGCGTCGACCGAGAGGACCAACACCTGGTTGCCGAATCGGCGCGCAATCTCGGAGATCAGTTCCGGTCGCGCTATCGCAGCCGTGTTCACGCCAACCTTGTCGGCGCCCGCGCGCAGCAGGCTGTCCACGTCGTCCGTGGTCCTGACGCCGCCGCCAACGGTGAGCGGAACAAACACCTGCTCAGCGGTGCGCCTGACCACGTCAAACATCGTTTCGCGACCGCCCGACGAGGCCGTCACATCGAGGAACGTCACCTCGTCGGCGCCCTCGCGGCCGTATTGAGCGGCCAGCTCCACGGGGTCCCCGGCGTCACGCAGATTGGCGAAGTTCACGCCCTTGACCACACGCCCAGCATCCACGTCCAGGCACGGAATCACCCGCACTGCGACGCCCATCAGGTCTCCCCGTTCCACACGTCCAGAATGTCGATCACCAAGATCAGGGTGCCTTCACCCGGATAGGCCCACTGCTCGGGCGCGACCAACATCACCTGTGAGCCCCCCGTTTGGTCGATGAGACCTTCGTCGAGGGCGCGCAACTGCTTCCCCAGGCCCAGCTGACCTTCGAACGGCGCCTGCTCCGGCAGCCACGACGACTGCCGCACGTCTCCGGCCTTCCAGGATTCCCCATCCTTCTCGCCATCGGCGCCGTAGACGATCTTGATCTGCGCCACGATGAAGGATCCGGGCACGACTTGGGGCCCGTCACCCTGCACCAAGGTTGCGATTGTCAGGTCTGCTGGGTACTCCCCCGTGGAGTTGAGGGTGATCGCAGGCTCGCCTGTCGCGGTCGTATTCACCTGGGGAAGCGTGTCGGCGATCTCGAGTCGTTCCCCAACCGCGTGGTCCGGCAAAACATCGATCACGATCGCGATGGCCGGTTCGTCGTCAAACTCGCCCGACGACGGCGCGACAGACAACACGCGGGTGCCGACGCGAGCCTTGAGCAACACTTTGTAGAGGTTCTCGCCCAGCAGCTCGGGCGCGAGGAGAAAAGACCTGGGCAGGCCGTCGTAGGTGTTTTCGAAGACCTGTGCCGTGGCGAGCGACTGGATGTACATGTCTAGCAAGAGCGGCTGCCCATCCACCAACTGCTCGCCCTCGCCTTGCCACATCACCTTCGATTGACTCAACGTAAAGTCGACTCCACCGGGCCAGGCAAGAGACGGCGCGAGCGTGTCTGACGGACCGACGGTGATCATCGAAACATCGCCGCGGTGAACGGACGGCGACACGCCCGTCTCGCCGCCGTCGCTACATGCGGTCAGCGTGAGAATAGCGGCGGCCACCACGGCCATCAGACGACTCACGCTTCCTCCCGACACAGATGCACCAGCATACTGGCGGGAGTCACCCGTCCAGCGCCTCCAGGAGAACGTCGACACGGTCGTCGAGGTTCCTGAACGGATCCTTCAACAGCACGGTGCGCGGCTCGTTCCCCGACAACTTGAGATGCACCCAGTCCACGGTGTAGTCCCTGCCCGACGCGAGCGCCGCGCGCACGAACCGACCGCGAAGTGCGGCGCGCGTGGTCGCGGGTGGTTCGGTGGTCGCCCGCACGATGTCCTGCTCGGAGACCACCCGTGACACCAGTCCGTCCGCCTGCAGGCGATTGAAGAGTCCCCGGGTGGGCGACACGTCGTGGAACGCCATCTCCAGCCGCGCCAGGCGCGGATCATCCAACGCGCACCCCAATCGGTCGCGGTAGCGTTCCAGCAGCCGGAACTTCACGGCCCACTCAAGCTCCGTCTCCACCTGCGAGGCGTCACCCGAGCGCACCGCGGCGATGCCGCGCTCCCACAGGTCCAGCACCTGCTCGGTCTCGTCGGTGCGTTCGATGACATCGTCCAGGCGGTCCCGTACCGCGATCAGACACGCCTCCTGCAGATCGGCTCCCGTCATGTGCCGCCCGTCGGCGAGTTCCACCGTTGCGGCGCCCGTGACGTCGTGAGCGATCGCTCGAATCGCCTGCATCTCGTTCGCGAGCGCCAGATCGGGCAACGTGAGACGTGCCTCGAGGATGCGCAAGAGCAGGTCGGTCGAGCCCATCTTGAGTCGCGTGGTCGGTTCCGTCATGGTGGAATCGCCCACGATCACGTGCATCCGCCGGTACAGATCTGCGTGAGCGTGGGGCTCGTCGCGCGTGTTGATCATGGGACGCGACCGCGTCGTCGCGGAGCTCATGCCCTCCCACATGTGGTCAGCGCGCGGCGAGAAACTGTAGTGCGCGCCCTGCGGCGTGCGGGTGATGCAACCCGAGCCCGTCACGATCTGACGCGACACGAAGAACGGCAGCAGCACCGACGCGAAGGCCTTGAAGTCCGCTCGCCGCCGCACCAGGTAGTTCTCGTGGCAGCCGTAACTGTTGCCGGCAGAGTCGGTGTTGTTCTTATAGAGATAGATCGAGCCTTCCAGGCCGGCCGCTGCGAGGCGCGCTTCGCCCTTCGCGACCAGGTCGTGGACGATGCGCTCCCCCGCCTTGTCGTACGCGACGACGTCCGTGAGGGAGTCGCACTCGGCCGTCGCGTATTCGGGATGAGCGCCCACGTCGATGTAGAGCCGCGAGCCGTTGGTGAGGAACACATTGGACGACCGTCCCCACTCGACGACCGAATGGAACAGGTGTCCCGCGACCTCTTCGGGGGTGACTGCTCGCGCGTTCGGGGCGTCAAAGTGCAGGCCGAACTCGGTCTCCAGACCCATGATTCTGCGCGCCGGATCGACCTCTTGGGCGGGCGGCACCTCGCCGAACATCATGTGCTGCTACTGCCCGCCCTTTTGCACGAAGGATCGGACGAATTGCGAAGCGTTCGTCTGGATGGTGTCGTCGATTTCGTCCAGCAGCGAGTCGAGCGCGTCGGTGTTCGCCTGAGCGGCGGGAGCGGCGGGGGCGTCCGGCTCCGGGGCGTCGTCCTCAAACGGAGACGACGATGAGGTGGTCTGAGGCATGCCTCTAGCCTAGTCGCGCGTGGGTGTGTGTGCGGGCCCCGCCTCGGCAAGCAAGGTGTCCACGAGGTGGTGACTGGTGACGAGCGGGTCGGGCAACGTGAGGACCTCGAGGTGGCCGTGTTCGGAGTCTCTGTCCAACACGATCGTCGACCAGCTGGCGGCGTCCACGACATCGCCGCGCTGGCTCACCATGCGACCCCTCAGCCACGCACGGGTCGTCGAGGGCGGCGTGGTCATCGCACGTTCGATGTCGGCATCGGACACGATGCGCTCCACGGCGCCCGCCGCACTGAGCCGCGCGGCCAGACCCGTGCCGAGTTCGCTCCACTGCAGATCCGCCGCCTGCAGGCGATCGTCGTCCCAATCCGGGAGGATCATCGTGCCGTCGGCGTCGAGCACCGCATACCGCTCGCGCATGCGCCCGAGCAGCTGCAGCTTGGCCACCCACTCAACGTCACGCGCGGCCTCGAACGGGTTCCGCCCGAGCGCGTCGATGACGCGTTCCCAGCGATCGATGACGCGCGCATCGGCCTCGTCACTGACGTAGTCGCGAGCGATCGTCACGAGTGCCCGCTGAATCTCCAAGGCCGTCGCGGACTCACCGGACGCGAGGCGCATCCGGTAGCGCAGCGCCAGATCGCGGGACACGGCGCTCACCTCCGCCACGGGGTCGGCAAGCTCGAGAACGTCGAGCCGCTCGTCCCCCGCCTCGACCGCCGACAGGACCAACGACGTCGTGCCAACCTTCAGGAAGGTGGGAACCTCCATGGAGTTCGCGTCGCCAACGATGATGTGCAGGCGACGCCACCTGCGGCGATCCGCATGCGGCTCATCGCGGGTGTTGACGATCGGCCTGCGCAGCGTCGTCTCGAGCCCCACTTCTGCCTCGATGTAGTCCGCGCGCTGGGAGATCTGGAACCCCGCCTGTTGGCCAAATTGGCCGAGACCCACGCGACCCGCACCCACCACCACCTGACGGCTCACCAAGTGCGGGGTGAGCCTGCGCGCGAGGTCATCAAAGTCGACCGAGCGCTGTACCAGGTAATTCTCGTGCGTCCCATACGAGGCGCCCTTGCCATCGACGTTGTTCTTGTACAGCGCCACGTCGTCGCCGTCCGCGCGCATCTGCGCGGCCGCCGCCGCGCTGATACGGTCTCCCGCGACGTCCCACACCACCGCATCGTGCGCGCTCGTCACCTCGGGACCGGAGTATTCCGGATGAGCATGGTCGACATAGAAGCGCGCGCCGTTCGCGAGCACCGCGTTCACGTGGGCCGGGTCCTCCCACGAACCGCGCCGCCTGCGCAACGTGACGCCCCGGTTTGCTTCGGAATACTCGGGGCTATCGGTGAGCAGGTCGGCCGTCGCATAGCGACGTTCCCTGCGCATCCCGCGGAGGTCCATCAGCGGGTCCTCTCCGCCGTAGTCCCACCTCGTCGCGGAATTGCCCGACCACACGCGGCACGCCTGGACAAGTCGCGAACTCAGCAGAATCGGGTTGGCTCCCGGATTCCCCGGGTCGGTGATGCCGTACTCCGTCTCGATCCCGACAACGCGCATCAGTACTCGCCGAACTCCCGCGCAGCTACCGAGCGCGCCTCCCGGAGCTCTTGATCGGATGCGGCAAGCAGATGCGCCGTCGACAGGCCCTTGTCTCCGCCGCCGACGTGATGCTTGATCGCACGGGTCTTGGCGCGGTCCACCACGTTGCGCAGGAGCGCGCCGGACATGTAGCTTGCCGAGGCCTCGTCGTGAAACAGGCTGGCGACCGATGCGGAGATCATGGTGGCGATCGTGGCGCTCCGGTCGCCCCCGTGCGCTGCCACCTCGCCCGCGTCCAAGGGCAACTCCGCCGTCAGATACTTGGAAAGAATATCCCTCGAGGCCGCGGCGTCGGGCCGCGAGATCTCGATCTTGACGTCGAGCCGACCCGGGCGAAGGATCGCCGGATCGATCATGTCCTCACGGTTGGAGGCGCCGATCACGATGACGTTGCCGAGATCCTCGACGCCGTCAAGTTCGGTCAGCAGCTGCGGAACGATCGTGGTCTCCATATCGGAGCTCACGCCCGATCCGCGAGCGCGGAACAACGCATCCATCTCGTCAAAGAAGATGACGACGGGTGCCCCGGAGTGCGCCTTGGCGCGGGCTCGCTCGAAGATGGTGCGAATGTAGCGCTCCGTCTCGCCCACGTACTTGTTGAGCAGCTCCGGACCCTTGACGGACAGGAAGTAGCTGCGGTCCGAGCCGGTCGCCTCGCCAAGCGAGTGCGCCACTGCCTTCGCGATGAGCGTCTTTCCGCAACCGGGAGGGCCGTACAGCAGCATCCCCTTGGGTGGCTTGAGCGAGTGCTCGCGATACAGCTCGGGGTACCTCAGCGGCAGCTCGATGGCGTCCCGGATGCGCTCGATCTGGTCACCCAACCCGCCGATCACCGAGTAGTCGACGTCAGGAACCTCCTCGAGCAGCAGCGCCTCGACCCCGGTGCGCTCCACCTTCTGCGACGCGAAACCGGTACGGGGGTCGATGATGACGGTGTCGCCCTCGTGCACCCGCGCGGCGGCGTCGCCGCCCATGAGGATGACCACACGCTCATCCTCACCCCGAGACACGACGAGCACGCGGTCGTCGTCGATGACCTCGCGGACGATGGCCGCCTGGCCCGCTCTCTCGGGTTGGGCGGTCCCCACAATCACGCTCATGGCGTTCAAGAGGACCTCGTCGCCGGAGGCGAGGCCCTCCGCCGCAACGGGAAGAACTGCCACACGCATGCGTCGGCCGTTAGAGACGATGTCGGCGTTCTTGCCCGCCCATTGCACAAAGGTCGCGAACGTCTGCGGGGGCGCCGACACCTCGGCCAACGTGGCGCGCATCTCGCCCAAGTGGTCGCGCGCCACCTCCAGCAGCCGCTGCAGTTCGCCGTTGCGCTTCTCCAGCGCGGCGATGGTGTCCTCAGTGTCAGCCACCGTCATCCCTCTCCTGTCCTTGTGCACGCTTGGTGACGTCGCGCCTCACCTTGCGCACCTTCTTGTCCGACACGGGGCGCTCCCCGAGGTCTTCGGGCGACCAGTCATCCGTCGGCGCGGGCGTGCCCTGGGGTCTGCGATGCCGGATCGGCGCCTCCACCCCCGGCGCCATGCGACGCGAGGCCAGCAGGAAACCGGTGTGCCCGACCATGCGGTGGTCAGGCCGCACCGCCAGCCCCTCAAGGTGCCACGTCCTTGCCATCGTCTCCCAAGCGCGCGGCTCCGTGAAATCGCCCGTGCCCTTGAGGTCCTCTGCCAGGCGGGATAGTTGCGTGGTGGTAGCGACGTACGCGAGGAACACGCCGCCGGGCGCGAGGGCGTGAGCCGCTGCTTCAAGGTTTTCCCAGGGCGCCAACATGTCGAGCACCACCCGGTCGACGCTACCTTGAGGCAGCGCACGAGCGTGCTCGTCGAAGTCGCCGATGCGAATGTCCCACGCCGGGTGGGGCGCGCCAAAGAACGATTCGACATTGGCGCGCGCGATGTCGGCAAAGTCCTCGCGGCGCTCGATCGACAGCAGCGAGCCTTGGTCTCCCACCGCTCTCAGCAGCGACATGCTCAGCGCACCGGAGCCGACGCCCGCCTCGACAACCCGCGCGCCCGGGTACACATCGGCGTAGTGAACGATCTGCGCGGCGTCCTTGGGATACACCACGGCCGCGCCACGCGGCATCGACATCACAAAGTCGCTCAGCAGCGGACGCAACACCACGTAGTCGATGCCCGCGGTGTTGCGGATCACCGTTCCCTCGGCGCAGCCGAGGATGTCGTCGTGCTTGAAATAGCCACGATGCGTGTGGAACGTGGCCCCTTCGGCCAGCACGATCGTGTGATGCCGGCCCTTGGGATCGGTGAGCTGGACACGGTCGCCGACGCGCAACGCGCCGCGCCGCTCAGCGGCGCCCACAGGGGCTGGGAGGGTCATGCGCGTCAGTCTACGGGCCTACTTCAGGGCCGCGAGGACGTCAACTAGCCTCACAATCCCCACCACAGCCTTGCCGTCGCGCACCACCCACACGTCCGATTTTCCCCACCATTCACGCAGCGCCGGAATCATGACATCCGATGCGGCTCCCGCCGGAATCTCGGAACCGCGAGGAACCGGGGTCGTGACCGACTGCAGGGACGTCGTCAGGCGCGCCGACTCGGGAACGGCCTGCGCCTGCTCCACCGGGAACCTGCCTGCGGGGGCATCGTCTGCTCCCAAGACGACCACCTCCTCCACTCCCGCGGTCGCCGCCGCGCCGAGTGCCTCGTGCACCGAATAGGTGTACGGCACGGCGACGGCGGCCCGCATGAGCCCGGCCACGTCCACGCCGTCTCGACGGAGCATCGTCGACGAGAACGCCAAAGCCGCCGATGCCGCTGGCCACAGGATCGAGAACACAAGGACGGCGATGACGACGCTGGTCAGGGAGGGCCGGCCGCCACTGAGGAGCGGACCTGCGATGGAGTACACGACGACGCCGACGGCGACGACGCGCCCGCCCCACGCCGCAACGACCGTGCCGCGATTGCGGTTGCGGGTGATCGCCCACACGACTGACTCGAGAACCCGCCCGCCGTCCATCGGGATGCCCGGCAGCAGATTGAACACCGCAAGGAGCACGTTGGCCCAGGCCACATACGACACGACGGCGCCGGCCACCCCGCCAAGCTGCGTGAATGCCATCGTGGCGCTCGCCGCCCCAGCGATGACCAGGTTCATGGCCGGTCCCGCCGCGGCGGTCACGCCGTTGACGGTGGGTGTCATGTCGTGCGATTCGAAACTCGTGTGGCCGCCCCACAAGGTGAGCACGATCTCCTTGACGGTGCGGCCAAAGGACCGTGCGGCGATCGCGTGGGCGAACTCGTGCAAGAGCACGGAGCCCATGAGCGCGACGGCTAGAAGCACCCCGATCGACAGCGTGCTCGCAGTCGTCTCCCCTGAGGCGGAGGCGAAAACGTAGGACAGGAGCGCGAGCATGAGCAGGGTGCTCGGTTGGACGATCACCTGCGCGCCAAGCACACGGCCCACCACGAGCCCGCGCGTACGTCGCTCTTCCATGGGATCACGCTAGTCGCTCCCGGCGGTGTCGGACTCCGGTTCTACGCTTGACCCATGTCGAGCACCCCTGGTCTGTCCCCGTCGCGCGCCAACGACTTCGCACAATGCCCTCACCTGTACAGGCTTCGCGTCATCGACCGGGTGCCGGAACCACCCCAGCGCGCCACGTCCCTGGGAACGCTGGTGCACTTGGTGCTCGAACGCCTCTTTGACATCCCTGCCGCCGGGCGCGACGCTGACGCGGCGCGTGCGCTGCTCGAGCCCGCGTGGGATGACCTGGTCGCCGATCTGCCCGAACTGGCCGATCTCGTGGCGGACGCGGCCGAGCGCGCCCAGTTCTTTGACGATGCCCGTGCCCGCCTGGGCACGTACTTCATCGTGGAGAATCCGGCGCGCCTGGAACCCCACGGCCGTGAGGTCAGGCTTGAGTCGTCGCTTGACGGGGGCCCCGCCATTCGCGGGGTGATCGACAGGATCGATAAGGCGCCCGACGGCGCGCTCCGGATCATCGACTACAAGTCGGGCAAGACACCCAGTTCACGGTACGGCGAGCAGGCAGACTTCCAGATGAAGTTCTATGCGCTGCTGGTGGAGCGCACCGAAGGCACGAGGCCCGCGCTCATGCGGCTCCTGTACCTCCGCGACGGCGGCGTCAAGGAGCTGGTGCCCACCGAGGCCGACATTGCCGCCGTGGAGGCGAAGGTCCGCTCGACGTGGACCGCCATCACCGGGCACGCGGCGGCGGGCACTTTTCCCACGTCGCCCTCGCGACTGTGCGCGTGGTGCTCATTCCAGGCACTTTGCCCCGAGTTCGGCGGGACTCCTCCCCCGTTGAACCCCGATGCTGTCGAACGCGCGACCGGAGTTCGTCCCGACCCGACCGCCCCGGGCCCCGCCTAGTTCGCGGCGAAGTCGTCTCGCACGTGGCCCGCGAAGAATCGGGCGACGCCGTCAAGGTCCACACCATCGAGACTGGTCAAGCGGGACACTCCGGGCAGGAACGGTAGCGGGACGTGACGCCTCACCGCCAGCGTCACCGCGCCCGCTGCGTGGGCGCTGCGCATTCCAGCGGGAGAGTCCTCGATCGCGACACACCGAGATGCGTCCACGCCAAGCCGCCGTGCCGCCGTCAGGTAGGCCTCCGGATCAGGCTTGCCGTGGCGCACCTGGTCTCCGGTCACCACCGCCGTGAAGACGTCGCCAGCCTCCGCCATGAACGCCTCCACGAGGGAGCCCATGGACATGGTCACCAGCGCGCAGGGCACTCCAGCGGCTACCACCGCGTCCAACAATGGGCGAGCGTCGGTAAGCCATGGCATGTGTGCCCTCGCCTTGGCGCTGACGTGCGTCAACATCATCGACACGATCTCGTCTTGCTGAAGGCGAACCCCTCGGTCGATGAGAGCCTTCGCGGTGGCGTCGAGCGGGTTTCCCACCAGGCCGAGGCCGTCCGCGTCGGTCCATTCGAAGCCAGATTGGTGGGCAATCTCTCGCTGGGCCGCTATCCAGTAGTACTCGGTGTCGATCAGCGTTCCGTCCATGTCCCACAGAACGGCGTCGGGAAGTGCAAGTGTGGTCACGGGATATGAGTTTAGGCTGGGTAGATGAGTGAGCAGCCACCGGTGTCCCCAGGACCGCCACGCGAGTCGATCATGGTCGCCGCGTTTGAGGGGTGGAACGACGCGGGAAGCGCCGCTTCCCACGCGATCGATCACGTCGCGGACGTATGGAACGCCCAGGAGTACGGGGCGATCGATCCTGAAGACTTCCACGATTTCCAGGTGAGCAGGCCCACCGTGTCGCGGCTTGCAGACGGGGAGAAGGTCATCTCCTGGCCCGGAACACTGGTGTCCACGTGCGCGGGCGTCTCGACGCCTGATCGTCGGGTTTCCTTGGTGCGAGGAATCGAGCCCTCGATGCGGTGGCGGCAGTTCTGCGGTGAGCTTCTCGACTTCGCAGAGGACCTCGAGGTGAGCACGCTCATCACGTGCGGCGCCTTGCTCATTGACGTTCCGCACACGCGACCCTTTCCCACCTTTGTCTCCTCCGAAAGCGAGCATGCGAGGCGGTTGTGGGGCCTGGAGCGTTCGGACTACGAGGGACCTACCGGAATCCTGGGCGTGCTGGGGCATGACGCAGAGTTGCGCGGCATCACGGTGCTATCGATGTGGGTGGGCGTGCCCCACTACGTGGCACATCCGCCGAACCCCAAGGCGACCCTGGCGCTGCTTGGCCAGATCGAGAAGCTGGTGGGCGCTCCCATTGATCTGGGCGACCTGCCCGACGAGGCCGGCGCGTGGGCCCGGGGTGCGGACGAACTTGCGGAAGACGACAACGAGATCGGCGAGCACGTGCGCCAACTGGAGTCCCTCATGGACGAGGCGAGCCTTCCGGAGGCCTCGGGCGAGGCCATTGCTGCCGAATTCGAGCAGTTTCTGCGTCGGCGCGAAGGCGGCCCCGGAAAGCAGTAGCGGCCGACGAGACGCTGGGTACACCCGTGAGCGTCAGGTCGCCGCGATCGCCCCCGTGACGAGCAACGCCACAATCACCACGGCGAATACGAGCCGGTACACGACGAACGGCATGAACGATCTGGTGGTGAGCATCCGCAAGAACCACACGATCACCGAATAGCCGATGACGAAGGACACCGCGGTGGCAATGATGGTCGCCACCACGCCCGGACCGCCCGCCACGGTCAGGTCGCCATGACTTGTCGCCAACTCAAAGAACGCGGAACCGACCACCGCCGGGATGGCAAGCAGGAACGAATACCGGGCGGCCGCCTGGCGTGTGAGACCCAGCCAGCGGCCCATCGTGATGGTTCCCCCTGAGCGTGACACGCCGGGAATCAGGGCGGCCGCTTGAGCGAGGCCGAGCAAGACGGCGTCGCGTCCGCGCATGGTGTCGAGTTCACGCCTCGCAGGGCGCACGTGGTCAACCCAGCCCAAGATCACACCAAAGACGGCGAGCACGGTCGCGGTGATGTAGAGATTTCTTACGCTTGACTCGATCGCGTCCTTGAAGAGCACGCCGAGCGCCACCACGGGGATCGAGCCGATGATGACCCACCACCCCAAACGCGCGTCGGCGTTCTTTGCGCCGAACCGGGCAGACCGTTCTCGACCGTCGCTGCCGCGCAGTGCCCTCACCCACGCCGTGATGATGCGGGCGATGTCGTGCCGGAAGTACAGCAGCACTGCCGCCTCTGTCCCCAACTGGATGATCGCGGTGAAGGCGGCGCCTGGATCCCCTCCGTGCGGAAGCAGCGGCCCTATCACTCGGATATGCGCTGACGAGGAAATCGGGAGAAATTCTGTGAGGCCTTGCACCAGGCCGAGGACCGCAGCTTCCCACCAACTCATGCCGCCCAGATTACTTCCCGCGCGCCGCGCCCAAGACCAGGGTGCGCCCCGGTAGGTTCACTCGCATGCAGACCAGACGTCTCGGGGCACGAGGTGCCGAGGTCTCGCGCCTCGCGCTCGGGACGATGACGTGGTCGCGCGACACCTCCAGGGATGAGGCCGGCCGGCTGCTCGGCGCGTTTCTCGACGGCGGGGGAACGCTGATCGACACGGCGGCGACGTATGCGGACGGGGGGTCCGAATCGGTCATCGGGTCCTTGCTCGACGGCGGGTTCTCGCGCGAGGACATCCAGATCTGCACCAAGGCCGGGGTGCGTCGCACGCCTGAAGGTGGCGTGATCGACGCCTCCCGCGGGGCACTCCTCGACACCCTTGACGCCTCGCTCGCGCGGTTGCAGACCGATCACGTGGACGTGTGGCTGGTCCACGCGTTCGATCCGGTGACGCCCCTCGAGGAGACAATGCACGCGCTTGAGGTGGCGCTGACGACCGGCAAGGCGCGCCAGGTGGGCCTGTCCAATTTCCCGGGGTGGGCGATGGCACGGGCGGCCTCCTTGGCCCGAGACGCCGCCGCGCCCGCCGCCGCCCAGGTCGAATACTCCCTGTTAGAGCGGGGTATCGAACGCGAAGTCTTGCCGGCGGCTCGCGCCCTGGGAATGGGGATTCTTGCATGGTCGCCGCTTGGGCGTGGGGTTCTGACCGGCAAGTACGCGCACGCCATTCCGGCCGACTCGCGCGCGGCCTCTGACCATCTGGCCGGGTTTGTCGAGCCCTACCTGACTGCGCGCGGAGCGTCGGTGGTGACGGCGCTCATGACCGCGGCCGAGGGCCTCGGGCGCTCCGCTCACGAAGTTGCGCTCGCGTGGGTGAGGGACGCGCCGGGCGTTGCGTCGGCGATCGTCGGCGCCCGCACCGCCGAGCAACTGGAACCGAGCCTCGCCGCGGAAGACTTGGTGCTTCCGGAGCCGATTCGCACCGCGCTCGATGACGTGACCGCACCCGAATTCGGGTATCCGGAACGACGGTAAGGCGATGACTCCACGGCGACCGTGCGCGGCGAACTACCGAAGGTCGAACGCCTCGATGTCGTCGTCCATCTCGTCCTCGTTCTCCACCGCGTGTCCGTCGATCCCCTCGGGCTCAAGATCCTCGGGATCGTCCTCGTCATCCTCGTCGTCGTCCTCGGGATCGTCGTCGTCATACGACTCGTTGAGGTCGTCATCGAGCACCAGCGGGAGCGACTCGCCGAACGCGGAATCAAGTGCGTCCTCATACCGTTCAAAGGCTTCGGCTACCGCATCGAAAGCGTCGTCCACCGCAGCGTCGTCCGCGCTACGGCGTGCGATCACCGCCTCGAGGTGGGCCTCGAGCGCGCCGGTCAGTTGTCGCAGGGCCTCACGAGAATTGGTGCTCATAGGCATGACGTTACCCCTCTCACGGGGTTAGATGGGAGACAAGATGACCGACTCAGCCCGCTTGACCTCCGGCCACGTCATCAACCCACGCCTGGAGAGACGTCCGACGCGTTCGCATACCCAATGGCGAGTTGTCGACATTGCGCCCAATATCACGCGCCACGAGACCGCTCAATTGCTGTCGGAGCAGGCCGAATACGGTCGCTGGGAGTTGGCCCGCACCGTGATCTTCGTGGGTGGCGCTCGACGTGTGTGGCTGCGCAGGCGGACCATGCACGTCCAGCGCACGGACGCCGCGTAGCGCAACCAGCGGGACCTCAGCAGTCGAGGAGGAACTGCTCCACGACGTTGGCGCCCACCTCGAGGCTCTCGATTGGCACGCGCTCATCGATGCCGTGAAAGAGCGACGAGAAATCGAGGTCGGCCGGAAGTTTGAGCGGTGCGAAGCCATAGCCGACGATGCCAAGCGCGGCCAGGTGCTTGTTGTCCGAGCCGCCCATCATCATGTACGGCAACACCGCGGCGTCGGGATCCTCGGTATGAAGCGCCGCGATCATCTTGTCGACCAGCGGGGTGTCGAACGAGTACTCCATCGCGCGCTGTGTGATGTACTGCTCGACCTTGACATGGGTGCCTGCAAGCTCCTCGATCGTCCGTAGCACCTGCTCCTCTTGACCGGGCAGGAACCTCGTGTCCACATAGCCGCCCGCGACATCCGGGATCACGTTGACCTTGTAACCGGCGTCGAGCATGGACGGGTTGGACGTATTGCGCACAGAGGCCTCGATCATCCGGCTCACCGGCCCCATGCCCGCAATGATCTGGGAGACGCGCTCCTCGGTCGGCTCGTAGTCGATGTCCAGCAGTTCGGCGGCCCCACGCAACAGGTGCTCCACGGTCGGAGAGACGTCGAGCGGCCAACGGTGGTCGGCGATGCGCGACATCGCCCCAGCAAGATGCGCCACCGCGTTGTCGTGATGCACCAAGCTGCCGTGGCCCTGCACGCCGGAGGCGGCCAGTTTGAGCCACTGGATGCCCTTCTCGGCGGTCTGGATGAGGTAGGTGCGCTTGCCCGCGATCTGGATCGAGAAGCCGCCAACCTCGCTCACCGCCTCCGTGGCGCCCCGGAAATCGTCAGGATGGTTTTCCACCATCCACCGCGCTCCACGCCGCCCGCCGTGTTCCTCGTCGGCAAAGAAGGCGATCACGATGTCGCGAGCGGGCTTGCGACCGGTTGCGATGAGACGTCTGACGGCCTCCAGGTACATCGCGTCGACGCCCTTCATGTCGACGGCGCCCCTGCCCCAGATCATCCCGTCGATGACATCGGCCGCAAAGGGGTCCACCGACCAGTCGTCCTTGAATGCGGGAACCACGTCAAGGTGACCGTGAAGGACGAGCGGCGGCCGGGTCCGATCGGAGCCCTCCCACAGGGCGGTCAGGCTCGCACGTGTCGGTTCGGACTCACGAATGACCGGATCCAGGCCGAGGTCCGACAGGAAGGTGGCGACGTATTCGGCCGCGACGCGTTCCCCCGGGCCCGGGTCATCGCCAAAGTTGGATGTGTCGATGCGCATCAGGTCTTGGGCGAGGGACGTCACGGAAACTTCTGCCATCCGGCCAGGCTACCGCCGCGCCCACGGCCTCACTGCCGCACCGCCGCGCCGCCGCGCCGCCGCGCCGCCGCACCGCCGGACAACCTATTGGGGCATGCGCTGGAGTCCCACGGCGATCACCACGCTGACAACAACGAGCCCTGCAACCGTCATCACGTAGATCGAGCGCCGGTATCCCGCCTTGGTCGCAGCCATCACCAGGCACGCGACCGCCCCCGGCACCAACGCCATGCCATAGCGACCGGTCGGGTTGGGAAAATACTGAGGCACCGCGGTGTTGCCGTACGCCTGAACTTGCACTGCCAACGGGTACAGCACGGCGCCCACACCGAGCAACCACCCGAGGGATCGCCGCGCGGGCTCCTTCACAAAGGCGACCACGATCGCGAACAACGCGCCGATGACGAGGACATTGAGCAGGCGCGTCCAGGTCACCAGGAGCGCAATGTTGAGCGGCGGCTGAATGTAATAGTCCGAGGCTAGGTTGAACCCGACAAACAGCGTCTCGATCCATTCGGAACCGGGCAAACCCACGACGTCCCGGGTATTGATTCCTACAAGCGGGTTCTGCCAGTTCGGATCTCCGCGCCCCGCCTGAACGAACTGCCACACGAGGTAGGGAATGACGATCGCGACGGCCATCACGGCGGGTAGCAGCACGTCAGTGCGGGTGAACCGCCGCGGGCCCCTGTCCCGCATCGCCCGTGCGATCACCAGCACGGCGAGGGCAATGAACGGAACGGTCGTGATGTACTTCGTGAGGCCCACGAGCCCCGTGAGTACGGCCGGCAATACCCAGTCCTCGGATCTCTCGAGGAATAGCCGTGCCGCAAGCCACAGGGCGAGCGCTCCCGCGAGTGTGGAGACGGCGTCGGGATTGATCGTGGTCGACGCGTGCAGCACCCGCGGAAACGAGATCAGGAGCAGCGGGGCCACGATCGCCACCGCAGGATCAACGCGCCATCGTCGCAGTGCCACGAACAGCATGAACATCCCGCCGGCAAGCCACGGAATACCACTCAGCCGTGCCGCCTCGACAAAGTTCAACGGCGTAACGGCCGCCACCATCCGGGCGGGAAATCCGACCATGGCGTAGTACAGCGGCGGATGCGAGTAGTTGTAGTTCTCACCCTCGTACGGGAAGCGCCAAGCGGGCGCGGACGTGCCACAATCCGGCAGGGTGTACCGCTCCTGGCCCATGCACGCCCAGAGGTCACGAATCTCCGGGGCGATCTCAGACCCCTTCGCGGGGATCTGGAAATGGGCAATCTGGTAGGCCCAGTCGGCGTGCATCGGCTCGTCGATTCTCGACATCGCCTTCCCACCGCCAAAGATCACCGGGACCACCACAGCCATCGCGATCAGCGTGTAGGCAGCCGCCACGATCGCGCGACTTCGGGCGGAATCGTCGAAGGATGACGCGCGACGCTCCAACGCCTCAACCAAGCGTCCGGGCCACCCAAGCTTGGGGTGCAGGTGGACGTCGGGTGCCATCGTCCTCCAGGCATCATGTGCGTGTCGCGAAAGCCGCGAGTCCCGCCGCGGCGAAGGTCGTTCGGGTGTCGGTGTCCGAGGGGGGACTTGAACCCCCACGCCCGTTAGGGCACTAGCACCTCAAGCTAGCGCGTCTGCCAATTCCGCCACCCGGACGAGTGGACTTGGGCTCCCTGAGGGCGCTCAAGCGCGACGGCAATGCTAGCACGCCGACGTCTCGATTCGGCACGCGCCCGGCGCCCTCCGTTGCTGCCAGGGAATGCGCACACGCCGCACCTCAACTCGCGGGGCTGCAGGGACCAATGGCCCCGCGCGCGTGCCCCCGCTATCGCTACGGTCAAAGAGGTCGTCAATGTCGACGGGAGCCACACCATGACCACGTACGTGTACTTGTCTCTCATCCCCGAAGCTCTTATTGCCTCGATGCTTCCGCCGGACGACTTTGGCCTCTACTACGCGATCGGATCCGCCAAGCGGTCGCGCGGCCAGGCCATCTTCTTCTCCGTGGACCGCAACAAGCTCTCAGGAGACGATTTCCCGTTGGCAAACGTGGACACCAGATGTGTGGCCCACTCCGACGGGCGGCCCAAGAGCTCGCTGTACCTGTCGATCTACCGCGTTCTCGAGCGGGTGCCCCGGGAAGCGTTGACTGCGCTCCACCTCGCCACCGACGACGGCCGCGTGCTCACGGTCGAGCCGAAGCAGTTCGTCCCAGACGGCGAAGACAGGGCTCACCTCTACCAGGAATTTTGCCCCGTGACCCCGCGCATCGTGTCGCACCTCAACCCGGCGGAATTTGCTGAATTCATCACCCGCGCCGAGCGCGACGTGCATGTGCCGCGCATCGCATTCGCCGAACTCACTCTGGGCAACCTCAAGAACGACCCCGACCACCATGACATCGACAACCTGCCCTACCCGAACATCGGCCACTTGCGTGACTGCCTGCGTGAACTGTCCAAGGCGCCGCACAAGGCCTCCAAGACGGTGCTGCGTCAAATGACTCAAGAGGTCCTTTTCCGCACCATCCGCAACGGCGTGTTCGTGGGAGACCCCACCGGCATCAGTGCGTTCCCGTTGCCGAGCCGGGACGCGCTCGAACGCGAGTACCGCGCATGGTGGCGCTCCGCACAATCCACTTTCGGCCACTAGGTCATTCCGCCCACACGAAAGGCTCACTGATGCCCGTCTGGTTCTGGCTGGTTCCTATCGCATCGATCGTTGCCCTCGGCTCCGCGTACGGCTTCTTCAGGCAGATGATGAAGGAGTCCGAAGGCACCGACACGATGGCGAAGATCGCCGCGCACGTTCGGGCGGGAGCGATCGCGTATCTCAAGCAGCAGTACAAGGTGGTCGGCACGGTGCTCGTGTCGTTGACGCTCGTGTTCTGCGTGCTTGCGTACGTGCTCCACATGCAGAACCCGTGGGTGCCCTTCGCGTTCCTCACCGGCGGACTGTTCTCCGGCCTCGCCGGGTTCATCGGCATGCGCACCGCCACCTACGCGTCCGCCCGCACCGCGAACGCCGCGCGCCACTCCCTCAACCGCGGCCTTCGGGTTGCGTTCCGTTCCGGCGCGGTCATGGGACTCACCGTGGTGGGTCTTGGCCTGCTCGACATCGCAATCTGGTTCCTGGTCCTGACGCGCTTCTACGGCACGGACGACGCTCACCAGGTGGTGGTGATCACCACCACGATGCTGACGTTCGGCATGGGCGCCGCCGTCCAGTCCCTGTTTGCCCGCGTGGGCGGCGGGATCTTCACCAAGGCGGCCGACGTGGGCGCCGACCTTGTCGGCAAGATCGAGGCGGGCATCCCGGAGGATGACCCGCGCAACCCGGCCACGATCGCCGACAACGTGGGCGACAACGTGGGCGACGTCGCCGGCATGGGCGCCGACCTGTACGAGTCCTACGTGGGCGTCATTCTGGCGTCCGCAGCCCTGGGGGCGGCCGCCTACATGGCCTCGGGTGCTGAGATTCAAATCAAGGCGGTGATCGCGCCCATGGTGATCGGGGCACTCGGCACCCTGCTGTCCGTCATCGGAGTGTTCTTTGTGAGTACCAAGGAGGGCTCCACCGCCAAACAGCTGCTCGCCTCTCTGGGGCGCGGGGTCAACGGTGCGGCCGTCATGATCGGTGTGGCGTCACTTGGGGTGCTCGCCGCGATGGGCATGCCCAACCTGTGGGGGCTGTGGCTGGCACTGATCACTGGCCTGCTCACGGGAATCACGATTGGGCGAGCGGCCGAGTACTTCACGTCGCAGGGATACTCCCCCACCAAACGGATTGCAACCGCCTCGAAGACCGGGCCCGCCACCGTCATCATCGGCGGCATCGGCGAGGGCATGATGTCGGTTGCCATCCCGGTACTCGCGGTCGTCTCCGGAATCGGTCTGGCCTACTTCTTCGGCTCCGGCTACTCGTTCAGCACCGACACCATGAGTCTTGGCCTGTACGGCATCGGCATGGCGGCGGTGGGCATGCTGTCGACGCTTGGCATCACGCTCGCGACCGACGCCTACGGCCCCATCGCGGACAACGCGGGCGGCAACGCGGAGATGAGCGGCCTGCCACCCGAGGTGCGCGAACGCACGGATGCGCTTGACTCCCTTGGCAACACGACCGCCGCGACGGGCAAGGGGTTCGCCATCGGCTCCGCAGCCCTCACCGGCATCGCGCTCCTTGCCTCGTACATCGAAGAGGTCAAGATTGCCATCTCGCGCGTGCTCGAAGGTGGCGCCGACTACACGTTCCCCAATGGCTCCACGCTCTTGGCGAGCGCGACAGACACGCTGCAATCTCTCAGCCTCATGGACATGATGACGCGCTACGAAGTGGTGCTCGTCAATCCGAAGGTCATCATCGGCATGTTCTGCGGAGCGATGCTGGCGTTCGTCTTCTCGGGCATCACCATGAAGGCCGTGGGCCGCGCGGCGGGCCTGATGGTCGACGAGGTGCGCCGGCAGTTCCGAGAGATCCCCGGCATCATGAGCGGCGAGTCCGAGCCCGACTACGCGCGGTGCGTCTCGATCTCCACCAAGGCCGCACAGCACGAAATGATGCTACCCTCGATCCTCGCGATCGCGGCGCCGGTGGTCATCGGTCTGATCTTCGGCGTGCCCGGCGTGCTGGGACTTCTTGCGGGCGCCGGAGCTACCGGGTTCTCGCTGTCGATGTTCATGGCCAACGCCGGCGGGGCGTGGGACAACGCCAAGAAGTACATCGAGGAGGGCCACCACGGAGGCAAGGGCTCCGAGGCGCACAAGGCCGCCGTCATCGGTGACACGGTGGGCGACCCGTTCAAGGACACGTCGGGGCCGGGACTGAACATCCTTGTCAAGCTGATGTCGATGGAGGCCATCGTCATCGCCGGTGTGGCCGTGGCGGTGCACCTGGTCTAGGCGGCCTGGGCGAAGTCGCGGCTATTGGAAGTCCCTGCTCTTGGCGGGGACCTTCAGGCTGAGCGGCGCCAGATGCTCGGCCACCAGGTTGGTGGCGCCGTCGGCACGCTCGATGCGGCCTCGGATCACGAGCGCGGGTGCACGCCTGGCGACGGCTTGAAAGCGCCTCCACACCCCTTGCGAGCAGATGACGTTGAGGAAGCCGGTCTCGTCCTCAAGCGAGATGAACGTGACCCCCTTGGCGGTGCCGGGGCGCTGGCGATGGGTCACCACGCCAGCCACGCTCACGCGCCGCTCGGCCTCGTGTGCCAGGACTCCCGCGACCGTGAGCACGCCGCCCCGCTCCAGACCCTCCCGCACGAACACCGTGGGGTAAGTGTCGACCGACACCCCATGGGCCCACACATCGGCCACGGCCTCCTCGACGGCAGACATGCCGGGCAGGGTGGGGGCCTGAACTCCCGGAACGACGCCGGGCAAGGTGTCCGGGCCTTCGAGGGCAAGCACTCCTGCGGCCCATAGCCCTTCACGGCGCGTCACGCCCAGGGTCTCGAGCGCGCCGGACGTGGCGAGCGCCTCCCACTGCGCCTTGCTGAGCGGCTTGGCGCCGACGTCGGCAATCGAGGGGACGGTTAGCCCTTGCTTCTGATCCCTGTCCGGCGTTCCGCCGCCCGGCGAGGCACTGTCCGGCGAGGCACTGTCCGGCGAGGCACTGTCCGGCGAGGCACTGTCCCGCTCTCCCCTAAGGCGATGGGCGCCGGACGCCCCGCTCGCGGCGTCGACGGCCTGACAGTGAGCTCGCAGTACCGCCCCTGTGAAGCCGCCGGGCCGCACCCGCACCCGCCTGGCCATGTCAGACAACGAGGTGAAGGGGCCCTCCGCGCGCGCGTCGACGATCGCCTGCGCGGCGTCGTCCCCCAAACCGCGCACCGCAGCCAGGCCCATCCGCACGGCCAGGTGGCGGTCCACCTTCACCAACGCTGTCATGTCGGCACGCGCCTCGTTGGGAGTCTCGAACGGGGTGTCCAGCCTCTCCACCAGCGCGAGCACCTCGGAGCGCGCCACGCATGGTCGCAGCACCACCTGACCGTGACGCCTAGCGTCGGCCGTGAGCGACTGCGGGCTGTAGAAGCCCATGGGTTGGGCGGCCAGCAGCCCCGCATAGAACGCGGCCGGCTTGTGGACCTTGAGCCAGCTCGACGCGTAGACCAGGTACGCGAACGAGAACGAGTGGGACTCCGGGAAGCCGAAGTCGGCGAAGGCCTTGAGCTTGTCAAAGATCTGATGCGCCACGTCGGCCGTGATGCCGCGCTCGTGAGCGCCCACCATGAAGCGTGCGCGCAACGCCTCCATCCGCTCAGGGCTGCGCTTGGAGCCCATGGCGCGGCGTAGTTGATCCGCGAGCGAGCCGTCAAAGCCCCCACAGTCCATCGCCATCTGCATGAGCTGCTCCTGAAACAGCGGCACTCCGAGCGTCTTGCCCAGCGACTTCTCCAGCAGCGGGTGCAGGTAGGTCACTTCCTCGCGCCCGCGCGCCCGGTTGATGTAAGGGTGCACGGAGCCGCCCTGGATGGGCCCGGGGCGGATGAGCGCGACCTCCACCACGATGTCGTAGAACGTGCGGGGCTGCAGGCGCGGCAGCGTGGCCATCTGTGCACGCGACTCCACCTGGAAGACCCCCACGGTGTCGGCCGCGCACAGCAGGTCGTACACGGCCGGATCCTCTTGAGGCAATGCGTGCAGTCCCAGGCCCTCGCGTTCGGTGTCCCACACGTAGTGGAACGCGTATTTGAGCGCCGACAGCATGCCCAGGCCCAGCAGGTCGAACTTCACGAGCCCGGCATCGGCGCAGTCGTCCTTGTCCCACTGGAGCACGGTGCGCCCGGGCATGCGCGCCCACTCCACCGGGCACACGTCAATCACGGGCCGGTCGCACAGCACCATGCCGCCGGGGTGGATGCCGAGGTGCCGGGGCAGACGCAGGAACCGCTCCGCGAGGTCCACCACCGGCTCCGGGATGTGGTCGAGCGGCTGCACGGGTTGCGGCTCGGGCCACATGGCGTCGCGCTGCGTGGCCGCCCACGCCGCCTCCGCCTCCTGATCGGTGCGCAGGGTCGACCACCGGTCGATCGACTTGGACCACGCGTCTTGCTGCCCGACGTCGTAGCCCAGGGCCTTGGCGGCGTCCCGGACCGCAGACCGGGGGCGGTATTGAATGACGTTGGCCACCATCGCGGCGTTGATGCGCCCAAAGCGCTGAAACACGTACTGGATGACCTCCTCGCGGCGGTCGGACTCGATGTCCACGTCGATGTCGGGCGGTCCGTCCCGCTCGGGAGCCAGGAAGCGCTCGAACAGCAGCCCGTGCGTCACGGCGTCCACGGCTGTCACTCCCAGCGCGAAGCACACGGCGGAGTTCGCGGCCGAGCCGCGGCCCTGGCACAGGATGTCCGCGCGCCGACAGAAGTTCACGATGTCATGCACGATGAGGAAGTAGCCGGGAAAGTCGAGCGCCTCGATCACCGCGAGTTCGTGCTCGATCTGCTTCCATGCCCCCGGAATCCGTTCGGCATCGGGCGGGCCGTACCGTTCACGCGCGCCGCGATACGTGAGTTCGCGCAGCCAGGTGGCCTCCGTGTGACCCTCGGGCACGGGATACGGCGGGAGTTGAGGCGCCACCAGGTGCAGGTCGAAGGCGGCCTCCGCACCCAGCCGGGACGCCGTGGTGACGGCCTGCGGATGGCGCCGATGCCGAAACAGCATCTCCCCCGCGCTACGCAGGTGCGCCCCGGGGCTTCCCGGCAGCCAGCCGTCCATGTCGTCCAGCGACGAGCGCGCCCGTACCGCCGCGAGGGCGGCGGCCAGATCCGCATCGCGCGGGGTCGCGTAGTGAGCGTTGGTGGTCGCGACGAGCGGAAGCCCCGCGTCGAAGGCGAGGTCCGCGAGGGCATCGTTGATCTCGGAGTCGTGCGGCTGCCCGGTGTCGGTGATCTCGACGGCCACCCCCTCGCGGCCGAACAGCGCGGTCAGCCTGTCCAACTCGGCCCGCGCCGCCGCGAAGCCCTGGCTGGTCACTCCCCTGGCATGGGCGTCGGACCCCACTCCGGGCACCCCGATGCCCGCGAGTGCGCGCCGCACCACGCCCTTGCGGCAGCCCGTGAGCACCAGGAACTGCCCGTCGCCCGCCTCGGCGATCCCCTCCAGCGTGTAGTGCGCCAGACCCTTTTCGCCGGCGGCCAGGTGCGCCATGCCGATGGCCCGGGAGAGCCGCGCATACCCGCCCGCGCCGCGCGCGAGCACCACCAGGTGGGTCCCGCGCGGATCGGGGGTGCCGGTGGGCGCGTCCAGCACGGGGGCTCCCGCCTTGCCGTCGGGCGCGGACAGGTGCAGTTCCGCGCCAAAGATGCTGGGCAGGCCCACCGCGCGGGCGGCATTCGCGAAGCGCACCACCCCGTACAGGCCGTCGTGATCGGTCAGGGCCATCGCGGACAGTCCCAGGCGCCCGGCCTCGGCGGCCATCTCCTCCGGCTGGCTCGCTCCATCCAGAAAGCTGAAGGCGCTGTGGGCGTGCAGTTCCGCATAGTCGACGCACTCCGTCATCGCCGCACCTCAGTCATCGCCGCACCTCAGTCATCGCCGCACCTCAGTCATAGACGGCCTCCAGCATCCAGCGCCCCTCGTGAAGCGCGACCAACAGCGCGGCCTCGGCCTGGCCGTCTTCCCCGCGCATCGCCAACTGCAGGAAGGCGCGCCGGGACGCGTCCCCCGACCACCACCTCTCCACGATCGGCCACGGTCCGGCCCACGCCTCCACGGGCAGGGGCGACGTCCACACGGGTCCGTCATCGCCTCCCACATGACCAGACGACGGGTGCCGATGCGCCGCGCGCGCCACCCTGTCGCGCGGGTCGGCCTGCAGGCGCACCCAGGTGGGCGGGGCGCTCACGGCGAGCCGACTGTCTACCCGCACGGGGCTTCCGCCGGCATCGAGCACGTGAACCTCGAGCGGCACGGGAAGCACCGTCGCCGGCGCGGGATCGGGGATGCGGCCGGGCCACGGGTGGCTGACCCGCCGGGGCGGCTCGCCCTCTTGACCCCACGCGAGCGCATGCACCCGGTCGCGCGGCGTGCGGCCGCCTTGCTCCGCCACGGCGAGCACGCCTTCAGCGCCCAACAGTCCCTGGACTCTTTCCAGTGCACGATGCGCCCTGGCGTCGGCCCCGGACGTGCCACCCCACAAAAACGACTGTTCGGATCCGAGCGGCACCACGTCCTCGGCCGTGAGCATCAGCGCCGTGAGCGGCGCGGGTTGCGGCCCTGTGGCGGTGCCGGACAGCCAGCCGTCAAGCTGCCAGCGCACCCTGTCCGCCATGTGCTTGGAGAACGCCCCCGAGCGGGCCCCCACATCCGTGCGCCACACCCTCACCAGCTCGTCTCCCGTCACGGTGCGGGCGCCGATGCGCACGCGGGAGCAGCGCGAGGCGGCGGCCAGCAGGGCGGCGTCGAGCTGTTCGGCCACGTGACTGGCCACCAGGGCGAGCTGTTCGACCCTTTCGGCGGGGTCCTCGAACACATACTCGACGCCGATGTCGCCCTCGGCGCGCCTCAGCACGGGAGGGGCCACGTCCTCGCCCCTGGCCATGCGCTGCGCCCACGCGCCCACATGCCCAAAGCGGGCCACCACGTCGGCCGTGGGAAGCGCGGTGAAGTCTCCCAAGGCGGTCAGCCCCAGGCGCGTCAGCACGCTGACCAGGTCCTCCACTTCGGCGCGCTGGGTGCGCTCCATGGCGGCGTGCACCAAGGTGTCCACGGGCAGGGGCGCCAGGAAGTCGTGGGACTGGCCTGGCTCGATCAGCGCGTTCGCCCTGGCGGCCATCACGGCGGCCAGCAGTCCGTCGGCGATGCCCACGGCGGACTCGCAGCCCGCGTCTTCCGCCACGCGCGTCACGAGCGCCTCCGCGAGCGCCTCCTCGGAGCCGTGAAAGCGCGCGGCGCCCTGTGAGGGGATCATCAGCAGTCCGGGACGCGAGATCTCGACGCCCGCGACCACCTGTTCCGCCGCGGCGGCGACGGCCTCGAATTCACGGGCGTCCCGGCCCTCGTCGTGGGACAGGATGGCGATCTCCGGGCACGCCCGCTGGGCCAGGCGCTTGCGCATCCCCCGCCGCACTCCGGCTGCCCGGGCCGCCGCGGAGACGGCGAGCATCCCCCTGCCGTGCAGCACCGCGGCGGGGGCATCGGCGCCCAGTCCCACCTGCGCCATGGCTGCGACCACGGGCCAATCGGGCACCCACAGGACCACGCGGCGCACGGTGGCCACTCTGGCGTCGTGCAATGGGGCGGTCATGCGGCACCCGTGCCAAGCGCTCTGTCCTCCACCACGGTGCGCCCGGTGGGCTCACGGGATCCCACCCGCTGGTCATCCACATCGAGGGTGAGCACCACGCGCCGGGTGGACCCCGCCGAGCGGCCCGCGATCGCCACGGTCACATCCCGCTCGCGCAGCCTCCCCTCACCGGATCCCAGGCCTCTCCACCGCACCCTTTCCACCGTCAGCGCCACGTGCGCGCCCGGCCAGGGGCCCGCGACCACCATCACGCAGCCACGCTCCCTGGCGCGAGCGGCGAGGCGGCGGCGATCGGCATCGGACAGGGCGACCCCCTGCCCCACCATCACGATGTCCATGCCGTCCAGACACACGCTCAACGTGGCGGGCGCCTGCGCCCCCGGGTACGGGATGAGCGCCAGCCGATTGAGGTCCATCCCCCTGCGCGCGGCCGCAAGCACGCCCACGTTCGGCATGCCCACCATGGCCGTCCAGGCGCCCTCGCGTGACGCCCGGCTGGCGAGTGCCAGCATGAGGGACGTGGAACCCTCCACGGCCACCACCTGACCCCGCGGCAGCCCTCGCGGCAACACTGGGGCGAGCGCCTCATCGAGCGCGAGTGCCGGACCCTCCGCCGCCTTGCGGTCGGCCCCCATGCGCGACTCGACGGCGCTCAGGGCGGCGCGGGCGGCGGCCAGGCGCGTCCCTTGAGTCTCCACGGTCGCCTCCCGAGCGGTCGCCTACGGGGCGGCGGACCAACCCGCACGCCATTCGAACATGTGTTCGATTCTGCCATGAATGGCGGACATGCGCGAGCGGATGGCGACCTCAATCGCGGCAAGTCGGGCACTACAGGGATAATGAGAGTGATAGGCAGCGACGCGGTCAAGGGAGGCACACATGCTTAAAGGCATCGACCCGGTTCTGAGCGGGGAACTTCTGCACATCCTCGATGACATGGGCCACGGGGATCAGCTCCTCCTGGTCGATCGCAACTACCCGGCGTCGGCGGCGGGCAAACCCGTGGTGAGACTGGGGGCCATCGGCGTGGAACGCGCGGCGCAGGCAATCCTCAGCGTCATGCCGTTAGACACGTTCCTTGAGCACCCGCTGGAGCGCATGGAGGTCGACGGTGACCCCTCGATCGTCGCGCCCGTGCAGTCGAAGGTCCTCGACGTCGCGAACGCCCACCATCCGCAGCCGCTGGAGTTCGGCGTCGTCCCGCGGATGTCGTTCTACGAGCGGGCGAAGGGTGTCTTCGCCGTGGTGCACACGTTGGAGGATCAGCCCTACGGGTGCTTCATTCTCCACAAGGGCGTCATCTTCCCCGACGCCTCGTAGCCGCCGCCCCTCAGCGTCAGTAGCCATGAAGGAGTCACGAATGAACGGCAATCCGACCAGCGAGCCTGGCTCCAGCGCCTCCCCGCTCATCGTCCTTGGCACTGTCAACCGCGATCACGTCGTCTTTGTCGAACGCCACCCCCTTCCCGGCGAGACCCTGCTGGGCCATTCGTATGAGACGGGGACGGGCGGCAAGGGATCCAACCAGGCCGTCGCCGCGGCGCGCGCCGGCGCCTCGGTGACGTTCGTCTCCGCCGTCGGCGACGACTCGGCGGGTCGGGACATGTTGGAGGACCTGAAGGCGAAGGGCGTCGATGTCTCTCAGGTGGCGACCATCGACAACATGGCGAGCGGCATTGCGCTCATTGCGGTCTCGCGAGACGGCGAGAACACGATCATCGTCGACCCCGGTGCGAGCGCGAGGCTTGACCCGTCGACCGTAGGCGACACGCTTCTGCGCCTGGTAACCCCCGGCACCGTCCTTCTCACACAGCTCGAATTGCCGCTCCCCGTGGTGACCCAGGGTTGCCTCGCAGCGCACTCTGCGGGTGCGCGGATCGTCCTCAACCTGTCGCCGCTGCGGGAAGTTCCTGAGGACTTGCTCGCCGCGTGCGACCCCCTGATCGTCAACGCCGGCGAGGCCGAGGCCCTCTCCCACGCCTCATGCGACTCGGTTGAGGCGGCCCTCGCGGTGGCCGACGCTCTCGCGCAACGATGCCGATCAGTCGTCGTCACCTTGGGTGCCCGAGGGTCGGTGGTCGCGGACGCCAATGCCGCGCGGCACTTCCCCGCTCGCGAGGTGAAGGTCGTGGACACGACGGGAGCGGGCGACTCCTTTGCGGGGGCCCTCGCCGCGGCTCTCGTCGCCGGCGCCACGATTGACGACGCTGTGGAACGAGGAACGGACGCCAGCGCCCTCACAGTGCAGCACACCGGGGCGCAGCCTCCCGTTGCCTGAGGAGGGGGTCGGGCACGATCTCCTCGCCAGGCTTGTTAGGGCCCCCAGGACGGCCGCTCACCAACGCCCACACGGCCACCGCCGATGCCGCCGCCACGTTCAGCGAGTCCACCGCCCCCGCCATGGGGATCGTGACCACCTGATCCGCGGCGGCAAGCGCCCCCGACGTCAGCCCGTCGCCCTCCGTGCCCATGACGAGGGCGACCCGCTCGTGGCCGGCGACCGCAAAGTCCCCCAAGGACACCGCGTCGTCGGCCAGCGCCAGGGCGGCGACCATGAATCCGGCCTCGCGCAACTCCCCCAGGCCCTCGGGCCAGGGTTCGATACGCGTCCACGGCACCTGGAACACCGTGCCCATGGACACCTTGACGGAGCGCCGGTACAGCGGGTCGGCGCACGTGGGCGACACCAGGACGGCGTCGGCGCCCAGGCCGGCCGCCGAACGGAACGCCGCCCCCACGTTGGTGTGGTCCACGATGCCCTCGAGCACCACCACCAGGCGGGCGTCGCGCACCGTGTCGGCAACGGACGCAAGCTGGGGACGATGCATCGCGGCGAGGGCGCCGCGGTGGACGTCGTAGCCGGTCACGGACTCGAGCACCGCGGCGGGGGCAACGTAGATGGGGATATGGGAATCGACGAGCGACTCGACCGAGTCGAGCCAGTGCTCACTGACCAGAAGGGATCGCGGTCGATGCCCCGCAGCAAGCGCTCGCGCGATCACCTTCGCGCCCTCGGCCATGTACAGGCCCGTTGCCGGCTCCAGGCGACGCCTCAGCGCCACGTCGGTCAGGCTGCGATAGTCGGCGAGTCGGCCGTCCCCGGCATCGGCAACGTGAAGGACGGGCATGGCCTCATTGTCTCAGTCCGTGCCCGCCACGCCTTCCCGCGTCGCCACACAGGAGTCCGGACGCGACGAAGCCCCGACGCCGTGGCATCGGGGCTTCGCGTGAAGGAGCCCTATTGACCCTTCGAGGCGTTCGGGTCGAACGGACGCCCGGACTTTGTGCCCGCGTCCGTCGCGTCCGACGTCGCGTCCACGACCTCTTGCTTGGCCTGGCGCAGCGCCTCGGCCGGGTCCGTGAGCGCCGACGTCAGCTTGGTGCGGTGCTTGCCGCGATCCGGCGAGGCCGTGAGCGGCTCAGGTGCTTCCGCTCCGCCGAAAGCCGCGCTGACCGCCTTGAGCGCCCCCGTGAACTCGGTGGGGACAAACCACACCTTGTTGGAGTCGTTCTTGGCGATCTCGGGAAGCATCTGGAGGTACTGGTACGCCAGCAGCTTGGAATCGGCGTCACCCTCGTGGATGGCGTCGAATACCTGCAAGATGGCGCGCGACTCGCCCTCGGCACGCAGGATGCGGCCCTGGGCCTCGCCCTCCGCGGTCAGGATCGCGGACTGCTTGGCGCCTTCGGCCGTCAAGATCGCGGACTGCTTGACACCCTCGGCCGTCAAGATCGCGGCGCGGCGGTCACGCTCGGCGCGCATCTGCTTCTCCATGGAGTCCTTGATCGATGCGGGCGGCTCGATGGCCTTGAGCTCCACGCGGTTGACGCGAATGCCCCACTTGCCGGTCGCCTCGTCCAACACGCCGCGCAGCTGACCGTTGATCTGGTCACGCGACGTCAGCGTCTGCTCAAGGTCCATGGTGCCGACGATGTTACGCAGCGTGGTGGTGGTCAGCTGCTCCACACCCTGGATGTAGCTGGCGATCTCGTAGACCGCAGACTTGGGCTCCGTCACCTGGAAGTAGATGACCGAGTCGATGTCCACCACCAGGTTGTCCGAGGTGATGACGGATTGTGGGGGGAACGAGTAGACCATCTCGCGAAGGTCAACCTTGGCCCGCACCCGGTCGATGAACGGCACCATCAGGTGCAGCCCAGCTTCCATGGTGCGGCTGTAGCGGCCAAGACGCTCGACCAGGACGGCCTGCGTCTGGCGAACCACCATGATCGAACGCGCGATCGCGGAGATTACGAAGAGGGCGACAATGGCGAGGACGACCAGTCCTGCCAGTTGTGCCGCAGTCATACCAGTCATGCTGTGCGCTCCGTTTCTGGAACGACGATGGCCGTCGCTCCGACAATCTTGGTGACGATGACGTCGACGCCCTCGTCAATAGTGGCGGCATCGTCTTCGATGCGCGCGGTCCACACTTCGCCACGCAATTTGATGCGACCGCTGGTTTCGGTAATGGGGTCGATCGTTCGACCCTTCGCCCCGGTCAGCGCGGCCGCGTTGGTTTCGACCAAGTCGACCCCCCGCCTGCGCATGGAACGCAGCAGCCACGGCCGCAGCGCGGCCAACATCACGGTCGCCACCCCCAGCGCGACCGCAAACGCGAGCCAGACCGGCCCGCCGACCATCACCACGACGCCTCCCGCGATCGCGCCTGACGCGAGCATGAGGAAGGTCAGATCCAGAGTGAAGATTTCGACGGCGCCCAGGGCCGCCGCCGCGACGAACCACCAAATCGATTGCATGGCGACTCCTTTCAGTTCGGACGCTACCAGGCCGGACGTGACGCCGAATCGGCCGCGGGACGGACGTCCTGGCTCATCCCTGCGGATGACACCTCAGACCGATCGATGTCCTTGTCGCCGGCCCCCTCGTGACCGCCTGTCTATGACGATCGGCGAGCGGTCCAACGCCCGTCGTGGGCGAAGAGCTGGATCGGAATCCCGTACGTTTCGGAGAGGTTCGCGCCGGTCAAGGTGTCCGCGAGCCGCCCCTGGGCGACAACCCTGCCGTCCCGCATCAAGAGCGCGTGAGTGAAGCCGGCAGGGATCTCCTCGACGTGATGTGTCACCATCACCATGGCGGGCGAACGTCTGTCGCCCGCCAGTTCCGTCAGCGCCGACAACAGCTCTTCGCGGCCACCCAGATCGAGGCCCGCGGCAGGTTCGTCGAGAAGGAGCAGTTCGGGGTCCGTCATGAGCGCGCGTGCGATCTGGACGCGCTTACGCTCTCCTTCGCTGAGCGTGTCAAACGTTCGCTCCATGAAGGCGTGCATACCGAAAGCAGACAGCAGGTCCTCGGCGCGCAACTCGTCCACCTGCTCGTATTCTTCGCGCCACCGCCCGGTCACGCCGTAGGCAGCCGTCATGACGATGTCGTGCACCTTCTCATGGGGCGGGATCCGGTCGGCGAGTGCGGCCGATGCGAGGCCCACCCTGATGCGCAACTCGTGGGTGTCCGTGTCGCCCAGCTGCTCTCCGAGAATGCGGGCCGAGCCGGTCGTGGGATGAGCGCGGGCGGAGCATACCGTGATGAGCGAGGTCTTGCCTGCGCCGTTCGGGCCCAGGATCACCCAACGATCCGTCGGTTCGACGCCCCAGGTGATGCCGTCAAGGACCTGATTGTCGCCACGGCGCAAGGTGACATCGTCAAGCCGTAGCACTTCGCTCATATTGGTTGAGCCTAGCCCAGAACGTGCTTGTAGACCTCGACCGTGCGCTCCGCGATGGCACCCCACGCGAAATGGTCGGTTGCCCGCTGGCGCCCCGCCTTGCCCATGGCCTTGGCGGCGTCGAGGTCGGACACCATGGCGGTCAGCGCCGCCGCAAGATCGGAGGCGTACTTGTCAGGGTCCGTCGGCGTTCCGGTGCCGTCCTGGACTTGATCGATCGGCACGAGCATTCCCGTGACTCCGTGATCCACCACCTCGGGAATGCCTCCCGTTGCGGTCGCGACGACCGGCAGCCCGACGGCCATCGCCTCAAGGTTGACGATGCCGAGGGGTTCATACACGGACGGGCACACGAACGTGGTGCACGCGTCGAGCACCGCGACCAGTTCGGGGCGCGGCAACATCTCCTCAATCCAGATGATGCCGTCGCGCTCCTTCTGAAGATTCGCGACCGCACCTGAGACCTCCTGGGCGATCTGCGCGGTGTCCGGGGCTCCCGCGCACAACACGACCTGAATCTCCTTGGGCAGCTGCTCGACCGCCTTGAGGAAGTACGGCAGGCCCTTCTGGCGCGTGATGCGGCCCACGAAAACGATCGCGGGGCGCGAGGGATCGATGCCGTGACGGGCGACCACCGCGTCGGCCGCTGCCCGCTCCTCGTCCGTCGCAGGCGCCGCCCATGCGTCGGCGTCGATGCCGTTGTGCACCACGTGCACCTTGGCGGGGTCGACGTTGGGGTAGCAGCGCACCACGTCGCCCCGCATGCCCTCGGAGACGGCGATGATGCCGTCGGCCGCTTCGTATGCGGTCTTCTCGATCCAACTCGAGACGCGGTAGCCGCCGCCCAGCTGTTCGGCCTTCCACGGCCGCAAGGGCTCAAGCGAGTGGGCGCTCAGCACGTGCGGAATGCCGTGCAGTTTCGCCGCGAGGTGCCCCGCCATGTTGGCGTACCAGGTGTGCGAATGCACCAGGTCGGCCCCTTCGCAATCGCGCGCCATCGGCAGGTTGTGCGCCAAAACGTCGAGCGACGCGTCCCCCACTCCGCCGCCCAGCGCGGTGTATCCCGTGACGCCGTCCTCCTCGCGCGGGCCATCGAAGGCTCGCACTCGGACGTCAAGATGCTCGCGGAGTACCCTGGCCAATTCATTGACGTGAACGCCCGCGCCTCCGTAGACGTGCGGCGGGTATTCGCGGCTGAGAATGTCGATGCGCATGGCTCCACCGTAATCGCTTCTTAACCACATTGACCCGTGCAACGCGGCCATACGGCACCTATGCTGGACGTATGTCAGCGCCGAAAGTACTCGCCATTGTCCTCGCGGGAGGTGAGGGCAAGCGTCTGATGCCCCTCACCGCAGCTCGTGCCAAGCCGTCGGTGCCCTTCGGGGGAACCTACCGACTCGTCGACTTCGCTCTGTCGAACCTGGTGAACTCGCGGTACCTGCACATCGTTGTGCTCACCCAGTACAAGTCGCATTCGCTCGACACCCACATTGCGCGCACCTGGCGGATGTCTCCGCTGCTGGGCAACTTTGTGGCTCCCGTGCCGGCGCAGCAGCGCCGCGGCAAGCACTGGTATATGGGCAGCGCCGACGCCATCTTTCAGTGCGTCAACATCATCGAAGACGAGAAGCCTGACATCGTCGTCATCGTGGGCGCCGACCACGTGTACCGCATGGACTTCTCCCAGATGGTTGATGCCCACATCGAGTCCGGCGCCGACTTCACGGTCGCCGGAATCCGTCAGCCGATCGAGATGGCGGACCAGTTCGGCGTGGTTGACATCGACCCGGAAAACACGACCCGAGTGCGCGCCTTCCTCGAGAAGCCGACGGCACCCGACGGCTTGCCCGACAGTCCCACGGAGATTCTCGCCTCGATGGGTAACTATGTGGCATCCGTCGAGCCGTTGCTCGAGGCGCTCTTGGCCGACGCCGAAGACGAGACATCCAAGCACGACATGGGCGGCGACATCGTCCCCTACTTCGTGAACAAGGGCACGTGCGGCCTGTACGACTTTGTCGAGAACGACGTTCCCGGCTCCACCTCGCGCGACAAGGATTACTGGCGCGACGTGGGAACCATCGACTCGTACTACGACGCCCACATGGACCTGATCGCCGTGATGCCCGTCTTCAACGTCTACAACGCCGAGTGGCCGCTTCACCAAGGCCTCATCACGCATCCGCCCGCCAAGTTCATTCACTCCGAGGAAGGCCGCATGGGTCACGCCGCCGACTCGGTCGTGTCACCCGGCGTCATCGTGTCCGGCGCGACCGTGACGGGTTCCATTCTGTCGCCAGGGGTGCGGTTGCACTCGTGGTCGACCGTGTCGGACTCGGTGCTGCTCGACGACGTCACGGTGGGGCGCCACGCACAGGTTCACCGTGCCATTCTCGACAAGAACGTCGTGGTCGAGGAAGGCGCCCGCGTGGGCATCGACCGCAAGGCGGACATTGCGCGCGGATTCACCGTCACCGAATCGGGCCTGACCGTGGTCGCAAAGGGCACCGTGATCGGCAGATGACCGGAAGGCGTCTGCTGGTCTTGGACGTCGATTCCACCCTCATCAAGCAAGAAGTGATCGAGTTGCTCGCGGCCCGCGCCGGGTCGCAAGAGCAGGTCGCGGCCATCACCGAACGGGCGATGCACGGCGACATCGACTTCGCCGCGTCGCTCGCCGAGAGAGTCGCCACCTTGAAGGGTCTGCCCACGTCGGTGTTTCACGAGGTGGCAGCAGAGGTCGAGTTCACGCCCGGCGCGCAGGAGCTGATCGGCGCCGCCCAGGCGGCCGGTTGGACGGTGGCGCTCGTCTCGGGCGGCTTCGAGGAGATCGTCACGTCGATCGCGCGCGCGGTGTCCGTCACCCTGTTTGTGGCGAACCGCCTCGAAGTGGACCAAGGTCACCTGACGGGGCGCACGGTCGGACCCGTCATCGATCGCAACGGCAAGGCGGTGGCTCTGGCCGCGTTCGCCAAGGGTGCCGGCATCCCGATGACCGACACCGTCGCCATCGGCGATGGCGCGAACGACCTGGGGATGATGGCCGCGGCGGGACTGTCGGTCGCCTTCGCGGCAAAGCCCGTGGTGCGCGCCGCCGCGGACATCGCGATCGACGGCCCGCCGCTGGACGCCGCCTGGCCGCTCATCTCGCGCTAGGCGCTCACGGGAGGGCGCGCGAGGGCTCAGCCCGCTCCGGACGCCGCGAGGGCTATAATCGCGAAGGCTTGGGCCTCCGCGGACGTACCCTCGCTGTCAAAGTGAGGTGCTCCGCACACCCCACGAACCACGCCGTCGGCGTCCACCCGCGCGAGCGCCGCGTCGAGCCACCGCCTGGCGTGGGCCGCGTACACCTCGGGCAACCACCCGTCCGCCACCCCCGTGAATGCGGCGTAGGCGAACATCAGGCCCGCGGTGC
This sequence comes from Demequina sp., assembly GCF_016278765.1. Classification (GTDB taxonomy): domain Bacteria; phylum Actinomycetota; class Actinomycetes; order Actinomycetales; family Demequinaceae; genus Demequina. The sequence goes on along the minus strand of NZ_JADQBE010000040.1, from coordinate 13,511 downwards.
CATCCGTGAACGTCGTGGGATCGTCCAGCACGTGGTGGAAGCGACCTTCGGAAGTCTCATGGGCCGCGACGGCCTCCAGCAGGTCACACGTGTTGCTGCGCCAGCGGCCGCGCATCTCGCCCGGCACCCGGTCGCCGCCGATGCGCAAGGCTCGTGCCATCCCGGCCGCGGCCCAACCATTTCCCGTGGCCCAGAAGGCTCCCCTCACGCGGTCGCCCGTGACGGTGTTGGCGCGGTGTCCGTAGAGCCCGCTGCGCCCATCCCACAGGTGCTCGCGGTGCATCCGGTACTGCATGTCGGCAGGGGCCACGTCTCCCGTGAAGACGAGCATCGGCACCACCATGTAGATCGAGTCCACCCACACCTCGGGAACCCCTTCGAGGTGCCACACCACCCCCTCATCATCGCGGGGCGAGAACCGTAACAGCCACCAGCGTTGGCGCTCGAGCGCCTCCGCGGCTCGTGCCTCGCCGCGCGCCGCGAGCGCCGCGACGGCCTCGCCAAGACTGCCGCCGTTGACGAGTCCGGCGTCACCCGTCGCGGCCAACCTGCCCCGTTCATCTTGGTGCTGGATGGCGTCGCGGGCGATCGCAAGCGCCACCTCCGGGCGGCCGCCGTCGAGGGCGGCCTGAGTGACCACCCCTTGCTCCCATGCGAGCCGCTGCATCGGCAGCAACGCCGCCCACAGGCGGTCGAACAGGTCCACGTCCGTCACGGGGCCGCCTTACGCAGGCTTGCCCTCGACCACGTCGATAAGGCGTGCACTGCGCTCACCGATCTCGACCCACGGGATGTCCAGTTCGAGCACCGCCGCCGCCGCGGTCGGCATGCCGTGGGCGACCCGCTGCAACGCCTCCTCGAGCGACCCCTCTCCCGACAGCCAGGCGGCCACGTGAGACGTGGTCGGCTCATGCCCCACCATCAGCACGGTGTCGGCTTCGCCCACTCGTGCCAGCACGGACAGATACTGCTCGCCCGCACTCCAGTACATGTCGTCTTCAATGTGGAACGGCACCTTGCCCCACACGGCCGCCATGCGCTTGAAAGTCTGGACCGTGCGGTTGGCTGAGGACACGAGCGCCACGTCGGGCCGCAGCCCCATGGTCTGAAGTCGTTCCGCAAGCCGCGCGGCCGCATCGCGACCCTCCATGGTGAGCGCGCGCGAATGGTCGTCGAGCCCCAACTGGGACATCTCGGCCCTCGCATGCCGGGCAAGAATCAGTCTGGGCACCGCTACTGACCCATAGCGTGCACGCCGCCGTCGACGTGGACCATCTCTCCGGTGGTCGCGGGGAACCAGTCGCTCAGCAGAGCCGTCACGGCCTTCGCAGCGGGCTCCGTGTCTTCCGAGTCCCAGCCAAGAGGCGCGCGCTCGCTCCACTTGCCCTCCATCTGGTCGAAGCCGGGAATGTGCTTTGCGGCCGTGGTCTTGAGCGGTCCAGCGGAGACGACATTGCAGCGGATGCCCTGGGGGCCCAGGTCGCGCGCCAGGTAACGGCTGATCGCCTCAAACGCGGACTTGGCGACGCCCATCCAGTCGTACACGGGCCACGCAAAGCGTCCGTCAAAGGTGAGGCCCACCAGCGACCCCCCATTCGGCATGAGCGGCACGGTGGCCTCGGCGAGCGCCTTGAATGAGTAGGCCGAGATGTGGATGGCCGTCGAGACGTCCTCCCACTGGCCCGTCATGAAGTTGCCGCCCATCACCGTCTGTGGCGCGAAGCCGATCGAGTGGACCACGCCGTCGAGGTGCGGCACGTGCTCGCGCACGGCGTCGGGCAAAGCCACGAGGTGGTCGGCGTTGGTGACGTCGAGCTCGACGACCTTGGCCTCGACCGGCAACCTGCGACCCATCGCCTCGGTCACCTTGAAGGTGCGTCCCACGCCGGTCAGCACCACCTTGGCGCCCTGCTCCTGGCTCAGGCGCGCGACGTCGAACGCTATCGACCCTTCGGTGAGTACCCCGGTAACGAGGATGTTCTTGCCTTCGAGAATGCCCATGGTTCCTCCTGTCGGAAAGACTACGTGGTCCGTTGCCTAGTGACCCATGCCCAGGCCGCCATCAACCGGCAACACCGCGCCAGATACATACCCTGCCGCATCGGACGCCAGGAATACGGCAGCCGCGGCGACTTCTTGTGTGGTTCCGAACCGCTTGGCCGGAATGGTTGACTCATATTGCTTCACCACATCGTCGCCAAGTTCGGCTGTCATGTCGGTCGCGATGAAGCCGGGCGCAATGACGTTGGCGGTGATGCCGCGTCCCCCCACTTCGCGGGTGATCGACCGGGCCATGCCCACAAGCGCCGACTTTGAGGCCGAGTAGTTGACCTGGCCGGGGTTGCCCAGCAGGCCCACCACCGAGCCCATGAGGACGATGCGGCCGTACTTCTCTCGCATCATCGAGTTCACGGCGCGGCGGACAGTGCGGAACGTGCCGGTCAGGTTGGTGTCGATCACCGCGGCGAAGTCGTCGTCCGACATACGCATCAGCAGTCCGTCGCGAGTGATGCCCGCGTTGGCGACCAGCACGCGCACCCGTCCGTGCTTGGCTTCTAACTCGTCGAAGGCGGCGTTGACGGCCTCGGAGTCGGTGATGTCGGCGATCGCGCCCGTGACCCCGTCCGGAAGGTCGCCACCCCGGTAGATGCTGGAGACGGTGTCCCCGTGTGCCACGAAAGCCTCTGCGATAGCGCGGCCAATGCCGCGGTTCGCTCCTGTCACCACCACGTGTCGCGTCATGAGCCCCAAACTAGCCGATGCGCCGGTCACCTCGCGCGCTCGCCTCGCACGTACGATCGAGACCGTGACCATCCCCGCCGCGAAACGCCGCCCGGCCGCCTACGGGCCCAGACGGATCGCACTCACCGCGGCCGTGGTGTTGGCGGCGATGGCTCTGGGTCTTGTCGCGGGCGCATGGCAGTGGGGGCGCTACGAGACCAGGTCGCACGCCGTCGAGGCTCAAGCCGCCGCCGAGGGCAAGCCCGTCGCGGACCTTGAGGAGTTGATCGACCGTGACGCCCAGGGCCCCGGTGAGGCCGACTGGCGCACTGCGACGGTGACGGGGGCACTCGACGCGGACTCGGTCATGGAGCTGCGGGGTCGCTCGGTCCAGAACACGGCATCGCTGCAGTATCTGGCGTGGGTGCATACCGCTTCAGGTCGCACCGTGCTGGTCAACCTGGGGTGGCAACCGCGATCCACCGCCGCCGCCCCCGTGCTCCCCAACGAGCAGGTCACCGTGACCGGCGTGGTGCGCGCCGTCGAGGCCGACAACGGCAGGCCCGGCACCCGCATCACCCCGCTCCAGATGAACGGCATCGAGGGCGAGGTGATCCCGGCTTACGTCATGGCGACATCGACGTGTGGGGCGTCGGGCTGCATCGAGGGCCTGGAGCCGGTGCCGATGCCGAATCTGTCGTTGGGACCCCACCTCAGCTACGCGCTGCAATGGTGGTTGCTGACCGTCGTGGCCGCGCCGCTGGGCGTCTGGATCACCCGCCGGGACGCGCTCCACGAGCGCGAGCGCGACGCGGCCGACGCGGCCGACGCGGGCGCCCCCAGCCCTCGCAAGCCGGCCAAGGCGTCCAAGGCGTCCAAGCAGAAACCTCCCACCGACGAGGAGATCGAGGATGCCCTGTAGGACCGGCGCGCGGCACTAGGCGAGCGAGATCAGGTCCCGGTACGAGTCGTTCCACAGGTCCTCGTCGGCGTCGGGCAGCAACAGCACTCGCTCGGGTTCCAGCGCGTCGACGGCTCCCTCGTCGTGCGTGACCATCACGACCGCACCCTCGTAGGTCTTGAGCGCCCCCAAGATCTCGGCGCGCGACGCGGGATCCAGGTTGTTGGTGGGTTCGTCGAGTAGCAGCACGTTCGCCTGGCTGACCACGAGCGTGGCAAGCGCGAGCCGCGTCTTCTCGCCGCCGGACAGCACGCCGGCAGGCTTGTCGACATCATCGCCCTGGAAGAGGAACGATCCCAGCACGCTGCGTACCTCGGTGTCATTCAGGTCCGGGGCGCTGTGCCGCATGTTCTCGAGCACGGTCGCCGCCATGTCGAGAGTGTCGTGCTCCTGTGCGTAGTAGCCGAGCTTGAGGCCGTGGCCGGGCTCCACTTGGCCGGTGTCGGGTTCCTCGACGCCGGCGAGCAACTTGAGCAGCGTCGTCTTGCCCGCACCGTTGAGGCCCAGTACGACCACGCGGGATCCCCTGTCGATGGCGAGTTCGACGTCCGTGAATACCTCAAGCGTGCCGTAGTTCTTGGACAGTTCGGAGGCCCGCAATGGCGTCTTGCCGCAGGGCGCCGGCTTGGGGAAGCGCAACGCCGCCACCTTGTCGGCCTGTCGGGACGTTTCCGTCTCCGCCAGGAGTCGTTGGGCGCGCTTCGCCATGTTCTGCGCCGCCACCGCCTTGGTGGCGCTTGCACGCATCTTGTTCGCCTGAGCCATCAGCACGGATGCCTTCTGCTCGGCGTTCTTGCGCTCCCGGTGGCGTCGGTGCTCGTCGTCCTCGCGCTGCTTGAGGTACAGATCCCACCCCATCGCGTACTGGTCCATCACCCCACGGTTGGCGTCGAGGTAGAACACCTTGGTGACGACGGCTTGCACCAGGTCCACGTCGTGGGAAATGATGACGAGTCCACCGGGATACTGTGCAAGGAAGCCGCGCAGCCACTGGATGGAGTCCGCGTCGAGGTGGTTGGTCGGCTCGTCGAGCAGCAACGTCTCGGCCTCGGAGAACAGGATGCGAGCCAACTCGACTCGGCGCCGCTGTCCGCCCGACAGGGTGCCGATCGGTTGAGCCAGCACCCGCTCGTCGAGCCCCAGGTTCGCGGCGATGCGCGCCGCGTCGGACTCCGCCGCATACCCGCCCGCCGCGCGGAACCGCTCCTCGATCACCGGGTACCTCTCCATCGCCTTGGCGGCAACGTCCGGGTCCTCGCTCGCCATGCCCAGCTCCGCCTCGCGCAGCTTCCGCAGGATCGTTTCGAGGTCGCGCGCGGCCAGAATGCGGTCGAGGGCAAGCATCGTCAGTTCGCCAGTGCGCGGATCCTGCGGCAGATAGCCGACCGAGCCACGATGCTTGACCGACCCGGCCGACGCCTGGCCCTCGCCCGCGAGAATCTTGGTAAGCGTCGTCTTGCCGGCGCCGTTGCGTCCCACCAGCCCTACGCGGTCGCCCTTTGCGATGCGAAAGGACGCCGGATGCAACAGCACTCGGGCACCAATGCGCATCTCGATATCCTGGGCAACAATCACAATAAATCCTTCCGAGCGCCCTACAGCGGACGAGGTGGTGGCGGGCGCTACGAAGCGCACATGGGGCGCGGCCCGGTATCGTGGCCGCCGAATCATTATCACAGGGAGTCCCATGAACCTGCGTCACTCATTGTCCCCCACCAACCTCGCGCTCGTGGCGGTGTTCGCCGGCTTGATCGCCGCGTCGACTATCTGGCCCGGCGCCGAGCTGGTCTCCGGCGTGCCCATCACGCTGCAGACACTCGCGGTATTGCTTGCGGGGGCGGCTCTGGGGCCGTGGCGCGGCGCGGGTGCGGTTGTCCTTTACCTCGTGGTGGGTACCGCCGGCGCCCCAATCTTTGCCGGCCGATCCGCCGGACCCGCCGTGTGGACGGGACCCACCGCGGGATTCCTCGCCGGCTTCATGGCGGCCGCCTTCGTCGCAGGCTGGCTGGTGCGCAGGATGCGCCGACGCGGTCAGCTCACGGTCACGGGTGTGATCGGCGCGTGCGCCGTGGCCTCGCTGCTGGTCCTCAACCTCATCGGCTGGGGTTTCTTCATGCTGCGGCTGGGGACCACCGCGGCAGACACCGTCGCGTTCGCCACGCCGTTCTTGGTGGGCGACATCATCAAGGTGTTCGTCGCAGGAGTCACGGCAGCAGCGGTGCATCGCGCCTACCCGGGACTGCTCGGAGTGCCGGTCGCTCCCACCGCGGTCGAGACGGGCCAGACACCCACGACGCCCCCAGCGGTATCCCTCGGCTCCCAGGCCGCCTCGTAGCGCTTACCCTTTCCCCATGATCGAATTCAAGGACGCGACCGTTGTCGCGCCCGATTCCGGGATCACCATCCTCAAGCCCACCACGCTGAGCCTGAGCGAAAGGCGCATCACGATCATCGGCGCCAACGGCTCGGGAAAGTCGACCCTCGCCAGGCTCATCAACGGCCTGTCCATCCCCGTATCGGGGACCGTGTCGGTAGATGGGGTCGATACGGTGAAACACGGCGCGCTGGTGCGACGCAAGGTGGGCTTCCTGTTCACCGATCCCACATCGCAGCTGATCATGCCCACGGCCATCGAGGACGTGATGCTGTCGCTGCGCCGGGTGGTTCGCTCCAAGAACGAACGCATCAAGGCGGCGCTGGCGGCGCTTGAGGACATCGGCCTGGGAGACAAGGCAGAGGTGTCGGTCAACGCGCTGTCGGGCGGCCAGCGCCAGCTGCTGGCCCTTGCCGGCGTGCTCACGGCGAAGCCCCAAGTGGTGGTGGCCGACGAACCCACGACGCTCCTCGATCTGCGGTGGAAGGCACACGTGGGCGCACTGCTGCATTCGCTGCCGATTCAGCTGATCGAGGTGACGCACGACCTCGAGGCCGCGACCAAGGCGCAGCGCACCCTGGTAGTCGACGACGGCGGCGTGGTGTTCGACGGCGACCCCGTCGACGCCGTGGCCCATTATCGGGACCTCATGTACCGCAAGTCCGTCGGGGAGTCGTCGTGACGCACGTCCTGGGCGCGTACCGGCCGGGTGCCTCGCCGCTGCACCGGCTACCCGCGTGGTCGAAAGTTGCCACGCTGATCGTGTGGTCGGCCGTCACGCTGCTGGTCCGTGATCCGATCACGTCAGGGGGTTTGGCCGTCGCGGCGCTCATGCTGCTGGTGAGCGTCCTGCCGGCGGCAGGGCCCACGTTCAAGGGCCTCGGAATGATCGTGATCGTGGCCGCCATGGCGAGCGCCTACCAGGTGTGGAGGGGAGACTATGTGGCCGCGATCGACCTCGGCGTCGACCTCATCGGCCTGTTCGCGCTGTCGCTCGCGATCACCGGGTCGACCCCGATGTCCGACATGCTGGACCTTGCGACCGCCGCGGCGCGGCCGCTGCGACGGGTCCTTCCCCCTGCCATTACCGGGCTCATGTTCGCGATCATGTTGCGCGCCATCCCGGAGATCGCCGGGATCATGCGCCAGTCTCGCGACGCCGCGCGGGCTCGCGGCATACGGCGCGGTCCCACGGCGTTCATGATTCCCACGGCGACGCGCACGGTCGGCTTCGCGCTCGACCTGGGCGCTGCGCTTCACGCCCGCGGAATCGGCGACGACGCCGCGTCCGACGCGCCGCGCGGGCGTCCAATGCGGATCGCCGCGAAGGACCCGAACGGGTAGTTTTGATGCATGACCCACTGCCAGGGGGCCATCGCGCACGTGCAGTGCCCAGGCGGGAGACACCATGACGTTCAGTGAGGGCACTCGCCTCGACCCCAATCGTGTTCAACGCCGGGGTGCGGGCGGCTCGCGCGGAGGCGTCGCGATCGGCGGCGGCGTCGGCGGAATCATCATGGTGGTCCTCGCCTTGATCTTCGGCATCGACCCGTCGACCCTCAACCTTGACTCGGGCACGCAGGGCCTGGGAGGCGCGGCCGGCGCGCAAGACGACACCGCCCAGCAGGACTTCGCGGCCAGTTGCACCGCGGGAGCCGACGCCAACGCGGATGCAGACTGCCGCGTCCTTGCCGTGATCGAGTCGCTCGACGCGTATTGGATCGACGCGCTACCAGCCGCGGGCTTCCGCCACGAGCTGCCCGGCGTGGTGGTCTTCGACCAGGCCACGTCATCGTCGTGCGGCAACGCGTCGTCCGCGACGGGACCGTTCTACTGCCCGCCCGACCACACGCTGTACGTCGACACCACGTTCTTCACGTCGCTCGCCCAGTTCGGCTTCGAAAGCGGAAACCTCGCGGAGGCGTACGTCATCGCCCACGAATATGGCCACCACGTGCAGAACGAGTTGGGGGTCTTTGACATTGCCGACCGATCAGGGACGGGCGCGAATTCTGATTCGGTCAAGGTCGAGTTGATGGCCGACTGCCTCGCTGGCGTGTGGGTGGGTCACGCGGCGTCGACGCCGGACCCGGATACGGGCGTCCCGTTCCTGGAACCGATCACACAGGAGCAGTTGGACAACGCGCTCGCGGCGGCCGCCTCCGTGGGCGACGACAGGATCCAGGAGACGGTGCAGGGCGAGGCCGACCCTCACACCTTCACGCACGGCACGTCCCAGCAGCGCACGCAAGCGTTCACCACCGGGTACACCAACGGCACGGTCGCGTCGTGCGACGCGTTTGGGGTGCTCTCCCGCTAGACGTTGAAACCGAGCGCCCGCAACTGCTCGCGGCCGTCGTCGGTGATCTTGTCGGGACCCCACGGGGGCATCCACACCCAATTGATGCGGAACCCGCTGACAAGCCCCTCGAGGGCCTGCGAGGCCTGGTCCTCAAGGATGTCGGTCAACGGGCACGCCGCCGACGTGAGGGTCATGTCGATGATGGCGTGCTGGTTCTCGTCGAGCTGAACGCCATAGATGAGGCCCAGGTCCACGACGTTGATCCCCAGTTCGGGGTCGATCACGTCACGGAGAGCCTCCTCGACGTCGGCCACGTTGGCGGGGTGTGCAGTGTCGGTCATGGTCTCTATCCTTCCGTGCCGACGGTGGCGCGCGCAATCGCGTCGCGCAACGCCATCCAGCTGATGAGGGCGCACTTGATGCGCGCCGGGTACTTACCTACGCCCACGAATGCGGTGGCGTCTTCCAAGAGGTCTTCTCGCTCGTCGCCGAGCGGCACGCCCTTGCTGTGCATGAGTGCCTTGAAGGCCTCCATCGTCTCGTCTGCGGTGCGCAGGTCGGCCCCGTCCAACAGCTCGGCCAGCATCGATGCGGAGGCCTGGGAGATCGAACATCCCTGGCCCTCCCACGACAGCGAGGTGATGCGGTCGTCGTCGAGTCCGACGCGCAGCGTGATCTCGTCGCCACACGTGGTGTTGACCTGGTGAGACTCCCCCACCGATGCGGCGTCGGGCGTGACCAGCCCGCTGCCGCGGCGAGTCTTCGCGTAGTCGAGGATCACCTGTTGATACATCTGTTCGAGGTCGCTCATGAGTTCACTCCAAAGAACGTCCTGACGGTGGCGAGCACGTCAACGAAGGCTCTCGCCTCGTCCTCCGTCGTGTACAGGTGGGCGCTCGCGCGGGTCGAGCTGACCACGCCAAAGCGCCGGTGCAGGGGCTGGTTGCAGTGGTGGCCGACCCGCACGGCAATGCCGGCGTCGTCGAGAATCTGCCCCACGTCGTGGGCGTGCACGCCGTCGACCACCACGGCCGCGAGGCCGAGCACGTCCGCCTTGGTGGCGTCACCCACCGGACCGAGCAGGCGCACCCCCGGCAGTTCGGACACGCCCTCGCGCATGATCTGGGCCAGGCGCGCCTCGTGACGCGCGACGTTGTCCATGCCAAAGGCCATGAGGTAGTCGGCGGCGGCCCCCAGCCCCACCGCCTGCGCCACGGGCTGTGAGCCGGATTCGAAACGGTGCGGGGCATCGAGCCACGTGGTGGCCTCCATCGTGACGGTCTTGACGGATCCGCCGCCGAAGACCACGGGCGGAAGCACGTCCAGCAGGCTCTTGCGGCCCCACAACGCGCCGATGCCGGTGGGACCAAGCATCTTGTGTCCCGAGAACGCAGCGAAGTCCACGCCCAGCGCCTGCACGTCCACCGGAAGGTGCGGGACGGCCTGGCACGCGTCGAGCACGGTCAGCGCGCCCACCTCGCGAGCCTTGGCGACGATGGCCGCGACATCGGTGACGATGCCGGTGACGTTGCTCGCGGCCGTGAAGGCGACCACCTTGGTGCTCGCGTCGATCACGGAGGCGACGGATTCCGGCCGCATCCGCCCGAGGTCGTCCACCTCGATCCACTTGAGCGTCGCACCCGTGCGGGCGCACACCTGCTGCCACGGCACCAGGTTGGCGTGGTGCTCGGTCTCCGTGATGACGATCGTGTCGCCTGGACCCACGCGGAAACGGTTCGACTCGGCGCCGCCGATGCCTGCGGAGGCGTTCGCGATGCCGCCCGCGACGAGATTGATCGACTGGGTCGCGTTGCCGGTCCAGACGAGTTCCTCAGGCGTTCCCGCGTTCACCAGGCGCGCCACCGCCGCGCGGGCACCCTCAAACAACCCGGTCGCCTCTTCGGCGATCAGGTGGGCGCCGCGCTGCACCGCGCCATTGTGCGCACGCTCAAACTCGGCTACCGCGTCGAGCACCTGCTGGGGCCTCTGTGCGGTCGCGGCCGAGTCCAGGTACACCAACGGCTTCCCGTTCCGCACCGTACGGGTGAGGATCGGGAAGTCTGCCCTGACGTCGGTCGCTAAGCGCATCGTCGTGACTACGCCTCCACGGGGAAGCGGTCGTAGCCCTCTGCCTCAAGGCGCTGGGCCAGTTCCGGTCCGCCCTGCTCCGCGATGCGGCCGTCGACAAACACGTGCACGTAGTCGGGGGTGATGTAGTTGAGGATGCGCGTGTAGTGGGTGATGAGCATGACGCCCAGGCCCGTGGACTCCTTGACGCGGTTCACTCCCTCGGAGACGATGCGAAGGGCGTCGACGTCCAAGCCGGAGTCCGTCTCGTCAAGGATCGCAATCTTGGGGCTCAGCAACTCCATCTGCAGGATCTCGTGGCGCTTCTTCTCGCCGCCCGAGAAGCCCTCGTTGACGTTGCGCTCAGCGAACGCGGGGTCCATGCGCAGCGCCTCCATCGAGGTCTTGACGTCCTTGACCCAGTGACGCAGCTTGGGGGCCTCGCCGTCGATCGCGGTCTTGGCGGTGCGCAGGAAGTTCGACACCGACACGCCGGGCACCTCAACGGGGTACTGCATCGCGAGGAACAGGCCTGCGCGGGCGCGCTCGTCCACGGTCATCGCGAGCACGTCGTCGCCATCGAGCGTGACGGTGCCCTCGGTGATCGTGTACTTGGGGTGACCCGCGATCGAGTACGCCAAGGTGGACTTGCCGGAGCCGTTGGGGCCCATGATGGCGTGGGTCTCGCCGGACGAGATCGTCAGGTCCACGCCCTTGAGGATCTCCTTGACGCCCTCGGGCGTGTCGACGGTGACGTGCAGGTTCGTGATGTCCAGGGTGCTCATGCGTTCTCCTTGATGCTGGAAGACAGGGGGTGGTCGACGTCCACGAGCACGCGCTCGCCGTCGATACGAACGGGGTAGGCGTCCACGGGCTCCATGGCGGGCAACTCGGTCACGGCGCCGGTGCGCACGTCGAAGCGAGCACCGTGGGCCCAGCACTCGACCTCGCAGCCGATCATTTCGCCCTCGGACAGGGAGACCTCGCCGTGACTGCAGATGTCGTTGATGGCGTAGAAGTTGCCGTCCTCAGTACGCGCGATCGCTATGGGCACCTCGCGGCCATCGGCCGCGGTCAGAAACGACTGCACGAGGGAGTCGGGCTCCAGGTCGTCGACGTTGCAGGCAAACTGCTCGCTCACGTCAGGCCTCCTCGTCCGCGATCTGCTCGAGCTCCTGCTCGATGGCCCTCATCAGGCCGTCTTCGACCTCGGGCACACCGATCTGCCGGACGAGGTCCGCGAAGAATCCGCGCACCACGAGCTTGCGAGCGGCGTCCTCGGTGATGCCGCGCGAGCGCAGATAGAACATCTGCTCCTCGTCGAAGCGGCCGGTGGCCGAGGCGTGACCCGCGCCCGCGATCTCGCCGGTCTCAATCTCAAGGTTGGGGACCGAGTCGGCGCGTGCACCGTCGGTGAGCACGAGGTTGCGGTTGAGCTCGTAGGTGTCCGTGCCTTCGGCCGCGGCGCGAATCAGCACGTCGCCGATCCACACGGTGCGGGCCGTCGCGCCCGCGAGCGCGCCCTTGTACGTGACCCGCGAGCGGCAATTGGGGGCGGCGTGGTCGACAAACAGCTGGTGCTCCTGGTGCTGCCCCGCGTCGGCAAAGTACAGGCCGTACAGGTCGACCGAGGCGCCCTCGCCCGCCAAAGCCACCGAGGTGTTGAGTCGCACGACCTTGCCGCCGAGCGTCACGACGGACTGCCGCAGTCGCGCGTCGCGGCTGAGCTTGGCGACCACCTCGCCCACGTGAATCGTGTCGATGTCCCAATCCTGGATGAGCACCAGGTTGAGGGAGGCGTTGTCACCCACATCGACCGAAACGAACTCGCCGACGACGGCCGACCCCTTGCGTTCAATGATGACGGTGGCCTCGGCACCCGCTCCCACCTCGAGGGAGATGGCCTGGCGCGCGGACTGGCCGGTACCCGTCACGGTGACGCGCACGGGGTCCGCCACGATCGTGCCGGGCGCCACGGCCAACACCATCGCTCCGCCGGCGCGGCTGGCGGCGACGGCGCTCGCCCGGTCTCCGGGAGCGCGCACGGCACGCTGCCGGAACGCGTCCGTGTCAATGTTCGTGATCGTCACGCCGTGCGGCAGTTCCGAGTACGTGGGGTCGAGGTGCTCGCCGGTCGCCTCGTCCTGAAGGAGTGCGGCGATGTCGCGCATCGGCGAGAACCGCCAGGCCTCCTCGCGCCCCGTGGGCGTGCCGAACGCATCGGCGTCGAAGGACAGCAGCCTGTCCGCGCGCGACTTGTTGGGCACCGTGGTGCCGTTGTACTTCTTGCCGTGGCTGTGGGCGGTGTCCGCCGTAGCCTGGCTGTGGTCTGTGGTGATGCTCAACCGACGGATCCTTCCATCTGCATTTCGATGAGGCGGTTCAGTTCGAGCGCGTACTCCATCGGCAGTTCGCGCGCAATGGGTTCCACGAACCCGCGCACGATCATCGCCATGGCCTCCGTCTCGGGCATGCCTCGAGACATCAGGTAGAACAGCTGGTCCTCGCTCACGCGGGACACGGTGGCCTCGTGGCCCATCGACACGTCGTCCTCGCGCACGTCCACATAGGGGTACGTGTCGGAGCGACTGATCTGATCGACCAGGAGCGCGTCGCACAGCACGTTGGACTTGGAGCCCTTGGCGCCCTCGAGAATCTGGACGAGCCCGCGGTAGGAGGTGCGACCGCCCCCGCGTGCCACCGACTTCGACACGATCGAGGAGGACGTGTTGGCGGCCGCGTGCACCATCTTGGCGCCGGCGTCCTGGTGCTGGCCCTCGCCAGCGAACGCGATCGACAGGGTCTCGCCCTTGGCGTGCTCGCCCATCAGGTAGATGGCCGGGTACTTCATCGTGACCTTGGAGCCGATGTTGCCGTCCACCCACTCCATCGTCGCGCCCTCGTGGGCGACGGCGCGCTTGGTGACCAGGTTGTACACGTTGTTCGACCAGTTCTGGATGGTCGTGTAGCGGACGCGGGCGTTCTTCTTGACGATGATCTCGACCACGGCGGAGTGCAAGGAGTCTGACTTGTAGATCGGCGCGGTGCAGCCCTCGACGTAGTGCACGTAGGAGCCCTCGTCGGCG
>NZ_JADQBE010000084.1:0-14783 GCF_016278765.1 Demequina sp. | reverse complement strand
TCCCATAATGGACATCCTCTCTTACAAGGTGTCCACCAAACCGGGGCAAAGCCAAATCGAGTCCTTCGCCGCATTGCGGGCCTCCGTGTCGGCGGCCGCGCTGCCAGCGACCAGGAGCACGAACTGGCCGACTACGAGCGCGACAACGAGCCCTGCCACCGTTGCGAGTCGGGTGGCGGGCTGAGATAGCCTGCGCTTCCACGCCGCCCTGCGCATGCCCCCCATTGTGGGGTGCCAGGGGCGAATCGTTCCACAGAATGTGACAAGCTGCACCTGCCTTCGCTCAGCGCCTAACGGCCCACGCGGACGCGTACAGGCACACCGCGGCGGCGGTGCCGAGGTTCAGGCTCTCTGCCCGCCCAAAGATGGGAATCCTCATCACGCGGTCTGCCAGCGACAACTCGTCGGCGCTCAGCCCCCACGCCTCGTTTCCGAACACCCACGCGGTGGGTCCGGTGAGGTCGGGACCTTGAGGTGAGCCCAACTCCGTCGCGCCCGAGACATCGGCCGCCAGTATTGCGAGCCCCGCTTCACGCGCCGCCGTCACGGCATCGGCGAGCGACTCGGCACGCACCACGGGCAGGTGGAACAGGCTGCCGGCGGTGGCGCGCACCACCTTGGGGTTGGTCGGGTCGACGCTGTCGCCTGCCAGCACCACGGCGTCGGCGCCAGCGGCGTCGGCCACGCGAATCGCTGCACCCGCGTTGCCGGGGTCGCGGACCTGGGACAGGATCGCCACCAACCGGGGCGCCGAGGGAAACTGGGAAAACACCGCTGCTGACGATGCGACGGCCACGATGCCCTGAGAATCGGCCGACAGGGCGCGCGCCACGTCGGCACTCACGGGGTGAACGTGAAGCCCGGCCTCCAGCGCGGCATCGGCGATGAGTGCCAGCGGGCCGCGGGATGCCAGTGCGTCTTCCAAGACGTACACGTCCCTCACGTGAGACGCCCGGTGCGCCACGAGCTCGCGCACCGCCTGCGGGCCCTCCACCAGCACCTGGCCGGCACGCCGGCGCGCAGAACGCCCCGCCAGGGCTGCCACCTGCTTGACGCGGTCAGCTCGCGGATTCGCGAGTGTCGCAGCAAGGTGGCGCCCGACGGGGCGTTCTGTCATGCCTGGTGTCGCCCTACGCTACGGGAGCGTTGACGTCGGCCGGAAGCGCCTTCTTGGCGATGTCGACCAACTGCGCGAACGCGGCCTCGTCGCTGACGGCGAGTTCGGCGAGCATCCGGCGGTCCACCTCAACCTCAGCGGCCTTGAGGCCCTGAATAAGGCGGTTGTAGGTCATACCGTTCGCGCGGGCAGCGGCGTTGATGCGCTGGATCCACAGCTTGCGGAACTCGCCCTTGCGGGCACGGCGGTCCCGGTACGAGTACATGAGGGAGTGGGTGACCTGCTCCTTCGCCTTGCGGTACAGACGTGAGCGCTGGCCCCGGTAACCGGATGCGCGCTCGAGGGTAGTGCGGCGCTTCTTCTGGGCGTTAACAGCCCGCTTGACGCGTGCCATGGGGTACTCCTTGGTGTCTTAGGGGGCTACTTGCCCAGCAGCTTCTTGATCTTCTTGGCATCGGCACCGGGCAGGATGCCGTCGATGGCGACACGGCGCTTGCGCGACGACGTCTTCTCTTCAAACTTGTGCACGTTCATGGCCGAGGCGTGCTTCACCTTGCCAGTACCGGTCAGCTTGAATCGCTTCTTGGCACCCGAATGGGTCTTGTTCTTGGGCACGTTCGCCCTCCTTCACTTGAGCGTCTGGCCACGCCGGTGAGCGCGGCACACCTTCCCCGGGCGCGAGGCCCGGACATCTGATGACGAGACTTACGCCTCGGCGGCTGCCGCGGCGTCGGCGTCCTTCGCGGATTCACGCTCGGTGCGTTCCGCGTCGTCGGCCGCCTTCTTGGCTTCGCGCGCCTTGCGCTGCTCCTCCTTGGCTTCCGCCTTCTTCTTCAGCGGACCGAGCACGAGCGACATGTTGCGTCCCTCCTGGCTCGGCAGGTTTTCCACCACGGCGAACTCCGCAACCTCATCGGCCAACTTCAGCAGCAAGCGCCTGCCCATCTCGGGGCGGGACTGCTCGCGACCACGGAACATGATGGTGACCTTGACCTTGTCGCCGCCCTTAAGGAAGCGAACAACGTGGCCCTTCTTGGTCTCGTAGTCATGCTCGTCGATCTTGAGACGGAACCGCATCTCCTTGATCTCGGTGTTGGCTTGGTTGCGACGCGCCTCGCGCGCCTTGACCGCCGCTTCGTATTTGAACTTGCCGTAGTCCATGAGCTTCACGACGGGTGGGCGCGAATTCGGGGCCACCTCGACCAGATCGAGATCGGACTCCTGAGCAAGCCGCATGGCGTCCTCAATCCTGACGATGCCTACCTGCTCGCCCTGCGGGCCTACCAGTCGGACCTCGGGGACTCGGATGCGTTCGTTGATGCGGGGCTCGTTGATAATTGCTCCTTCGTAGTCGTGAATGTGCTCCTGACACAAGCAAAAGGCCCCTGCCAGAATGCAAGCAGGGGCCACCAAAGGACGAGACGAACGCTACCGTTCATCTAGACCAACCCTGGCCCGCTGCTGCGGCCCTGAGGGTGGGAGGTGATCTCCACTTGCGAGCCGCGGAACATCCACGGCCGGTCGACGTACAAGAATAGCACCATGACATCCCCCACGCCCAGCCCGGACTCCCAGAACACCTCACCGAGCGTCGGCGACCCGTTGACCGCCGCCCGCGACATCGCCGACGTCTCGGCAGTCGAACTCATCACCACTGTCAGCGTGCACCTGATGTCCGCCGCTGCGCTGAGATGCGGGCTTGCGGACGAGGGCGAAGAGTTCCAGGACCTCTCGGAGGCACGGATACTGATCAACGCCTTGGCGGCGCTTGTCACGGGAGCCGCTCCCGACCTTGGCGACACCCACGCGCGTGCGCTCCGAGACGGCCTCAGAAGCGTACAGTTGGCCTTTCGAGAGGCGTCCGTGGTGCCCGACGCGGCCGGGGAGGGTCCCGGAGAAAAATACACCGGAGCAGTGAACTAGATGACCAGCCCCCCTTCGCCCGATACCGGGAACACTTTCCGCACCTCAGCGAATGAGGAAACCACCGTGCTCGCGCCCGTTTCGGACGACGCCGCACCGTCTGATCACGCCCCGATGAAACGCCAGCGACTGTGGATCATCATCACCGCCTTGCTTGGGGTGCTCCTGATCACCGCAGGATTCATCATCTACCGCCTGACGGACGTGTCGAACCAATGGCAAGCCCAGGTTGAGGACGTCAAGGCGCAAAATTACGACCTCGGCCAACGCCTCGCCGACGAACAGGCCAAGGTTGTCGCCCTTCAGGCCCAGGTGGACCTTGTCTCCGAACAGCTCAACACCGCGCAGCAACGCGTGCTTGAACTCGCGGACGACGTCGCACAGCGTGATGACAATGCCGAGTTCTATGCGCGCCAAATCAATGACCTCACCGACGTCCTCACCACCGCAGCGACGGTCGCGAACTCGCTCAACAAGTGTGTCGACTATCAGCAGCAACTGATCGGCTACCTCACGACGCCCGCCAACTACGACCCCCTCGAGGTCGCCACGTTCCAGTCCGGCGTGGTCAAGGTCTGTGATGCGGCCACGGCCGCCAACGTTGACCTCCAGACGGCGCTTGCCAAATGAGATCACCCCGCCTTCTTGTCGCCGCGTGCGCCGTAGCAGGTCTGCTCGCCGGCTGTGCGGCGCTTCCCGATGCGCCCGGCGGCCTGCCGTCCAACTATGTTCCGTCGGTGCCGGCGAGCGACGTGGCGCTGCAGGGAAACCTTTCGCCCGACGGTTTCAGTGTGGCGCAACGCATGACCGTGAGGGTGCGCAACGTCGGTTGCGACTCCCTCAAGACGGGCACCGGATTCGCGTACGACGCCCACACGCTCATCACGAATCGGCACGTGGTGGAGGACACCAGGAAACTTCAGGTCACCACCTACGACGGCCGCACCATAGCCGTGACGGCCGCCTCGGTGGCCGCGGTGGCGGACCTGGCGATCATCACCACTGAGGAAGCCATCGGCCCCGGTGCGGTGCTTGCCCAAGAGGACCCTGTCGAAGGTGACGCGGTGACCGTGGTGGGCTACCCCAACGGCGGCAGACTCACCTCCGTATCGGGCGTGGTCCTCGGCGCCACGGGAGACCCGCTCGGCGCCGCCCTAGGCGCCGTGCTCGCCACGACGGCACCTGTGGAGCCGGGGTCCTCCGGTTCACCCGTGCTCAACGAACGCGGTGAGGTTGTGGGCGTCATCTACGCGAAGAACGAAGCGGAGCAGTCGTTCATGGTGCCGGTATCGCTCTTGCGCACGCTGTTGGACGAGGAGCAACTCCTGGTTCCACAGCAGCAGAACTGCACCTCCTCCTTGACCTGAGAGATTTCCATGACTGATCAGCCAGGCACGAGCGCGCCCGGGCCGCACGACGAGCACGACGTCGCGACGCAGCAGACTGCGCCCGGAGAGTCTCCCGCTTCGCCCCAACCCAGGCCCCGATTGCTGCGCCGGTTCGGATGGGTCCTCGCCGGCCTGGGGGTGCTTGGCCTGGTCGGCCTCAGCGCTTACCTGATCGTCGTGTCCCGCGAGTGGAGCAGCAGGGCGGATGAACTCACCCTCATTTCCCGGGACCTCGGCCAGCAGGTGGCCGATGCCGAGGCGGCCAAGGCGGACGCGGAGGCCCGCATGGTGGCCGCGCAGGTCGAACTGGACAACGCCACGTCGCGCATCAGCGACCTTGCCAACGAGGAGGCCCACGCCAACGACCGCGAATCGGTGCTGATCGGCTACGTGGACGCGATGATTAGCTGTGCGGATTCCCGCCAGGAGTTGATCGACGTCCTCACCGACTCCCGCCTGTACTTCCCGGGCAAGACGAGCCACCAAGTGGAGATGGAGGTCACCGCGTATTGCGATGGCGTCGCCGCTGACTTCAGCGCCTTCAAGGAAGAGATCGGGCAGTGAGTCGACTGCCTCTGCGTATCGCCACGGTGGGCGCCTGCGTTGTGCTTACCCTTGCCGCATGCGGCGTCATTCCCAGCCCGCCCCCACCGCTCGACGCGAACTTTATCCCCGAGGTGGCCGCACCGACCTTCGACCCCGCCATGGCGACGTCCGATGGGTTCACGGCGGAGCAGCGCCTTGCCGTGCGCATCCGGGTGCAGACCTGCACTGGCTGGGCGACCGGCTCCGGGTGGATCCTCTCGGACCGCGAGGTGGTCACCAACCGTCACGTGGTTGAGGACGGCACCAGCATCCAGGTCACCACGTACGACGGTCGCGACTTCGCCGTGAAGTCCTCCCAGGTCGCGCCCGTGGCGGACCTCGCACTGTTGACGCTCGACAGCGTCTTCACCGACGCGGCCGAGTATGAGATCACAGGTATGCAACCTCTGGACCCGATCACGATCGTGGGGTACCCCTCCGGCGAGAAACTTGAGGTCCAGGAGGGCCACTACCTGGGCGCCGAGGTAGACGGGGTCGGCGACACTCAGCAACTCGTGTGGTCGCTACGCGCGCACGTCGAACCCGGCAGCTCCGGCTCCCCCGTCTACAACAGCGAGGGCAAGGTCGTGGCCGTGGTGTACGCGGGCGACGAATTCCAGCGTTCCGTGGCCTGGCCGGTGGTGTGGCTGGACCGGCTGCTCCAGGATCCGGCGCAGTGGGAGCCCAACGCGAACTCCTGTGGGTAGTTCGCCGTGACCTAAGACGCTAACCGGTCCAGGTGGCCAGCCGAAGTTCCATGCTGTCGACCCTGTCCGCCACCACGGGCGATTCCGCGAGCGCCTCGTGGACGCGTCGTACGGCGTCGTCCACTGCGTCCTGTGCCAAACCCGGCACGAGCGCCACCACCACCGCCACCTCGGCCTGACGTCCGGGTAGTGCGTCGATGCTGCGCACCTCGTCGTCGAGGGACACGGCGTCGATGATCGCCTCGCGCACGTCGTGAGCCACGTGGCCGTCCACCACCGCCGGGCGCCACGTTTCGCCTTGACCGAGCGCCCACACCGCAGGCCGCGGGATGACCACGGACTCCATGACGGGGTTCAGCACCATCACGCTCCAGCCCTCCGCGGCGGCGGCGAGCGCGGCTCGCGGGCCCTCCGCGGGAATGGGCCGGGCATCGGCATTCCACGTGCGCATCGCGTCGACGTCGGTGAAGATCGGGAGCGCCGACCTGCCGTCGGGGATCTGCAACGCGACCACACCGGTGGAGCCGACGTGGTCCTGTTCCACGCCGTGCTTGCCCATGATGCGTTGCTCGCCCTCCGCGAGCACGGGCACCAGGACGCGTGCGTATTGCAACGCATCCACCACCTCGGTCAGCGGGGCCTTGCCGCGCGAGAAGCGGATGAGAACCTGGGCGAGGCGCGCATCGGCGCTGCCGTCGTCATCGGCAAACACCGACTCCGGAATCTCCTTGAGCGGTTCTGACGGTGGGTTGTCCTCGTGCTCGCTCATGCGTCCAGCCTAGCGACGTGGTCTGACGCTGCGAGGCGCAGTCGTGGGTGTTACGGGCGTCCGGCGACGTCGAGCGCCTGGGGCAGCGTGAAGTTGCCGTTGTAGAGCGCCTTGCCCACGATCGCCCCCTCGACGCCCACTGGGGTGAGGGTGCGGATGGCCTCGATGTCGGCCAGCGAGCTCACGCCGCCCGATGCGACCACCGGCGCCTTGGTCGCCTCGCACACCTGGGCCAGCAACTCCAGGTTGGGGCCGGTGAGCATGCCGTCCTTGTTGACGTCCGTGACCACGTAGCGCGAGCAGCCCGCGGCGTCCAGGCGCGCGAGCACCTCCCACAGGTCGCCGCCGTCCTTGGTCCAGCCCCGCGCCGCGAGCGTGGTGCCCCGCACATCCAGGCCCACGGCCACACGGTCGCCGTAGCGATCGATCGCCGATGCGGTCCACTCCGGGTTCTCCAGCGCGGCGGTGCCGAGGTTCACGCGGGCGCAGCCGGTGGCCATGGCGCGCTCCAGGGACTCGTCGTCCCTGATACCGCCCGACATCTCGACCTTGACGTCCACGGCCCTCACCACATCCGCCAGGAGCTGCGCGTTGGAGCCGCGGCCGAACGCCGCGTCGAGGTCCACCAGGTGGATCCACTCGGCGCCGCCCTTGACCCAGTCGAGGGCCGCGCTCAAGGGGTCGCCGTAGCCCGTCTCGGAGCCAGCAGCACCCTGCGTGAGGCGCACGGCCTGGCCGTCCGCCACGTCAACGGCGGGAAGGAGTTCGAGGCGGGGCAGGTCGGTCATGTCTCTCCTGGTGGCGGGTGTGCGCATGGTGGTGCAAGGGCCGCGGGCGGCTCCCAGGGTACCGGTGACAGACCGGACTGCCGTGCCGACGCGAGACGGCTAGAGCGTCGCTACCCAGTTGCGGAGCAACTGCAGGCCAGCCTCGCCGGACTTCTCGGGGTGGAACTGGGTCGCGCACAGGGGCCCGTTCTCGACGGCCGCCACAAAGCGGTCGGCGTCATCCGACTCCCCCGCCTCGGACCACGTCACGCGCGGCGGGGCGAGCCTGCCGGTGTCCTCCGTGATGCCCAACGGGAACTCGCGCGCGCCGTAGGAGTGCACAAAGTAGAAGCGCTCATCCTCGATGCCCTTGAACAGCCTGGTGCCTTCGGCCGGCTCGACGTGCGCCCATCCCATGTTGGGGACTCTCGACGTGCGCAGTCGCTCGACAACGCCGGGCCACTGATCCAGGCCAGCGACATCCTCGCCGTGCTCGACGCCGCGCTCAAACATCACTTGCATGCCCACGCAGATCCCCAGCACGGGTCGTCCGCCGGCCAGACGCCGCTCCACGATCTGGTCGCCGCGGACTCCGCGCAGCCCCTCCATGACGGCCGCGAAGGCGCCCACGCCGGGAACCACGAGGCCGTCCGCGTTCTCGGCGGCGGCCCGGTCGGCGGTGAGCGTCACGTCGGCGCCCACGTGCTCAAGGGCGCGCACCGCGGATCGCACGTTGCCAAAGCCATAGTCAAGAACAGTCACCGTGGGCATGCGGCGATTCTAACGGCGCGCCGCGGAGGGTCCCGCAGGCGCTGGCGTCAGGGCCTGTCCGCCTGCGCCTTCGCCTCGCGCTTGGCCTGGGCGGACAGCTTGCGCAACTGCCTGAAGGCCGCGATGCGGCCCATGTGAGCGTCGAAAACCTTGTCCTCGTGAGTGACCGCGACGTCCGCGATGGTCTGCGCCCCCGTCATCAACGTCGTGACCACGCCGGGCGCATCATTGAGCGCCAGGCCCGGTGGGAGGGTCTCGCCGCGCTGCCCCGCCAGGTAACGCCACACCGTGATCTGGCCATCGCGTCGTTCCATGGCGACCAGCGGCCGATCCTTCGCGAAGCTCGACACGGAACGGGCGGCACCGTGGAGGCTGTCGGGGGTGGCGTCGTCCAACACCGCCATCGCCCCGGCAGAGGTCTCCAAGACCTGGGCTCCGAACCCGTTGAGCGCACACAGGGCCGCAAGCACCTTGCCGTTGGGAATCGGCGCGAACAGCGCGGCAATCTGCGCCGGAGCGCCGTCGAGTGCCTCCTCGGTGGTCATAGCGCCCCCTTGGTGGACGGGATCCCCTTCACCCTGGCATCGGGCGCTACCGCGGCGCGCAACGCCCGTGCGAGCGCCTTGAACTGCGCCTCCACGATGTGGTGAGGATCGCGCCCTGCCAGCACGCGCATGTGCACGCAGATGCCCGCGTGGTGGGCGATCGACTCAAGCGCGTGGGCCGTCAGCGAGCCCGCAAAGTTGCCGCCGATGAGGTGCGTGGCCTGACCGGTCGGCTCGCCCGTGTGCACAAAGTAGGGGCGTCCGGACACGTCGACGACGCACTGGGCGAGGGCCTCGTCCAGCGGCACCATGGCGTCGCCAAAGCGGCCGATGCCCGCCTTGTCTCCCAGCGCCTGCTTCAGGGCCTCGCCGATGCAGATCGCGACGTCCTCGACCGTGTGGTGGCTGTCAATGTGGACGTCGCCCGTCGCCTGGACGCGCAAGTCCATCAGGGAGTGCTTGCCCAGCGCCGTCAGCATGTGATCGTAGAACGGCACGCCGGTGCTGATCTCGGTGGCGCCGGAGCCGTCCAGGTTGAGTTCGACGAGCACGCTCGATTCGCTCGTGGAGCGCTCGACGCGTCCGGTGCGGGCGGCAGTGGTGTGTGCCGATGTGGTGCGGGTCATGCGGTGACCTCCAAGAGTGCGTTGCGGAACATTGCCATCTCGCGGGCCGTGCCGATCGAGACCCGCAGCCATCCCTCCGGACCGACCACGCGGATCAGAACGCCGCGGCGAAGCAGACCTTCGAAGACCTCCTCGCGGTTCGGGACGGGACCGAAGAGCACAAAGTTGGCATCGGTCTCGGGCACGGTGTACCCCTGAGCGCGCAACCAGTCCACCGTATCGTCCCGCTCTGCACGAATCTCGTCCACCTGCGCCTGCAGCTCACGGTGGTGCGCCAACGCCGCACGCGCGGCCGCCTGGGTGATCGAACTCAAGTGGTACGGCAGGCGCACGATGCGCAGCGCATCCACCACGTCCTTGCTCGCCGCCAAGTACCCCAAGCGACCCCCCGCCAGCGCAAACGCCTTCGACATCGTCCGCGTGACCACCAAGTGAGGCGTCTCTGGCAACAGGGTCGCCGCGCTCGGCACCCCCCTACGGCGGAACTCTGCGTACGCCTCATCCACCACCAGCACGCTGCCGCCGGGAACCTCGGCGCAGGCTGCGGCAAGCACCCTGACCTCGTGTAATCCGAGCGCCGTGCCGGTCGGGTTGTTGGGGCTGGCCACCAGCACGATCGTCGGCGCGATGTCGGCGATGGCCGCGACGGCGGCGTCCATATCGAGGCGGAAGTCGTCGCGGCGCGGCAGAGTCACGTACTCGGTGACGGTGTCGCGGCTGTATTCGGGATACATCGAATAGGTGGGAGCGAAGCTCAACACCTTGCGGCCAGGGCCCGCGAATGCCTGGTGGAGGTGAAGCATGATCTCGTTGGAACCGTTGGCCGCCCAGATGTTGTGCGGCTCCAGGAAGTCGACGTGGCTTTCCGTCGCAAGGTAGCGGGCAAGGTCGGTGCGCAAGCCCAAGAACTCCCTGTCGGGGTAACGATTGAGGCCCTCGACAGCGTCATGCACGGACCTGGTGATCGCGTCCACCACGCTGGGCGGCGGCGCGTACGGATTCTCGTTCACGTTGAGCATGGCGGCAACGTCGAGTTGAGGGGCGCCGTAGGGCGTGAGGCCCACAAGTTCGGGGCGAAGCGGCAACGTCATGCCGAGAGTCTAGTGGCGACGCCGCGCGGCGCCGATGCGTCAATCCGTGGGGTGCAGTCGCGCGGCGATTGCCTCGCCGTGCGCCGGCAGATCCTCCGCATTCGCGAGGGCGATCACCTTGTCTCCCACCGCCGCCAAGGCATCGGCGTCGTACTCGATCACCGAGACGGCCCGCAGAAAGCTCGTGACACCCAGCCCACTCGCGAATCGGGAGGTGCCACCCGTGGGAAGGACGTGGTTGGAGCCCGCAAGATAGTCGCCCAGCGGGACCGGGCTGTGCGGGCCCACAAAGATGGCGCCCGCGTTGCGAACTCGGGCCGCCACTGCGGCGGCGTCGCGGGTGTGGATCTCGAGGTGCTCGGGGCCGTAGGCATCGGCCACCTGGATTGACTGATCCAGGCTTCCGGTCAAGATGATGGCGCTCTGGATCCCCGTGAGGGCCTCCTTCACGCGCACATCGTGCCTGGTAGCGCCAGCTATACCGGAGAGCTTCTGGTCCACCGCGTCGGCGAGCGTCGGGCTGTCTGTGATGAGCACCGAGCCGGCCATGGGGTCGTGTTCGGCCTGGCTCAAGAGGTCGTACGCGACCCACGTGGGGTCGGCCGCGTCGTCCGCGATGACGGCGATTTCCGTGGGGCCCGCCTCCGAATCGATACCCACGGTGCCGTTCACGGCGCGCTTGGCGGCCGCCACGTAGACGTTCCCCGGGCCCGTGATGACGTCCACGGGCTCACACAGGGTGCCGCCTGCCGTGGCCTCGGCCCCGTAGGCGAGCATCGCGATCGCCTGCGCGCCGCCCACGGCGTACACCTCGGTCACGTCCAGCAGCGCGCACGCCGCCAGAATGGTCGGGTGCGGCGCACCGTCAAGAGCGCGTTGCGGGGGCGTGGTCACCGCAATTTCCGTGACTCCGGCGGCCTGAGCGGCCACCACATTCATCACCACGGAGCTCGGATAGACCGCGAGACCGCCGGGCACGTACAGCCCCACCCGGCTCACCGGCACCCAGCGTTGGCTGACACGAGCACCCGGGGCGAGGTTCACGCTCACGGGCGGCGGAACGGTCGCCTCATGGAAGGCGCGCACCCGCGTGATGGCCTCCTCGAGGCCCGCCCGCACGGCAGGGTCCAGGGCGCCGAGCGCCGCTTGCATCGCGGCGGGCTCGACCCGCAGCTGGGCGGGAGATCCGCCGTCAAAGCGCGCGCCGTACTCCCGCAGCGCCGCCTCTCCCCTGACACGGACGTCGGCGAGAATCGGACGCACCGTCGTCAGCGCGGCATCGATGTCGATTTCGGCGCGCGGCACCACCGCTAGCAGCTCCCGGGTGGACAGTTCCTGACCGCGTAGATCGATGCGTCTCAACACGTCCGCAAGCCTACCGGCGGCGCAGATCCCCCGCGCGGACCACGGGTCTCCCCCATAAGAGCGACGGGACGAACGCCCCGGCTACCTACGGTTGCGTAGGTTAGCCTTGGCCAAACGACGGGAGAGGCCTCATGGCGACTCAGATCGCAGCACCACCACGGGCCGACCCCACCGAGGGCCGCCCCCTACCGAGCATCATCCAAGGGGGCATGGGTGCCGCGGTATCGTCGTGGCGTCTTGCCTCACAGGTCGCCCAGGCGGGGCAACTGGGCGTCGTCTCTGGCATCGGACTGGACATGGTGCTCGCGCGTCGACTCCAGAACGGCGACAAGGGCGGCCACGTGCGCCGAGCCCTCGCCGCGTTCCCCTCACCCGCCGTGGCCGAGCGCGCCCTCGACGAGTACTTCTTGCCCCACGGCCGTGACGCGGCACAGCCCTACGCGGCCGTCCCCAAGCTCGCGATCGAGCAGACACGCGAAGCGCAGGAGTTGGCGATTCTGGGCAACTTTGTCGAGGTCTGGCTGGCCAAGGAGGGCCACAGCGGCCTGGTGGGAGTGAACTACCTCGAAAAGGTGCAGATGGCCACACCCGCCGCGGCCTACGGAGCCATGCTCGCCGGCGTCGACTACGTGCTGATGGGTGCGGGCCTGCCCCGCGAGATCCCCCGGCTGCTCGGCCAACTCGTCCAGCACGCTGCGGTGGCCTTCCCGGTAGACGTCGCGGGAGCCGAGCCGGGCCGATTCTCCGTGTCTCTCGACCCCGTCGACCTGCTCGGCGCGTCGCTACCAGAGTTGACGCGACCGCGTTTTCTCGCGATCGTCTCCGCCCACGTGCTCGCCGACTACCTCGCGCGTGACGAGGCGATTCGTCCCGACGGCTTCGTGATCGAGGGCCCCCAAGCGGGCGGTCACAACGCGCCGCCCCGCGGCAAGGTTGTCCTCGACGACGCCGGCCAACCCCAGTTTGGCCCTCGCGACTACGCGGACCTGAGCAAGGTCGCCGCGATCGGCCTGCCTTTTTGGTTGGCGGGCACCTACGGCACGCCCGAGAGACTGGTCGCAGCCCAGGCCGCGGGGGCCGTGGGCGTGCAGGTGGGGACACTCTTCGCGCTCAGCACCGACTCCAACTTTGACCCCGCCATCCGCGAGCAGCTGGTCGCGCACGTCGCCGACGGCACGCTCACAGTGACCACCGACCTGCGGGCATCGCCCACGGGCTTCCCCTTCAAGGTCGCCGACCTGTCAGGCTCCCTGTCCGACGCGGACGTGGCCGCGGCCCGCCCGCGGCTATGCGACCTGGGCTTCCTGGGCATCCCCTTTGTGAAGCCCAACGGCGAGGTGGATACCCGCTGTTCCGCCGAGCCCGAACGTCCCTTTGCACGCAAGGGTGGCAAACCGGAGGACGCCGCCGGGCGCCTGTGCCTGTGCAACGCCCTCATGGCCAACGTCGGCCTGGGGCAGACCCGGGCCACCGGCTATGTCGAAAGGCCGCTGATCACGTTGGGCGCGGACCTCGAGGGCCCGCGCCGCCTTGCGCAGTTGCATCCCGACGGCTGGACCGCTCCGCAGGCGCTCGACTGGCTGCTAGCGCCGCGCACAACCGAACCCGTCCCGAGCGAGAGCTAGCTGGCCAAGCAGTTGGGGCCAAGCGCGGCCTTGAGGTCGCCGTACAGCGCCGACGACTTGGCCACGCGGAAGTCGTCCCCCAGGCGCATCGTGAGCGGCTTGTCGCCGCCCGTCAGCACCATCCGCACCTCGACGGTGCCAGGGTGTGACCGCAGGATGCCCTTGACCTCCTCGACGAGCGGAGGGGTGACGCGCCCAGCAGGCACACTGATGGCCACCGGCGCGATGTCCACCACGTTCACGTTCGGGATGCGCAGTTCGATGGCGGAGAATTGCAGGCCCCCATCGCCGCGCTCACGCGAGCGCGCCTTGATGGTCACCACCGCGTCCTCGGTGAGATCTCGCGCGTAGGTCTCATACGTCTTGGCAAAGAACGACACCTCGACCTCGCCCGTCATGTCCTCGAGCACCACGATCGCGTAGGCGTTGCCGGAGCGCGCGATGCGCCGGTCCACACGCGTGATGAGCCCCGCGAACACCACCTGCTCGCCGTCGCCCAGCCCGTGCGCTGGCGTGGCGTTGAGGATCTGGTGCGTCGCCTCGGCGCGCAGCACGTGATCCAGCCCCGACAGCGGGTGATCGGAGACGTACAGCCCGAGCATCTCGCGCTCCAGGTTGAGCAGCGTCTTCTTGTCCCATTCGGGGATGTTGGGCACCTCGACGCGCACCCCGCCGCTGAGGTCCACGTCCCCGCCGAACAGGTCGAACTGCCCCGTGGCCTCCTGGCGCTTGACGCCCACCACAGAGTCCACCGCTTGCTCGTGAATGACCGACAGCGACTTGCGCGTGTGACCGAGCGAGTCGAACGCGCCCGCCTTCACCAGCGAGTCGATGGTGCGCTTGTTGCACACCGACGCGGGCACCTTGTCAAGGAAGTCGGGGAACGATGCGTAGCGCCCCTTCGCCTCGCGCGCCTTCTGGATCTCCGCGACCACGTTGTGGCCGACGTTGCGCACGGCCGTCAGGCCAAAGCGGATGTCGTTGCCAACGGCCGAGAAGTTCGCCTTGGAGTCGTTGACGTCCGGCGGCAGCACCGTAATGCCCATGCGGCGGCATTCGGCCAGGTACAGCGCCATCTTGTCTTTGTCCGCGCCCACCGAGGTGAGCAGCGCCGCCATGAACTCCGTGGGGTAATGCGCCTTAAGATAGGCCGTCCAGAACGACAGCACTCCGTACGAGGCGGTGTGTGCCTTGTTGAAGGCGTAGTCGGCGAACGGGACCAGCGTGTCCCACAACTTCTGGATGGCCTGGTCGGAGAAGCCGTTCTTCCGCATACCGGCGCTGAAGGGTTCGAACTCCTTCGCGAGCACCTCGGGCTTCTTCTTACCCATGGCTCGACGCAGCAGGTCTGCGGCGCCCAGCGTGTAGCCGGCGACGATCTGCGCGATGCGCTGGACCTGCTCTTGGTAGACGATCAGCCCGTAGGTGACGTCCAGCACCTCCTTGAGAGGCGCCTCGAGCTCCGGGTGGATGTAGTCGACCTTCTGGCGGCCGTTCTTGCGCT
>NZ_JADQBE010000038.1:0-14880 GCF_016278765.1 Demequina sp. | reverse complement strand
GATCCCCGCGGCCCCTCGCCATGTCAACTGAACTACACGCTGGCCGGTGACGCTGAGGGCGTCGGAGTCGGCGTCGGCGCGGGTGTCGGGGTGGACCCCGCATTCGCGCCGGGATCCGTGGCGGCATCGAGGTCCGCCTCGGCCCTTGCGGCCCGACCCAGCGCCTCGGCGAGCGCATCTTGCGCCTCGCCGTAGGCGGCAAAGTCACCATCCGCGAGCGCGGCCTGACCGTCGGTGAGTGCCTGTTGAGCGTCGGCAAGCGCGGTACGCAAGGCGGCGCGGGCCGCGCTCACGTCCGGGTCGACGGGTTGCGTCGGATCCGTCGGCTGTGCGGGGTCCGTCGGCTGAACCGGGTCCGTGGGATCGACCGTCGAGCCCGAACCGAAGATCTGATCAAGCGCTCCGGACAACGTGTCGGCAAAGCCCACCTGATCGCCGAACGAGACGAACACCTTCTGCAGAAGCGGGAACTGAGTTCCCTGCGAGGACCTCACGTAGACCGGCTGGACATACAGCAGGCCACCGCCCACGGGCAGGGTGAGCAGGTTGCCGTTGATCACGTCCGTCTCGCCCTGCCGCAGCAGGTTCAGCACGTTCTGCGCCTCGGGGTCGGAGCGGAACTGGTTCTGGACCTGGCCGGGCCCCGACACCGTCGCGTCGCGCGGCAATTCCAAGAGCCTGAACTTCCCGTAGTCAGGGTCCTTCACCCCCGCCTTGTGACCCGTTTCCGAGTTGACGGCTACAAAGCCGGTCAGGACCTGTCGGTCGGAGTTTCCACCCGGGATAAACGTCGACGTCAACGAGAATGCCGGAACGTCTTGACCGGGCATCTGCAAGGTCAGGTAATACGGCGGCTGAAGCTGGGTTTCCTCCGTAGGGTCCACCGGGTTGGCCCAGAAATCCTGACCCGAGTAGAAGTCCGCCGCGTCTGCCACGTGATACCGCGTGAGCTGGTAGCGCTGCACCGAGAACAGGTCCTCGGGGTAGCGCATATGGCTCATGAGATCCGAGGTCATCTCGGAGTACGGCACCAATGTTGACGGGAAGACCTTCTGCCACGTCTGCAGGATGGGATCCTCGGGATCCCAGGCGTACAGCGTCACGGAACCGTCATACGCGTCCACCGTCGCCTTGACCGAGTTGCGGATGTAGTTGAGCACGGCGGGATTGAGGGTGTCCGTGTTGGCGAACAGGTCCGCCGACGTCACCGTCGCCGCATAAGGAAAGTCGGGCGTCGAGGTGTAACCGTCGACGACCCACACCACTCGACCATCGACCACGGCGGGGTACGTCGTGGAGTCGAGCTTCAAGTACGGGGCCACACGCGATACGCGCTCAATAGGGTCGCGGTAATAGAGAATCTGCGACTCGTTCGTCACGCGGTCTGAGAAGAGGATCTGCTGCTCGCCGAATTTGAGCGCGTACATCATCTTGGCGAACAGGTTCCCGATGACGGGTCCACCGTCACCCTGATAGGTGTTGTTGACCTGGCCACCAGCGTCGTCGTCCGGGAAGTCGAGCTCCCACGGAGCCGTGCCCTCTGGGGCACCCACGATCGAGTAGGCGGGAACGCTGTCACCGAAGTAGATGCGCGGCTCGTAATCTCCGAGCTCGCCCGTCGATGGAATGCCCGACTGGTAGAACTGCGGGCGACCGTCCGACGTCACCTTGTTGCCGTAGGCGGCCACGACTCCGAAGCCGTGCGTGAAGACCGTGGTGTCATTCACCCACGAACGGTTCTCCGCGCTCAGGCCGTCGAGGTTCAGCTGCCGCACCGCGATGACGGTATCGCGCACCTCGTCGTTGATTCGGTAACGGTCAACGGTGAGGTTCTCGGGGAAGGAGTAGTACTGCTTGTTCTGCTGCAACTGCTGGAACGTAGGCGCCACCACGTTCGGGTCCAGCAGGCGGATCTGTGCAGTGGTGTCCGCATCTGCGCGCAGCGCGTCCGCGTTGGCCTCCGTGCGCGCCTGATATTGATTGACTTCAACGCCATCCAGGCCGTATGCGTGCAGGGTGGCGTCGATATCGCGTTGAATGTATGGCGCCTCGTACTCCTGGGCGTTCGGATCCACCTGGAAGTTCTGGACGATGGCCGGGTAGACGCCGCCGATGACGATGGCCGACAGCGCCATGAGACCTACGCCGGTGGCAGGGATCCGCCAGTCACCTCGCCAGATCACGAGCAGGAACATGACGGCGACGAGCACCGCGATGCCCGCCAGAATTGACCGTGCCGGAAGGATGGCATTCACGTCGGTGTAGCTGGCGCCAGCGAAGCGGTCTCCTTGATTGAGCACCAACGAGAAACGGTCGAGCACGTAGTTCCCGGCAATCGCGAGCATGACGATAAAGCCCAGGATTCCGAGTTGGGTGCGGGCGCCCTTGCTGGCCACGAACACTCGCCCACCACCGGAGATACCGCCGTACAACAGGTGCACAAACGCCGCGAGAACGGTGGACAGGATCGCGATCGCGAGCACAAAGCCGACGACGAGTCGCAGTACAGGCAAGGTGAAGACGTAGAACGAGGCATCCAGGTTGAACTGCGGGTCGGTGTACCCGAACGCCGTGCGGTTCATGAAGGCCAACACCTGATCCCAGCGCGCGGAGACGGCGCCGCCCGCGATGAGCCCCACGACCGCCGGAAGCACCAGGGTGACGACGCGCTCGATCGGGCGAATCTGCTCGCGGTACTGGTCGAGCGGCGTGTTACGCGACGCGGTCAGGGCCGGGCGAGCCGACTTGGCCCACCGCAGAGACCCCCACACGGCGACGCCCGCGACGACCGCTCCGATCGCGAAGAGTGCGATGCGCGCGACCCACTCGGTACGCCACACGGCGAAGTAGCCCACCTGGTCGTACCAGGCGGCCTCGGTCCAGACGTTGGCAAGCGCCACCGTCAGCACGGCGAGCACGGCCATCACGCCGATGGCGAGACCCAGCGGAGACCGGCGTCGGGGGACCGTGACGGGCCTCTTGCGGGGTGCGGGGCGGTCCTCGTCAAAACTCACGGGAAATCCTCATCCTTTGTTGTTGTCGGCGTTGCACCGTGGCAGCACCGAAGTGTCCTTCTTGCCGATTGCCACGATCGCGGCATAGGCGTCGTCCAGCGTGTCTACCGAATAAACGTCGAGACCGTCCGGAACGTGCCCCAACACCTCGTCGCAGTTCTCGACGGGCGCCAGGAAGTAGTCGGCACCCGCGGCTCGTGCGCCCAGCATCTTGAGGGCGATGCCGCCGATGGGGTACACCTGGCCGTCCACGTCGACCACTCCGGTGCCCGCCACGTGAGAGCCGTGGAGTTCGTCATCCGGGGTGAGTTGGTCCATGATCGCCAAGGCAAACATCATGCCGGCGCTCGGGCCGCCCACCTTGTCGATCCCCACCGTCACGTCGATCGGCGGATCAAAGCGAGGATCCACCGTGATGCCCATGCGGGCCGCGCCGTCGTAGTCGATCAGGTCAAACGAGACGGTCACCTCGTCGCCTGCGCGCCTGACCGTCAAGGTGATCGCATCGCCTGCCTGGTGGGAGTCCAGATACTCCGTCAGATCCCTGTAGGAGACGAGGCCCTTGCCGCCAGCGGCCACCAGGACGTCACCCACCTCGAGCTTTCCTTTGGCGTTCGACTCGTCGAGCACTTCCACCACGGAAATCTTCGCGGGGACCTCGTGGCCGAGTGCCTCGAGCGCGGACACCGTGGCGGACTCTTGTGACGTGATCCACTGCTGGGCGCTGCGGTCTTCGGACGCCTTCTGATCTTGCGGGCTGCCGAGCACCGCCTCGACAGGTTGCACCGTTCGCGAGGGAGAGAAAAACGCCTCGATGACGGCGCCCACGGTGAACCGCTGGGTGCTGGCATCGGACACCGACACCGTGGTCAATCGCAACTCGCCGCTCGACGGGTAGGTCGTGGCTCCATCAATCTGAACGAGCGGCACGTCGTTGGATGCGGAGAGGGTGTCGAACGTCGGTCCCGGCCCCTCGATCGCGTATTGCGAGGGAACCACCGTCAGCGCCGCCAGCAGGAGCGATGCCGCCAAACCGGTGGCCGCCATGACGTTGGCACGGCGGGAAGGAGGCTGCTCTGACAGCGACAGGTGCACATCGTCCCTCGGCTCGCTCACACCCCCATCATTGCCCATAGCGAACGGAAGCCCCAATCGGGGCCCCCGTTCGTTACGGTGGTGACTGGTGGGGACGCCGATGCGAGGAGACGAGATGGCGGACGCTGATGAGCAGTGGATGAGGCTGCTCCGAGAGCTCTTTGGCGAGGACGCTGAGGCAGCACTCGATCAAATGCGCCAGATGGGCATGGATCCTGCCGCCTTGGCTCAGGCATCGGGGATGTCCAACGCGCCCGGAATGATGGATCACATGCTGAGCCAGATTCGCGCGCTGATGAGCCAGTCGCAAGGCGAGGACGTCAACTGGACGCTCGCGCACGATGTGGCACGCGGCGTCGCCGCTCAGGGCGGCGACCCCATGGTCAGCGCGGCACAGGCCCGCGAGTACCGCGCCGCGGTGACCGAGGCGGAGTTGTGGCTCGATACGGCGACAGATTTCGATCCCTCCCGCGCTCAGCCCGCCGTGTGGAGCCGCGCCGAGTGGGTCGAGGCGACGTTGCCGAAGTGGAGGTATCTGGCCGGACCCGTCGCGTCAAGCGTATCGCTGGCACTCGGAGGGGTCCTCAGTGACGAATCGGGAATGCTCGATGGGCCGAACGCTCAGGGTCTGATCGGTTCCGTGAGCCCCACCGTGTGCGGCATGCACATGGGCCAAGCGGCAGGCGCCATGGCTCGTGAAGCCTTCGGCGCGACCGACCTCGGGATCCCTCTCCTCGACGAGGCACGTGTGGTGATGGTTCCCCTCGAGGTCGAGAAATTCGCCGAGGGACTCGACATCGACCTGGCCGATGTGCGGCTCTTCCTCGCGCTTCGCGAGGCGGCGCACGTGCGCCTCTTCGCGTCGGCCCCATGGTTGCCGGGGCAGTTGCACGCCGCCATCGAGCGTTATGCGCGCGGAGTCGCCGTCGACCTCGATGCGCTCGACAACGCAGTGCGCAAGGCCGGCATGGGAGACCCGGCGGCCCTTCAGAAGGCCCTCACGACCGGCATCTTCACGCCCACCCCCACGCCCGAGCAGACCCAAACCCTTGAGTCGATCGAGACGTGGCTCGCCCTCATCGAGGGCTGGGTCGACGAGGTGACCACTCGCGCAGCGGCCCCACATCTGCCCGCCTTGGGCCAACTGCGGGAGATGATGCGGCGCAGGCGGGCCGCGGGAGGACCGGCGGAGGACACTTTCTCCGCCCTCTTGGGCCTCAACCTGCGCCCGCGCAGGCTTCGTGACGCCGCTGGCATGTGGTCCATGCTGACCAACCGGATGGGAACCTCCGCGCGGGACGCGCTGTGGCGCCACCCCGATCTGTTGCCTGAGGCGGAGACGCTCGCGGACTGGAGGACGTGGGTCGACGGGGTCACGGGCGAGAATCGAGCCGACGACATCGATCGCGAAATCGAGGCCCTCTTGAGCGGAACGTGGGAAGGGCCGGGAGACGACGAAGAAGGCGATTCCGACACGGCGAGCGGTGCTTAGCGGGTATTGTCGGCTTCCGCGTCTACGCTTGACGCAACGGACCCCCGGTTGGGGACCAGCGGCACACGCCGCACACCGGCAAGAAGGAGAAGGCTCATGGCCGACAAGTACCAGGGCGAGTTTTACTGCGTGAAGTGCAAGGCCAAGCGCACCACCGAGGGTGACGTTGTGGTTTCAGAGAACGGGCGCCGCATGGCCAAGGCCGTGTGCCCCGAGTGCGGCACCAAGTTGAACCGCATCCTCGGCAAGGCGTAACTCGCGCCCACCGACGTCAGGGCCGGGCATCCTGATGGGGTGCCCGGCCTTCGTCGTGCCCGGAGTGCGGTGAAGCCCCCCGCGCCGCTGGACCTGTGGATAGCGCCCACCGACGTGGGCGAGGTGGCACTCTCGCACCATGAGACTGAAACCGGGTGCACGCGTCCTGGTGCGCGGGGATGGCTCCCTGCAGGTGGGCGTGAGGGATCCGCTGATACTGGACGACCTCACCGCGGACGAGCGGCGATTCGTCGAGCGGCTCGGCACCGTGGCCACCGTGTCCCCCGGCGACCGATCGCGGTTCGCCGTAATCCTGGCACGACTGATCGCCTCGGGGCTCGTCGACCAGGACCTCACGCGGGCCAAGGAACCAACCCCTCGTGCCGCCATCAACGACGGTGGACCGATCGGTTGCGGTATCGCCCTGGCTCTCGCGCGAGCAGGCTGGGCCGTCGCGATCGATGACATCGGTCGAGCCGTACAGTCACCGCGCGGCACGTACGATCCCGGCTCGTTGGCGGGTACGCGGCAGGCAGCCGCCGCCGACACGATCCGCCGGGTGCTGCCGGAGGCCGACGTGTGCGCCGGTCGCGCGCGGGTCGACGTGGAGGTCATCGTGTCTCACGGAGCCCCTTTGCTCGCCGCCGCCGTGCCGCTGATGGCTCGCGATACGCCGCACGTTTACGTCACCACCGACGAACGCGGCGCGCAGGTGGGTCCGATGGTCATTCCCGGGCGAGGCGCGTGCGGCACGTGCGTCGGGCTCGGCCGGGCGCTCGCCGATGCGGCGTGGCCGCGGCTGTCACTCCAACTCACCGCGGGACGCACTCTGCCCCACAGCACTCCCGACGTGACGGCACAGGCCGCCGGGCTCGTCGCGGGCGCCCTCGGATGGTGGTGGTCGGCACGAAACGGCCCGGCAGACGCGGCGCACGGCTGGCTGGACACCGTGTGGACAATCGATCACCATGCCCCGCCCAGCACCGCCGCCGCGCCTGCGAGCCCAGAATGCGGATGCGGTGCGGCCGGACCCGTGGGTGACGAACTCGCGGCACGCAGGGCACGCATGCCCGAAACATCGTGACACCTCACGATCCTGGTCGGGGTCAGTGCGTCGCAACGATTCCCAGGATGTCCGCTCCGTAGCGGTCGAGCTTGGACGCGCCCACCCCGTGCACCTGTGCCAACTCGCCAAGCGTCTGCGGACGGTGTCGCGCGATCGCGACGAGTGACGTGTCCACAAGCACGGTGAACGCGGGCTTGGAGGTGCTCTGCGCCAATTCCAGCCGCCATGCTTTGAGGGCCTCAAACAGCTTGGCCTCGTCGCCATTGAGCTCGTGGGCCGCGGTGCGCTGCGGGCGACGCTGCGCCGTCGCTTGGGTGTCCGGCCACCATTTCTCCAGGAAGCGCGTGCGCTTGCGGGTCGAGCGCCCGCCCTCCTTGCGCGAGCGTGCGAAGCTCACGTTCAGATGCTCACGTGCGCGGGTGATGCCCACGTAGAGCAGTCGACGCTCCTCCTCCACCGCCTCATCCGTTTCCGCCATGGAGATGGGCAGCAGACCTTCCGAGAGGCCCACCAGGAACACCGCATCCCACTCCAGCCCCTTGGCCGCGTGGATCGTGGTGAGCGTGACGCCGTCCACCGATGGGGCATGTTGGGCCGACGCGCGGTCCGCCAAGTGCTCCACAAAGTCGCGCATCGAGGCTGGCGCGCCCGTAGCCGCGACCGTGTCCACATCAAAGTTGTCCGCAAGTTCCACGAGCGCCTGAAGAGCGTCCCAACGCTCCCGCACGGCGCCGCGAGCGGCGGGCGGCTCTTCCGACCATCCCGCATCGACGATCGCCTCGCGCACCTGTGCGCCCAGCGGGTCTTCCGACGCGGCGACGGCCGCTCCACGTAGCAGGATGATCGCCTTGCGCACCTCGTCGCGCGAGAAGAAGCGCTGGCCCCCGCGCACGAGGTAGCCGATGCTCCGGCTCGCAAGGGCGTCCTCGATCTCTTCCGATTGGCTGTTGGTGCGGTAGAGCACGGCGATCTCGCGGGCCGCCACGCCGGACGAGACCAGCGCCTCAATGCGGGCCGCCACCGCGGCGGCCTCCGCGACATCGTCCGGATAGGCGTGGAAGCCGACGGCGGGACCCGATGGCCGCTGGGATACGAGTTCCACCCCGGATGAGGCGGCACCACGATGCGCCATGAGCCCGTTCGCCAGGTTCACCACTTGCGGCGTGGACCGGTAGTCGCGCACGAGTCGCACCACCGTCGCGTCTTCATACCGGCGCGTGAAACCGAGCAGATGCTCGGGGGACGCTCCGGCAAACGAGTAGATGGTCTGGGCGGGGTCACCCACCACGCACAGTTCGCGCCTGCCTCCCAGCCACTGATCCAAGACATACTGCTGGAGTGGCGACACGTCCTGGTATTCGTCGACAACAAAGTGGCGGTACTGGCGGCGAATCTGCTCGCCCACCTCGTGGTGGCGGCCGATGATGTCGGCTAACAACAGCAGGATGTCCTCGAAGTCGAGTACGACGGCTTCGGTCTTGGCCTCCTCGTACGCCCGCATCACGTCCGCTACCTGCATGGCGTCGATGCCCGCCGGAGCGGGTCGGCCCTTGGTTCTGATCAGTTGCGCATAGTCGTCGGCGGCCACCAGCGACACCTTCGCCCACTCAATCTCTGAAGCAAGGTCGCGCACCGTGAGCCTGTCGGGACTCAGGCCCACCGAACGGGCCGCTCGACCCACCAACGAAGCCTTCTGGTCGACCAATTGGGGCATCTGCCCGCCCACAACCTGAGGCCAGAAGTAGCTGAGTTGGCGCAGCGCGGCGGCGTGGAACGTCCGGGCCTGGATGCCGTCGGCTCCCAGGGACCGTAGCCGTTGCCGCATCTGACCCGCCGCACGCGCGGTAAAGGTCACAGCCAGCACGGACTGCGGGCTGAAGGCGCCCACGCGCACGCCATACGCCATGCGGTGCGTGATGGCACGGGTCTTGCCCGTGCCCGCTCCCGCGAGGACGCACACGGGGCCGTGGAGGGCGGTGGCCACCTCGCGCTGCTCGGGGTCGAGCGCTTCGAGAATTTCATCGGCAGACATTGACGCCATTGTGTCAGGCGGGGGTGACGTTGACGACGCTATCCCCAGGCGCTCGCGCGCCGCCCACCGGGCGCGCGCACCGCAACGCCACTAGACATCAGCGCGCTCGGCGCGCGGGCCGTCGGCGAGAGGTCCGCCGTACCAGTCCTCCAGCAGCCGCCGCGCAATGGAACCGTGCGGGGCCAAGATGACGGTGCCGTCGGCTACTAACCCGACGATGTCCTCGCGGGAGACGAACATGGCGTCGCTGATCTCGTCCTGATCCAACACAAAGTCGGGAGACTCGACCGTCGCGGTGAATCCCACCATGATCGATGCCGGGAAGGGCCACGGCTGCGACGCCACGTACGTGAGATCGTGCATCAGCAACTGCGCCTCCTCAAACACCTCGCGGTGGGCGGCCTGCTCGAGGCTCTCCCCCGGCTCCACATAGCCGGCCAAATGGGAGAATCTGCGGGGCGACCAGTACGAGGCGTGCGCCAGCAGCAGCCGATCATCGGGGTCCGTGATGGCGACGATGACGGCCGGGTCGGTGCGTGGGTAGTGCTCCTTCTGGTCGCGCTCGCAGAAGCGCACCCAGCCACCCTTGACGGGCACGGTGGGGTCTCCGCACACGGAGCACACCGGATGATTGGCGTGCCACGTGGCGAGCGCGACCGCCGTGGCGGCAAGCTCGCGGTCTCGAGCGCCGTCACGGCCGCGCGCGCTCAGCTGGCCCAGCAGGGCGCGCAGCGGAGTCATAGATTCCCCGCCAATGCCGTCTGTGTCGGTACCAAAGGAGGGGTCTTCCGGCACGATCGCCACCAGGTCGCGGCCCGCGTCGAACCCGAGGTACACGCGCAGGGACGCCGGGGGCTGCTCGGCCGGCGCCAGGAGTGCGAGCTGCCCATCCATCGCCAGCAGAGAGCCGTCGCGAACCACCACGGCGTCGAGCGCGGTCAGGTCGACGGTGTCGCGGCGTTCGGCCGCGCGGTCCACGAGCAAAGGCTCGTCCTGCGCCCACTTAGTCACGCCCTACACGCTACCCGCAGCCACCGTCACGCCATGGCGGGCCGTGTTCGAAATCGCTGGAGACACCGGGCGACACCCCGCCGTCTCGCCTGGCAGGCGGCGTGGAACACGCGCGTGAACCCGTTTTCGCCGTACGGTTACTGCGTGCCCCGTTCACCTCTCGCTCTTGCGGCCCTCGCGTCCGTGGCCGTTCCCGGCCTCGACGTGTACGACGTGCTGCGCAGCCCGCACTCCGATGCCGATTTCGATGTCGTGATCATCAAGGACGCCACCGGCAAGCGATGGGTGGTCCGCGCCCCCAAGCGAGCAGCCGCCGGCGCCGCCCTCGAGGCGGAGATGGGGCTCCTGCAAGCCTTGGCGCGCGCTCACGACGCCGGCCTCATCGAGTTCGACGTGTCGCGGCCCAAGGGCGCCGCCGCGATGTCGGGAGAAGAGGGCGGCCGAGCGGTTGTCTACACGGAGGTTCGCGGCGCGCCACTCGACCTGGCGGCCATCGAGCCGGGCCCTGGCCTGGCGGCATCGGTGGGCCGTGCGATTGCCCAGATTCACGAACTCCCGCCCTCGCTCGTCGAGGACCAGGGCCTGCCGACGTACGACGCCGACGAGTACCGGCTGCGGCGCCTGACAGAACTCGACGCCGGGGTCCAGACCGGCCTGGTCCCGCCTCGCCTGGCGGACCGGTGGGAGCGCCAAATGGAGAACGTCGCGTGGTGGCGGTTCGAGCCGACCGTGACCCATGGGGACTTGGGCGAACACCAGATCTTGGTACGCGAGGGGGCCGTCGCGGGGATCGTCGATTGGATGGACGCGCGCGTCGCCGACCCCGCTGACGACCTCGCATGGCTAGCCGCGGCGGCGCCCGACGACGTCTACGAGTCGATCATGGAGGCGTACGTCATGGCGCGTCGAGAGACGCGCG
This sequence comes from Demequina sp., assembly GCF_016278765.1. Lineage (GTDB taxonomy): Bacteria > Actinomycetota > Actinomycetes > Actinomycetales > Demequinaceae > Demequina. Next base: position 3,996 of record NZ_JADQBE010000038.1, on the reverse strand, counting down.
ACGCGCACCTGACCGATCGCGCGCGACTCTCCTCGGAATTGGCGCTGCTGAGGTGGCTGATGTACGGGGTACGCACCGACAACGAGAACGTGGTCGCCGACGGCCGCGGCATGCTGGCCGACCTCGAGGCGTTGCTGTTCGACGACGATCAGTCTGCGCCGTCGACCTGACTCCACGTCCTGTTACGCCCACCATCCTTGGCCCGATAGAGTGCCAGGTCGGCCACCTCGAGAAGTTCGTCTCCGTCGATTTCCTCGCCGACCAGAGTCGCGACCCCAGCGCTGACCGTCACCTGAATCTCGCCACCTCGAACGCCGATCCGGACCTCGGAGCCTGCGGTCCTCATGGCCTCCGTCATGACGAGCGCATCGCGCGCGGAAACCCCTGGCATGAGCGCCAGGAACTCGTCACCCCCATAACGCACCACGGTTCCACCCGGCGCGGCATCACGCAGTGCGGTCGCCACTGCCTCAATCATCCTGTCGCCCGCCACATGACCGTGGGAGTCGTTGACATCCTTGAATCCGTCGATGTCAAGCACCGCGACGCTGAGCTCACAGCCCTTGCCGATGCAGGACTTCACGAGCTCTGGCAGGGCCTTGGAGAGAAAACGACGGTTGTAGAGGCCGGTGGCACTGTCGCGCATCACTTGGTCCCCCAACTCGGCGCGGAGTTCCTCGCTGACGGTGACCTCGTGAGACAGTGCATCCCGCATGCGCTCCAGGTCGCGCTGTTGCATCGCCGATTCGGTGACGTCCCTGACGGTGACACAGCGACCCACGATCTTGCCCCTGCCGTCAACCAGTGGCGCCGCCTGCGTATTCAGCACGCGGGGACGTGACGCATCAAGGACGTCGACATCGCCTTCACGCTCCATCACGTGAGCCGTGCGGGGGCACACTTCCTCCAGAACGGCCCCGTTCATGTCGTTTGCGCCGTCAAGGTCCCACGCCAAGGCCCGGGCGGCCGCGTTGGCGTCCACCACCCGCCCATAGTTGTCGATGACGAACACGGCGCCCGCAAGATTCTCGAACACGTCGCCCCTCGCCAGCGGGACCTTGTCGATGAGCCCGTCCCGCACCACTGCCGAGCCGATCAGCGCCACCGGGATCACCAAGAATGCGGGCGCCAGGCCGGGGCCGCTCGGCCCCCACACCTGTGCGGAGATCACGTAGCCCGCCGCGGGCAGGGTCCAGGAAATGAAGACGGCATACCGCGTCCCGGCCGGAGTGCGAGGAAGACGCCGAGATCGGTCGAACAGCCCCCCCAGAAGTTTGCCCGACAGGGTGAGCAGCACCGCCGAATGAATCCAGAAGCCCACAGTGTAGGTAAGTTTGCCGTCCGCGTCCGTGTCGACGAGCAAAGGGTGTAGCGAGGGGATCGTGGCGATGAACACCATGACCCAGGGATGCGCGGTGAGGTTCACCACGTCGAGCGGTCGCGGCGACCACGCTGGGTCCTCCAGCACCTTCACGAGACTGCGGACTCCCGCCACCAGCACCGCCCCCCACGCCAAGACCCGCACGGGATATTCGCTGTCGGCGGTGAAGGGGTAGTACACCGACACCAGAGAGATCGCCGACCACATGACGGTGGCAACCAGCACGGTGGCCACAGCAAGACCCGCCAGCGTGAAGCGGTTCCCGCGCAAGACATACAGGCCGATGCCGAAGGCCACCGCGATCGACACCAGATATGCGGACGTCAACAGAAACGTCACCACAGAGTCTCCTCACGTCCGGCCCACGGCTTTGTCAGTTGCTGTGGTGATCGGCCAAAACGGCCCGTGAGTGAAGATCTTGCCTCACCCACAGGCAACACGGCGAACGGCCACGCGATCACGGGCGGCGTCAGCCTCCAGCCAGGAGCGTCTCAATCTCCTCCCGTGCCAACAATCGCTCCGGGCGCACCGTCGCGTCGCTCGCCACGTAATAGAACGCCGCGTCAATCAATTCGATCGGCACCCCGGTGCGCGCTGACCAGGCCAGCCGGTACATCGCAAGTTGCACCTCCCGGGCGGCCTTCTCGGCCTCGTCACGCGGCGGCAGGCCCGACTTCCAGTCCACCACCGTGACGCGGTCGAGCCCCGCGCCCGGACCGAACACCGCGTCGATCCGCGAGCGCACCGTGACGCTGCCCACCGGCAGCTCGACGTCCGCCTCCACGTGAGTGGGTGTGCGGGCCGCCCACTCCGAGGCCAGGAAAGTGGCCTTGAGGGCATCCAACTCGGCCGCCGCATCGTCGTCCGCATCCTCGTCTTCCCACAGCGGGACGTGCCCGTAACGCGCCTCGATCCACGCGTGCAGGGCCGATCCCCGTTGGGCGGCTCGCGTGGGTTCCACGGGTACTGGTCGGCGCAACTGCACGGCAAAGGCCGCCCGGTCTCTGCGCATCGCCACCAGCGCCGACGTCGACACGTGCGAGGGCAGCTCGATCTGGTCCGTCCCGTGCGAGCGGTCCGCGCGCTCCGCGAGCATGGCCGAGATCTCAGGGGCGAGCGGCAGGTCCGACTCCCGAGCCGCGGCGAACTCATCGGTCCCCGGCGCTGCCGGGGGGTCGCCCGCTATGCCCGCCAAGGCGTCGGCCACCGCTGCCGCGAGTTCACGCCGCGCGGCCTGCGCGGGCGTCGCGGCACGCGGCCACAGCCCCGGCGGACGTGCGATTTCGGGGGGAGCATCGTCCTCGGGGAGGTCCTCCCACTGACCCGCCACCACGGCGCCCTGATGCAACAACTCCATCACGTACGGCGAGGGATCTCGGGGACGCTTACCCCCGGAGTACCAGGACCCGCTCAGCAGGACGTGCGAGCGTGCGCGTGTCAGCGCGACGTAGAACAGGCGGCGTTCCTCGTCGAGTCGGTAGCCGCCAGCCTCGCGCTTGAAGTCGGCAATGGAGGCGGCGAGTTCCGTGTGATCGCGCACGCCGTGGAAGTGCCATTGGGGCAGTTGGTCGCGGTCGAGCCGCAGCTCGTACGGGACGTTGCCCACGCCATCGAGCCAACCGCTGTCCGTGTAGTCGGGGTTGCTCGCGGACGGCACACCGACGGATGGAAAGTGGCCGTCGTTGAGGCCGGGCACCGCCACGACATCCCACTCCAGGCCCTTAGCGCCGTGCCCGGTCAGAATCTGCACGGCCGCCGCATCCGGTTCGCGCACCGGCGCGTCCAACCCGTTCTCTTCGGCTCGCGCCGCGTCGAGCCACGCGAGGAACGCACCCAAGGTCGCGCGTTCGGCTCCGGTCTGGAACGTCCTGGCGGAGTCGATGAAGGCGTCCACGGAACGCCGAGACCGAGTCGCCTGGCGCGCAACTGCCGACTCGATGTCCAGGCCCCACGCGCGTTCCCCGAAGGCCACCAGTTCGGGCAGCGGCAAGTACGTGTGCCTGCGAATCGCGTCGACCACGCTCGCCAGCGCACCCAAGCGCTCCCGGGCCACGGGCGTGAACGACCGTCCTCGCGGCGAAACCCAGTCCGCGCGCGGCAACGCGCCCAGCGCGTCGACGATGCTCGCGGTGCCCTCGCGTTCGGAGCGTGGCCCGGCGAGTTGTTCGGCCCGGTCGTGCAATGCCGCGAGGTCCCGCGGGCCGAGCGCGAGCCGTTCGCCCACGATCAGGCGCATCAGCGAGTCGCCGCGCGACGGATCGTGGGCCACCTGGAGCAAGGCGAGCAGGTCCGCGACGTCGGGCACATCGAGCAGCCCTCCCAGGCCCACGACCTCGTAGTCCAGCCCCGCGGCCACACATGCGTCGGTGATCGCGTCGTACTGGGCGCGGCGGCGGCACAGCACCGCGGCCGTGACCGGCGTCGCCTCGGAGTGTCCCAATTCGGCACGCCTCGCCCCAATGAAGTCCACCACCGCGCGCGCCTCGTCATCCGCGGTGAGGAGCCGGGTGGCGATGACGCCCGGAGCGGCGCGGCGCGGCTCCGACCGGCCCGTCTCTTCGCCGCGTGAGCGCAGTGGCACTCCGGTGACGGGCGTCGCGGCCAACGGCGCGACG
>NZ_JADQBE010000053.1:0-108820 GCF_016278765.1 Demequina sp. | reverse complement strand
GTGGCGGGGGGGCGGCGGGCTTGCCGGGCAAAGTGATGCGGACTTCCGGTTCTTGGAGGGGTCGTTCACTGCGCTCCGCCACGTCAGCCGCGCGTTCGACGCCGACCTCCGGGCCTCCGACGCCGGCCGCCTCGCGGTGGTGTCCTCCACCGCGGTCACTCGCCCACTGGCAGGCGGCGCGAACTACGCGGCCGTCAAGGCGGCGACCGAGGCGTGGACGCGCGCCGTCGCGCAGGGATTCGCAAAGGATGCCCGCGATGCCGGGCGGCCGCTGACCGCCGCAGCCGTGATCTTCCGGGTGCAGAGCCTCGCAGGGCTCGAGGAGGCGCTCGCGCGGCGGTTCGTGGCCCTGTGGACGGCGCCGGCGGCCGAAACCAACGACACCATCGTCAACCTCAGTGCCTCCTTGATCAGCGCCCCCTCGAACCCCGAGATTGGACACCCGTGACCACCATTCACGACCCCGCCTCACGCGGCTTCGCCTCCGACAATTACTCCGGCGTCCACCCAGAGGTGCTCGCGGCGATCGTCGCCGCCAACCGCGGCCACCAGGGCGCGTACGGCGGCGACGCCTACACAGCGCGCCTCCAGGAGGTGATGGCACACCACTTCGGCGCGGGCGTCGAGGCGTACCCGATGTTCAACGGCACCGGCGCGAACGTGGTGGGCCTGCAGTCGATGTTGCCCCGCTGGGGCGCCGTAATCACGGCCGTCACCTCGCACGCCAACGTCGACGAGGGCGGCGCGCCCGAGCGGGTGGCCGGCATCAAGCTGCTCACCGTCCCGACGGACGACGGCAAGCTCACCCCGGAGCTCATCGACCGGGAGGCTTGGGGCTGGGGTGATGAGCATCGCGCGCAGCCGTTGGTCGTGTCGATCACGCAATCGACCGAGCTTGGCACCCTGTACACCGTCGACGAGATCGCGGCGGTCGCCGATCACGCCCACGGCCTCGGGATGCGGGTGCACATGGACGGCGCGCGCATCTCCAACGCCGCGGCGTCGCTCGGCGTGCCGCTGCGCGCCTTCACGCGCGACGCAGGCGTGGACGTGCTGAGCTTTGGCGGCACCAAGAACGGGGCGATGCTCGGCGAGGCAATCGTGGTGCTGAGCGCCGAGGCGTCGGAGGGATTGACGTTCCTGCGCAAGTTCAACATGCAGCTGGCGTCGAAGATGCGCTTCGTCTCGGCCCAGTTGATCGCGCTGCTCGAGGGCGACCTGTGGCTGCGCAACGCCGCACACTCCAATGCGATGGCGCAACGCTTGCGCGCTGGCATCGAGCATGGGCTTGCCGACGGGTCAATCACGGGTGTGGCCTTCACACAGCCGACGCAGGCGAACGGGATCTTCGCCACCGTGCCCGACGGCGTGGCGGATCGCCTGCGCGCCACGTTCGCGTTCTACGACTGGGATGCCGCCAAGAACGAGGTGCGCTGGATGTGCAGCTTCGACACCACCGAGGACGACATCGACGCGCTGATCGCCGCGATAGCGCGCGAGACCTCGGCCGCCTGATCCAGCCGCCCCGCGCGCTGCCGCAAGCAGGCCCCTCCCCCCGAGCACGCCAGCGACGAGGGCCTTTTCACCGGGAGTATTCAAGCCGTCGAGCGTGCCAGCCTCTTCATGCACGGCGAGCAGCGGGACGCCTCGGGGGGCGACGACGCCGCGTGGCAGCACAACACCGACGGTCTCGACTCGCCCGTCCGCGACTGAACGACTAGCGGCCCAAGTCCGCCTGGCTGTGGCCGTGCGGGTCGTGGGCGGGGTCGTCCAGAAAACCTCCCCAACCGTGGAGGCTGCCCAGGCCAAACGCCACCTCGAGATTCTTCCTGGTGCACACCACTTCCGGTGGACCGCTAGCCACGACGCGACCGCTCACGAGCACGACGTGGTCTGCGGCCCGGGCCTCGTTGAGGTCGTGGGTCGTGAGCACCACGGTGTGACCGTGACGGTCCTCCCTGTGGATCAGGCCGTCGATGGTCCGCGCTGACACCAGGTCCAGACCGGTGAGTGGCTCGTCAAGCAGCATGACCGTGTGGTTCTGTGCAAGTCCCTGGGCCACGTAGACACGTTGCCTTTGCCCGCCGGAAAGCTCGTGGAGGTGCCTCCCGGCAAGATGCTCAATATCCATCTGGCGCATGGCCTCCGCGACGCGGGTTCGGTCGGTTCGACTGAACGCCCGGAACAGCCCGACGCTGGGGAAGCGCCCCATGCCCACGGTCTCCCGCACGGTGATCGGGGTCGACGCGGGCACGACCGTCGACTGCAGGACGTAACTCACCTCACTCCGAGCTTCGTGCGGCTCCATGCCCAATACTCGCAACTGGCCGCCAGCAACCGGCACGAGGCCAGCCAAGGCGCTCAGCAGCGTTGACTTGCCCGAGCCGTTGGGGCCGATCACCGCCGTCACCGCATCGAGCGGGATGGTGAAGGAGGATCGCGCCAGCGCGGTGTGGTTGCCGTACTTCACCACCACATCCGTCCCTTCGGCGAACAACCCGCTCCCACTATCGGGGCGCGCCTGCGATGCGCAGGAGCTCATCGCGTCACCGCGGGGGTCGAGGCGGAGTCAGACGCAACCCGCTGCGTCCCAGGGTCTCGCGACGCCGACCGCCTTGCACGTAGCGTGGTCCAGGCCAAGGTGAGGAAGAAGGCGACGATCGGTACAAGCGCCATCGTGGCCGATCCTGCGGTTCCCAGATGAAAGCTGATGAGCAGGCCGAGCCACACGGAGACGACGGAGATGCCCGCCGCCACCGCCATCATGCGCGGAACGGTGCGGACCACCAGTGCCGCCGTCGCCGGCGGGCCCACGAGCAGCCCGAAGACGAGCAGCGTGCCGATGGACTGGAAGCTGCCGATCACGGCGGCGGCGATCAGGACGAGCAAGACCGCGTGCGCCCTACCGGGGCGCATCCCCAACAGTTCGGCCTTCTGCTTGTTGAAGGACAGCGCGAGGAACGGCCGGTACATGGCGACCGAAACGATGATCACGAATCCTCCCAGGATTGCCTGCTGCACCAGGTCGGCGCTTGTGACCCCCAAAGCATCGCCGAACAGGATCGTGGTCAGGCTCCCCGTATATGAATCGACGCTGGAGATGATCACCACTCCAAGCGCGAGCATTCCGACAAACAGCAGGCCAATCGCGGTGTCTTCGCTCAGCTTTGTCTGCCGGCTCACCACCTCGATTCCAGCGACCATGACCGCGGCGGCAACAGCCGCGCCGAGCGCGGGGCTGACGTCCAGCACCACGGCCGCGGCAATGCCGGGGACGACGCCGTGAACGAAGGCGTCGCCAAAGAAGCTCATCCCTCTCAGGACGAGCCAGGTGCCGACGACGGCGCACATGAGCCCGGCCAGGATGCCGCCAAGAAGTGCGCGTTGCTGGAACCCCAAGGAGAAGGGCTCAATGAACCACTCGACAAAGGTCATGAGGACTTCCTAGCCCGCGAGCGCGTCGGCGATGCGACGGGCGTCGGTCAGCATCATGGACTGATAGGTATCGGCCCCGGAGCCTGCGGCGCCGAGGCTGCCGACGTAGAGCTCCACCACGCTCACCTGCGTCCCCGCCTCTTGGGCGAGCGCATCCACGAGCGCAGTGGGGTTGGCGGTGTTCGCGAAGATCGCCGTGACCCCCTCGGTGCGCACCGTGTCCGCGAGCGCCGCGAGGTCGGCCGAGTTGGGTTCGGCAAGCGTCGAGCCACCAGGGATCACCACGCCAGCCGAGGTGAACCCATAGGCGGATCCGAAGTAGCCAAACGCCTGGTGATCGGTCACCAGCACCCGCCGCGACTCGGGGACGGCGTCGAGGATCGACCGCACCTCGGTGTCGGTCTCCATGAGCGAGTCCGAGACCGTCAAGCCACAGGTCGCGTAGGCATCGTCACCCGTGGCGGCCGCGAGTTGGTCGCCGATGAGGGATGCGGCTTTGGCCATGCGCGCGACGTCCATCCAGATGTGCGGGTCAAGCGAGTCGCTCGCGCCCTCGCGGGGTTGGGGGTCCAGGTCGGGGCCTACCGCGTAGACGACGGCGCCGTCCTCGCCCGCAGTATCCAGCGCGGATGTCAGCCCTTCCTCGAGCCCCAGACCGTTGACGACCACGAGCGAGGCCTTCACCATTGCCGCAACATCGGCCGATGAGGGCGAGTAGTCGTGCGGGTCCGCGCCCACGGGCATCAACGTGTGCACCTGGCCGCCGCCGCACTCCACCACCTGACCGGCGACGCTGCCGAGGATGGTGGTCGAGGCAACGACGGACACGGCGGCATCGGTCTCATGGGAGGCGCCGTCGCCGTCGGCGATTGCACACCCTCCCAGGCCGAGCGTTGCGGCTGCAACACCCGCCACAACGTGTGTTGACAACCCTCTGGCCATGACAGGCCCTCCTTAGCTATGCTTCTACGATAATGATAATCCTTTTTAACACCGAGGAGGGCGAGGGGGCCCCGGACCATCGGCCCGTACCTCGCATGACCCACCAGCGGCGCGCCATCGTGAGCATCCTCGGTGAGCTGCAGAGTTTCCAGAGCGCCCAGGAGATCCACGCCCTCCTGAAGGAACGCGGAGAGACCATCGGCCTCGCGACGGTCTACCGCTACCTCGCCCGCATGGTGAAGTCCGGAGACGTGGACGTCATGAACCGCGAGGACGGCGAGTCCGTCTATATGCGGTGCTCGCGGCAACATCACCACCACCTCGCGTGCCGACGGTGCGGACGCGCCATCGAAATTGGCGGCCCTGCCATTGAACAGTGGGCCGAACAGCTCGCCGCGCAGCACGGCTACACCGACGTCACCCACGCCCTGGAGATCTTCGGCGTGTGCCCCGATTGCGCGGAATCAGGCGGGGACACCCGCTGAGCGGGGCGGGCGCCTCCCCCGCTACTCCGGAATGCAGATGCGGCCGCGGACGATCGCGCCTGTTGGGGGCTCCATCGTCAGGCGTAGCGAAATCGTGGGAACCATGCCAGCCTGAGCGGATGCGACCCCTGCGCTATTCGATCAACGTCTCGCTCGACGGCTGCGTCGACCACATGGCTGGCACTCCGGACCAGGAGACTCACCACCACGCCGCGCAGACCATCGCCCGCGCCGACGCGATCATCCTGGGCCGCACCACCTACGAACTGATGGAGTTCTGGCGCACGGCGGAAGACCTACCTCCGTGGACGCGGTCGTTCGAGCAGTCGATCAACGCGGCCAAGAAGTACCTGGTGTCGAGCACGCGCGAACCCGACGGCTGGAACACCGAATCTCTGACCGGTGACCCCGTCGATGCGGTCAGGAAGTTGAAGGAGCAACCGGGCGACGGACTGTACGTCGGCGGCGTCACATTGCCCCGCGCCCTGGCCGACGCAGGGCTCATCGACGAGTACGAGTTCGTCGTCTACCCGACGCTCGTAGGCCACGGGCCCTGGCTGTTCGAAGGTCTGGCGGAACCGCTCACACTGCGGCACGTCGGGACCACCGAGTTCACCTCGGGGGCACGAGCCGAGCGCTACGTTCCGGTAGGCAACTCGTAGCCCGGCGCGACCATCGGCGCTGAACCTACGTGCGGTACACCTCGCGCCGATGACCCACCGCGACCACTGTCACCACCAGCACAGAGTCGAAAATGTCGTAGATCACGCGATAGTCGCCTATCCGAGTGCGCCAAGCCGTGGTCTCACCGGCGAGTTTGATGGCGCCCGTCGGTCGAGGATCGCTCGCAAGCTCTCGGATGCGAGCCTGGACGCGTGCCCTGTGCTCACGAGGCAGCTTCCGCAGTTGGCGCGCGGCTGCCGACGTCAACTCGACGCGGTACACGAACTACCCCAGTTCTCGGTCCAAGTCCTCCAACGACACCCGGCCACCGTCGTCGGCCGCCTTGGCCGCGCGGTATGCCTCGACGTCCGCCGCCATTTCCAGGCGCTCCAAGGTCTCGAGGTCTTCGTTGCTGATGAGCACGGCCGCCACCTTCCCGTTCCGCGTGAGTGCCACGCGCTCGCCACCGTAGGCCACGTGTCCGACAACGTCAGAGAACTCGGCGCGGAACTCGCGACTGCCGATGCGGCGACTAATGGTGCTCATGTGTACATAGTTTACGCTGTGTACACAAGGAACTCAAGGCTTGTCCGGCACTCGGCGAGCGCCGGGGCCTCGCGCCGCGGAACCCCGCTTGACCTGGAGCGCGCTCCAGGGTGTTTTCTGCCCCTATGAACATCACTCACAAGGAACAGATCGCGCTGGGCGCGATGTACTTCGGCACTCGGCAGGACCGCGACGAGTCGTTCGCGATCCTCGACCGCTTCGTGGAGCTGGGCGGACGCTGGCTCGACACCGCTGACAACTACAGCTTCTGGGAGTCGCCCACGGGTCGCGGCGGCGCGAGCGAGCGCATGCTGGGCCAGTGGTTCGCCGCGAACCCCGGCATCCGCGAGCAGGTGTGGGTCTCGACCAAGCTGGGCGCCGAGCCGCTGGTTGCAGGCAAGTGGCCCGAGTCGATGGAGGGCCTGTCCCCCGCCGCGATCGAGGCCGCGCTGGGCGGGTCGCTGGAACGCCTGGGCACCGACCACGTAGAACTGCTGTGGGCTCACGTCGAGGACCGCACGGTTCCGCTTGAGGACCAGGTGGCAGCCCTGGGCGCCACGGTGGCCGATGGCCGGGTCCGCCAGTTGGGTGCCTCCAATCACGCCGTGTGGCGCCTGGAGCGGGCCCGCGCCACGGCGTCGGCGACGGGCGTGGAACCGTACTCCGCGATGCAACTGCGCTACACCTATCTGCAACCGGTGCCCTTTGCGCATTTGGTCGAGGGTGGACACGTGGTCGCCACGCCCGATGCCTTGGACTACGCGCGCACCGAGGACCTGGCCTTCTGGGCGTACAACACCCTGCTCGCGGGCGCGTATGCGCGGCCCGACCGTCCGCTCCAGGCGCCCTATCTGCATGCCGACACTGAGCGTCGGCTGGCGGCGCTCGACCAGGTCGCGACGTCCACGGGTGCGACGCGCAACCAGGTGGTGCTTGCGTGGCTGATGGGCGGCTCCCCCGCGGTGACGCCGATCGTGGGGGTCTCGTCGGTCGCGCAGCTCGAGGAGGTCATGGCCGCCCGCGACGTGCGCCTGGACGCCGATGCTCTGGCCGTGCTGAACTCGGTGTCATGACGGTGACACAGGGCATCAGCATGGGCGAGGCGGCGACCGCCACCGGGCTGAGCGAGGACACGCTGCGGTACTACGAGCGCGAGGGCCTGGTGGGCCCCATCGATCGCGACGCGTCCGGCCACTGGCGCTACGCCGACAACGACGTGGCGTGGATCGGCGTGGTCACGTGCCTGCGGGATGCGGGGCTGGGCATCGCGGACCTGCGCCGGTTCACTCGCCTGCTGCGGGCCGACGGTGAGGCTGGTGAGCGCACTGAGTTTCTGATGGGGCGGCGCGACGAGTTGGTGCGCCAGGCCGGAGCGTTGGCTGCTGCGGTGAAGGTGCTCGACGACAAGATCGCGTACTACGGGAGCCGTTGAGGGCGGTCACCTCTGCGCCTGTTGTCCCTGCTGTTTGCGGCCGACGCTTGGGTTGGGTTTCGCTGCTACGTCACCTTGGGCGTGCGCCAAGAAGTCGCTCCCTCACGGCGGTCAGGCTTGATCCCCTCGGAAGCGAAGTCTTGCCGCACTGTCGGGTCGGGTGGGGACACACGGGCCGGATTGCGGGTTGGGGTGAAGCGCGCCTAAGGAGACGTCGGTACAAATAGACGAAGTGTTTCGCCAGGCTCTCCCGAGCGCCGATCGTACGCTGAACCCAACTCAGCAAGAAAGCGCTCAGAGAAGTCGCTCGCTGCCTCCGCGATCCGGCTGAGATTGATGTTCCGATCGGCCAGGAGCAGGTGAATGAAACCAGATCCCGCGCTGTAATCCGTCTCTCCGGGAGCAGCTGGCACTGACCAACTGCGGCCCTTGCGAGATGTAGGGCAGCCTGATTCGCAGGTGGTTCTCAACCTGCCCGTCCGAACCCTTTGTCGCCCACGACAGTTCGCCCCAGACTGCCAGCCCCTCCGCCGCGATACTTCGGACTTCCCGGTTCATGTGCTGAACTCTGCGTGGCGAAAAGGCTCTGCCACCTTGAAAACATCGATCGCTGAACGCACAATCTCATCCCTCTGCTTCAGTCCAGGAAACTGGCGCAACAATGTGTTCAGTCGATACGCGTTGTCGATAATGGTCCACGCATCAGACAGCGTCTCCGCCTTAGCTCTCTCGTCTTCGACTTGACGCGCGAGACGGTCTCGAAGTCTCTCGTAGGCCACCTCGATCATGTCTAGCGGGGCCTTGACCGCGTCCACATACACTTGCTGAATTGGTGAGATTCCTTGGAGACCAGGCTGTTCTTGCATGCAAGTAAGCCTAGACGTCACAGACTTAGAGCCAACCGGCCTCACAAAGTGCGGCTGGATGAATGCAGGTTCGCCAACCTGCCTAGGGGGGGTGGATTAGCGACAAGCCGGGTTACCGACCTTGGTGCAGCCGCTGCGGCGGCGCGGTTGAGCGGCTAACCCCTCCGGGCCTCGTCCGCGAATTCGTCCAGCGCGGCGAGCACCTCGACCGCGTCCCACACTCTGTTGCGCTTGTTGGTGCTGCGCGGGACCAGCACCCCCGCGTCGGCGAGCGTGTCGATGGCCACGTATGCCGTCGGCGCCGAAACCCCCAGCGCGCGCTGGACCACCTCGTACGTGACCACAGGGTGGGCGGGGAGCAGCTCCGCGAGCCGCCACGCGGAGGCACCCTTGCGCGCCCGCACGCGCTGGCGCCACTCTCCGGCGAGGGCCTGCAGGCGAGCGTTGAGGTCGAGCGTGAGACGTGAGGCGAAGATGGCCGCCTCCGCGACGCGTTCGATGACGGGCTCGATGTCGCCCCCGCGATACGCGGTGAGCGCCGCGAAGTACGCGTCGGTCTCGTGGAGCAGCCCCGCCGAGACGGGAATGGTGGAGCCGCGCGTGAGGCCCGACTCCCGCAGCATCATGTGCAGCAGCGCGCGCCCGGTGCGGCCATTGCCGTCGGTGAATGGGTGGATGGTCTCGAACTGGGCGTGCGCGAGTGCAAGATGGGCGAGGTCTGCAGAGGCGTGTGCCACGAGCGACGTTGCTGCGGGCGATCCCCAGGACTGTCACAACACTACCGTTTTCGGTATAGTTGTGACATGGACACAGTTACCAGGTACCGGGACGTCGTCCGCGAGATTGCGCTCGACCAGTACGGGTATGTCACCACGAGGGACGCGGCCGAGGCGGGAGTGCCCGCAAGTGAGTTGCCCAAGCTGGCCGCACGCGGCGGGCTGGAGAACGTCGCCTACGGGCTCTATCGGGTGCCCGACGTCCGCCCCACCGAGTTCGACGAGTTCGCCGAAGCGCTCCTGCGCGTGGGCGACGGCGCCTATCTCCGCGGGGAGTCGGTGCTCGCACTGTTCAGCCTCGCCGACGTCAACCCGAGGAAGATCAAGGTCGCCGTCCCCAGGCGCGCTCGGCCCACGCTTCCCCCCAATATCGAGTTGACCCAGGTGACGGGCGACGTGCGCACCGTGTTCTATGAGGGCTTGGCAGCACAGCCGGTCGCGGACGCCATCTTGGAATGTCGCGGACGCATCGAGAGCACACGCCTGCTGGAGGCGGCAAAGCAGGCGCGAGCAGAGGGCCTGTTGACCACCACCGAGTGGAAGCGGGTGCAGAAAGGACTCTGACGGTGACGTACGACGATGCCCCGCCGAGCGTGCGGTCGCTTGAGCAGCGGCTCCGCAACGTCGAGGGGAACGATGCCCTGACCCAGCGTCGGCGCGTCGCGATGGCGCTTGTCGCGGTTGGCCAGATGCTTCCCGAGGGCGCCATCAAGGGCGGCAGCGCGATGGCACTGCGCTACGGACGAGGGACGCGCTTCACTCAAGACCTCGACGCCGCACGAGTCCAGCCGCTCGCCCGCTTCCGCAGCGACTTCGAAGACTCGCTGGCCGCAGGATGGTCGGGCTTCACCGGGCGACTGATCGAGAAGCCAGCACCGCGTCCGCCACGAATCCCCGGCGGGTACGTGATGCAACCCTTCGAGGTGAAACTCGACTACCGAGGCAGGCCGTGGTGCACGGTGAAGTTCGAGCTCGGACACAACGAGATAGGCGATGCCGACGAGCCTGAGTTCCGGCTCGCTCCGGATCTTGCTCGCCTCTTCACCGACGTAGGCCTCGAGGCCCCGCGACCGGTACCGGTGATGCGCGCAGATCACCAAGTCGCACAGAAGTTACACGCAGTCTCGGCGGAAGGAAGCGAGCGCGCACGCGACCTCGTCGATCTCCAACTTCTCTACCAAGGCGAGGACCTCGACCTAGCGCTGCTCGCCGCAACATCCGCGCGGCTCTTCACGTACCGACGGGGCCAGGAGTGGCCGCCAAGCATCGTAGTCGGCCAGCAGTGGCAGACCTTGTACGCGGAAGCGGCCGAAGGGCTCGACGTGTTGCCCACCGTCGAGGAGGCTGTTGCTTGGGCCAACGTATTTGTCCAGCGGATCGCGGCGTCCGAAACCTAGACCTCCCCCGCTCCGATCACCTTGACTACACCGTCGCCACCGACTCAGAGCGCACGCGGTGCTACCGTGGCGCCGTGTCTGAGACCCCATTGCCAGGCGACCGCACGCGCTCGTGGCGAACCGCGTTGCTGCGGTCCGGCGTCGTGGTGCTGGCGTCCTTCGCACTCGGCTTCCTGACCTTCTTCGCGCAGGGCGCCCTCCCCGAGTGGTTCGCGTCGTTTGCGAACTCTGCCAGTGGGTGGACCGTCCTCACGGTGCTCCTGGTGCTCTGGTCCCGGCAGCGGTGGCCCATCGCTGCACCGCTTGGCGCGGCAAGCTTCGTACTGCTCACCCTCGGCTACTCGCTGGCCTCGTCCGTGCAGGGCCTGTACTACAACCCGACGATGTTCGCGCTCGTGGGCGTCGTGGCAGGACCCTTGGTGGGCGTGGCGGCGTCGTGGCTCTTGGCACGCGGTGTGCGCGCCGCGCTCGCCACGAGCGCGCTTGCCAGCGTCGGCCTCGGGGAGGCCCTCTACGGGCTCACCGTGATCAGCGAGACAACGAGCCCGGTCTACTGGATCATCATCGGCGTCACCGCGCTCGGTCTCCTCACGTGGATGCTCGCGAAGCGCATTCGGGGGGCACTCCCCGTTGCAGTGACAGTGCTGGGCACCGCCGCGGTAGCGGCCGCGTTCGTCCTGGTGTACACGTCGCTGGGTTGAGACTGCAGCTGATCGCGGGGGGCGTCATGGCGGCAGCGTCTTCAACCCAGATCTGAGCTGTCTCATACTGAGAGGGCAGCAACCGCACGCCGCGGCCCACCTTCGCGGCTAGCCCCGCCGGGCCTCGTCCGCGAATTCGTCCAGCGCGGCGAGCACCTCGACCGCGTCCCACACTCTGTTGCGCTTGTTGGTGCTGCGCGGGACCAGCACCCCCGCGTCGGCGAGCGTGTCGATGGCCACGTATGCCGTCGGCGCCGAAACCCCCAGCGCGCTCTGGACCACCTCGTACGTGACCACGGGGTGGGCGGGGAGCATCTCTGCGAGTCGCCACGCGGAGGCGCCCTTGCGTGCTCGGACGCGCTGGAGCCACTCGTCGGCGAGCGCCTGCAGGCGAGCGTTGAGGTCGAGCGTGAGACGCGAGGCGAAGATGGCCGCCTCCGCGACGCGTTCGATGACGGGCTCGATGTCGCCCTCGCGATACGCGGTGAGCGCCGCGAAGTACGCGTCGGTCTCGTGGAGCAGGCCCGCGGAGACGGGAATGGTGGAGCCGCGCGTGAGACCCGACTCGCGGAGCATCATGTGCAGTAGCGCGCGCCCGGTGCGGCCATTGCCGTCGGTGAACGGGTGGATGGTCTCGAACTGGGCGTGCGCGAGCGCGAGGTGGGCGACCACGGGGATGTCCGTGCGGCCCACGAAGGACACCAGGTCCGCCATGTCGGCTGGCACGCGATCGTGGTGCGGGGGCACAAAGTCGGCACGATGCGGGCCCACGGCAGTGCCGCCCACCCACACCTGCTCGTCACGCAGGCCCGGCGCATGGAGCGGATCGGGTTCGATCAGTGCCGCGTGCACGGCGAGGATCGATTCCAGGGCGATGGGCCCGCCGAGCTCAAGCGCCCTTTCCATGGCGCGCACGTTCGCGAGGACCACACGCGCGTTCGTACTCGAACGTTCGCCGATCTCCGCCTCGGCAAGCGACTTTGCGGAGGCCGTGAGCCGCTCGATCTGCGACGACGACGCGGACTCGGTGCGCAGCAGCACTGCGGGCAACGGCCCGATGCGGGACGCCCTTAACGTGGCATCGACGCGAGCCAGTTCTGCGGAGGCATCTTCCGCGAGCGACTGGACGGCGCTGGGCAGCGAAACGGTGACACCTGTGATGCGCGGCGTGATCGCGGCGCGATACGGTCCCGAGTGCGCAAGGACGGCCCTGCGCGAGACTCCATCGGCGCGCAGGGTCCACGACCGAGGCTCGTAGTCGAGCGCCGGCCAGTCCTGGATCCCTGAAGATGATGTCTCCATATTTAGGGATATTACTACATCCTTGAATATGGTGCGGCGTTATTCAAGGATGTGACGCCTAGATACCCACACTTCCACTGACGGTCACGGCCGTGCGGCCACCGATCCAGAACTCACCTTCGGCCTCGGTCACCTGCACCCGCCCGTCGCGCCCGACCCTCGCACCCTGGCGGGCCACGTACGGCGCCGTCACTCGACCCGAGCCGATGAGCCACTGCGCGACCGAGGCGTTCAGACTTCCCGTCACCGGGTCCTCCCTCAGCGGGCCGCCCCCGTCGTTGAAGAAGGCGCGGACCTCGAGCGCGGCGTCGGCGCCCTCTTCGTAGAACCCGGCCGCGCCGATGCTCTGCTGGCCCACGCGGGCCGTGAGGTCGGGTTCCAACGCAAGCACCGCGTCGGCGTCGCGCAGCAGCACGCCCAGCCAGCCGGGGCCGTTGTCGATCCACCTGGCCTCCACCGCGTCGGCCGGAGTGACTCCCAGTACGGACAACGCGATGGCGAGGTCGGCGTCGTCCACCGGGCCCGAGCGGATCAGCGGCGGGGCCGCGAACGCGACCGTGTCTTCGTCAACGCGCACCGGCACCAGGCCCACCCCGCATTCCTGCACCACCCGGCCGGGCGTGCGCGGCACTCCCCCAGCG
This sequence comes from Demequina sp., assembly GCF_016278765.1. Taxonomy (GTDB): domain Bacteria; phylum Actinomycetota; class Actinomycetes; order Actinomycetales; family Demequinaceae; genus Demequina. The sequence continues at coordinate 95,634 of NZ_JADQBE010000053.1, read as the reverse complement.
TCCAGCCACGCGCGAGCCGTGCCCAACGTGGGGTGGCCCGCGAACGGCAACTCCGTGGTGAGCGAGAAGATGCGCACCCGGTAGTCGGCGGCGGGGTCCGTGGGCGGCAGCACGAACGTGCACTCCGACAGGTTGGTCCACGCGGAAAACGCGGCCATCTGCTGGGTGGTCAACCCGTCCGCATCAAGCACCACCGCGAGGGGGTTGCCGGACTGCGGCGCACTTGAAGGGAACACGTCGATCATGCGAAACGGGCGGGTTGTCATGCAGCCGACGTTACCGGGCGTCGGCACGGCCAGTCAGGAGGCGGTGGCACTGGAACATCGCACCGCCCTGTAAGCGTTACTAGGAAACCTGCTTAGTTACACTTATAGATATAACTGTTATCATGGTGGTGCACAAAAAACAGATGGGAAGGTCCTTTGACTCGCGATAGCGCCTGGCCCGCCGCCGCTCACGAGGCACGTCCATGGGCAACCAACCCCGATCAGCGAGGACCCTCCGGCAACCGGCCCAATCAGGCCGACCGGATGCTCACCGAGATTGTGGTGGAGATCCCCGCCCAGATCGCCGACCATGCTGTCGCCTTGTCGCCCGCAGTCAACGCGGAGCTGGAGCACGCCGTCACGTCGATCACCCGTATCGAGAGCCGCTCCGACCACCTCGCCGGGCTCGGCGAGTTGCTGGTGCGCAGCGAGGCCGTGGCCTCATCCAAGATCGAGCATGTCTACTCAAGTCTCGACGATCTCGCACGCGCTTCGATTGGCGCCGATGCCGCCGCAGGGGCGCGTTCCACCGTCGCCGCCAGCCGGGCACTCACCGCTCTCGCAGCGTCCTGCGCCGGCAGGCCTCTTACACACGCCGCACTGCTGACCGCCCATCACGTGCTGCTTGCCGGCGACCTCTTAGAAGGGCAGCACGCGGGTCAGTACCGGCCCGTGCAGAACTGGGTAGGGGGCTCGGATTTCTCGCCGCGCGGCGCACTGCACGTCCCACCTCCACCGGACCTCGTGCGGCCGCTCTTGGAAGACCTCATCGCGTTCGTGGCACGCACCGACGTGCCGGTGGTGGCCCAAGCCGCAATCGTCCACGGCCAGTTTGAGGCCATCCACCCGTTCACCGACGGCAACGGACGCATCGGCAGAGCCCTCATTGGCGCCGCGTATCGGCACCGGGGGCTGACCTCAGCAACCACTGTGCCCGTCGCCGCCGCGATGCTCGCCGATACCGACGCCTACTTTGCACACCTTGCCAGCTACCGCGCCGGCGACCTCGAGCCGCTGGTGCGCTACGTCGCGCACTGTACCTCCGCCGCGGCCGAGGCCGCACTCGTGACGGCCGACGGCCTCGCCGAGCTCCCACGTCTGTGGCACGAGCAGGTCACCGCGCGCCGCGGCTCCTCCACCCGGACCCTGATCGACGCTCTCCTCACCGCGCCCATCCTGGACATCGCCCGGGCCGAATCGGTCACGGGCGCCAGCCGCCCCCGCGCCTACGACGCGCTCGACCACCTCACCAAGGCGGGAGTCCTGAGCGAGATCACGGGAGCCTCGCGCTCACGTGTCTGGGTAGCGTCGGCCGTCATGGACGAGCTTTCCGAGCTCGAGGAACGCATCGGCCTCCGCAGCGCGCCTGGAAACGAATGGCGATGAGTCGCCCCGGTTCGCTGACGTGCCCTCGCACGTTCGCCGCTCCCACGCATTGTGCGGCTACCCGCCGCGGTGAAAGCCGCCGCCACTCGCCCACGTCGTAATCTGAGGGGGACTCATGCGGGCGCGAATGAGAGTGAGGAGGCCTCGCACATGCTCAGGTACTCGGGTGCGGTCGCGCATGCGGACTGGATCGTTCACAGCGACACCGAGCCGGGCCGCCTCATTGCCTTCGGGCCCGCCGGGTTTGACGCCTATGGGCGCCTGAGGTTCCTGCGGGACCCTGCCTACGTGGGAGAGCCCGAAGGCGGAACTGATCCACTCGACATCTCGCCTCGCATGCAGCTCGAGACCCTCGTTCGCGCGGTCGATGCGCTGATCCCGTTCACGAGTTCGCCCAATCCCGGCTACTTCTGCGTCTGGGACAGCGGTGTGCCGATGACGTCGCCGGTGCCACGCGGGAACGCGCGCATCGAGGTCCCCCTACGAGACTCGTTCCTCATCGAGGGTCCACTGGCGGAACTCGGAGCGTGGTACGACAATCTCGGCCTCAACCCGTACGACCATCCATCCTTCATCTGGCCGGCCGATCACGCGTGGTGCATTGCGGCAGACGTGGATCCCCACTGGGCAGGGGTGGGGGCCAGCGCCCCCGCGATTTCGCGCCTGCTCGCGGTGCCTGGGCTCGACTGCGTGGCGGCCGATCCGGCTGCGCCGGTCGCTCGGTACGACTAGGCCTCGACGGCGTCGACCACCCGACCCGACCGAGCCATCGTCGGCGCAGCGAACGCTAGCGTCGGCCCACCCTGCAACGTCGACGGTACCCGTCCATATTCGAGGATGTCGCGACATCCCGAAATATGGACGCCCGTTGTTCAAGGAAGTCACTCAGGCGGCGCCTCCGTGACGAGGCTCCAGTACCGGGGCCCCAAGCCGCCCGATGACGATACCTGCGCATTTCGTGATATGAGCCTGCGATCATACGATCCAACAATATGATCACTCTTGCTCATTCACAGTTGTGAGTGTATCGTCATATTCATGAGCGCACAGGTACGTCTTCGTCGGCCCATGGACGTCAGCCAGGTGGTCGCCGCCTCGCGCCGGGCCGCCGGTCTCACCCAGGCCCAACTGGCCTCACGCGCGCGGGTGTCTACGCGGTGGCTCTCCATGTTTGAAAACGGCAAGACGCCTGGCGCAGAGATCAGCAAGGTGCTCGGCGTGCTTGCCACACTCGGGGTCGACCTCGTGGCGACGGTGGACCTGGACCTGGACCCCAAGGACTGACATGGCCGCCTCGCTCTTCGTGTTCCTGCACGGCCGCCGCATCGGGACGCTGCAGCGCAAGACCGCCAACGGCGTGGAGTTCCGCTACGCACACGACGTCCCTCTCGACATCTCGCTCTCACTGTCGATGCCGTCGGCACCCCGCAAGCGCTACTCGGCGGACAAGGCGTCCCCGTTCTTCAACGGCCTACTGCCCGACGGCCCCGACGCTCGCCTGCGCATGGCGCGATCCTTTGGCAGCCTCGATACCTCCACGTTCGCACTGCTCGACAAGGGCGGTCTCGACTGCGCCGGAGCCGTACAGGTCTACCGCGAGGACACGTTGCCGGAGGGCTCCGGCGGGCTGATTCCGGTCTCCGATGCGCACATCGGTGCCCGCCTGCGCGCGATGCTTGGCGACGAGTCCGGGCCGGTCGAGCCTCTTGAGTACGACGAGCACTGGTCGGTCAGTGGAGCCCAACACAAGATGGCGCTGCGCTCCGAGTCCGGAACGTGGCACGTGGCAATCGGGACCGAGCCGCACAGCCACATCATCAAGCCTGGTATTGGCTCGTTCGCCGGCGTGAGCGCCGGAGATCAGGCCCTGGTCGAGCACGTCACCATGTCGGCAGCGAGGGCGCTGGGGGTGGACGCGGCACAGACCAGCTACTACGAGTTCGACGGCACCCCAGCCGTCATCGTGGAGCGATTCGATCGCTACCGCGACAACGCGGGCATGCTGCGACGCATCCACCAAGAGGACGTGTGCCAGGCCCTCGGAGTGGACTCGACCGCCAAGTACGAGGCGGACGGCGGCCCTGGGCTCTCCTCCGTTGCTGGCGTGCTGTGGTCGGCCGTCGCTGTGCCCGCCGACGCAGAGGCCAATGTCGCACGCTTCGCGATCATGGTCGCGTTCAACTACCTGAGCGAGAGCTCCGATGCACATGCGAAGAACTACGCACTGATGTATGACGAACGCACCGAGGTTAACCTCGCACCCATGTACGACGCCGCATCCGGAGCGATAGCTTCGCGTCCCGATGGCTCGCGACGGTTCCCCCGAGCAGCCATGTCAATCGGTGCCCAGCGAGAGTTCACCCGTGCGACCGGGAGCGACTGGGCGGCGGCCTTGCGTGGCGCGGGCCTGTCCCTGAACGGCACCGGCGGCGAGATCGTGCGCGATCTCGTGGCGAACATGCCGGACGCTTTTGTCGACGCGATCCGCCGCAGCGAGGCGCCTTTGACGGCTCAACAGCGGCTCCTCGACTCCGGCATGATCGAGCGGATCGCGGAGTCTTGCGATGTCGCGCGCGAGGCGCTCGCCTAGCAGGAAGCAGTCGCCGGTGTAAACGGGCTCTGATTTTCGGGGATCTCGACCCCATCTGACTTCAACCCGCCGCACTCACCCCACACTCAACGGCGAAGAGCCCCTCTGAGGCTCGTTGAAAAGCAATTCCCCGTTCGCGTCAGGCGGCAAACAAAAAGCTTTCGTGTCGCCTATTGCTAGGACGAAGGTCCGGGTGTTAACTGTGCTCTGCGAGCAATGATGCTCGCCCAGAAAAGGAAAATCGAGGGTGGGGAAATTATGTCTATTCACGCGTCACGAACCGTCTTTACATCGTTGATATCTATCGTGGCACTTGTGGGAGCAGCCACCGCCGCGACTGCTGCTGCGAGCGAACCCAACCCGGACGCACTGGCGGCGACCGCGCAGTGCTCGTCAGGGCTGACCACCCTCCCCGACGCGAGTTCCAAGGAACTCGTCGAAGGCGTGGTCTACTCCGACGTCTACGAGATCGGTGACGACTGCTCGACGTCGATCGTCAGCCACACCGAGGTCCCCGACGTGAAGGGGGCTTCCGCATCGGCGATCTCGGCCATCGCACCTTCTCCACAAGCGGTGGTCTACACGTCGAACGTCATCCACTCGAGCCAGACACTTCAGGACGCGGTCAACCTCGACATCTCGCGTTTCCGCTATGCCCACGAGGCCACCGTTCAGTCGGGCACGGGCTTGTCTTACGTGAAGTTCACGACGTGGCGGATGGTCAACTCGTGGAACGGCAACCTAGCGTGGAACCACGCGAGCACGCCTTCATACGGGCCGTACACCAGCACGTACACCACCAGCGCGGCTACCGCTCAGGCATCCGGTGCGTTCCACAGTGACTTCCTGTGGTGCAATCTGCAGCCAGGGCAGAACTTCACGCTCTACACGACGCTTACTCGCTCACCAGGCTCCTACTCAGCGTCGTTCTCCCAGTCCAAGACTTGCTCGCTCACTCACATGGCGACAGCCAAGAAGATGAACACCACGTACAACCAGTGGTAAGTCACGCATCAGCCCCCGCTCGAGCGGCAGGGCGACTATCTCTCCTCGTAGTCCTCCTTTCCCAGCTCGTCGGTTGCACCTACCCTTCGCCCGTTGCTCCAAGCACGGGCAAAGGGTGGGGACTCGACTCAACGCCAGATGGCTTCCAGCAAGTGGGGTTCGCGGAATTCCCAAATGGCCTCGACATACCTGATTACCGGCTGCAGCTGCTTCAGAACGATGAAGAAGGCGTCGTTGGTATCTATACGGTTCAAAGCGAGCAGGCATGCGAAGAGGGTCCAGTTCAGTTGAGGGAGAACCTTCCTGGGCTCAGCATTTGCATGGGCGGTTGGCAAGTAGTTGTCGCCTCGAGGCAAGGGGATCTTGAACAGGTTGCTGAAGAGTTGTCGTTGAGCAACGACGGGACAGCAAGCATTCCTGGCTACGGCGCGGTCGCGGACCAGAGTCACGCACGCGTGCCGGGGTTCGGATCGCTACCAATCTCTCCATATGACACCGGAACTGTCGCTGCATACGTCTTGGATGGGACTGGGGTGGACGGCGTGGACCAGCAGTCAATCGCTGTCGGTGGATACGCGGCGCAGCCCGGCGATCTCGATGTGCTCGACTGGTGGTTCGACACCGTCGCTGGGCGTACAGACGAGGGCGAACGGGCCACCTACACATTCCCGGCGCTGGGTGCGGCTGACGGCCAGCCAGTACCGGAGGCGCGGCTTGTAGTCGAGGTGCGCGGCGACTGGATCGTAATGGTCAGAACTACGGATGGCGTTGAGCTGACCCCGGAGAGTATTCTGGACGGAGTCGAAGTCGTCAGCACAGAACAACTGTCGAGCTATTGATTTTGCAAAGACCCGAATCGTTGGGTCCGACTAGAAATTTGGAGACTGCTATGCGTATTGAGCACGAAGCGCTTGCGTCATATTTGAGAAAAGGGATAAAGGCCCTCGCTCTAATCGAGGCCGTCGAAGGCGTCGTGTACCTCGGTTTGGCGGGGTGGGGCAGTGCGAATGCGATCTTGGTCGCACTGGCTGTTCTCGGTGTCCTTGGAGCGGCAGTCGTATGGCTGTCCCGCGGGATGGGGTTCGTTTGGCTCGGTGCGCTCCTGGTGGTCGCGGCACCCTCGGTTGTCTACCCGCTCTCAGCCCTTCTACTACTCTGCGTGGCTGCATCGGCCACCGTGGCAGGTGTCGAGCGTCATCGTCGGTCGCATCTGGTCCCTCTGAGCTAGGCCAGACTCAAACCGGTTCCGACCGAGGGTGCGCCAGCGGCCGCCAAGGAACTCCAGGGCCAGGAGCCCGCGGCGCGCGACCGGCGGTCGGCGGCCGGGGCTTTGGGGCTGGTGCGCGCGCTGCACGCCGAGGTAGGCGAACGGGTAGATGTCGACGAGTTGTTCGGCTGACCCACGCGGGCCGTGAGGTCGGGTTCCAACGCAAGCACCGCGTCGGCGTCGCGCAGCAGCACGCCCAGCCAGCCGGGGCCGTTGTCGATCCACCTGGCCTCCACCGCGTCGGCCGGAGTGACTCCCAGTACGGACAACGCGATGGCGAGGTCGGCGTCGTCCACCGGGCCCGAGCGGATCAGCGGCGGGGCCGCGAACGCGACCGTGTCTTCGTCAACGCGCACCGGCACCAGGCCCACCCCGCATTCCTGCACCACCCGGCCGGGCGTGCGCGGCACTCCCCCAGCGTCCAGCCACGCGCGAGCCGTGCCCAACGTGGGGTGGCCCGCGAACGGCAACTCCGTGGTGAGCGAGAAGATGCGCACCCGGTAGTCGGCGGCGGGGTCCGTGGGCGGCAGCACGAACGTGCACTCCGACAGGTTGGTCCACGCGGAAAACGCGGCCATCTGCTGGGTGGTCAACCCGTCCGCATCAAGCACCACCGCGAGGGGGTTGCCGGACTGCGGCGCACTTGAAGGGAACACGTCGATCATGCGAAACGGGCGGGTTGTCATGCAGCCGACGCTACCTGGCGGGGATGCGGCCAGTCAGGGCGCGGTGGTACCGCGCCGGGGAGTGGATATGTCCCCACAAGAAACTCAACAGGTTGACCTTCTTGGCTATGAACTTCCTGCTACGGTCGACAAGAATCGATGCTTGGAGGTGCGTGATGACGCGCAGAAGGCTTCTGCCGTCGCCGGACAAGGTGCTGTGGGGATTCGCCCTCGCATTGGGGACCTTGGCCGTGGTGGCGTTGGCACTCGTGATCTGGTTCTTCGGCATGTACAAGATCGCGCCGGACGTCACCGGGGACTCGGTGGACGAGGCCGCCCAGGCACTCCACGACGCGGGGATCCCCATCGACATCACCGGCGCGGACGGCACGGTCGTCGACCAGCACCCCAGCGCAGGCGAGCGCTGGTTCCGGTACCAGAACTTCATCCTCACCTACACCGATGCCTCCGGCACCCACACGGTCGGCGGGCCAGACGCCAACAAGCCATAGCCGTCAGCCTGCGAGCGTCCCGTGGGCCGCGAGGCGCGGTCATGTCCGAGTCGGTGTGCGCGGCCGACGCCGCGGGGATCGCCGGCAAGCAGGGCGTCCGGGGTGAAGTCGCCCTCGGTGGCAGAGATGTGTGGCGCAGACATAAGTCCGAACCTCGCCACCACCCCCGTCAGCGCAGATCGAACCGATCAAGTTCCGTCACCTTGCCCCAGGCCGCCACAAAGTCGCGCACAAACTTCTCCGCGGCGTCGTCGCTCGCGTAGACCTCAGCGAGCGCGCGCAACTCGGAATTCGAGCCGAACAGCAGGTCGACACGTGTGCCGCGGCCCACCAGCTCATCCGAGCCGTCCTTGCGACCCTCGAACGCCTGTGAGTCAGGGTCCAGCGGCTTCCAGGTGTTGCCGAGCTCCAGGAGGGAGACAAAGAAGTCGTTGCTCAGCACGCCTGGCCGGTCGGTGAAGACGCCATAGGGCGAACCGTCCCAGTTGGCACCGAGCACGCGCATGCCGCCAACGAGCACGGTCATCTCCGGTGCACTGAGGGTGAGCAGGTTCGCCTTGTCTATCAGCTGGTGCTCTTGCGGAAGCGTGGCGAGCGGACCGTAGTAGTTGCGGAAACCGTCGGCGACAGGCTCCAGGTAGCCGAACGATTCGACATCGGTCTGCTCCTGTGTCGCATCGGTGCGTCCCGGGTGGAACGGCACCTCGACATCGAGGCCGCCCTCCTTCGCGGCCTTCTCGACGCCAGCGTTGCCCGCCAGCACCACAAGATCCGCCAGCGACACCTTCTTTGCGCCGTCACCCTGGGTGCCACCAGCCTGCGCGCCATCGAACGACGCCTTGATGCCCTCGAGCACGGAGAGCACCTTGGCGAGTTGCTCGGGGTTGTTGACCTCCCAGTTCCGCTGCGGCTCGAGGCGAATACGCGCCCCATTGACGCCGCCCCGCTTGTCGCTGCCACGGAACGTCGATGCGGCCGCCCAGGTGGTCGCCACGAGTTCGGAAACCGTCAGCCCTGAATCGAGGATCTGCCTCTTGAGCTCGGCCGCGTCGGCGGCGTCGATGAGCGCGTGATCGACAGCAGGAACCGGGTCCTGCCAGATGAGCTCCTCTTGCGGAACCTCGGGCCCGAGGTACCGCGCGACGGGGCCCATGTCACGGTGGGTGAGCTTGAACCAGGCGCGAGCGAACGCATCGCCGAACGCGACAGGGTCCTCCGCGAAACGGCGGGAGATCTTGTCGTATTCGGGGTCAACACGAAGGGCAATATCGCTCGTGAGCATGCGGGGTTCACGGCTCTTGTTCGCATCGTGCGCCATGGGCACCATGTCCGCACCGCCATTGTTGACGGGGCGCCACTGGTGCGCTCCGGCGGGGCTGTCAAACAGTTCCCATTCGTAGGCATACAGAATGTGGAAGTACTCGTTGTCCCACCGGGTCGGGTGGTACGTCCACGTCACCTCAAGGCCGCTGGTGATCTGGTCATCGCCCTTGCCGGTGCCGTAGTTGTTCTTCCAGCCGAGACCCTGCATTTCCAAGCCGGCCGCCTCGGGGTTCTCCTCAAGGTTCGAATCGGGTGCCGCGCCATGGGTCTTGCCAAACGTGTGACCGCCGGCGATGAGCGCGACCGTCTCCTCGTCGTTCATGGCCATCCGCTTGAACGTCTCACGGATGTCCTGGGCCGATGCGAGCGGATCCGGGTTGCCGCCCGGGCCCTCGGGGTTGACGTAGATCAAACCCATCTGCACCGCGGCGAGCGGGCGTTCCAGGTCGTGATCGGCCGAATAGCGCTTGTCTGCGAGCCAGGTCGACTCTGGACCCCAGTAGACGTCATCGTCCGGCTCCCATACGTCGGCGCGACCGCCCGCAAAGCCAAAGGTGTTGAGCCCCATGTTGTCGAGCGCGACGTTGCCAGCGAGGATCATGAGGTCGCCCCACGAGATGGACTGGCCGTACTTCTTCTTGACGTCCCACAGGAGGCGCCTGGCCTTGTCTAGCCCGACGTTGTCCGGCCAGCTGTTCAGTGGCGCGAACCGCTGCATGCCTGCACCGCCGCCGCCCCGGCCGTCCATCACACGGTACGTGCCAGCGCTGTGCCACGCCATCCTGATGATCAGCGGACCGTAGTGACCGAAGTCGGCAGGCCACCAGTCCTGAGACGTGGTGAGGGTCTTGGCGATGTCGGCTTTCACTGCGTCGAGGTCGAGGCCCGCGAAAGCGGCGGCGTAGTCGAAGTCCTCGCCCAAGGGATTGGCGACCGCGGGGTTCTTCTTGAGGATGCGCAAGTTCAGCTGGTTGGGCCACCACCGCTCATTCGCGGACCCGCTCGTCGGGTGCGGCTGCCCACCTGGTAGCACGGGGCAGGAGGCCTCATCGACGGGAGTGTCGATGGGTGTCGTCGCCTGGTCGACGTCGGTGGAGTTCTCGCCAATCGGGGCGGCAAAGTTTTCGGGATCAGACATGAGGCTTCCTCTCTCAGGAATGGTGAGGCCGCGGGCCGCTCAACCCGTGGTGGTCTTGGTGGTGTCGGTGGTCGTGGTGGTCGATGCGCACGCGGCGCACAGTCCCGAGTAGGTGACTTCCGCCTGGTGAACGACGAATCCTTGGGTCTCCGACGGCGTCAGACACGGCGCGTGTCCTACCGCGCAGTCGACATCGCTGACCGCGCCGCATTGCGTACAGACCAGGTGGTGGTGATTGTCATCGACCCGCAACTCATAGAGTCCGGGGCTCCCGGCAGGCTCGAAGCGGCGCACAATCCCGGCGGAGACAAAGTCGCTCAGTGCGTTGTAGACAGACTGCAGGCTTGCCTTGGGAAACACTGCCGCGACACTACTCAGCACATCGTCAGCGCTCGCGTGCGGGCGATCGTGTAACGCTCTGAGCACCGCGCCCCGCGGCTTGGTGAGCCGCAAACCCGCGCCGCGAATGACCTCCGCAACGTCCGCGTCGAGCGGTGCCTGCGTCGATGTGGTCATCTACCGAGTATTGCACAATCTTGAGTCATTCAAAATATTGGACGCCGACGTTGCCGCCCGGTGAAGGATGCGGCGCACCGCCCTGCAGCTCGCGTGGTCACGCGACCATCGCCTCCACCGGTTGCTGCGTCGTGGGCGAGCCTGTGCCACCTCCCAGTGGGGGCAGCCGTCGACGTACAGCAGCTGAACGCGCATATTCCACGTGTGCGACGGGACGGACGTCTTGGCGGCCCCTGTGCCGCGCACGACCGTCGGCATGCGAAACTGCCTCCCATGCCCGTCCCCAGCCACCGCGTCGCCGAACGTCTCGCCCACGATTTTGGGACCAGCACGCCGCCGATGCTCAACACGCTGGAAAGGCTCAAGATCACGCCTCAGGTGGATCCGGAACGCATCCATGCGGCCATTCTGATCGCGGCGCGAGGTAACTATTCGCTATTTCAGGATGCGCTTGAACACGCCCAAGTGGACTGGCGGGACCTGCTGGACCGCGCCGGCCTAGCCGACGATGACTGGGCCCAGGTGTTGCGCGGGGAGCTTGGCGAGGACGCGCCCTAGTTCGCCGGGAATCCGCTCATTACCTGGGGTGTTGTCGAGTGTCAAAGGCGCAGTTCACCGCCGAACACCGAGGAGACCCCATGGACACCGCACTTGCCAAGCTCCGCCCGTTCAACCTGGTAGCAGGCCTGCTGCACCTCGCGTCGTTCGTCGCTATCCTCTTCCTCGCCAACGACGCCGCGCTGCCCGTCACCGCGACGTACCTCACCGGACCACCCGGTTCGGGCGCGTACGGCGACCCGATCACTCTCTTCGACATCAACATCGGGTACGCGGTGGCCGGATTCCTGCTGATCTCCGCGTTCTTCCACTTCCTGATCGTCTCGCCCACGTTCTTCCCTCGATATGTGGCCGGCCTCCGCGAGCACCACAACACGTTCCGATGGGTCGAGTACTCGCTCTCCTCCTCGATCATGATCGTGCTCATCCTGCAGCTCAACGGCCTCGCCAACTTCGCCGCGCTCGCGGGCCTCTTCGCGGTCAACGCCAGCATGATCCTGTTCGGCTGGCTCCAGGAGCGCTACACCACCCCCGGCGACGGCGACCTGGTGCCCTTCATCTTCGGCAGCATGGTCGGCATCGTCCCGTGGCTCATCATCGCCATCAACCTCGCCGGGCCCGGCAACACGTCCGACGCTACGGTGCCCGGGTTCGTGTGGGGCATCATCGTGTCGCTGTTCGTGTTCTTCAACGCGTTCGGCGTGGTGCAGTGGAAGCAGTACCGCGCCAAGGGCAAGTGGGCTGACTACCTTCGCGGGGAGCGCACCTACATCGTGCTGAGCCTCGTCGCGAAGACGCTGCTGGCATGGCAGGTGTTCTCCGGGGCGCTCGCCTCATGAGGGCCGCGCCCGCGGCGGGTCACGCGGTCGCTTGGCGCTCCGCAGAACGCTGCTCCGCTGACCGACGCAGCGCCTCCGCGAACGTCTCAACGGGCTGCGCACCGGCAATCGCGTACGTGCTGTCGAACACGAAGAAGGGCACGCCCGTCACGCCCGCGGCAGCTGCCTCATCGATGTCGGCCTGGACCGCGTCGTCGTAGGCATCGGTCTCGAGCATCGCGCGCACCTCGGCGGCGTTCAGGCCCACCTCGGCGGCCATGGCCGCGAGCTGGCCAGCATCGTCCACCACGGCGCCCTCGGTGAATTGGCCGCGCATCAGGCGGTCCTTCATCTGGTTGCCCAGCCCCTGCTCCTGCGCGTAGTGAATGACCCGGTGGGCGTCTCGCGTGTTGGCCTGCACGTAGCGGTCAAAGTTGTACTCGACGCCCTCGGCGGCGCCCAGGTCGATGAGTCGCTGGTTCATCGCCCGGATCTTCTCCACGGGCGCCTGTAACTTCTTGGCCAGCGCCTCCGCGTGGGGAGTGTGCTCGCCCCGCGGGATGGTCGGGTTCAGCTGGTAGCTGTGCCACGTGACCTGCACATCCTCGCCCGAGGCGTCGATCGCCGTCTCCAGACGATGCTTGCCAAGGTAACACCACGGGCACGCCACATCGGACCAGACATCAACGGCAATCACGGGGCTCCTCAGACGCTCAAGATCTTCACAGAATGGAGGTCCGTCGGGGACATGGCGCACCTTCTGCCAGCCACAACCCCAGTGAGGGGCGAGGTATTCCCGCGCGCCAGTCAGCCAACACCTCGTCGCTGGCGACACACTACCGTGCGCGGGACCCCCGATGTCAGCCCTTGATGAGCTCCCCTGCGGGCGTCAGGACCCACCACACGCCGCCGACGCCCTGACCGTTCGTGTCACCCGGCGCCGCGTCGCCGGCGAAGTAGTACAGCGGCCACCCATTGAGGGTCAGTTGTGGTTCGCCATCGATTCCGATGATGGTCGCCACCGTTCCGGTGATGCCCTCGAGTTCGGGGGCGGCGCTGCCGGGCACTGCTGGCCAGTTCGTGGCGCACTGGCCCGTGCAGGTGGACGAGTCTCCACCCTGGGTGTCGTTGTCGAACTGGTAGACGGTCATGCCGTCGCCGTCCACCACGATCGTGCCCAGTGCGGACTCGGCCGTCTCCAGCGCAACGCCGGAGTCATCCATCGACTCGGTGGGCTCCGACGTGGTCATGGACGAGGCCTCAGGGGTGCTCGTGGCAGGAGCCGCCGACGATGTACTGGAGCCTGCCGTATCTGCCGAACACGCCGACAGGCCAAGAAGGGCGAGCGCTGATATTGCCATGCCGACGGCGATTCGTGAGTTCATGGGGGTTCCCTTCGTTCGATGCGACCGCGGGCACGGTCACCTGGAACACGTCGCCGAGCCCCCCGCGGTTCACCGGATCGACGAAGACGTCCCGAAAGTCCGGAGTCAGCCCGTCAGCGAACTTGCCAAAATGGGCTCGCCGCCAACCGACCGCACCTGAATCAACGCGATCTCATCGAGGGAAACGGACGTCGCCGCATCCAGGTGGATGGTCCTTCCCGGCACGGCCGTCCACGTCGACACCTGACTGGTGACCCCGGCCTCGTCCGTCACCACCAAGCTGTAGGCCCACGGGCCGTTCTCGCCCGACCACGTATCGCCCGCCGGATAGTCACACGTCACGCCGATCCGGGTGCCCCACGCGACCGGGCTGAGCTCGAGCGTGACCGCCATGGTCGAGTCACCCACGGCCGTCATGGCCACCGTCCGTGCCGGTTCGGGCGCGGACGGGCCGAGGAGCGCCATGGGTACCGCAACGGCGAGCGCGACCGCGGCCGCCACAGCTGAAACACCAAGAATCGCGCGCTTGCGAAGCAGTCGATCGCGGCGCAGGCGACGCTCCGTGACGAGGTCGACCAGGTTGGCGGGCGGGCCCGCCGCCCGCGCGTCGTCCCACCCGTCCACCTCGGGCCGGGTTCGCGCCAGCAACCCTGGCATCGGAGCGAATTCCGCCACGGACACGCGGCAGCGCTCGCACTCCTCAAGATGCGCCTCATACGCGCGGCGATCCCCTGGCGTCAACGCGCCGAGCACATAACTCGCATCCCACCGGGCATACATCTCGTGGTCGGCGCTCATCGGGTCACCCCTCTTTCCTGAAGTGCCAGGCGTAAAGCACGGAGTCCATAGTGGAGCCGGGACTTCACCGTACCCTCCGCAATGTTGAGCTCCGCCGCAAGTTCCACAGTGTTCTGACCTCCAAAGTAGGCGCGCACGATCACGGCGCGATGGTCCTCGCTGAGCGCCTGGAGCGCCTCCTCCACCAGCAGGATGTCGAAGAGGCCGTCGCTGCCATCCTCAACGCCTCGGTCGGGCGGGTCCTCCACCGCAACCTCGTGTCTGCGGCGCGCGCTACGGGCGTCATCGATCACCAGATTGCGCGCCACCGTGAAGAGCCACGGGCGCACCGACGCCGGATCCTGATCGAGGATCCGGGGTGTGCGCCACGCGCGCAGCAACGTCTCCTGCACGATGTCGTCCGCGGTCGACGTGTTGCGCGTCAAGTGCATCGCGTACCGCCAGATCACCGCCGCGTGCAGGTCGTGCAGCTCGCGCAGGACCGACTGCCTGTCGACCGTCACCGTGCGCCTCCTCAGTAGTGCGCGTCGTCCCGGAGCCGAACCGCTGTCGCGCCCGTCGGTCCCTGCCCTGATCACGAGACGTGTGCGGTTGCGGTTCACCTCACTCTAGAAGTGGAGGGCGCGGCGGGTGAACCGAGAGGGCGTCGCCGTCGTGCTTCCACTATGGACACCTCGCTGCAAGTCGCCGGACTTCCCCTTCACCCGCTCCTGGTGCATGCGGTCGTGGTGCTCCTGCCCCTCACGGTGGTTGCCGTGCTGCTCACTCAATTCTGGCCCGCCGCACGGCGACGCCTCGGCATCGTGACACCGCTCGCGGCGCTCGTGGTGCTGGTGCTCGTTCCCCTCACCGTCGCGGCGGGACAGTCCCTGGCCCGCCTGGTCGGCCCCCTCCCCGCCGTGCAGACGCACCAGAACTACGGCACGATGCTGTTGCCGTGGGCTGTCGCGCTGTTCCTGGTCGCCGCGGCGCAGTGGGTGTGGTTCCGCTGGGGGGTGCTCCGCTACGCTCCCGCACGTAGCTCCCTTGCCGCCGCCGCGCCCGTGCTGCTCGCGGTCGCGAGCGTGGTGGTCAGCGTCGGCAGCCTGGTCCTCATCGTCCTCATCGGCGACTCCGGGGCGCGCGCGGTGTGGGGCGGCCTGCTCGGCTAGGTGCGCACGGCGTAGTCCAGGTACACCACGCCGTTGCCGAAGCGCCGCTGGACCACCAATTCAGGGTCGAGCCGGACGCCGGGCGGGTAGAACGAGGTGCCTTCGCCGACCACCACGGGCCACACGTCCCCCTCACACCATCGCACCATGGACGCCGGAGCGGGGCGGTCACTTCGCGCCCTTCGAGCAGCCCGCGGCCTACGCTCAAGAACCGCGGGACTTCTTCAGACCGTACCGTCAGGCCGCGTCGAACTGATCCGAGTAGGCGGCGCGCAGCCGGACCAACGCGATGCCCCGCAACTGGTTCGCGATCTCGGCGAGCTCGGCCACGTCGTCGTTCGCGAGGCGGCGCTCCAGCTCCGTCACCTCCTCCGCGAGGTCACGACCCTCCGCTCTGATGACGAACGTGCGGCCAAAGCGCTGCTGATACGCGGCGCGGCCGTCGGCCAGGCGGCCGGTGAGGTCGGCGGTGCTCAGAGACGTCGCCGCGGCCACCGCGGTGCGCTCACGTTCCAACATCGTGTTGTACGAACGGCCCGAAAGGTCATCCGCCCAGCGCTCGATGCGCAGGCAGGTCAGCAAGGTCCCCCGAAGGGGGGGCACCACGATCCCAGCCTACTCGGCGGACGTGAGAGTGAGCGTCTGCAGCTTGCGTATGCCGAGGGACACGGCCCCGGCGGTGACGAGTGTGAGCATGATGAGCCCGGTGGTCAACCCCACCTCAGACGTCACGGCCCAGGGGCCGGCGTCGGTCCCGAGCATCCGCTCACCCACCGACAGCGCCCACTGACGCACACTGACCGCGCGGATGCCGGGCACGTAGCCGCCCAGCACGGTCTCCCACAGCAGGGCGTAGAGCAGGCCGAACACCACGGCATTGCGTGTCGCGATCCCCAGCGTCACAAAGATTGCCGTGTACGCGATGCCAGCAAGCGCAGCGGAGGCGCCGTAGGCGAGCGTCAGCCTCCCGCCCTCGTCCCCCGCAATCGCGACTGCCACCATCGTGGGAACCACGGCGAACACCAGCACGGCCGCGAGCGCGACCACGAGCTTGGAAAACAGGATCACCCTGCGCCTCAGCGGCTTGGCGAGCATGTACACGATCGAGCCGTCGTCGATCTCCGCGCCGATCACCCCGGTGCTGACGAGCAGGCACATGAGGGGCAGCAGGGTGCCCATCGCGAACCCGTTGGCGAGCTGGCTCGACGAGGCCGCCGAACCGTCCGAAGCCCACCTGGTGAGCCCGGCAAGAACGAACAGCAGCACCGGCAGGATCACCAGGAGCATCGCCCTGCGCCGGCCCAGCAGATTGCGGGCGGTGAGTTGCATGACGGTGACGTTCATCGTGACAGCCCCATTCCGTGCGCGTTCATCGCGCCACCAAGTATGCGAACACGCTCTCGAGCGACTCGTCCGCCGGCGTGACCTCCAGCAGGCGCACCCCGCGGTCGCGTGCGAGCCTGGGCAGCGCGCGCACGAATCGCCCGAAGTCCGACGCCTGGACGGCAAGGGCCCCGGAGGAAACATCCACGCTGTCCGCCGAGCCGTCGGCGATGATGGCGGCCGCGAGCGCGCGGTCGTCGCTTGAGCGGATCGTGTACTGGTGCGGCCGCTCGGTCATGAGCTTGCGGATGCGCCGGAAGTCCCCGGAGGCCGCATGCCTGCCCGCCACCACCACCTCGATGGTGCCGGCGATCTGCTCCACCTCCTCAAGGATGTGACTGCTGAACAGCACCGTGCGGCCCTGGGCCGCGAGCGACTGCAGCAGCTCCATCAGGTGCAGGCGTTGGCGCGGGTCCATGCCGTTGAACGGCTCGTCAAGCAGCAGCACCGTGGGGTCATGGACCAGCGCGGTGGCCATCTTGATGCGCTGCTTCATGCCCTTCGAGTAGCCGGAGATGTCGCGGTCCTGCGCGTCCGCCATGTCCACTTGCGCGATCGCGGCGCGCGCAGCGTCGGCCGGGTGGGTCAGCCCGTGCAGCTTCGCGTTGGCGAGCACGAACTCCCAGCCAGTGACCATGTCGTACATGGCCTCCGTCTCCGGAACCAGGCCGATGCTGCGATAGGCCTCCGTGGCGCGCCACACGGGCGCCCCGTCAAGCGTGACCGTGCCGGACGACGGGGGCAGGAAGCCCCCCATCATGGAGATGAGCGTGGACTTGCCGGCGCCGTTGGGCCCCAGCAGTCCGGTGACGCCCGGGCCCACGGTCATGGTGACGTCGTTGACGGCCACCACGTCGCCGTACCAGCGCGACACGCCCACGAGTTCGAGCGTGCTCATACGACACCGACCTTCTTGTAGCGGCGCATCAACAGGCCGATGCCTCCGGCGACGATCCCGATCGCGGCCGCGGTGAACGCGATGCCGCCCGTGGCGCCAAGTGCCATGTCCCTGCCGAAGGCAGAGTCGACGCCAAACCACAGCACCGCGATCCCGTCCACGAGGCCGTACGGGTCGAGAGCACCCACGTAGTTGCCCAGGGTGGCGCTGCCGTGGTAGATCAGCAATTGCGATGCGACGGAAGCGATGCCGGCGACCACCGCCAACACGGTGATGATCGCCACCACGCCCAGTCCCCTACGGGGGGTGAACGCCGCAATGACCAGGCCGATCGAGGTCAAGACCAGCGCGTACAGCACCGACACGACGAGGCCCTGAAGGTACCCCGTGATTTGCGCTCCGACGGCCAGCTTGGCCAGCAACGCGCCCACAAAGAGCAGCGTTTCCGCTGCGGCGAGAATCGCGAACACGGAAAGCGCCAGGCCCGCGAACTTGGCAAAGACGTAGTCGTTGCGCCGCATGGGCCGCGACAAGTACAGGGGCATGACGCCGTGGCGCAAATCGCGGGACACGCAATACGGCGCCCTGCTGGCCACAAAGAGCGACACAATCAACGACAGGGCTTGAGGGAACGCCGTGTAGGACAGCGGCAACGCGTCAAGGCCGAGTAGCACCGCGATGAGGGCGAAGACCAGCGGCGGCGCAAACAGGATGCCGATGAGGATCCACGGCATGATCTTGGCCTTTGCCGGGCGGCCGAGGCCGAACACTCCCCTGAACGTCTCGACCAGCAGCGACCTCACGATCCAACCGCGACCCAGGCGGACGCCGTCGTAGTGGCGGAAGCCGATGTCGTGGATGACGCCTTCCGGCGCCTCGATGTCAGCCATGGACGGCCTCCCCCGTGGTCAGGAACATCTCGGACAGGTGGTGGCGGCCGCGCTGCATGCGGACCAGGCCCACATCCAGGTCCACCACGACGCCCCGCACATCGTCGAGGACGCCCTCGTCGGGAACCTCGACGGCGAAGGCATTGGGCTGCGCGCCGGTGGCGACCTGAGCACCCAGGGCCCGCAGCCGCTCGACCACCTCGGCCCCACGCTCGGTGACCTCCACGAGCACCGAGCCGCTGAACTCGGTCGCGGCGGCCGTGGAGGTGGAGTGCTGGAGCACGCCCGACTCGATCGACACCACGTGATCCGCAATCCGCTCGAGCTCGCCGAGCAGGTGCGACGTCACCACCACGGAGATGCCGAAGTCGGTGCTGACGCGTCTGATGAGCCCGAGCATGTCGTCACGGCCCGCGGGGTCAAGCCCGTTGGTCGGCTCGTCGAGCAGCACCAACTGGGGATCGTGCACAAGTGCCTGCGCCAACTTCACCCGCTGACGCATGCCCGTCGAGTAGCCGCCGATGGGACGGTAGCGCTCCTCGTACAGGCCCACGTGCCTGAGTGTGTCGGCGGTGCGCTCACGTGCGATGTTGGTCGGCAGCCCCGACATGCGCGCCATGTGGACAATGAACTCGGTCGCCGATACGTCGGGCGGGAGGCATTCGCTCTCCGGCATGTAGCCGACGATCTCCCGAATCCGGAGGCCGTCCGTGAGGCAGTTCATGCCGAGGATGGTGGCCGTTCCCGAGGTGGGCGGAAGCAGACCCAACAGGATCTTGATGAGCGTCGATTTGCCGGCTCCGTTGGCTCCGACCAGCCCCACCACGCCGGCGGGCATCTCGACGGTGAGTTGGGACAGCGCGGTCACGGGGCCGAATGTCCTCGTGAGGCCTTGGGTGGCGATGGCGGGCATGCCTCGAACCTAGCTTCCGGGCGTGGTGTGCGCGTCCCCCGGGAGGATGACAGGCCCCCTGAGTCCTTGTCAGGGGTGTAATTTTCCGCCGGCGGGCGCCCATGCGAGTCCCAGGTCAATCAGCGCCAAGTCCGAGCCCCGCGGACCCACGAGACACACACCCACGGGCCCCGCGTCGGTGCGGGCGAGGGGTACCGACAGCGCCGGCCTTCCGGTGAGCCCGGCCACGGCGGTCATACCCAACGTGGATTCCCTCAACATGTTGAGTTTCTCGGAATCGTCACCGACCCGGGGAGCGGCCGATGCGGCGGACGGCAGCACCAACACGTCGTCCCCGAGCGCCCGATCGATCCATGAGGCAAGGCGAGAAACCTCGTGCAAGCCGGCCCTCTCGTCGGCCGCAGTGACGGCGCGAGCCCACGCGAAGCGCGCCTCGATGTCGGGCCCCAACGCACCTGGGTGAGAGTCGACCCACGCGCCGTGCGACCGCCACGCCTCGGCGCTTTGGGTGACCCTGAACGCCTCGAACAGGTCGCGCGGACCCGGTAGCGTCACGCGGCCAAACCCCTCCTCCTCGATCACCGAAGACAGCACGGCGGCCACAGCGCCGCGCGTCTCGTCGGTCGCGGCGGCGTTGATTCCCGGGCACGTCACAGCTCGCCCACTGAGCGGGTGGTCGCGTGGGACGTCCTCGGGGGTGGCGGCGAGCCCCACCTGTGCGACGTCGCTCAGGGTGGCGCCGTCACGCGTGAGCCAGCCCACCGTGTCGTAGCGCGGCGC
The DNA here is from genome assembly GCF_016278765.1 of Demequina sp. Classification (GTDB taxonomy): domain Bacteria; phylum Actinomycetota; class Actinomycetes; order Actinomycetales; family Demequinaceae; genus Demequina. Next base: position 75,392 of record NZ_JADQBE010000053.1, on the reverse strand, counting down.
GAGCGGCGCCACGCCCTCGAGCGACACCGCGCCGAGCGTCGTCCGCAGTCCCCACAGCCCCTGGTAGGAGGCGGGAACGCGAATCGAGCCGGCGGTATCGCTGCCGACGCCGACGCTGGCCTGACATTGCGCCACGGCGCTCGCGGGGCCCGAGGAGGAGCCGCCGGGGATCGCCCCGGGAGCGGCCGGATTGGGAGGGGTGCCGTAGTCCGCGTTGATCCCCGCGATGGAGTATGCGAACTGGTCGGTCTGCGCGATGCCCACCACGTCCGCGCCCGCGTCGAGCAGGGCCTGGACTGCGGGCGCGGTGACCGTCTCAACGGGGGCCTCGGCCAGGTATGCGCGCGAGCCGACGCCGACTCGCTGGCCCGCGATGGCGAACAGATCCTTCACCGCGACCGTGTGGCCGGCCAGCGGACCCGCCCCGGCCCCGGCCTGGAGCGGCGACCCCGCCACTCGCCACACCCTCGTGTCGATGGTCTGGTCCGCCATCTCTTCGCGTCTCCTTTCAACCCCCGCACGCCCAACTAAGCCCTCCCGAGACTACCCGCGCCGCGCAACCGTCGGCCCGTTATTCCTTGGGCGAAAATGCTCGGCAAAACTTGAGCGAATGTCGCTCAAGTCGTAACATGAGTGTCATGAACTCAACTGTTAGACCGGGTCGGGTGGGTGCCCGACCCGCCCCTCAACACCCAAGGAGAATCATCATGAGACGAGAAGTAGTTCGCACCGGATTTCCCGCGTCCGCCGCGTGGAACGAGGACTTTCAGCGCGTCATCCGCAATTTCATGGGAGACGCCGAGGCGCCGCTCACCGGCGCCTTCAGCCCGGCGCTCGACGTCGAAGAGACCAAGGACGGCTTCACGCTCCACATCGAACTGCCCGGCGTCCCGGCCGACAACGTGGACGTCTCCATCGAAGAGAACGTCCTCACGGTCTCCGGCTCCCGCGACTTCTATGCGGAGAAGAACGCCGATGAGTTCCGCCGCGTCGAGCGTCGGTTCGGCACGTTCCACCGGGCCGTGCGCTTGCCCGACCGGGTGGACCCTGAAGGAATCAGGGCGGGCTTCAAGGACGGCCTGCTGACCGTATCGGTGCCCAAGGCCGAGTCGGCCAAGCCGCGCCGCATCGAGGTCTCTACCGACTAGGACGGGAGTCGGGCCGCGCGCCTCGACGCGTCGGCTTCACTCCACGCCGAGGGGTCGGGCACTCACGTGCCCGACCCCTTAGCGCGCCTCAGGCACCGATAGCGTCATGCGTCACGCGACCGCCAAGGACGGTCAGTGCCACCGGCATCTCGCGTAGTTCTTGCGCGCCAAGCGCAGCCGGATCCGCGTCAAGCGCCACCAGGTCACCTTGGACCCCGGTCCTGACGGCGGGCGACGCCCACGAGATCTTCAGTGCGGTGCCCAGGTCAAGGGCGTTGCCGGGCTCCCACGCGGGCAGTTCGTCGCGCGTGCGGTACACGGCTGCAGAGATACCCAACCACGGGTCCAACGGCGACACGGGGGCATCGGACCCCATCCGGAGGTTGACCCCACCGCGCGCCATGTCCCCATACGCGAACGCCCGGTGAGTGCGACCCGCCCACATGACGTCCGAGATTTCACGGTCGTCGAGCATGTGCTCGGGATGAATGCCTGCCACGATCCCAAGCGCGGCCATGCGGGCCACGTCCTGCTCCCTCACCATCTGGGCGTGCTCGATCGAACCCGACGCACCGCTCGCCTCGAACGCGTCGAGGGCCTCGGACACGGCACGGTCCCCAATGGCGTGCAGCGCCACCTCGAAACCCACGTCGCGCGCGTCGGACAGAATTCGCTGCAGGTCGCCGCGAGCCTGAGCGGCGTGGCCAAAGTCCGATGTGCCTGGGTAGGTGTCGAAGCACCACGCGGTGCGGGTGTTGAGCGCGCCGTCGGCAAAGATCTTGAGGGGGCCCACCGTGACCTGACCCTTGGTTCCGGGCACTCGCTTTCCCGTGCGCTCACCGCGCGCGAGCGACTCCGTCACGTGTTGCGGGTAGACGCCCGCCACCACCCGCAGCGAGGTGATCCCGCTCGCGACCCGGCTGGCCCACACCAGCGGATTGTCCGCCATCTCGAGGTCCATGATGCCGGTGACGCCCCTGGACGCGGCCGCCAGTGCAGCATCGGACACCAGGACTTCTACACGGCGAGGGTCCGCCATCTCCTCGGCCTCGAGCGCGATCTGCAACTCGAAGGCGGCGTTCTCGCGCAGCAAGCCCGCGGGCATGCCATAGCGTTCGCCAGCCGCCGTGTTGATCCACACCGAATGCATGTCATGGCCAATGAGCACGATCGGGCGACCGTACTGGCCCACGTGCACCGCAACCTCGTCCAGCATCTGTGCCGTGGGCAGCTCGGGCCACAAGGCGTCCTGGTAGCCGCTGCCCACGAGCGGCTCGACGTCCGCCAGGCTCAGCACCGGGTGGTCGACCAGTGCGCCACGAACCACGTCGACCACGTCATCTGCCGACCGAGCCCCTGACAGGCTGACCCGCCCGCGATGCTTGGCCCACATCGTGAAGTGGACGTGATGGTCCATGAGACCCGGCATGAGCCACCTGCCATCGAGATCGACGACGCGGCTACCAGCGGCCCGCTGCGTGCCCGCAGGCTCGACCGAGGCCACCCGGCCGTCGGCACTGACAGTGACATCGACGGGACCGGCGAACGCATCTTCCCGTGGCGCAACGGGGTCCTCCCACAGGCGCGCGCCGGTGAGGGTGAGGGTCGGTGGTTTCATCCGGCAAGCCTAAAGCGTTTACGCCCCACGGGGGCCGTCAGATCGCAGCGTGCGCGGGAACCATGCTCGGGGCCACGCGACCGTAGGCGCCTCGCGTCACCGCGTAGGCACCCATCGCGTACACGGTGCCTGCTACGGTGTCCAGCACGTAGTGGTTGGCAGTGCCCAGCACCACGAACGTGGTGATGAGCGGATAACCCCAAGCGAGGTACCGCCAGCGGCTCCGAGTGGTCATGACAATCGCCAGCGCACACCACACGGCCCAGCCCACGTGAAGACTGGGCATGGCCGCGTAGAGGTTTGCCAGACCGGTGACGCTCTCATGCCCGGCGAAGAGCACGGGGTTCACCATCATGGTGTCGACAGCCCCACGCAAGGCGAACCGCGGTGGCGAGAGCGGAAAGATCCAGTAGGTCGCAAGTCCGGCCACCATCAGCACCGCAAGGGCGGTGCGCAACGGCCCATAGTTGGCGCGGCGGCGGCGCCACAGCCACAGCAGCACTCCTACGGTCACCACCATGTGTGTGACTTGATACCACAGGCTCGCGGCGTCGGCGAGCCATGGGCTGTGTACAAACAGGCCATTGAGCGACAACTCGATGTCCAGACCCCACGACCGCTGGACGGACTCCACAAAACGCGCGTTTGACGTGGCCAGCGCCACGCGATCAGGAGAAGCGGAACGCATCACCGAGTACAGCCAGTACAGACCAAACAGCAGCCCGAGCTCAGTCATCCACGGGCGGTGTCGACGCCACAGGGCCGACGCAACGGGGTTGGAGTGACGCGCGCCGGACGGCAGCGTGAGGTCGCTGAGGTCGTCGTCTGCCTGGCCCCGCGAGTCCAGGGATCGGGCGTCATCGGTAGTCATATCGTCACTTACTGTTCTTGCCGTCGGAATGGTGCTGCGGTTGCTCGCGGCCGGAGAGCCGAGTCGGCGCCGAGTCGCGCAGAAGCGGAGTCACGCAGAAGAACGAACGACCAGCTCGGTGGGCAGAAGGGTCAACGTGGGGTGATCCTCGACTCCGTTGAGCACGTCGATCAGGATACTCGCGATCGTATTACCTATCATCTCCGCGGGCTGCCTCACGGTGGTCAGGGGCACCTCCGTGGTCATGGCGGCCTCGGAGTCGTCGAAGCCGACCATGGCGACGTCCCCGGGAACGCTGCGCCCGCTGGAACGAAGCACGGGCATGGCTCCAGCCGCCATCACGTCGGATGCCACGAAGATGCCGTCGACTTTGGGATCGAGGCGCAGCACCTCCCACATCGCCTCGGCCCCGCTGCGCAGTGTGAAGTCGCCCTCCACGATCGGCCCCGGCTCAAGTCCGGCATCGTTGAGCGCGGCAAGGAACCCTGTCACTCGGTCGATACCGGCGGGCATGGTCTGCGGGCCCGTGATGGTCGCAATGCGTTTGCACCCGACGTGCACCAGGCGCTCGGTGCCCGTGCGGGATCCCGCAACGTTGTCCACGTCCACCACGTGACCGCCATCCACATGCGCCGCGGGACGGCCACGGAAGACGACGGGCAGGGTCTGGGTGAGCGTCGAGATGAAGGTGTCGTTGGTGTGGTGCGAGATGACGATCGCACCGTCGACATTGCCGCCTTGCAGGTAGCGCATCGTCTTTCCGTCGGTCTTGGTCGATGCCACCATCAAGTTGAGAACGTAGTCCGAGGCCTCAAGACGGCTATGAATTCCCCCGATAATTGAGGCCAGGTAGAGGTCGCCGAACAGCCGGGCCATGTCCTCGGGAACCACCAACGCGATGGCGTTCGCTTGCTTGCTTGCCAGGGAGCGCGCGGCGCGGTTGGGAACATAGCCCAACTCGGCGATCGCCGCCCTGACGGCCCGCACCACCTCGTCGGAGACTCGTGGAGAACCGTTCACCACGCGCGAGACTGTGGCCCGGGAGACACCCGCGCGGGCGCCTACCATTTCCAGCGTCGGCGCCGGAGGCAATACCGGGGATCGCATCTTCGTCCCTTGTTTGGTCACTGTGAGTGGGTGGCTCGCCACGTCGGCGAGCCACCCACTCACCATGACATCTTCCTACCTAACCCTTGACCGCACCCTGCATGATGCCGGAGACGGTTGCCCGTGTCGAACGCTCAGGCAGACCCCGGTTTCATCGCAACGCACTATCCAATTGCTTCGACTTCCGCAACGAACTGACCCCACGAGGTGGCCTGGTCCTGAGAGCCGTCCTCAACCCGCGCAAGAGCGTTCTGCATAGCGTCGTTCACCTGGGGGAAGTACTTGCCCTTGAATGGCGGGACCCCCACGGCGTTGGCGCGGTTTGAGAAGATCGCGCCCAGGGCGTCACTGTTGAAGAATGCAGCTGTGGTTGGGCCGCCACCCGCAGCCATCGCTTCGTTCAGCGCGGTCACGTTGTCGAGAGCTCTGACTTGGCTCGGGAACGCACCGGACGCCGCCAGCGCCTCAATCTGCTGCTCAGGAGCGGTAAGCCAAGCGGCCAATTCCTTCGCGGCGTCGACGTTGTCACCCGAAACGGGAACGGTCAGGTACGAACCGCCCCCATTGCCGCCGCCACCAGGGAAGACGTCTGCGACATTCCACGTCCTGGTACGAGGAGCCGCGCCCTTGATCACGTCGAGCATCCGAGGTGTGCACAGGATCGTGGCGAAGTCGCCGTTTGCCACGCCTGCGAGCCATTCATCTGACCCCTGGGTGAGGTGAGCCGAGATGTTCGGCGTCACTGCCGTGAGCTCGTCGTAGATCGCCTTGACGGCCGGGTTGGTGGTTGCGGTGATCTCTCCCGTTCCGGGGTCCTCATAGGCGACGCCTTCCTGGTTGATCATGCCTCGGTAGGCGCCCGCAGCTCCGTCGAACCAGGCCTTTCCAGTCGCCTCGGCGTATTGCTGACCGAGGTCGAAGTAATGCGACCAAGTGCCCTTGAGGAGCAAGGCAACCTCTTCGGGCTCGGCGGGCAAGCCTGCGTCCGCAAAAAGAGCGGCGTCGTAGCACACCGCCTCCGGGCCGATGTCAGTGCCGTATGCGATCAGACGGCCGTCGGCGTCAGTCGCCGGAGCCGTTTCCCACTCGAGCCAACGACCGTCAACAGCAGGGTCGGTCAGGTCGACGAGGGAGTCGGTGTACTGCATGACCTCGGGCAGCCAGTCCCCTCCGATGGCCTCAACGTCCGCGAGGCCGCCTGTGACGACTTTGTCTAGGTAGTTGGCGCGCGCGTCCTCGGAGGTTGCTGCCACGTACGAAACAACGGTCACGTTCGGATGCAGGTCCATGTACTCCTGGAGCAGTGCGTCCGTGTAGCCGAAGTCGTTGAACGTGGCAACCGTGAGGGTGATGGGCTCCATGGCGACGGATGTTTCACTCACAGAAGCGGTTTCGGAGGTTCGATCGCTCGAACCGCATGCTGCGAGAGTCAAAGAAAACGCGGTCGCTCCAGCGGCCAAGCCAAGAATGTCTTTCCGTCGTGAGAAGCTCACGTTCGCTCCCGTGTGAAGTAGGTGTACGTCAGACTCCGAGGCGCTCCGCTCCGTTGCGCGAGCACCCGCAAGTCTAACGGAATCGATACTCCTACTTTCGGATCGACCAAGCGCGGCCCGGTTCGGGCACTTTGGATGCGTTCCTTGGACACGTTCCCAGGTGATGGCTCTTCAGCCCTGGGACCACCGCCGTTTCCTCCCGCACGAACGAGCACTCGACGTCCGGTGAAACCTGCGCGAGAACGCCATCGCGCTGTGACGTGGTGGTTTACGACCCGGCTGACAACGCCATGAGGGCTAGTTTGGCCTCATGGCGACGATGTCTTCCTCGTGCAGACGACGAGCCTCGAACCGCCCGCGGGCTGACGGCTCCTAGAGCGCGCGCTTTGCGATGGTCGCTTGGCCCAGCACCCTGGTGCCGTCGTAGATCACGAGCGACTGGCCCGCCGCGACCCCGCGCATCGGCTCATCCAGCTCGACCGTCACCCGGTCGCCCGCGCGCACGACGCGTCCCGGCACGGGCTCGCCGTGCGCCCTCACCTGCGCGTGGCACGGCTTCGACTCCGTGGCGGGGAGGTCGGGCGCGAGCCACACCACCTCGTGCCCCACCAGGTCGCGCACGCTCAGCAGAGTCTCCGGGCCCACGGTCACGACGTTGCGTTCGGTGTCGATGCCCGTGACGTAGCGAGGCGCACCATCGGCGCCGGGACGCGGCAGTCGCAGGCCCTTGCGCTGGCCCACCGTGTACGAGTACGCGCCGGTGTGGGCGCCGACCACCTCGCCGGACTCGTCCACGATCTCGCCGGGCTTCTCCCCCAGTGCACGCTCGAGGAAACCCTTGGTGTCGCCGTCGGCCACAAAGCAGATGTCGTACGAGTCGGGCTTGTTGCTGACGCCCAGCCCTCGCGCGGCCGCCTCGACCCTCACCTCGGACTTGGACGCAATCTCGCCCAACGGAAACATCGCGCGCGCCAGTTTTTCGGGCCCCATGACGGCGAGCACGTACGACTGGTCCTTGGCGGCATCGGCCGCGCGGTGAAGCTCCCGCACCCCGTCGTCCCGGATGGCGATGCGCGCGTAGTGCCCCGTCGCCACGGCCTCGAAGCCGAGGGACGCCGCACGCTCGAGCAAGGTGTCGAACTTGATGTGTTCGTTGCACCGCACGCACGGGTTGGGGGTGCGGCCGGCCGCGTACTCGCTCAGGAAGTCGGTCACCACGAGGTCGTGAAACTCGTCGCTGAGGTCCCACACGTAGTAGGGAATGCCGAGCTTGTCCGCTGCGCGTCGGGCGTCGTTGCTGTCCTCGATCGAGCAGCAGCCGCGGGATCCGGAACGGTACTCGTCGCGATTGCGGCTGAGCGCCATGTGTACGCCGACCACGTCGTGCCCCGCGTCGACGGCGCGCGCCGCGGCCACGGCCGAGTCAACTCCGCCGGACAGGGCAGCAAGCACGCGCATGGGGAACTCCTGGGAAACACGAGGGGACGCCACCATGTTACGCGTTGCCCGGGGGACCGCATTCGGCGATGGGACGCGGCGAGTGCCGGAGGGACGCAGTGCCTCAAGAGGCGCGTTCAACTGTGGTATTACTACTAGAACAGTTCCAATCATCGCGGAAGCAAGAGCGATGGCAGTCTCGAGAGAAAGCGAAGTCACACCGTGTCGGACACCATCCCTTGGGCGGGACTCATCCCCGTCGCAATCCTCTTCGTGGGCTTCGTGGCGTATTGCATCGTCGACATCGTGCGCCACGATGTCAAACACCTCCCCAAGTGGGCGTGGATGGCGATCTCCGTCGTGAGCATCCCGCTGGGAGGCATCGTCTACCTGCTCGTCGGCCGAGACGCGAACCGCCGATGATTCGCACTCGTGGACTCGTCAAGCGCTACGGGGCACACGCTGCCCTCGACGGTGTCGACCTGAGCGTTCCCGCCGGCTCCGTGTACGGTCTTGCCGGTCCCAACGGCGCCGGCAAGACCACGCTGCTGGGAATCCTGGCTGGCCTCAAAGAGTCAACGGAGGGCGAGGTGACGGTCGCGGTGACGCCCGGCGAGGTCGCCGTACTCCCGGACACACCGAAGTTCGACCCGTGGCTGACGGGCCGCGAGGTGGTGGAGTTGGCGCTGGCGTTGGGCTCCCCTGGCGGACCCGGGCCCGCGCGCCGAGACGCCGACCGTGTCGACGAGGTGCTCTCCCAGTCGGGGCTCTCCGAGGCGTCGGACCGGCGTTGCGGAGGATACTCGCGCGGCATGTTGCAGCGGCTTGGGATCGCCTGCACGCTCGTGGCACGGCCCACCCTCATCCTGCTCGACGAGCCGGCCTCGGCGCTCGACCCGCAGGGCAGGCGCGAAGTGCTTGACCTCATCACCACCTTGCGTGGCCAGGCGACAGTGCTGTTCTCAAGCCACATCCTCGGGGATGTCCAGGAGGTGTGTGACGCTGTCGGTATCCTGCACCAGGGACGGCTCCTGTTCCAGGGCCCGCTATCGGACCTCCTCGTGGGACGTGCCGTGCCCCGCTACGTCGTGCGGCTACGGACCAAGCCCGACGCCGATGTGGTGGCGGCGGCGCTCACGGCCTTGCCGTGGGTACATTCGGCCACTGTGTCAGATGGAGCCGTGGTGCAGGTGGAGGTCGCGACGCTTGGACAGGCGGAACGACTCCTCCCCGGCGCGCTCGCCGCCACTGGTGTTCCCGTGGTGTCGCTGGCTCCCGAGGCGGTCTCCCTCGAGCGTGCCTTCCTGGAGCTGACGTCATGAGCGCCTGGCGACTGGAGATCCTGCGACTCACGCGCACCAAGAGATGGGCGGCGCTCGTGGGCGTCTACGTCGCGTTTGGCGTGTTGGGTCCGCTCACAGCCCGGTACATCAAGGAGATCCTGTCTCGCGTGGGCACGTCGGACGGCACCGTCATCACTGTCCCTGATCCGACCCCCGCCGACGGCATGATTCAGTTCGTCTCCAACGCGGCGCAGATCGGCACCCTGGTGGTCGTGATCGTCGCGGCGGGCGCGCTCGCGTTCGACGCGATTCCCGAGATGGGCGTGTTCCTGCGCACCCGCGTGAGCCCCGCTTGGAAGATCCTGGTGCCGAGGCTCGTTGTGTCATTCGCGGCTGCCGCCGGGGCCTTTGTCCTCGGCACGGGCGTCGCCTGGTACGAGACGTGGGCTCTGCTGGGCCCGCCTGCTGCCGGACCGGTGCTCGCGGGTGCGGGGCTGGGCGTCGTGTTCTTGGCGTTCGTCGTCGCACTCACCGCCGCCGTGGCTCAGCGCGCGCGATCGGTGTTGGGCACCGTCATGACCTCGCTGATCGTACTCGTTGCGATGCCCGTATTGGGACTCGCGCCCGCCTTCAGCCGGTGGCTACCGACCGCTCTCGCCAACGCTCTCGCCGATCTCCCCGCTGGCGGCACCATGCACAACTACTGGCCCGCCCTTGGCGTCGCCGTGGTGGCCACCGTGGCCCTGGTCGGAGCCGCGTTCGCGTGGTCCGATCGACGCGAGGCGTGAACGTCTTCAGCGTTTGCCGCCCGTTATCGCCACGGTCGCCACGTCGTCGGTCACGACTTCAGCACGGTCGATACCGATAGGCGTCAGCATCAAGGCAACCGAGACGCCCGTGCGGTCCTTGCTCGCAGCGCAGTGCACCAGCACCGACCAGTCGACGGTGGCGACCGCCTCGATCACTCGCACGATGCCCCTGGCGCCCTTGCCCTGGAGCCTCAGCCGGTACAGATCGGTCAGATCGCCGCCACCCTGCGCTTGGGCGGGAGACGCATCGGCCAGCGCCGGGATCGACTCCACGCGCGTATGCAGCGCGAGGGGATAGGCTGCGCCGCGCTCACGGGAGCATCCGCGCGCCACACGACTCCCGCATGCAAAAGTGCCGATGCCGAAGCCACGCCCCGGTGGCCGCCCTGCATAATGAACACAGCCGACCAGGGAGGTGTTCGTGGACAGCCGCGCGGTACTGGTCGTAGACGACGACCCCGAACTCGCCGACCTCCTTTCTACCGTGCTGTCCATGGCGGGTCACTCCGTGAGCACCGCCGCGTCGTTGGCAGAGGCCAGGACCGCGCTTCGTGTCGCCGTGCCCGACCTTGCGCTCATCGACCTCGGCCTCCCCGACGGTTCGGGTCACGACCTCGTCGCCCACCTTTCATCGCACCACCCCGAGGTGGGCATCATCGTGGTGACGGCAGACGGCCGCGAGGACGAGCATGTGCGCGGCCTCAAGTCGGGCGCCGACGACGTGGTGGGGAAGCCGTTCCGCGTCTCGACACTGCTGGCACGGGTCGAGGCGGTGCTACGGCGCAGGGGTCCGACCGCTGGGTCTCCGGACGTTGTCGAGGTGGGCGACCTCATGATCGATTGCGATGCGGTGGTGGCATTTCGGCGCGGCACCGCTCTCGACCTGACGGCTACCGAGTTCCGACTCCTTGAGCACTTGGCGCGCAACGCGGGCAGGGTGTTGTCCAAGGCGCAGCTTCTGGACGAGATCTGGGGTTACGACTTCGGGGGCGATGGAGCCGTTGTGGAGCGCTTTGTTTCCACCCTCCGCAAGAAATTGGGAGAGCCCGAATTGCTCCAGACGGTCAGGGGCTTCGGCTATTCCCTGAGGGGAACGCCGTGAGCACCCGCCGAACGCCTGCAGGGTCCGTCTCGCTTGAGCGCACCCTCGTATTCCGCGTGGTCGCCGTGACAGTGGTCGGACTCGTAGCCGTCACCCTTGCGCTGCTGTGGACGCTCGCCGCCCACCTACGGTCCGCAGCCGACGATGATCTCGCCGCCGCCGTGGATGTGGTCAGTTCCACCGAGGACGGTCCCGGCTCCACCATCGTGGTCGACGAGAACCGTCTGGCGCGCATCCTGCCCCCTCGCACGCTGGTTGCCGTCATCACGGTCGACGGCCAGATGCAGGTCTTGAGCGCGGCGGCCATCGATGTGGCGCTCTTGCCCATCGACCCGCGCGACGAGGCCCCGTTCGCCTTCCGCATCGGCATGCACCGCTATCGCGGTGCCGTGGTGGACGCCGACTCCCTGGCCCTTGCGGGCGCAAGCGGCGAAGGCGGGTCCGTCGAGGTCGACCGCGTGCTGGTCGCCATCGACGTGACATCGGATCGCCAGACCGTTCGCACCGTCTCGCTCGTGGCGCTGGCGCTGACACTCCTCACGACCCTGGCCTTGGCCGTCGTGGGACGCACCGTCATCCGGCGTTCCCTCGCTCCGCTCAACGCTATCGCCGCGACCGCCTCGAAGATCGCAGAGTCCGGGGTTGCCGAACCGATGCCCGTCGACACCCCGTTCGCGGAGACCGAGGCGATTGCACGCTCAGTGGACGACGCCATCACGCGCCGCACCATAGCCGAGCGCGCCATTCGCGATTTCGTGGCGGACGCGTCCCATGAACTGCGCACGCCCATCGCCAAGGTGCAGGGGTGGTCGGAGGTTCTGCTTGAGGGAAGGCTCGACAGCGACAAGTCACGCGACGCCATCGAACGCATCGTGGGAGCTGCCGAGGAGTTGGGCGGCGTGGTCGACGAGCTGGCGCTGCTCGCGTCGCTTGACGTCACGCCGCACGTCACCAAGGAGCCCGTCGACGTGGGCGCTCTTGCGCGCGAGGTCACCGAAGACGCTGTGGTCGCGGCGGCCGATGCCACGGTCACGTGCCACGTGGCAGAAGGCATCGGCGTCATCAACGCCGACGCCGCCGCGCTGCGCAGGGCGCTGCGCAACCTCGTGGGCAATGCCGTCCAGCACGGCGGCGGGATCGTCACCGTCGCCGTGACTCGCGACAGCGGCGTGATCCTGATCGAAGTGGCCGACGAGGGTCCCGGCATCGCCGCAACAGTGCGAGGAAGGGTCTTCGACCGTTTCTTCACCACCTCACCCGGCAGGGGACGCCACTCGGGACTCGGCCTGGCCATCGTCGACGCCGTGGCGCGCGCTCACGGCGGAACCGTCACGCTACGCGACTCGGGCCGCGGCGCACACTTCGTGCTGTCACTTCCCACATCGTCAGGCGATCGTCAGGAAGACGTCAGCCACACGGAAGCCTGAACCGGTCTGATGGGGCCATGCCCCTCAGTCGTCGATTCATCGTGACCTCCGCGATCGGACTCGCCGTGCTCGCGGTCGTCGCCGTGGGAGAGGTTGGCGCGCGCGCAGCCATCGACTCACGACTCGACAACACCACCGACGACGGACCGACCCTCACGTTTGCCGGTCACTCCGCGCTCCTGGCCATCGTCACGCGGCGCGTGCCGGTGACCGCCACCTTTGGCAAGGACGACCTCACCGCACGCCTTGGCGAAGCACTCGACGGGAAGATCGACTCGGTGACCCTGAGCGACGGCGTGCTGGGCGTGGAGAGCAGCGACGGCATCGGCCAGCTCCGGCGCCCCGTCACGGCGTGGCTGACCCTCGCCCCAGGGAACGGCGGCGTGGTAGCCACCGTCATCTCGGTCGAGGTGGCTGGGCTGCAGCTGCGGCCGAGTTCGCTGCTCGGACACGATCTGACGTTCGACCTTCCCGACCCCATCACCGAGCGCTGCGGCGACGCCACCCACATTGACTCCGCTTCCATATCGCGCGCAGGGCTTGAGCTCGGCTTCACCCTCCCGCCGGACGCCGACGCGTGTCTCACACCACAGGAGAACTCATGACCCGCATCGCCCTCACGTTCGCACGCGTCAGCTCGCGGAAACCCTGGCTCACGCTCGGGCTGTGGCTGATGATCGCGGTCGGTCTCATCGCCAGCGCCAGCGCCATCGGCAACGACTACTCGGACGAGATCTCGGTACCGGGCTCCGACTCGGCAATTGCCAACGAACTCTTGTCAGGGGCAGGCGACGGCTCCTCGTCGAGTCTGCTGCTGGCCTCGCCAGACGGGTTCCAGTCCGTGGACGCCGCCGCGCTGGTGGATGACGTGATCGCCGCGGCATCAGCCGCGCTAGATGTCGACATCCCCAACCCGCTCGACAATCCCGAGGCTGCGGTCGCCAAAGGTCAGTTCTCCGCAGACGGCAGAGCGCTGTCCATCCCCGTTGCGGTGGGCGTCGACGACGTGTCCGATGCTGGTGCAGCTGCCGCGCTCAAGGCTCTCGAACCTGCACTCGACGCGGGCTGGAGCGCGGCGTATTCGGGAGAGTTCGCGCGGTCGGTAGACGCCAACACGTCGCACCGCAGCGAGGCCATCGGCATCGTCGCGGCAGTCGTCGTCCTGTCCATTTCGCTCGGCTCACTCGCGGCCATGGTCGTACCCGTCGTGTCCGGGCTGGTGGCCGTGACGTCTGGGCTGGGACTCCTCGGCCTGCTGTCACACGCTACAGCGATCCCTGAAATCTCCCCCACCTTGGCCACCATGATCGGACTTGGTGTGGGAATCGACTATGCGCTGTTCCAGGTGGCACGTCTCAAGCAGGCGCTCAACAGCCACCCGGACACGGCATCGGCGGTGGCCACGACGGCCGCGAGCGCGGGCACCGCTGCGGCGTTCGCAGGAGCCACCGTCGCAGTGTCCATCTGCGCACTGGCCATCTCTGGTGTGAGCTTCGTCGGCTGGCTCGGCTACGCGTCCGCAATCGTCGTGGCGATCGTGGTAGCGAGCGCCCTCACCTTCACTCCCGCGTTCCTCACGGTGCTCGCTCCGCGGCTCACGCCATCGAGCAAGCGTCACGTCGAGGCCGGCAAGGGCACGGCGAGGCTCGCTGCAGCGGCAGTCCGGCACCCGTGGCGTGCCACCGTCTCCGCGTTGCTGGTGCTCGGGACGCTTGCGGTGCCGACCGCGTCACTTCACCTCGGCATGTCCGGGCCAGGAGACCGTGCCCTCGATACCCAACTGCGGGAGTCGAACGACATCATGACAGCGTATTTTGGTGCTGGTTCCACAGCGACACTCGCGGTTGTCGTTCAACTCGACTCCCCCGCTGCCGGCGCCGACGACCCCCGTCTCGTCCAACTGTCGCAAGAGCTTGCGAACACGGACGCCGCTGCAGCGACTCCGTTGCGACCCCGTGCGGGCGACCCCACCGTCGCCACCGCGCAGGTCACCCCCACCAATGACCCCAACGCCAGTTCGACACTCGCGCTCCTCGACGCCATCCGCGCATTGCCTACCCCCGGGTCGACGTCGCTCCATGTCGGCGGGGCCACCGCCACCCGAATCGACCTCGCAAACCAGATCACCTCGCGCCTGCCATGGCTCATGGCGGCCGTGGTGGCGGTTTCCACGCTCATGCTCGTGATCGCGTTCCGATCCGTGCTCATCCCCCTCAAGGCCGCTGTCTTGAACCTGATCTCGGTCGCCGCCTCATACGGCGTGGTCGTGGCCGTATTCCAGTGGGGGTGGGGCACCAGTCTCATCGGCCTCGATGGACCGGTAGTGATCGACAGTTATGTGCCCATGATCCTGTTTACGGTGCTGTTCGGGCTGTCGACCGATTATGAGGTCTTCCTCATCTCCTCCATGCGCGAGGCGTGGAATACCACGCACGACGCCAAGGCTGCGATCGTCGAGGGCACGCGCAACTCGGGAAGAGTGATCATGACGGCCGCCATCATCATGATCTCAGTGTTTCTTTCCTTCGTGATGCAGGACGACCCCATCATCAAGGTCTTCGGGCTCGGCCTGGCCGCGTCGATTCTGTTCGACGCCACGATCGTCAGGATGCTGTTGGTGCCCGCGCTGATGTCCCTCATAGGCAGGCACGCGTGGTGGGTACCCGCATGGCTCGATCGCATCCTGCCCTCGATCGATGTCCACGGCGAGACCGACGAGACCTCCCCACGCGGACGTGCCGCACAGAAGGTGTCGGCATGATCCGCCACGTCGCCGCGCCGGTGGCCTGGGTGACGTTGGCCACCCTCACTCTGGCGGCGTGCAACCAGACTGCCGCTCACGATGCCGAGGGAGGCACCCCTGCCGCTACGGCAACGTCCGCCGCGACGCCAGAGTGGACGATGCCCGCGGATCCGCTGCTGAGCGAGCAGTGGGGCATCCAAGCCAGCGGGATCGACACGGCGTGGCAGGTGACAGGCGGTGACGGCGTGGTGGTCGCAGTCGTAGACACCGGCGTGGACCTCACCCAACCGGATCTGGTGGACCGACTCGTTCCCGGCTGGGATGTGGTCGACAGCGACGACACCCCACAGGACCTCAACGGCCACGGCACCCATGTGGCAGGCATCGTCGCGGCGTCGGCGAACGACATCGGCACCGCCGGGGCCGCGCCGCAGGCGTCGATCATGCCGGTGAGGGTGCTCGACGCGGATGGCGCGGGTAGCGACGACAACATCGCCGCTGGCATTTCCTGGGCGTCTGACCACGGCGCCGACGTGATCAACCTCTCGCTTGGTCAGGCAGGCCTCGTGGGTCGCATCAGCAAGGGTGGCCCCATCAACCGGGCGATTCGCGACGCAACCGCGAAAGGGGTCATCGTGGTGGCGGCCGCCGGAAACGAGGGCACAGCGGGTCGGCAGTATCGGATCGGGGTCGACGTACTGGTCGTGAACGCCTCTGACCGCGACGGCACTCTCGCCGAGTTCTCCAATGTCGGCGATGCGCGAGCCATCACTGCCCCGGGTGTAGACATCGTGTCGACCGCACCCATGTCCCCCACCACCCTGTGGCCGTCCGGCACCGAGGGCAGCGCCGTGCTGAGCGGCACCTCAATGGCGACGCCCCTGGTATCTGGCGCCATCGCATTACTTCTCGCAGCGGGGATCCCCGCCGGCGAAGTGGTGTCCACTCTCATGGACACGGCCGCGAACCCCTCGGGCGACCCCCTTCTTGGCGCTGGGATCATCGACGTGGGCAGGGCTCTTGGCCTGGATCCAGTCGAGGGCCAGATTGCCTCACAATCCCCGACCGAGCCCACCGCGGAGCCGCCTGCCACCAGTCCTGCCTCGCGCGGAGATGGCACCGTCACCTTGACCATGACCGCGCCGCGACCGGTGAGCGCGCAAACGTCGGCGACGGTCGACTGCGCGGTCAGTGACAGAACCTATACGGCGTCGACAGGCGCAGCGTCGGACAACGCCAGCGTGACCTTTGAACTCACCGGCATGCCGTACCGGGGCGCTGGCGAGATCGCGTTCGCTGGCACGGTCACAGTGGCGACGGCCGACGATATTGTCACGGTACCTGTGGTGGGACCCGGCGAGGTGGCAGCGGACTTGTCTGGAACGCTCTCGGTGAACACCTCCGCAGCGGCATTCGCGCTCGCCTGGACGTGCGGCTAGTGACGCGTCGACGCCCTCCCGCTTGCGATCGCGGCCGGAAGCGCCGCGATCGCCGCGTCGACGTTCGCGTCGGTAGACGTCCACCCGAGCGAAAAACGTACCGTGGACAGCGCGTCCTCTGCGGATCCCCCCATCGCGAGCACCACGTGGCTCGGCTCCACCACACCGGCGGTGCACGCCGCACCGGGCGACACCTCCACCCCGGCAAGGTCGAAGGCCACCAGCATGGCCTCCGCCGACGCCCCCGGAATGATCGCGTGCACGATGTGCGGGACGCCGTCGCGCGGCCCGTGGACCGTCGCCGTGGGCGACAGCGAGACAATCCCCCGCGCGAGCCGCTCCCCGAGCGCGGCCAACCGTGACGCCTCCGCCTCAATGCCCGCGACCGCCTCGTCAAGCGCGACAGCAAAGGCCCACGCCGCCGCGACATCGACCGTGCCCGACCGTAGCCTGCGCTCCTGCCCTCCCCCGTGCGTGAGCGACGACAGCGCGGCGTCCCTGCGCGCAAGCAGCGCGCCCGCCCCTACCGGCCCACCGACCTTGTGGGAACTGACGGCGGCCGTGGCGAGGCCGCTCGCGGAGAAATCGAAGGGTACATGCCCGATCCCCTGCACGGCGTCCGCGTGCACCGGAATCCCGTGCCCGGATGCCAGCGCGACCGCCTCCGCCACGGGCTGCACGGTCCCGACCTCGTTGTTGACTCCCTGAATCGAGACGACAGCGTCTTGGTCTGCGTGTGCATGAAGTTCCACGACAAGCGCATCAAGCAGAAGGCGCGCGTCCGCATCGACGGGAAGCACCACCGCCACGGCGCCCTGCTGAGCCGCGAGCCAACGCACCGGGTCGAGCGCCGCATGGTGCTCCACCGCAGTGGTGACTACGCGCACGCGCGCGGGGTCGGTTGCTCGCCGCGCCCAGAACGCGCCCTTGATCGCCAGATTGTCCGCCTCGGTGCCACCCGACGTGAAGATCACCTCGGTGGGGTGCGCCCCCAGCGAGCCCGCGACGCTCTCGCGAGCGTCCTCAAGCAAGGACCTCGCGGACCGGCCCGAAGTGTGCAGGCTCGATGCGTTTCCCACCGTCGCCGATGCCTTGATCCACGCCGCGCGCGCGGAGTCACGCATCGGCGTGGTCGCGGCGTGATCGAGGTAGTGGGGCACTCGACCATCGTAGGTGGACGCGCATTCCGGGTAGCGTGACAGCAGGCCCCCTCGGAAGGATTCGCCCATGGCTACCTGGTTCATCACTGGCTGCTCCACCGGCATCGGCCGGGCGGCGGCAGCGGCCGTTGCATACGCCGGCCACACCGTCGTCGCGACGGCGCGCCGTCCCGAGACGCTCGACGACCTGGTCGCAGTTCATCCCGACACCGTGATCGCGCTGCCTCTTGACGTCACGGACAACGCCTCCGTCGGGCAAGCCGTCGACGCGGCGCTGGAACGTGTGGGCCACATTGACGTGCTGGTCAACAACGCGGGCATCGGCTACTTCTCGACCATCGAGGAGTCAGACCCCGACGACGTGCGCACCATGATGGAGGCCAACTTCTGGGGTGCGGCTCGCGTCACGACCGCGCTCCTGCCCCACCTGCGCGAGCGCCGCGCGGGTCACATCTTCACGGTGTCGTCGATCGCGGGCGTGCGGGGATCCACGGGCCTCGGCTACTACTGCGCCACCAAATTCGCGGTGTCCGGCTTCATGGAGGCCCTCGCCGCCGAGGTGGGCCACCTGGGGATCAAGGTCACGCTGATCGAGCCCGGACCCGTGCGCTCACTGTGGATACCCTCGGGCCAGAAGAAGGAGGACGTCCTTCCCGACTACGCACCGGTGATGGAACCCTTCTGGGATCGCATCCACGGGCTCCCCGGCAAACAGCCCGGCTCTCCCGAGGCCCTCGCGGAGGCGATGCTGAGGCTTGCCGAGGCCCCCGAGCCTCCCCTCCACTTCATCGCTGGCGAGCATGCGCTCGCGGGCGCGCGCACCAAGATCGAGAGCCTGACCGAGGACCTCGACGCCTGGGAAGGTCTGACGCGGTCCGTTGATCGACCGGCATAGCGCGCCGACGCAGGAGACTAGCCCTGACGGCGCGCCTTGAGCGCCTCGATCGCTTGAGGCAACACGTCTCCCAGGTCCCCCACCACACCGAAGTCGGCAATCTCGAAGATGGGCGCATCGGGGTCGATGTTCACCGCGACGATCGTTCCCGAGGCCTGCATCCCGCCGCGGTGGTGCACCGCACCGGAAATTCCGCACGCGACATAGAGCACGGGTGTGACGGTCACGCCGGTCTGGCCGACCATGTGCTCATGGCTGATCCAGCCCTCGTCGATGGCGTCACGCGAGGCGCCCACGGCGCCGCCCAGCACGTCGGCCAATTCGCGCACGAGCGTGTAGTCGCCGCGCGTGCCGCGCCCTCCGGCGACCACGACAGCGGCCTCCGACAACGGGACACCAGCATCGCGCTCCACGGGCGTGACGGACACGACCGTCTCACGCACCTCGGGAAGCATCCCCATCACGGAAATGACCTCGCCTGCTGCGGGCCGGTCCGCTGGTGCCGCCTGCGTGGTGTTGGGCCGCAACGTGACGATGGCACGGTCCGCGTTCACGCGGGTGCGCACGTTCCAGGTGGCTGCGAACACGGTCTGCGTGGTCTCGACACGGCCATCAACGAGCGCGGCGCCTGCTGCATCGACCACCACCCCGGCTCCGGTTGCGATCGCAAGCCGCGTCGCGACCTCCTTGGTGAAGAACGTGGACACCATGAGCACGATCGCGGAATCCGCCGTCGCGGCGGCAAGTACTGCGGCCGCCGTGCCCGAGTGACGCGCACGGTCGCCAATCGCGACGACGCGCACCTCCTCGGCTCCATATTCACGCAGGGCGGTCACCGCGCCGGCCGGGGGCTCCTCCCCCATCCACACGGCAATCGGCCGCCCGATCGATCGCGCGAGCGTCAGCGCCTCGAGCGTCGGCTGGGCAATCTCATTGCCGCGGTGTTCCACAAGCACCGTCACCATGGTGTCGGTCACGCGAGCCCCCTCTCGATCAGGAACCGCGCAAGTTGCACGCCGCCGTCTCCGGTGTCGTTGATCTTCACTCGGTTCTCGCGAGGCGGTTGGGTCGAAGCGTCAAGCACCGTGGTGCGCGACGCCATCGCGCCCACCTGCGCGGGGTCCACGCCGATGTCGGTGAGCGACCACGTGGCCACCGGCTTGGTGCGGGCGGCCATGATGAGCTTGAAATTGGGATAGCGCGGCGTGTTCGCCTCGTCGGTGACCGACACCAGCGCCGGCAGCGGCGCCGTCACGGTCTCGTGGGCGTCGGGCATGTGGCGCTCGATGGTCGCGACGCCATTCGCCACGGCGAGCGACGACGCGAGGGTCAGCTGAGCGACGTCGAGTTCGGCCGCGAGCGCGGTGGGCAGCATGGACGTGAGCGCATCCAGTGCAGCCATGCCCGTGATCACCAGGTCGACCGGGCCGTCCTTCTCGATCTCGCGCACCGCCGCGGCGAGCACCCGGGCGGTGCCGAACACGTCGGAGCCCGCGATCGACTCGTCGCAGACGTGGACCGCGTGGTCGACGCCCAATTGCAACGCCTTGCGCACGGCGGCCACGGCGTCCGGCCCGCCGACGGTGACGGCGTAGACCTCAGCCTCCCCCTCCGGGAGGGCTTCCTTGAGTTGGAGGGCCGCCTCGACCGCGTTCTCATCCAGCTCATTCATGGTGCCGTCGTCCGCGGTGCGGGTGACGGTGCCATCGGTGAACGAGCGGTGGGATTGCAGGTCGGGCACGAACTTCACGGTGACCACAATGCGCATCCGCCAAGACTAACGGTCCTCGGCCCGCAACCCTCCCGTCATCGTGATACTGCACAATGTCTCCATGGCCCTTGTACCTGCGGCGAACGTGTCGCCTGTTCCGCCCTCGCCCGATCGATTCAGGCTGGGAGTCCACCCGGTCGACGGGGGTGTGACGGTCGCGGTGTTCGCCGCGCACGCGTCGGCGGTGGAATTTTGTCTCTTCAAGGACGACGCAGAGACGCGAGTCACGCTCAACGGCCCGGTGCACGGCGTGTGGCACGGATTCGTGGCAGGGATCGAGGTCGGCCAACGATATGGGTTCCGGGCGTCCGGGCCGTGGGCACCCCGGCGCGGTCACCGCTACAACCCCGCCAAGCTGTTGATCGACCCCTACGGCCGTGGTCTCGATGGGCACCTGGCGCCGATGACCGCGCCGGGGGCCAGCGCCCTTCGATCCAATCGCGACGGGACCGACACCGCCCCCTTCACTCCGCGGTCGGTGGTTGTCGCGGACCCTGGGACGGGCTTTGAGCACCCCAAGCCGCGCACGCCATGGCGAGACACCGTGCTGTATGAAGCGCACGTGAAGGGCTTCACCAAGCTGATGCCCGGCATCCCCGAGGAGCTGCGCGGAACGTATGCGGGCCTGGCACACCCGGCGAGCGTCGAACACCTCACGGCGCTTGGCGTCACCGCAGTGGAACTTCTTCCGGTGCAGGCCTTCGCGTCGGAGCCCCACCTCGAAGGACTGGGGCTCAGCAACTACTGGGGCTACTCGACGATGAACTTCTTCTCGCCACACGCGCCGTACGCCACCCAAGCGGCGCGCGCCGCCGGACCCGAGGCCGTCCGGGACGAGTTCCGCGGCATGGTGGACCTGCTCCACGCCGCGGGCATCGAGGTCATTCTGGACGTGGTCTACAACCACACGATGGAGGGCGGCTGGGGCGACCGCGTCGTGAGTTGGCGGGGGCTGGAGAACTTTGTCTACTACCGCCACAGTGCCATGAACCCCCAGCACTACGACGACGTGACGGGCACGGGCAACTCGCTCGACTTCTCGCAGCCCGCCGTGATCAAGATGACGCTCGACTCGTTGCGGTACTGGACCGACGTCATGGGCGTGGACGGCTTCCGCTTTGACCTGGCCGCCACCCTCGGTCGCAACATGAGCGGGTTCTCCACCGATCATCCGTTCCTGGTGGCCCTCACCACGGACCCCTTGCTCGGCTCCACCAAACTCATCGCGGAACCGTGGGACGTGGGCCTGGGCGGCTGGCAGGTGGGCAACTTCCCCATGCCGATGACGGAATGGAACGACCGTTTCCGTGACTATGTGCGCTCGTACTGGCTCACTTTCGGTGCAGGCAAGGAGGGTGGACGGGACCACGCCACGGCGCCGGAACTCGCGACGCGGCTCGCCGGATCGGCCGACCTGTTTGGCCACACCGAGCCCTACGGGATGCGCGGGCCGATGGCGTCGATCAACTTCATCACCGCACACGACGGCTTCACCGCGTACGACCTCACGGCGTACAACGACAAGCACAACGAGGCCAATGGGGAACACAACCGCGACGGCACGGACAACAACCGGTCCTACAACCACGGCGCCGAGGGCCCCACGGACGACGTGGAGGTGTTGGCCGCCAGGCGTCGCTCCCTGCGCAACCTCTTGGGCACGCTGCTGCTGTCTGCGGGAACGCCGATGCTGCTGGGCGGCGACGAGATGGGTCGCACGCAGCACGGGAGCAACAACGCGTACTGCCAAGACAACGAGATCTCGTGGCTCGACTGGGAACGTCAGCCGTGGCAGTTCGACCTGCAGGCCACGGTCGCCCACCTCATCGGGTTGCGCAAGCGGCACCTGGTGTTGCGCCCGGAACGCTTCTACGACGGCGTCGACATTGATCCCCGCGACCAAGACCTGCGGGCAGACTCGGCGTGGTTCACCGTCTCGGGTGAGCACGAGGACGAGGACTGGTGGGATGACCCTGCCACGCGCGTCGTCCAATTCATGCGGTCGCTGTCACAGCCCGATGAAGCCGATGCTTTGATCGTGGTGAACGGTTCCCGCGAGGGTGCCTCCGTCACCATCCCCGACGACGACGGCACCCTGTGGAACCTGGCATGGGACTCCGCCTGGGAGAGCCCGGCAGAGCACACGGAGGACCTCGTCGCCCCCGGCTCGGTCGCCGAAATGCCAGCCCTGACGATGCGCCTGTACATCAGCGCGGTCTAGAGACCCCCGGGCGGGGTGGTCGCCGATGATCGGTGCACGGCGTGCGCGCTGGACCCCTGGTGTATTCTAGAAAGTGAACGCTAACATTGATGGATCATTTCATGGCCAAAGGGGGTCAGTCGCGATGAGCGAGCACGGCACCATCACCACCACGTTGGCGGCGCCAATTTCGGGCGTCAGCGGACGCCGATCATGACGATCCCTGCTGGCCTCGCCGACCGATTTGCGTCCCTCTACGGAGTGCCGCCCGTCGGCGTATGGTCCGCGCCTGGCCGTGCCAACCTCATCGGCGAGCACACGGACTACAACAACGGATACGTCCTTCCGTTCGCCATCGACGACAGGACGTGGTGCGCCGCCGGACCCAACAACGTGGGCCTGCTGCGCGTCGCCAGCACGGCTCAGACCTCCCGCCACAGCGTCGCGATCGCCGACCTAGAGCACGCCGTCTTTGAGGGCTGGTCGGGCTATGCACTGGGCGTGGCGTGGGCCCTGCACACGATGGGTCACGACCTCTCGAGCGCCCCGGGCATCGACCTCCTGATCGACTCCACCGTCCCTCTCGGTGCGGGCCTGTCCTCGTCGGCGGCTCTCGAATCGGCCGTGGCCATGGCTCTCAACGATCTATGGGAACTCCGCCTGACCCCCATGGAGCTTGCCAAGGTGGGGCAACGGGCAGAGAACGGGGCGATCGGCGCTCCCACCGGCGTCATGGATCAGGTCGCTTCGCTCTTCGGCCGGGAGGACCATGCGGTGCTGCTCGACTGCGCGTCGCTGCGCACCACCGCCGTGCCGCTTCGCCTCGGAGCCAGCGGGCTGTCGCTGCTCGTGCTCGACTCCAAGGTCAAACACGCTCACGCCGACGGCGGCTACGCGTCGAGGCGGCAGGCATGCGAACGCGGAGCGCGCGAGCTGGGTGTGCCATTCCTGCGCGATCTGACGGTGGCGCAACTTGATCAGGCGCAATCCCTCCTTGACGATGAGACGTTCCGCCGCGTGCGCCACGTGGTCACCGAGAACGCGCGAGTCCTCACCACCGTGGAAGCCCTCGCAACCTCGGGTCCCGGCGCCATCGGGGACCTGCTGCTCGCCTCTCATGCGTCCATGCGCGACGACTTCGAGATCTCCGTTCCCGAAATTGACACTGCCGTGGAGACGGCCATGGCTGCCGGGGCCGTGGGCGCACGCCTGACCGGAGGCGGCTTCGGCGGCTCGGCGGTCGCGCTCGTGCCCACCGACCGCGTTCGGCGTCTCAGCGACGCCGTGCGCACCGCGTGCAGTGAGCGCGGATTCGCGGTACCGGAGATACGGACGGTGAACCCCTCGCAAGGAGCTCGCCGTGACA
Source organism: Demequina sp. (assembly GCF_016278765.1). Lineage (GTDB taxonomy): Bacteria > Actinomycetota > Actinomycetes > Actinomycetales > Demequinaceae > Demequina. Next base: position 51,523 of record NZ_JADQBE010000053.1, on the reverse strand, counting down.
AGTAGCCTGGGTCGCATGACCCCAGGAGCCGCATCGTGACCGCCTGGCTTGTCACGGGAGGCGCGGGCTACATCGGCGCCCACGTCGTGTCCGCCCTGCTCGAAGCCGGATTTGAGGCCGTCGCCTACGACAACCTATCCACCGGCAAACGAAGGTTCGTGCCAGGCGGGGCGAGACTCGTCGAGGCAGACATCCTTGACACCGATGCGGTGACCGCCGCGTTGAGGACTCACGGCTGCGTGGGCGTGATTCACTGCGCCGGATACAAGTACGCGGGTGAATCGGTGAAGTACCCCACCCACACGTACCTCCAGAACGTCTCCGGGACGGCCACCCTCCTCGAGGCCATGGCGGCGGCGGGCACCCGCAACCTGGTGTTCTCCTCGTCGGCGGGGGTGTACGGAACGCCGGACACCGAGGTCGTCACGGAGGACACCGAGTGCCGCCCGGAGAGCCCGTACGGCGAAAGCAAGTTGGTGGCCGAGTGGCTCATCCGTGACCAAGTGACCGCGACCGCTTCCTCCGACGCTCCGCTTGCCGCGACGAGCCTGCGCTACTTCAACGTCGTGGGCTCCGGGCCCTCGCAGGTCTACGACGTCTCGCCCCACAACCTCTTCCCCAAGGTCTTTGCCACGCTCATGCGCGGCGAGCCCGCGCGGATCAACGGCGACGACTACGCCACGCCCGACGGCACCTGCGTGCGCGACTACGTGCACGTGGTGGACCTCGCCAACGCCCACGTGGAGGCGGCTCGCGCGTTGGACGAGGGCCGCCCGTTGGAGCCGGTCTACAACCTCGGTTCAGGAGCGGGCACCTCGGTCCGCGAGATCGTGGACGCGATGCGCGACGTGACCGGAATCGCCACCGAACCCCTGGTCGGCCCGCGCCGTCCGGGGGACCCGGCGCGCATCGTCGCGGCCGGCGACCTCGCCGCGCGTGACCTCGCGTGGGAAACGCGCTTCACGATTCACAGCATGGTGAGGACCGCCTGGGAAGCAATGCCCCGCGGTTAGCGACCGATGTGGAGCCCTGTGAGCGCGACTCGCGGCGCCGTCAAGAGTCCCCGTCTTGGATGGGGGCGCCGAGGCGAGTAGGTTCGTGACATGGAGCGAAGCCCAGAGTTGTCTGTCGGCCGGATCCCCATCGTGGACGTCGAGCCGTCCCTCGAACAGGGGCGATGGCCCGCCCGAGCCGTCGTCGGCGAGGCCGTGCCGATCACGGCCACCATCTTCCGTGAGGGTCACGACTCCGAGGGCGCAACCGTGGTCGTCACAGATCCAGAAGGTAAGCGGCACACCCTGCCGATGCCCCAACAGAACTGGGGACTGTCGCTGTACGAAGCGATATTCCTCCCCACCAAGGAGGGCATGCATTCGTTCCGCGTCGAGGCGTGGTCAGACCCCGTCGGCACGTGGATCCATGCCGCCGAGGTGAAGATCCACGCTGGCGTCGACGTGCACCTCATGCTTGACGAGGGCGTTGATGTCCTTACTCGTGCGCGGGACACCGTGCGCAGGGGCGCGGCCGCGCGGGAGTCGCTCACCGAAGCAATCGCCGCCCTGAAGAACGGGGCGTTGGCCCCCGAGAAGCGACTCGCCGAGGCCCTGTCGGACCAGGTCCGACACACTCTCGCCAAGGCTCCACTGCGGGAGTGGGTGACGGCATCGGCGGAGTATCCCCTCCTCATTCAGCGCGAAAAGGCCCTGGTCTCTGCCTGGTACGAGATCTTCCCCAGGTCCGAGGGCGCCAAGCTCAACAAGAAGACGGGCGAGTGGACGTCGGGAACCTTCGCCACCGCGGCCAAGCGACTGCCCGCGATCGCGGACATGGGATTTGACGTCGTCTACCTCACGCCCATCCACCCCATCGGCTCCACCCATCGCAAGGGCCGCAACAACTCGCTCGAGGCCGCGCCCGGCGATCCTGGAAGCCCCTACGCGATCGGCTCGGAGGAGGGCGGTCACGACGCGACTCACCCCGACCTGGGCACGATGCGCTCGTTCAAGAACTTCGTGAAGCGCGCCAGGGAACTCCACCTTGAGGTCGCCCTCGACATCGCCCTCAACGCCTCGCCCAATCACCCGTGGCTGAAGGAACACCCCGAGTGGTTCACGACGCGGCTCGACGGGACGATCGCGTACGCGGAAAACCCTCCCAAGAAGTACCAGGACATCTACCCGTTCAACTTCGAGAACGACCCTGAGGGCGCCTACCGGGCCTGGCGCAACATCTTCCAACTGTGGATCGATGCCGGCGTGACGCTGTTCCGAATCGACAACCCGCACACCAAGCCGCTGACGTTCTGGGAGCGGCTGCTGGCAGACATCGCCGACGCCCATCCGGACGTCATCTTCCTGGCGGAGGCGTTCACGCGCCCGGCCATGATGCACACGCTCGCCAAGATCGGCTTCCACCAGAGCTACACCTACTTCACCTGGCGCCAGACCCCAGAAGAGATGGGCGAGTACCTCAAGGAGCTGGCGGGCGAATCGTCCTTCTACATGCGCCCCAACTTCTGGCCAACCACCCACGACATCCTGACACCCGACATGCAGCGCGGCGGCGCGCCGTACTGGAAGATGCGTGCGGCGCTTGCCGCGACGGGTTCCCCCTCCTACGGGATCTATGCCGGGTACGAGTTCGTGGAGTCGGTCCCCCGGCCCGGCGTCGAGGAGCAGATCGACAACGAGAAGTACGAGTACAAGCCGCGTGATTGGTCGAAGGCCGACGAGTTTGGCATCGTGTCACTGCTGAGAACCCTCAACGAGTTGAGGTCGGACCATGTCTCCCTGCGCAGACTGCGCGGCCTGACGGTTCACCGCACCACCAACCCGAACGTCCTGTGTTTCACCCGCCACGTGCCCGCGAACGAGTCCCCCAAGGGACGTGAAGATACGGTCATCGTGGTGGCCTCTTTCGACCCCCACTCAGTCAACGACGCGATCGTCACCCTCGACATGAGTTCCATCGGCAAGCAAGACGACGATCCCATTCCTGTCGTGGACGCAGTGACCGGAGCCAAGTACACCTGGGGGCGCGAGTTCTTTGTGCGACTCGACCCATCGCAGACGCTGGTGCATGTGGCTACGGTGCGTCTATGACCACACTGGAGGAAACCTGTGGCACGTGACATTGACCCAACGGCGTTGGCAGATATTCTCGCCGGAACCCACCATGAGCCGCACGCGGTTCTCGGTCCACACATCCACGACGGCGGGGTCGTGGTCCGAGTGCTGCGCCCCTTTGCCAGGGAGATCTCGATCGAAACACTCGACGGAACCCTCCCCGCGAGGCACGTCGTGGACGCGCTGTGGCAGGCCGATCTACCGGGCGACGAGATACCGGATTACCGCGTGCACGTCACGTACGACGGCCCGGAGATCGTCTCCGACGACCCCTACCGGTTTCTCCCCACGCTCGGCGAGCTGGACCTTCACCTCATCAGGGAAGGACGCCACGAGCGGCTGTGGGATGCGCTCGGCTCCCATGTGAGGACATACCCGTCCGTACTGGGCGAGGTACACGGCACCTCCTTCAGCGTGTGGGCACCCAATGCCCGGGCGGTTCGCGTCGTCGGCGAGTTCAACCACTGGCAGGGAGTGGGCCACTCCATGCGTTCTCTCGGCTTCTCGGGCGTGTGGGAACTCTTCATCCCAGGGGTGGGAGACGGCACCCACTACAAGTTCGAGATTCTCGGCAAGGACGGCCACTGGAAGCAGCAGGCCGACCCCATGGCTCGGCGCACCGAGGTTCCTCCTCACACCGCGTCAATCGTCACGGCGAGCGACTTCGCGTGGAACGACGAGGCCTGGTTGGACAATCGCGCCAAGCACTCCGCTCATGACTCGCCGATGTCGGTGTACGAGGTCCACCTCGGCTCGTGGAAGCAGGGCCTCAGCTACCGCGACCTCGCCAACGATCTGATTCCATACGTGCGTGGTCTGGGCTTCACCCACCTCGAGTTGATGCCCGTCATGGAGCACCCCTTCGGCGGCTCGTGGGGCTACCAGGTGACGTCGTATTACGCTCCCACGTCCCGCTTTGGCAACCCGGACGACTTGCGCTACTTCATCGACCGCGCCCACCAGGAGGGCCTCGGCGTTCTGTTGGACTGGGTGCCTGGCCACTTCCCCAAGGACGCGTGGGCGCTCGGCCGGTTCGATGGCACTCCCCTGTATGAGCACCCCGACCCGCTGCGCGGCGAGCAACCGGACTGGGGCACCTTCATCTTCGACTTTGGCCGGGCAGAGGTGCGCAACTTCCTCGTCGCCAACGCGCTGTACTGGCTCCAGGAATTCCATGCCGACGGGTTGCGCGTGGACGCCGTCGCCTCCATGCTGTACCTCGACTACTCGCGCGAATCCGGCCAGTGGCGGCCCAACGTGCACGGCGGCAGGGAGAACCTCGACGCCATCGCGTTCCTGCAGGAGGCCAACGCGACGGCCTACAAGACTGTGCCCGGAATCGTGATGGTGGCGGAGGAGTCGACCGCGTGGCCCGGCGTCACCGCCCCCACGTCTGGAGGCGGTCTTGGCTTCGGGCTCAAGTGGAACATGGGCTGGATGAACGACACCCTCCGCTACCTGTCTGAGGAGCCGATCCATCGCTCGTATCACCACCACACCGTGACGTTCTCGCTGATCTACTCCTTCTCCGAGCACTTCATGTTGCCGCTGAGCCATGACGAGGTGGTCCACGGCAAGGGCTCCCTGTACTCCCGCATGCCGGGTGATCACTGGCAGAAGATTGCGGGGTTGCGCTCCCTGCTTGCCTATCAGTGGTCGCACCCTGGCAAGAAGCTCCTGTTCATGGGCGACGAATTTGGCCAGGCCGCCGAGTGGTCCGAGGGCCGCTCGCTCGACTGGTGGCACACCGAAGACCCCCTCCACGATGGCCTCCGGCGGCTCGTCGGCGATCTCAACGCCCTGTACCGCGCGCAGCCGGCGCTGTGGCAACAGGATGACGATGCCTCGGCGTTCCGGTGGATCGATGCCGACGATGCGGCGCACAACGCGATCTCGTTCGTGCGCTATGCCAAGGACGGGCCACCCGTGGTTGTCGCGGTGAACTTTGCGGGCGTGCCGCACGAGAACTACACGCTCGCGTTCCCGCACGCCGGAACGTGGAAAGAGGTCCTCAACACCGATGCGGAAACCTACGGCGGATCAGGAGTGGGCAACCTCGGCCAGGTCGAAGCGGCCCAGCAACCTCACCACGGCTACGAAGCCTCCACGACCGTGCGGCTCCCCCCGCTCGGCGCGGTGTTCTTCACGCCTGCGGCCACGTAGGCACATCCGCTAGTACAGGGCGCTGGCGAGTCTCTGGCGTGCGGCGTTGACGCGCGGGTCCGTGGGACCTACCACGTCAAACAATTCGATCAGACGCGCGCGCACGCCCTCACGCTCGGGCCCGGCGGTGGCGCGTACCACATCGATCAACCGATCAAAGGCGTCGTCGACCATGCCTCCGAGCACGTCCAGATCCGCGACCGCCAGCTGAACGTCCACATCGTCCGGCGCGTCCGCGGCCGCCTGACGCACCACCACGGCGTCCGCGGAGCCGCTACGCGCGATCAGGGAGACCTGGGCCCGTCCCGCGCGCGCTTCCGCGTCCTTGGGGTTCTCCTTGAGGGCCTGGTCATATGCCGCGATCGCGGCGGCGTAGTCCTCCCGCTCGATGGCGTCGAACGCCTCTTGGTGCAATGGGGGTAGCGGCTTCTCCTCAGGCTCGGCCTTCGCGGTGGGAGCGGCGACCTCACCCGAATCGCGCACGTCCATACCCGCCTGGCGGGCGACCTCGGCGACTTGTGCGAACACATCGGTGAGTTGCTGATCGTCAGGCGTGCCCTGGAACAGCGGCACCGGGCGGCCCGCCATCAGCGCAAGCATCGCCGGGACCGCTTGAAGTTGGAACGCCTCCGCCAAGCCAGGCTCTGCGTCCACGTCGACGACCACGAGTCCCACGGAGTCGCCGTAGCGCGCCAAGTGCGCGACGACGCGTTCGCGCAACTCATCGCATTGCGGCGCGGCGGCAGAGCACAACAGGACGTAGATGGGTCGTCGGCTCGACTCCTGCAGGTACTCGCCGGCGTTAGCCTCGGTCATAGCCGCCGGGCCGCCGGCCGAGCCGCCGTGCTGTTGTCCTTGCTGAGGCTTCGCCGCGAGCGCCGCGAGGTCGACGACACCGCTGAACGGGGGTAGCGAGGTCATGGTGTCCTTTCTTGGTGTGAGGTCACGGAGTGATCGATACGAGATGGTGCTCGGCCGCGACCACCCCGGGCAATGGACTCTGGCCCGGAGGGGGTACCGAGAGCACCACGAAGTCCCGGTAGTTGTAGGTAACCTTGTCTGTCGCGTCGCCCTGCAACAACGGAGCATCCCGCGCCGACAGAGTCAGCGTGGCGTCCTTCACGGAGAAGGACGACGCAATGTCGATGGGCGCGAAGATCAACGCGCCGCCGTCCGAGGTGGCCAGCACAAAGGTGGCCGCGAAGACGGGCTGAACCGTGTCAACGTACGCGCCACCAGTACTCGACGCGGCGTCCGCGAGCACCGCCCGGGCGCTGAACAGCTGCTTGGCGTAGGTGTCTTCGGTGAAGTTTGCCGCGAGGTCACTGTCGGCGCCCTGCCGCAGGTACTCGACGTAGTCCTCCAAGGCCTTGCGAGGAGACGGATCAATCCCGTCCTCGCCCAGGGGCAACTCCTCTGCGCCGTCGACCTCGCCGGGCATAGCGGGCAGCACGGCGCCCGGGATCATGTGAGCCCACGCGACGAGGCGGTAGGGCTTGTCGACCGACTCCTGTACCCACAGGTAGACGACGGGCGTGAGGTCGTCGGCAGGCGGCTCAGAGACAGCCGCAAGCATCCGCGGCCATGTTTGGGACCGCGACACATAGACGCCCTGCATGTGTGACGGCAGGTCCGACACCTGCTCGTCCGCGACGTTGCTCGCCACGGTGTACTCGGCGCTCCGCACCAGCGCCGCGTTGCCTGCCACACGCGACGCAAACAACTCGGGGTTTCTGGCCGCATCGGCCGCCGTCAGCTCGGCGAACGTCGCATCGATCACGGCGTCCGCCTGAGTGTCGATCAGCGCGGCTTCGGCCTGCAACGAAGGGGTGACGGTCGCCTGCGGCGGCGTGGATGCGCAACCGGCGAGCAGGAGCGCCGTGGCGGTTGCGGCGACAACAGTGCGCCTCATGATTCGTCTCCCTTCTGCTCAAGGTCAACGTCGGGAAGCGTCGAGCCGGCCAATCGCCGTTCACGACGCGAACCGGCCTTCGGGTCCTCTCCCGTGGCGATGCGCGACCGCTTGGTGGTCCACGCCTCGACGCGCTCCTGGAGAGGGCGGACATCGACGATGGCGGACAGCACGGCGAGCAGGCCCAGCACGGCGAGCGCGATGCCGATCCAGATGAGGGGGCTGATCCACGCGTCGTTGACTTGCCTGTCGGCACTGACCTCGATGGTGCCAAGGTCGGCGCCGTCCGTGGAGTTCACGACGAGGTACTCGCCGGGCGAGATTGCGGCGACCGCGAGCGACACTCGGCCCTCTCCCGTCCAGGTATGCCGCCAGATGTCGCCGGAACCGTAGTCGACGGACTCCTCCCCTGGGACGGCTTCGGCTGGGTCCGGACTGGGTGATGGGGTCGCCGCGGCTGCGGGCGCGGCGTCGGCCGTGCCCCCGGGCGACGGCGTAGCGGCGTCAGCGACAATGCGCGAGGCGGTACGGGTGGTGAATTCTTCCCACGATGCGTAGCCGGTGATATAGGTGGCGGAGTGGTGAACGAGCCATGCCTCGGCGTCGACCGGGCGTGCCGTGTGCGCGTCCACGCCACCATCGGCGGTCACGGCGAGCCTGTGCAACTCTGGCAGCGCCAAGACCTCGGGACCGAGAACCACGACTGGCGTGGCGAGGGTCGCCTCGGTCACCACGGCGTGTGCGGGCCTTGCGGCCTGGGCGATGAGCCCGGAAATCAACATCAGGAGCCCCAGGGCTCCCGCGATGATCGCTGTAGTGCGAAGCGTCACGTCTTTTCCTCCTGGTTCCGGCGTACAGTCTAGGAGACAACGTACAAGTACCCCCAGGTGTGGCTTTGTCTTGCCCCCGGCCCGCGACTAATGTGGTGTGACGCTGGGCCCTGCAACGAGGAGAACCGATGGTCGACGAGACTCTGCCCTTCCCTGTCGCCATGCGCGGCTACGACCGCGATGCAGTCGCGGCGCACGTCAAGCGACTCGAAGAGTCTCTCGCACAGGCGCAGGGCACTGCTCAACAGGCGCGACAGGATGCAGAGCAGGCGCAACGCGCCCTGGAAGACGCTCAGCGCGACCTCACCGAGAAGGAGCAGCCCACCTACAAGGGTCTGGGAGCCCGAGTCGAGCACCTGTTGCGTTCGGCCGAAGAGCAGTCGGCCGATGTGATCAATCGCGCCAACACGCATGCCCAGGACACGATTGCCCGGGCGAATGTCGCGGCGCAGCAGTTGCGCGCCCGTGCGGACAACGAGGTGTCGGAGATCCTCGCACAGAGCCGACGCGAGGCGGACGAGATCAGGGCCGCGTCCGAGAGCGCAGCCCAGGCCGCGCGGGAGGCCGCGGAACGCCAGGCAGCCGAGACCGTCGCCAAGGCCCAGCGTGAGGCAGACCGCATCGCTTCCGTCATTGATACGGAGATCGAGGAGAAGCGGACCGGCTCCGAGCGCGAGGTGCACGCGCTTCGCGCGACCGCCGAACGCGAGGTCACGGAACTCAAGGTGTCGAGCCAACGTGAGGCGGTCGAGATGGTCGACGCCGCGCGGGGAGAGGCCGAATCCCTGGTGAGCGCCGCCCATGCCGAGTCGCAACGGTTGCGCGATGAGGCTGAGCAGATTCTTGCCGCCGCGCGCGAGGAGGTTGATCGCCTCGCCGTCGAGGGCGCCGACAAGGTGGCGGCCGCGGAGTCCGAGGCGCAGACCACGCTGGAACGCGCCAACGACGAGGCCACCACGCTCCAACGCGAGGCCGCGTCGATCCGAGCAGAGGCCGATAAGCATGCCGCCTCGGCGCTTGCCGCGGGTCGCCGCGAGGCCGCGCAGATCATGTCGTCCGTCCAGGCGGACACCGAGAATCTGAAGGCCGAGGCGTCGCAGTACCACGCCGCGACCACGGCCGCGGCCGACGACTACGACGCCGCGAAGCGTGCCGAAGCCGACGACTACGACGCCGCCGTGCGTGCGCAGGCCGACGACTACGACGCCGCGAAGCGTGCCGAGGCCGACAAGTACGACGCCGCCGTGCGTGCGCAGGCCGACGACTACGACGCCGCGAAGCGTGCCGAGGCCGACAAGTACGAACGGGCCACTCGCGAGCAGGCCGAGCGAGTCGCGTCCGAGAAGATCGCGGCGGCGGAACGGAACTTCGCCGCGAAGGTGGGCGAGGCCGACCAATATCACGGGTCGAAGTTGGTCGAGGCCGACCAGTATCACGCCACCACTACGGCCGACGCGGACAAGTACGACGCCGATCTCAGGGCCGCCGCGGAGCACTACGACGTGCAGACGCGCCAGCGCGCCGACAACGACACTGCCGACATTCGCAAGCGTGCGGATTCCGACACCAAGAAGCTGCGGGCCCAGGCCGCGGCGGAGGTCAAGGCCTTGCGTGACGAGGCCGCGGCAGAGGCCGAAGGGCTGCTGAGCGAAGCACGCGCCCAAGCCAAGAGCATGGTCGACGCCGCCGCGACCGAGGCCCAGCAGTTGCGCGCTGAGGGCCACGGCGACGCGGAGTCGGCCAAGGAAGAGGCCCGTCGCATACGCGAGGACCTGCAGATCGAGGTCGCGCAGCGCAGGGAGGCCGCAGAAGCCTCCCTCACCGAGCGCCACAATGCCGCAAAGGCCGAGTCGGAGGCCATGGTCGCGGACGCACGAAAGCGCGCCGACGAGGCCGAGGCCCGGCTTGCGGACGCGCTCGAACGTGCGGAGCAGGCCCGCAGGGACGCGGAGGAGCACGCTCGCACCCTGTTGAGCAACGCACGCCACAATGCGGACGACATCGTCTCGCAGTCGCGGGAGCACGCGGAGACCATCATCTCCGAAGCCGTCACGGACGCGGAGCGGGAGCGCTCGCTTGCGTCCAAGGAGGTGGAGGAGCTCAACCACCAGCGCGAGTCGATCACCACCTATCTCGATGACCTGCGTTCGCTGCTGTCCTCGGATCCCGTGAACAACCTTGCCGCCGCCTCAAAGTTGGTCGACCAGCAAGCCGCGGCCGAGGCGGCAGACGGATCGGAAGACGGCCCCGGCCAAGAGAACTGACATGCACGCCGATCGCGGCCAGGACGCTTTCGCACATGCGGCGCGCCTGGATCGGCAGCGCCAGGCGGAGAGCGCCCGGGCCACGGCGATGGTGAGGGCGTTCGCCAAACAGGCGAAGGACGCGGGAATTGAGCCCGAACGGCTGCGGGCCCGTCCGTACTCGGGCAAGGCCCTTCTCAAGACCGACGTGCTGGGCTGGTACATCAACCGCGCCTGCAGCGTGGGTGTGAGCGTCGACGGCGATTTCTACGTGCTGCATGGGCCCGGAGGACTGGCCGCGTGGCTCAAGGGAGTCCACCTGGAGCCCTCTGACCCGCCACTCGAACTCGGTCGGGGGGCGCGGGACGGCGAGTCCATGCCGATGGACAAGGCACTCGCGATCCGCCTCGAGGCGGGCGACAGCTGGCCGTGACGCGCTAGGGGCGATTGCCCCCGAACCGCTAAGTCCTGGCGATGCCGTCGATGAGCCGCGCGATCGCCTCGGGCCGCTCGACGTGCACCAGATGGCCCGCGCCCTCGACCACGGTCACCTCCACGCCAAGTGCGTCTGCCATCGCGGCGGCCTCTTCGGCAGAGGTCAGGCCGTCATCGTCGCCGCGCACCACAAAGGCGGGCGCGTCACAGTTGGCAAGCACGGCCAACCTGTCCGGCCGCGCCGCCATAGCGCGTTGACCCCACGCGACCCCGTCGCCCAACTGCCGGTCCACATTCCGGATGACTGACGCCAGCACGTCGGCCTGCGCGCGCGCTGCGGCCCCGAGGAGGCCCTCGGCCACCTTTTGGGGGTCTGACACTCGACCGAGCGTCGTGGCCTCCTCAGCGGCCTCCAGGCGCCGCGCACGGGCCTGTTCCGTGTCGGCTCCCGCCCTGGTGCCGATCAGCCCGAGCCCTGCGACCGCATCGGGGTGACGCTCGAGCACCGCCATCGCCACGTATCCGCCCATGGAGCAGCCGACCCAAATCGCGTCTTGTGAGCCGGTCGCCTCGCGCAGGGCCGCGACAGCGGCATCGGCGATGAGGTCGATGGACGGCTCGCTGGGCGACGCTGGCATGTCTCCGATGCCCGGAGAGTCAAACGTGATGATGTCGCCCACGGGCGCATCGAGCGCCGTCAGCAACGGCTCCCACTGGTCGCGGTCTAGCGGAAAGGCGTTGAGGAGGACCAGGGGGGTTCCGGTGGGCAGCAAGCTCATGGTTTCTCTCCCGAGTGGACAACTGCGGAGGCGGGAACTGTCGTCGGAAGGCCAGCGGAGCCTGGCACCACGGCGTCCATCAGCAGGTCGAGGACGATCCGCACGTACTTCTCGCCCACCCACAGGTGCTTCGCGCCCTCCACGGGGATCACGCGGGCTTGGGTGAGCGGGGCGAAGCCAGGAACGGCCCGGTCCGGCGTCAGGAAGTCATCATGTTCGGGCACGAAGACGGTCACGGGCTTGTCCGTGACCGCCCAGCGCTCAAGGTCCTCCCGTGTGGCGCGCCGTAGCGGCGGCGACAGCAACACCGCACCCTCCACATCCAGGTCGGCTCCGTGCATGAGGGCAAGTTCGGTCCCAAAGCTCCAGCCCAGCAGCCAGCGGCGAGGCAGCCCTCTGTCGACCGCGAACTGGACGGCCGCGCGCACGTCGGCCCCCTCGCCCACTCCCTCCTCGAACCGGCCCTGAGAGGTTCCACGCGGCGACGACGTGCCGCGGGTGTTGAACCGGAGCACCGCCACGTCGGCCAGATAGGGCAGTCTCCAGGACGCCTTGCGCAGCACATGCGAGTCCATGAAACCGCCGTGAGTCGGCAGCGGGTGCAGCGTGATGAGGGTGGCGGCGATGCGGCCCGACGCCGGCAACGCCAGTTCGCCCACCAGGGTGAGCCCGTCCTCCGTCACAATCTCGATGTCCTCGCGGTCAGCGGGCAGCACCGTCATGGCGCCGATCTCGGCCGGTTCAGCCACGTGTCCTCCCAAAGGTCTGCCAGCAAGCCCGGTGCCAGTGTCTGCGTTCCTGGCCCGCCGCGTCGGGGCCAAACAGTCCGTCCGCCGCCCACGCCACAACGTGTTCCTGCGTGCCGGGAACGTCGCGCCCGCATGCGGGGCATGTGTAGGTCTTGTCCGACGGGCGCGGAATGGCCACCCAGTAGTCCTCGCCGCGGGGACCGCGTTGGCGCTGAGCGCCGAGGCCCCCGCGCACGCGCTCCACATCGAGCTCAGGGTGGGGCTGTCCGTAAGGGCGCTTGGTGGAGCGGCGCTTGGACGGCATGGTTCGAGTCTACGGAACGTTTGACGGCCGCGGCTCAAGGGGAAAAGGAGCCGGCGCCGCGCCCGAGGGGGGGATGGGCGCGACGCCGGACAGTGAGTAGACGCGAGGTGGCGTCTCCAGCAGAGACTCTAGCGCCTCCAGTGGGGCAAGTGCACGTGTTCTTATGGTCTCGCGGTACCAATACGCGGAATCCTTCCACGTACGCACCTGAGAGTTGTAGTCAACCCTCAAAAGACCGAATCGCTTGGAGTATCCGTGGGCCCACTCGAAGTTGTCCATCAGGCTCCAGGCCATGTATCCACGGACATCCGCGCCCTCTTCGCGCGCCTGCAGGAGCGCGGCCAGATGGTCGTAGAGGTAGGTGTAGCGGTCGATGTCACGGATGCGCCCGTCGTCGCTCACCTCGTCCGGCCAGGAGGAGCCGTTTTCGGTGACCATCATGGGTAACCCCATGTCGCGATGCATCCGCATCAGGTGTGCATGGAAGCCGCTCGGGTCCACGTTCCACCCCATCGTGGTGTGCTGGCCCACCAGGGGCATGAACTCCGCTTCGGCGGCACCGGGCCAGCAGCTGTGGATCGTGGCGTTGTGGCCGTCCTGGCCCGACCGCTCGTGAGGCGCCTCATTGAAGCGGACCATGTGGCTCGAGTAGTAGTTGACGCCCACCAGGTCCAGCGTGCCCTTGATCTGGGCGAGATCACCGTCGTGCACAAACGACCAGTCGGTCAGATCGGACGTCGAGTCCATGACGATCGCGGGGTACTGGCCCACCGTGTACGGGTCCATGAAGATCCGGTTGGCCAGGCCGTCGATCTTGTCGGCGACGGCGACATCGCGCGGATCGGCGGGGTTCCAGGGCCGAGGAAGGTGGGAGTTCAGCACGATGCTCACCTTGGCGTCCGGGTGGACTTCCTTGATCGCCGTGTAGGCGCGGCCGTGCGCGAGGTTCAGGTGGTGCGCGGCGGCGAGCGATGCGGCGGGCTCACTGCGACCGGGGGCATGGGCACCGCACGAGTACCCCAGAAACGCGGTGCACCAGGGCTCATTGAACGTGGTCCAGTACGTGACGCGGTCCTTGAACTCCTCGACCGTGCGTCGGGCGTATTCGACAAAGCGGTCGACGATCGCGCGATCCGGCCAGCCTCCCGCATCCTCGAGCGCCTGGGGCAGGTCCCAGTGGTACAAGGTCACCAGGGGCTCGATGCCGTACTTCTCGAGCTCATCGAGGATGCGGTGGTAGAACGCAAACCCCTCGTCGTTGAACTCGCCGTCACCCGTCGGCCGAATGCGGGGCCACGCCATCGAGAACCGATAGGCCGTCAGGCCGATCTCGGCCATCGCCGTGATGTCTTCCGCGTATCTGTGGAAGTGATCGCATGCCACATCGCCGTGCTCGCCGTTGAAGGTGCGGCCCTCGGTGTGGGCGAATGTGTCCCAGATGCTGGGCAGTCGGCCCCCCTCGGTGGCGCCTCCCTCGACCTGGTATGACGCGGTGGAGGCGCCAAAGAGGAACCCTTGGGGAAACTGATTTTCAGACATGTCAAGGAGTCTAACCGAAACGTTTCGATAGGGTGACCCCAACGTGACAGCGAGCACCGTCAGGCGCCGCCCGATGACTCCTCGTGAAATACACGCCTCGCCCGCGAGATCACCCGCGACCGCACCGGACGGACAGGTGCGGCCAGTGCCGATCGACCACCTCCAACGCGAGGGCGTCGGCAGCGGTCTTCTCCCGGACCGGGGTTCACGGAAACTCGTTCCGATTGAAGTGGGCGATCCTCGCGGCGAACACGTTGATCTGGTCGTCCGGCGCATCGTCGGGGATCTCCGTTAGACAGACGGTGGTCGCGCGTAGGCGCGCGCGGACGGAGGGCTCCCAGATGGCCTCCATCACCCGAATGAACTCAGCGCGATCGCCCTCCGGCGTCATCTCGTACCCCACCACCATCTCGTGCAACACGAGGTCGGCGAGAGCATCCGACAATCCGTCCGTGAGAGCGTCGGCGAACGGGGCGATGGCAGAGTCGAGGTCAGGAGCATAACGGGACTGGCGAACCTCCTCCAGCTCACGGCGCCTGCGAGTGAGCGCGGCGATCTGCTCGGCGAGTTCGGCATCCAGCCGACGGATGCGAATCACCCGCGCCACTTGTTCGGGCGAGTACTCGCGATACTCATTCGCGGATCGCGACGGCTCCGGCAAGATGCCGATGCGGTGGCAGTGGCGAAGGGTCCGGGGCGTGACCCCCGCGAGTTGTGCAACCTCAGCCGAGCGCATGAACGGATTTGTCGACACCCCATGTGCACCCGCCTCCGACTCGTCGCCCCGCTTCCGCAATGACGGCTCCCACGGCGCGAATCCCGTGAGGACAGCCCACAGAGCCACTCCCGCCCACGCTGCCGCGCGCAGCCACCCGACGTGGGCGATCGCTCCGGCACTGAGCACGCCGAGCGGGGCTCCTGCCAGGGAGAAGGCGCTCTGGAGAGACAGGACTCGGCCACGCACGTAGTCGGGTGTGTGGTCGGCCAAGACCGCACCGACCGCCGAGTTCACGGGGCGAGCCGCGAGACCCATGATGGCCACGACCGCGACCACCATCACCGGGACGTCAAGGGGAGCCACGACCGCGAGGCCGCCCAGCACGCCCGCGAGGCCCCCGGCGAACCAGGCGCGCCGGGTGCGAACCGTCGCGAGGCTCGCGTATGCCATCGCCCCGGTCAAAGCACCCACCGCAAACGCGACGAGCACCCATCGCGCGAGAGATTGACGCTCAATCTCGAGTGCGTACGCCAGCAGGATCAGTCCTTGAAGGGCCCCTGTCACCGCGATCGAGCCGGTTCCCAGGACCGTCATCCACACCAGCACCGGGCATCCCACAAGCGCAACCCAGCCCAGCCGCACGCTACCCACCACCCGCCGCATGGAGGAGGTCGCGCCGATCGAGCGCGGCCCGCCGGCGGGTGCCTCGCCCGGCCGCCCTGCAGTGCGGCTCACCAAGAGTCCCACTCCCGCCGCCAGTGCGGAGGCAGCGGCGGTCACCCACAAGACCGCAGTCGGGCCTGCGGTGGCGACCGCCAGCCCCGCAAGCGCCGGGCCTCCCACCGTGGCGAGAGCCGTGGCCGCCTGATTGGCGCCCACCATGCGGTCAACGATGACACCCGCGAGGAGCCCCACCGCGGCAAGACTAGAACAGCCGCGACGACCCGTCGTCCATGCCGCGCATCGCCTCGTAATCGAGGACGAGGCAGCGGATGCCGCGATCCTCGGCGAGCACGCGCGCCTGCGGCTTGATCTCCTGCGCGGCAAAGACTCCCACCACCGGCGACAGCAGCGGGTCGCGATTCAGCAACTCGAGATAGCGCGTCAGCTGCTCGACGCCGTCGATGTCTCCCCTGCGCTTGATCTCGACCGCCACCGCACGGCCCGTCGCATCACGAGCCAGGATGTCTACCGGTCCGATCGCCGTGGGAAACTCGCGGCGCACGAGTGTATGCCCGACTCCCAGGAGCGCCACCTGCTCGGCGAGTAGCTCCTGGAGGTGCGCCTCGACCCCGTCCTTGACAAGACCCGGGTCCGTTCCGAGCTCGTGCTCGGTGTCCGCGAAGATCTCGAACAACTCGATCTCGAGGCGGTCGTCAGTCTTGTCATGCTGAACAATCCACCGCGCCACGGGAGCCCCGTCGCCGCCGTCCACGGCATCGGCGTCGGCCATTTCGACCCGCAGGGTGCATGGCGGGCTCATCCAGTTCAGCGGCTTGTACGAACCTCCGTCAGAGTGCAGCAGCACCGAGCCGTCGGCCTTCACCATGATCGCCCTGGTCGCCGAGGGCAGGTGCGCGTTGAGACGGCCCGAGTAGCGGGCCGAGCAACGTGCGATGACGACGCGCACGGCCCCGTTCGCTAACCCGCGTCGACGGGGTCGGCCATGATCGTGACCATGTCGTGGTCGAACGAGATGAAACCACCGGTGATGTCAAGCAGGCGATCCTCTCCGCCCGCTAGAACCACCTTCACCACGCCCGCGCCGAGCACCGACAGGATCGGCTCATGTCCGGGCAAGAGACCGATCGAGCCCTCGACGGTGGGTGCGGTGACAAACGTTGCCTCCCCCTCCCACAGGACCCGGTTGGGTGCGACGATGTCCACGGTCAGCGCCATGGCTAGCCGATCTCCTTCTGGATGCGCGCCCAGTTCTTCTCGAGGTCCTCGAGTCCGCCGATGTTGAAGAAGGCCTGCTCCGAGATGTGGTCGTACTTGCCCTCGGTGATGCCCTTGAACGCGGCGACGGTCTCGTCGAGCGTGACGGTCGAACCCGCGACGCCGGTGAACTGCGTGGCCATGTAGGTGTTCTGGGACAGGAACTGCTGGATCTTGCGCGCCCGAGCCACGATGATCTTGTCCTCCTCGGACAACTCATCCACGCCGAGGATCGCGATGATGTCCTGCAGCTCCTTGTTGCGCTGCAGGATCGACTTGACCGAGTTCGCCACGTCGTAGTGTTCCTGACCCACATAGCGGGGATCGAGGATGCGAGACGTCGAGGCAAGCGGGTCAACGGCCGGGTAGAGGCCGCGTGACGCAATCTCACGGCTGAGCTCCGTCGTGGCGTCGAGGTGCGCAAACGTCGTGGCGGGCGCCGGGTCGGTGTAGTCGTCGGCGGGCACGTAGATGGCCTGCAGAGAGGTGATCGAGTGGCCGCGCGTCGAGGTAATACGCTCCTGCAACTGGCCCATCTCGTCGGCCAGGTTGGGCTGATAGCCCACCGCCGAGGGCATGCGGCCCAGCAGGGTCGACACCTCCGAACCGGCCTGCGTGAAGCGGAAGATGTTGTCGATGAACAGCAGCACGTCCTGCTTCTGCTCGTCGCGGAAGTACTCCGCCATCGTCAGGGCAGACAGCGCCACGCGCAGGCGGGTGCCCGGCGGCTCGTCCATCTGGCCGAACACCAGGGCGGTCTGCTTGATGACGCCCGACTCGGTCATCTCCTCGATGAGGTCGTTGCCCTCGCGGGTGCGCTCCCCCACTCCGGCAAAGACGGACACGCCATTGTGGTTATTGGCGACGCGGTAGATCATCTCCTGGATGAGCACCGTCTTGCCGACGCCCGCGCCGCCAAACAGGCCGATCTTTCCGCCCATCACGTACGGCGTGAGCAGGTCGATGACCTTGATGCCGGTCTCGAACATCTGAGTCTTGGACTCAAGTTGGTCGAAGGACGGGGGCTTGCGGTGGATGGGCCAGCGCTCGGTGATCTCCACCGTCTCGCCCTCCTTGCCGTTGAGGAGCTCCCCGGTCACGTTCCACACGTGTCCCTTGGTGACATCGCCGACGGGCACCGAGATCGGGGCACCGGTGTCGACCACCTTGGCGCCACGGACCAGGCCGTCGGTGGGCTTGAGCGCGATGGCGCGAATCATGTTGTCCCCGAGATACTGGGCAACCTCGAGAGTCATGTGCAGCACGCCGCCGCCGCCCTCGCCCTGCGCGGACAGGTCGATCTCGGTGGTGAGCGCGTTGTACATGCCCGGCAGAGCGTCGACCGGGAACTCGATGTCCACAACGGGGCCGATGACGCGAGCGACGCGGCCGACGACGCCGCCTTCGGCCGCTGGCGTGCTCGTGGCCGGGTCCTTCTTAGCGGTCGTCTTCTTCGCCGGCGCCTTCGACGCGGTCTTTGCGGTGGGAGTCATGGGTTGCTCTCTTCCGGTCACGAGGCGGCGAGCGCGTCCGCGCCCGACACAATCTCGCTGATTTCCTGGGTGATCTCGGACTGGCGCGCCGAGTTGGCGAGCCTCGTGTATTGACGAACGATGTCTTCCGCGTTGGACACTGCCGTGTTCATGGCGGACTGACGGTTGGCGAGTTCGGAAGCCGCGGCCTGCAACATGAAGTTGTAGATGCGGGACTCGATGTAACGTGGCAGCAGGGCATCCAGCACGTCCTCCGCATTCGGCTCGAAGTCGTACAGCGGTTCCATGTCTTCGTCCGGCTCCGCCACCCCCTCGACAATCTCAAGGGGAAGCATGCGAACCACACGCGGCTGCTGAGAGACCATCGACGTGAAGTGGGTGTACACCACGTGAAGCTCCGACACCCCACCCTCTTCGACCGGGGCTGTGAATGCGCGCAGCAACTCCCTCGCGACCTCATTCGACACGGTGTGAGTGGGACCGTCGGAATCGCCCGTCCACCGCCCCGCAAGCTCGCGATGGCGGAACGTGTAATAGGACACGCCGCGACGGCCCGTCGCGTATTGAACGATCTCCTTGCCGGCCTCCTCGAGGCGCTCCTTCAAGCGCTCCGCCTCGCGGATCGCGTTGGCGGAGTAGGCGCCCGCCATCCCACGGTCGGCGGTGATCACGAGCACGGCGACGCGCTGAGTATCCAGACGCTCGCTGGTGAGCGGGTGCTCGACATCGGAGTGATTGGCGACGGCGGAGATCGCGCGCGTGATGGCGCGCGAATATGGAGCTGCGGCCGCCACCCGTTCGCGTGCCTTTGCGATGCGCGAGGCGGCGATCAACTCCATCGCGCGGAAGATCTTCTTCAGCGACTGGGTCGACTTGATTTTCGCCTTATAGACGCGCTGCTGGCCGGCCACGAGCTACTTCTTCGCCGAGCTCTTGGAACGCCGCGCCGCGACGATCTGCTCCTGCTCAACCTCGGCCTCGCCGCCGCCCGCGATGCTCGCGTCGGTGGTCAGTTCCGCGTTGGCGGACTCGAGGAAGGTCTCGACGAAGCTGTCGACGGACGTGTGCAACTCGGCTTCGTCCTCCTCGGACATCTTCCCGGTACCAGCAATGTGGTCCAAGACCTTGCTGGACTGGCGGAGGTGGTCGATGAGTTCACGTTCGAAGCGCAACACGTCGCTCAAGGCAATCTTGTCGAGCTTGCCCTTGGTACCGGCCCAGATGGACACCACCTGCTCCTCGATCGGGTACGGCGAGTACTGGGGCTGCTTGAGCAATTCCATGAGCCGCGCGCCGCGGGTCAACTGCTGGCGCGAGGCCGCGTCGAGATCGGACGCGAACATCGCGAAGGCCTCAAGCGACCGATACTGCGCCAGGTCGATCTTCAGGGTTCCCGACACGCCCTTCATCGCCTTGACCTGCGCGGAACCGCCGACGCGCGACACCGAGATGCCGACGTCGATGGCGGGGCGCTGGTTGGCGTTGAAGAGGTCGGACTGCAAGAAGATCTGGCCGTCGGTGATCGAAATGACGTTGGTGGGGATGTAGGCGGAAACGTCGTTTGCCTTGGTCTCGATCACGGGCAAGCCCGTCATCGAACCGGCACCCATCTCATCGGACAGCTTCGCGCACCGCTCCAGCAGACGGGAGTGCAGGTAGAAGACGTCGCCCGGGTATGCCTCGCGGCCCGGCGGGCGGCGCAGCAGCAGCGACACGGCTCGGTACGCCTCGGCCTGCTTCGACAGGTCATCGAAGATGATCAGCACGTGCTTGCCGCCGTACATCCAGTGTTGGCCGATGGCCGAGCCGGTGTAGGGCGCGAGGTACTTGAAGCCGGCAGGGTCGGACGCGGGTGAGGCCACGATCGTCGTGTACTGCATGGCGCCAGCGTCTTCGAGTGCGCCGCGCACCGCGGCGATCGTGGAGCCCTTCTGGCCGATCGCCACATAGATGCACCGCACCTGCTTGGCGGGGTCGCCCGAATCCCAGTTGTCCTTCTGGTTGATGATGGTGTCGATCGCAATCGCGGTCTTGCCCGTCTGGCGGTCGCCGATGATCAGCTGGCGCTGTCCGCGGCCGATCGGGATCATCGCGTCGATTGCCTTGAGCCCGGTCTGCAAAGGCTCGTGAACCGACTTGCGCTGCATCACGCCGGGAGCCTGGAGCTCGAGCGCACGGCGACCCTCGGTCTTCAACTCTCCCAGGCCGTCGATCGCGTTGCCGAGCGGGTCAACCACGCGGCCCAGGTAGCCGTCGCCCACCTCGACTGAGAGGACCTCGCCCGTGCGGTGCACGGCCTGGCCCTCCTCGATGCCGGTGAACTCGCCGAGCACCACCACGCCGATGGTGCGCACATCAAGGTTGAGCGCGAGTCCAAGCGAACCGTCCTCAAAGCGCAGTAACTCGTTTGCCATCACCCCGGGAAGACCCTCGACCTGCGCGATGCCGTCGGACGCGAGGACCACAGTGCCGACCTCTTCGGTCTTGGTGCCCTGAGGCTCAAATGAGTTCACGTGAGCGTCGAGCGCGGCCCTGATCTCGTCGGGGCTGATCGTCAACTCGGCCATTTCATACTCTCCTGTCGATGCCGCTGGGAAAGCGGATGTCGTACGTCGGCTGTCAGCCGACAAGTCGTCGTCGTGCGTCGGCCAGGCGGGAGACGATCGTGCCGTCCACCACCTCGGAACCGACCTGGACCTTGATGCCGCCCAACACCTCGGGGTCGACGGCCACGTTCACCTGAATCTCGTGGCCGTACGCCTCCTTGAGGAGCCCGGCCAAGCGGGTGCGTTGCTCGGCGCTGAGCTCGACCGCGGCGGTCACGCGTGCGACGAGCCGCTCACGACGCTGTGCGGCGACCTGCACAAGTTCGCGGACCGCGCTCAGCAGGCGCGTGCTGCGGGGTGCTGCCACCTTCCGCTCAAGAAGAGCGAGGGTGGTGGGGCTCACCTTGGCGCCCATGACATCCCTGAGCAACGCCACCCGGTGTGCGGCCTCCGTGGAACGATCGCCCAGAGCGGTGAGCAGGCTGCGATGCGCCATCAGCTCGCGCTCGACCCGGAAGAGTTCTTCCTCCACCTGCTGCAGCGTGCCCTCAGCCTCGGAGTGCGCCAAGAGAGCAAGCGAACCCGCGTCTTCGATCGACTCGGCGAGGTCTGGCTCTTCCGACCATCGCGCTCTCGCGAAGTCGGCCACCACGGACCTCACGCGCTCGTCGAAGGAGGCAAACAACTGCTGGACCAGCTTCGCCTTGTGGTCGGCGGGCCGCGACGGATCCGTGAGCGCGCGACTGAGCGACCCCGAACGGTCAAGGCCGTCAACCACGGCGAACAGTTCGCTCGCGAGCTTGGTTCCGTCCTTGCCTGCCGCCGAGGCGACCGGGTCAAAGGCGCGGAGCACCACGTCACGAGCGCGCTGGCTGGTTCCCTTCATCGTCAGCTCTTCTCCTTGACCGAACTCTCGAGTTCGTCCAGGAAGCCGTCGATGAGGCGCTGCTGACGTGCGTCGTCGGCGAGGGATTCGCCCACGATGCGCGACGCAAGCTCCGTCGCAAGGGAGCCGATCTCCGCGCGCAACGACACCACCGCTTGCTGGCGCTCGGCGTCAATCTGCTTGCTGGAGGTCTCCGACACGCGCTGGGCGTCAAGAACGGCCTTCTCACGGCCGTCCGCGACAATCTGCGCGGCCTCATTGCGAGCGTCCTCACGAATCTTCGCGGCCTCCGTGCGGGCTTCACGCAACTGCGCCGTGTACTCCTCAAGAGCCGCGGCGGCCTCGGCCTGCGCCTGTTCCGCCTTCGAGATGCCGCCCTGAATCAGCTCTGCACGCTCGTCCAGCACCTTCTGCAAGCGTGGCAGCAGCATGCGCTGGAAGACCACCACGATGGTGACGAAGATGACGAACGACCACAACAGGTCGTAGTTGGTGGGCAGGATCGGGTTGAAGGTGGCTTCACCCTCTTCCGCCGCGACGATCAAGGCACTCATTAGGCGAAGATGAATCCGGTCACCAGGCCGAGGAGTGCGAGCACCTCGACGAAGGCGACACCGAGGAACATCGTGGCGCGCAGCTGGCCGGATGCCTCAGGCTGACGGGCCATGCCCTCGATGGTCTTGCCGATCAGGATGCCAAGGCCGATGCCGGGGCCGATCGCGGCGAGGCCGTAGCCGATCGTCGAGATGTTGCCGGTGAGTTCGGCGAGGATGGTGGTATCCACAGTGTTTCCTTCCGTGTTGTGCGGCAGAAACCGCAACGTATTAGTGCTCGTCCTCGAGCGACAGATTGATGTAGACGGCGGACAAGATGGTGAAGACATAGGCCTGCAAGAGCGCCACGAAGATTTCGAACAGGGTAAACGCAAATCCGGATGCAAGCGAGATGACACTAACGCCCTTGAGCACTCCCGTCGCCTCAAAAAGGAAGTACTGCGTGGCGGCGAACGTGAGCACCAGCAGCAGGTGTCCGGCGATCATGTTGGCCGCGAGTCGCAGTGCGAGCGTTCCCGGCCTCAGGACAAAGACCTGCAACGCCTCGATCGGGGTGAGCAGGAAGTAGATGGGCCACGGCACGCCGGGCGGGAAGAGGTTCGACTTGAGGAAGTGGCCGAAGCCCTGCTGGCGTACACCCTCCGACAGGTACAACACATAGACCCACAGCGCCATGATGATCGGCAAGCCGATCAACGAGGTGCCGGCGATGTTGAGGAAGGGGATCACGCCGGTCGCGTTGAAGAACGCCACCGCAATGAACAGCGTCGTCAGAAACGCGAGGTACTTCTTGGCACGCTCCTCGCCCATGATGAGTTCGACGATCTGGACGCGAACGAAGTCGACGATCCATTCGATCGCACCCTGCCCGCGACCGGGCACCACCCTGGCTCTGCGCGTAGCAAGCCAGAAGATGCCGATCATCACGACGGCAGCGACCACGCGCACGAACGTGATCCGGTTGAACTCGAAGATGGTGCCGCCGAACAGCAATGGCTCCGGGTTCAGATCCGCGATGGAAGGCGCGTGAAAGCCGTCGGATCCAAAGAGCCATTGGAAGAAGTTCCGTGACGGGGCTTCGGCGTCGCCGTTGTCGACTGCCGTCAGCACGGTGGCGGCCAGGTTCAGCACTCGCATCTCTCCCTGGGGTGGGCGGCAGGGCACGTGCACACATGGCGCCCTTGTCTGTGTGGGACTGGTCGCAAGCCTAACCTATGACCGGTCGCCACCAGAACTCGATCCGGCGTATGAGATCCGCGCTCGCCTCACTGCAAACAGGTCTATCGCCAAGGTTGCACCCACACCCACCAAGGTGACGGTGCCAAAGGTCCCGCGGTCGATGCCCTCGATGCGACCTAGGAGCAGCAAGCCGATCACAATCACGAACATCTTCGCCAGCCACGCACCCCCCACGATGCCGGCGAAGACGATGGGGTCACGGCGATGACCCGCGATCATGGCGGCTTGAGTGACCATGCCGGATACGGCCGCAACCGCCACTCCGGCGAGCGCGGACCACACCCCATCCGCGCCTCGCCATGCGGCAGCCACGACGACGCTCGCCACGGCAATCACCGCCAGCACGATACCCGTCGCGACGAGCGCCCAACGGTACGCACGAGACTCCGAACGGTTGCTGTCATTCGCCATGCTTTGCCTCCTTGTGGACGCTTGGCGCCGCGTCCCGACCCTCCTGGGCTAGTTTGCGCGCCGGCGCCGCGGCTGCGCCCGCTCCGCGCCACAGTCGCGCAAAGAAGCGGCGTAGACCGGGCGAGAACGTGATGGCGGCCGCAGCAAGCAACCCGATTGCGAGCATGAGCGCGGAGTAGCGCAGCCGCACCAACACCACCGATGCCGCAGAGAACGAGAACACGAACGTCCACAGCCACAGCACCGCGACAGCCCACCGGTGCGAGTGACCGAACCTCAGGAGCCGGTGGTGCAAGTGGTGGGCGTCGGGCTGGAAGGGCGACTGTCCCTTCCCGATGCGACGCAGGAACGCCAATCCCATGTCGAGCAGCGGGATCGCCACGACGGCGAGCGGTAGCAGCATCGGCAAGAAGGCGGGAATCTGCTGAACGCGTTGACCCACGACAGAAGGGTCAAATTGTCCCGTCACCGTGATTGCAGCGGCCGCGAAGACCAGGCCGAGGACCATCGATCCGGAGTCGCCCATAAAGATGCGGGCCGGGTGCACGTTGTGGGGAAGGAACCCGAGGCATGCGCCGACCATCACCGCGGCGATGAGCGTCGCCAACGAGGAGTAGTCCCCAGGCGAGGCGTCGCGCGCGAGCGCGTAGGTGTACACCATGAAGGCGACGCCTCCGATGGCGACCAGGCCCGCGGCAAGCCCGTCGAGTCCATCCACAAAGTTCACGGCGTTGATGGAGACCACGACCACCACCACGGTCGCGATGAGCGATAGGTAGCTGTCGCCGATGGTGCGGCCGCCGATAGGCAGGGCCACCAACTGAACGCCTCCCCACGCCATGAGCAGGGCCGCAAGGATCTGGCCCGCGAGCTTGGCCATCCAATCCAAGTCCCAGACGTCGTCCACGACGCCAACGGCACACACCAATCCAGCACCGGCCATGACAGCCCACGCGCTGTGGGAGACCTCGAACACTCCCGCCAGAAATGGGATGGTCGACGCGAGCACCAACCCGGCGGCGAGTCCCAAGAAGATGGCGACGCCCCCGAGGCGCGCGGTGGGCACCGAGTGGACATCGCGTTCGCGGACCGCCGTCACGGCTCCCAGGTGAATCGCGAGGTGCCGCATCGCGGGAGTCGCCACGTAGGTGACGAGCGCGGACACGATCAGCAGCGTCAGGTAGACCTTCACTTAGGCACCATCCCCTCGCCGAAAGCCTGCGCGCCCACGATCTCAACGAGCCGATCCCCACTCACTCCGCCTTCGCGGACGATGCGCAGCGCGGGGCCGGTCGCGTCCACAATGGTCGACGCCACCCCCAAGGGACTGTCGCCGCCATCAAGATAGACGGACACGGCGTCACCCAACTGGCGCTCGGCGTCGTCCGCCGTGGTGGCTGCGGAGTTGCCGGTCCGGTTGGCGCTGGTGACCGCCAGAGGACCGGTGCGGGCCAGGAGCGCGAGCGCTGCCGCGTGATCCGGAACCCTCAGCGCGACCGTGCCGCGCGTCTCGCCCAGGTCCCACGCAAGGCTCGGCTGGGCCGACACGATCACCGTGAGCGGGCCCGGCCAGAGAGCCTCCATGAGCGCGCGCGCGGGCGCGGGCACGTCGCGCGCAAGACCGTCGACGGTCTGCGCCGAGGGGATGAGAACGGGAGGCGGCATCTGCCGATCGCGGCCCTTGGCGGCGAGTACGCGGGCGACGGCCTCGG
Organism: Demequina sp.; assembly: GCF_016278765.1. Classification (GTDB taxonomy): domain Bacteria; phylum Actinomycetota; class Actinomycetes; order Actinomycetales; family Demequinaceae; genus Demequina. Next base: position 25,947 of record NZ_JADQBE010000053.1, on the reverse strand, counting down.
GCTGGAAGGCATCACATCCCACTCCATACACCGTGTCGGTGGGCAGGACCACCACCTCGCCGCGTGACAACGCGTGGACGGCCGCATCGAGCGACGGGCCCCACGTGGCGGGGTCGAAACAGGGCAGAATCACGACCCTAGTGTGGCATGACGGGGAAGGTCAGGCGCCGTGTCAGCGCCGTCGCGCCACGAGCATTCGATCGCGACCCGTGAGGTCTTGGCGCGTCTCGATCTGCCTGAACTCGCCTGTCGCTGCCGCGGCGTCGCACGCCTGGGCGCCCTGCACGTCGGCATGCTCCATGACGAGCAGTCCGCCGCACCTCAGCAGGCGCGCCGCCGCCGCGATCACGGCGCGGGGCACGTCGAGTCCATCCTCCCCGCCGCCGAAGAGCGCAAGCACGGGATCATAGTCGCGCACCTCGGGGTCTCGCGGAATGGCACCCGGCGGGATGTAGGGCGGGTTCGACACGACCACGTCGACGCGCCCGTCGAGATCCGCAAACAGCGACGGGTCGGCGACGTCGCCTAACTCCACCCGGGACTCCGGTTTTCCGGCGGCCGCCAGGTTGGCGCGCGTCACGCGCGCGGCGTCCGCGGAAACGTCCACGGCTACCACAGTGGCCGTGGGCACTTCGTCGCCTACCGACGCCGCGATGGCGCCCGAGCCGGAGCAGAGGTCGACGATGAGGGGGACACGGCCATCGGCGGCGAGTCGCGTCGCCTCGTCGATTGCCACCCCCGCCACCACCTCCGTCTCCGGTCGCGGCACAAACACCGCCGGGTCGACCGCGAGCGTCACATGGCGAAACCCCGTGTACCCGAGGATGTGCTGCAAGGGCTCGCGGGCCGCGCGGCGCGACACCGCCAGCGCAAAGTCGCTGTCAAAACTGTCGGGAAGGCGGAGCGGCTCGAGCGCCGGGTACCGCGGCTCGCCCAGCACGTGTGCGGCAAGCTCGCGCGCGTCGTGCTCTGGAGAGGGGACGCCGGCTGCCGCGAGTGTGCGGGCAGCATCGCGTACCCGTTCGCTCAGTCGCGCCACTAGTCCCCGTGCGCGTCGAGCCGCGCGGCCTCGTCGGCGTCGATCGCGGACTGAATCACGGGGCCCAGGTCGCCAGCGAGCACGTGGTCGAGGTTGTAGGCCTTGTAACCGGTGCGGTGGTCCGCAATGCGGTTCTCGGGATAGTTGTAGGTGCGAATGCGCTCGGAACGGTCCACGGTGCGCACTTGAGACTTCCGGATGTCGTGCGCCTCGGCGTCCGCCGCCTCCTTCTGCGCGGCCAAGAGGCGGGCGCGCAGGATGCGGAGTGCGGACTCCTTGTTCTGGAGCTGGCTCTTCTCGTTCTGGCAGCTCACCACGATGCCGGTGGGCTCGTGGGTGAGGCGCACGGCCGAGTCGGTGGTGTTGACGGATTGCCCGCCAGGGCCGGATGAACGGAACACGTCGACGCGCACGTCGTTCATGTCGATCTCGACCTCTTCGACGGCGTCGGGCTCGGGATAGACCAACACCCCCGCCGCGGAGGTGTGGATGCGCCCCTGTGATTCGGTGGCAGGCACCCGCTGGACACGGTGCACGCCTCCCTCATATTTGAGTTGGGCCCACACGCCGTCCTGCGGCTCAGGGTTTCCCTTGGACTTCAGCGCGACGGAAATGTCCTTGAACCCGCCCATGTCCGTCTCGGTCGCCTCGAGGACTTCGGCCTTCCAGCCCTTGGTCTCCGCGAACTTCAGGTACATCTTGAGCAGGTCGCCGGCGAACAGCGCCGATTCCTCGCCGCCTTCGCCAGACTTGATCTCGAGGATGACGTCGCGGCCGTCGTCAGGGTCGCGAGGGATGAGAATGCGGCGCAGCTTCTCCGTGGCGTCCTCGACGGCCGCCTCCAGGGCGGGGACCTCGTCGGCAAACTCGGGATCGGCCTCGGCCATGCTTCTGGCGGCGGCCAGGTCGTCCTGCGCCGCCTCCCAAACGTGGTGCGCCGCGACAACGCGTCCTAATTCGGCGAAGCGCCGCCCGAGGGTGCGCGCCCTGCCCCCATCGGCATGAACCGCGGGGTCAGAGAGCTGACGTTCAATGTCCTCGTACTCGTCCAGCAGCGGCTGGACGGCTGCGAATGCTTCGGCCACGTTGTCGCGACGTCCGCTCGCTTAGTCCTTGGTCCCGTAGCGCTTCTGGAAGCGGGCGACGCGGCCTCCGGTGTCCATGATCTTCTGCTTGCCCGTGTAGAACGGGTGGCAGGCCGAGCAGACCTCGACGTTGATCTTGCCGGAGGTGACGGTGCTGCGGGTCTCGAATTCGTTGCCGCAGGTGCACGTGACAGTGGTGGCCACGTACTCGGGGTGGATGTCCTTCTTCATGATCTCCCTTAGGTGTGCTGCCGGGTCCGTACACATACCTTGCAACGGTGAACCGGCCAGCCAGCGTTCTATTCTGCCAGAGTGGAACGCCCTCCGGCTACACGCTGTTCCCGCCACTGCTCGTCCGCACCCTGCCCCGCGCGTCGTCCGCACCGCCCCGCCCCGCCCCGATCGCGCTGGCAGGGGTTGAGTGCCACATATGGGAACTTAAGCGCACTGAACTCCTGCTGGGGACCAAAACTATCCACAGATACGACTGCACCGGCACCTTCGCCTCGGCACCTCTGGTCGGCTACGCCCATGAGCAAACTCGCCACGCGCCGTGACGCGACCGTCTCGCTCGCCGCGTACGTTCATGACAACCCTCACGCCTTCAGCCGCGCTCAACTGATCGCTCGGTGGAGCCGCCACCAACTCGACTCATCGCTTCGCAGCGGCGCCCTGGTGCGGCTCTTGCCGGATGTGTACGCCGCGGCCACCCATGCGAGTCATCCCGTGGTGACAGGCGAGGCCATCAACCTCTGGGCCCAGCGCGGGCTGGTGACGGGAGCGCTCGCGCTCCACCTGTGCTCGGCCGACCTACCTCCGCCCGCCATCGCTCACGTCGTAGTGCCCAACGGCGATCGCATGAATGCACCCAGGTGGGTCAAGGTCCATCAGACCGGACCGCTGCAACAAAGCTGCGCTCCCCGCGGCGTCGCGTGCACCACGCCGGAGCGCGCGTTGCTTGACGCATGGAGGTATGCGGCACCGCGTGACCGTCGCAATCTCTTGTACGAGGCGCTGTGGGCGCGGGTCTGCAGCTGGCGCCAGGTGCGGCGCGAGGCAGCGCGAGCGCCGCGGGTCGCGGGAAGGAGGGATCTGGAGCGCGTGTTGGGCTGGTTCGCTGTCGGCGCCACGTCACCGCTCGAGGTGCGCGCACGACACGAGACGTTCACCGACCGGCGGTTCCACGACTTCGAGTGGCAGGTCGAGTTACGCCTGGGGAGGCGCCGAGCGACTGCGGACATGCTGCACCGCCGCGCCATGTTGGTCGTGGAATTCGACGGCGACCGCTACCACTCGAGCCCGAAGGACCGGAGCGACGACCGCAATCGCGACGTCGACCTCGCGGCGGCGGGCTACCTCACGGTGCGGTTTGGGTGGGACGACATCGTGCGACGCCCCGAGTGGTGTCGCGAGCGAGTGGCGACCATCGTGGAGGCGCGACTCCAACCTGCTAGCAGGAGGTGAGTGCCCAAATCGGGCCACTTTCAGGCACGCAACTCCTGCCAGAGTGCATGGACGGAGACGGCCCGCGCGGAGCCGCGGGCCTGCCCTTCACCAGCACGCGCAGGTGCCCGATGCCTGAGTTGGCATCGGGCCCTCGTCACGAGAGCAGAAACTAGTCCCCTGTCGCGCGAGCGGAAACTAGTCCTTGTCGGTTTCCTTGTTGGGCGAGGTCTTCGCGACCTGCATCAGGAACTCCGCGTTGGTCTTGTTTTCCTTGAGCTTGCCGATGAGCAGCTCGATAGCCTGCTGCTGTTCGAGTCCGGTCAGGACGCGACGCAGCTGCCAGCTGACTTTGAGCTCTTCGGGACTGATCAGGATTTCTTCGCGTCGCGTTCCGGACGAGTTGACGTCCACAGCGGGGAAGATGCGACGGTCGGCCAGCTGACGCGAGAGCTTGAGCTCCATGTTGCCGGTGCCCTTGAACTCCTCGAAGATGACCTCGTCCATCTTGGAACCGGTCTCCACAAGAGCAGTCGCGAGGATGGTGAGCGAGCCGCCGTGTTCGATGTTGCGCGCGGCGCCGAAGAAGCGCTTGGGAGGGTACAGCGCCGACGAGTCAACGCCTCCGGACAGGATGCGTCCCGATGCGGGGGCGGCCAGGTTGTAGGCGCGGCCCAGGCGGGTGATCGAGTCGAGAAGCACCACCACGTCCTGGCCCATCTCGACCAAACGCTTGGCGCGCTCGATCGCGAGTTCGGCGATCGTGGTGTGGTCCTCGGCCGGACGGTCGAAGGTCGACGCGATGACCTCTCCCTTGACCGTGCGCTGCATGTCCGTCACCTCTTCAGGTCGCTCGTCCACGAGCACCACCATGAGGTGGACCTCGGGGTTGTTGACCGCGATCGCGTTCGCGATCGACTGCAGCACCAGAGTCTTACCGGCCTTGGGGGGCGAGACGATCAGTCCACGCTGGCCCTTACCAATCGGTGAGACCAGGTCGATCACGCGATTCGTGAGGTTGCGAGAATCCGTCTCGAGGTGGAGGCGCGTCTGCGGATACAGAGGAGTCAGGTCGCCGAAACTGGGACGAGTCTTAGCCTCTTCCGGCGTCATGCCGTTGACCGCGTCGATGCGCGCCAACGCGTTGAACTTCTGACGCTGGCCACGCTCCCCCGCACGCGGAAGTCGGGCCGCGCCGGTGACGGCGTCACCCTTGCGCATGCCGTACGTGCGCACCTGGTTCATGGAGACGTAGACATCGGTCTTGCCGGGCAGGTAGCCGGTGGTGCGGATGAATCCGTAGTTATCGAGCACATCCAGGATTCCGCCAACCGGGGTCAATTCCTCGTCGTCCCTCACATCGTCCTCGTCGTAGGACTCGGCGGGACCGGTGCTCATCCCCTGCTGGCTATCGCGGCCACGTCCGCGGCTGCGGCCGCGTCCCCGGCGTCTGCGGCCCGAACGATCGTCGTCGTCCTGGTTCGAGTTGTTCTGCGAGGTGTCGTTACCGCCCCGGTTGCGGTCATTGCCGCCACCCTGGTTGCCATCGTTGCCACCCTGGTTGCGGTCATTGCCGCCCCGGTTACGGTCGCTGCTTCCACGCTGGTTGCGGTTGCCACCTTGGTTGCGGTCATTGCCGCCGCCCTGGCGGTCGTTACCGTCGTGGCTCGACTCGCCGGTGGCCGCGATGGCGACTGCCTCCTTGGCTCGGCGCGCGCGCTCTGCGGCGGACTCGGCGGACTCGCCCCCGCCACCGGCGTCGCGCTTGTCCGCGGTGTGAGTCTCGCCCCTGTCGTAGCTTGAGTTCTCCCCCGGCTTATCAGCGTGCTTGTCCGAGTCGTTGTCCGCAGTGTCGGCCGGACTCAAATCTTTTTCTGTGCGGGAGGGGGCTACCCCACCGTTGTTGATAGCGGCGACAAGGTCGCTCTTCTTCATCTTTGCCACGCCAGCCACGCCGAGTTCGGAGGCAAGAGCCTGCAGCTGCGGAAGCTTCATGGCGGTGAGGGCCGCATTGGTGTTGCCGGCCACGCTTGTGTCAGTCACTAGATTCCTTTCCTCGCACGAGCCACGGTGGCTCCAGAGGTGCGAGTTGCCCACGTGCGCGCCATGGTGCGGGAACGTCGTCGTACACGACGCGCTATACGTGGAATGTCGCTCGCCGGGGCACTTGGGTCCGTCCGGGGAGCACTCAGAGCGTAGCACCGGCGTTGGCACCTGTGCAAAGACACCGGCTACGCGCGCATCTTGACATGAGTCACCAGGGACACCTCCAGCGAAGTTGACAGCGGCCCGTCCCGTTGCGCACCGTGGAAACGCAGATAGTGCACCACTACCATCCGCGGTTCGGGAGCGGACGTCCGCCGCGGTCGATGTCAAGGGAGTTCACATGACCATTCGCCCAGCCATCGTGAGGATCGTCGACATCCTGTTTTCGATCGTCGGGATCTTCCTGTTGCTACGCTTCGCCCTGAAGTTGTTTGGCGCCAACGCGGGTGTCGGCTTCGTGTCCTGGCTCTACGAGATGACCGCGGTACTTCTGGAGCCCTTCCGCGGCATCTTTCCCACGACGACCTTCGAGAATCAGTACGTGCTGGAATTCTCCACACTCTTCGCGATCCTGGCGTACGGCCTCGCGTACGCCCTCATTGTCGCGTTGCTCGACGCGTTGACCCCCACGCCCAGGCGCACGGACACGAACCCGACCTCGCGAGACACGACGCCGTCCTAGGACTTCGATGGGCGCAGCGCTTCGCCAACCGCGAGGCCGCGGGCGCCAAAGCCTCGCCGTGAGGCCACACCGCCTGGGGTGCGCTTAGGCGGTGTCCTCGCCCGCATGCGGGGGCAGCGACGGATCGGGAACAACAGCGGCGTCCAACGCGACCGGCGCGGCAGGAACGTGCACCGGCTCGATGGGCGTGTCCACCTCGTCGAGCGGGGCCGCGAACTGCGCCTCATAGAGTCGCGCATAGGCGCCGTGAGCGGCCAGCAGCTCCGCGTGCGTGCCCTGCTCCACAATCGCGCCGGCCTCCATCACCAGGATCACGTCGGCGTCACGAATGGTGGACAGCCGGTGGGCGATCACAAAGCTGGTGCGATCCTTGCGCAGCTGCTCCATGGCGTGCTGGACCAGGAGCTCGGTGCGCGTGTCCACCGAGCTGGTCGCCTCGTCCAGGATGAGCACGCTGGGGCGGGCAACGAATGCCCTCGCGATCGTGATGAGCTGCCGCTCTCCCGCTGACAGGGCGCCCGAGTCATCGTCGACGACCGTGTCGTAGCCGTCGGGCAGGGAGTGGACGAACCTGTCGACGTACGCCATGCGGGCCGCGTCGAGAATCTCCTCCTCCGTCGCTGAGGGACGGCCGTAGGCGATGTTGTCCCGGATGGTTCCGCCGAACAGCCACGCATCCTGGAGCACCATGCCGGTGCGCGAGCGCAGGTCGTCGCGCGTCATGTGCGCCGTGTCGACGCCGTCGAGCAGGATGCGTCCGCCGTCCAACTCGTAGAAGCGCATGACCAGGTTCACGAGCGTCGTCTTGCCGGCCCCCGTGGGGCCCACGATCGCGACCGTCTTGCCCGGCTCGACCGTCAACGACAGGTGGTCGATGAGCGGCTCGTCCTCCTTGTAGCGGAAGTTGACGTCCTCGAACTCGAGCCGACCATGGAAGTCGTCCGGGGTGACGGGCTCGGCCGCGCCGGGCGTCTGATCGTCTGCGTCAAGGAGTTCGAAGACCCGCTCGGCGCTCGCCACGCCGGACTGCAGCAGGTTGGCCATGGAACCCAACTGGCTGAGCGGCTGCTGGAACTGTCGCGAGTACTGGATGAACGCCTGGACGTCGCCCAGGGGCAGGTTGCCGCTGGCGACCTTGAGCCCTCCGACCACGGCAATGCCGACATACACCAGGTTTCCCACGAACATGGCTGACGGCATGATGATGCCGGAGATGAACTGCGCGCCGAAGCTCGCCTCGTAGAGTTCCTCGTTCTTCTGGGCGAACGTAGCCTCGACCTCACGTTGGCGGCCGAATACCTTGACGAGCGCGTGACCCGTGTAACCCTCCTCGATCTGCGCGTTGAGCGTTCCAGTGTGCTTCCACTGGTCGATGAACTTGGGCTGCGAGCGCTTCGCCACCATGGTGACGATGCCGATCGTCAGCGGAATCGAGACGATCGCGACGAGCGCCAACTGCCAGTCGATGATGACCATCATGATGAGCACGCCCAGCACGGTCAATACTGAGTTGAACAACTGACTCAGCGTCTGCTGGAGGGTCTGCGACACGTTGTCGATGTCGTTGGTGACGCGGCTCAAGAGATCGCCGCGCTGGTGGCGGTCAAAGTAGTTCAGGGGCAGCCGGTTGATCTTGGTCTCCACCCTTTCGCGCAAGCGGTAGACCGTGCGCTGCGTGACCCCGTTCAGGATGTATCCCTGCAGATAACTCAGCAGCGACGAGGCGACATAGATCACGGCCACACCCACCAGGATGCGATGCAGCTTGTCGAAATCGATACCCTCGCCGGTCAGGAACCCCGTGAAGATGGTGGTGGTCGCCTCTCCCAGAATCTTGGGCCCGATCACCGACAGGGTCACGGCGACCGCGCCAATCACGAGCACGGCGATCACGATGCCCGCCTCAGGCCTCAGGAGCTTGGTGAGCCGACGAATCGACCCGCGGAAGTCTTGCGCCTTCTCCACCGGCATTCCGGCCATACCGCCGCTAGGGCCGTGTGCCGGTCGGCCCGGCGGGCGCGTTACGGGCTTCTCTTCGGCGCTCATGCCACCTCCTCCGCGCGCAACTGGGTGGACACGATCTCTTGATAGGTCTCCGACGTCTCCAGCAGTTCGGCGTGCGTGCCGCGGTCGATGATCCGGCCGTCTTCCATGACCAGAATCTGGTCGGCTTCCATGATGGACGAGACGCGTTGCGCGACCACGATCACGGTGGCGTCTGCGACGGCTGTGCGCAGTGCCGCCCTCAGCCGCGCGTCCGTGGCGGTGTCGAGCGCGGAGAACGAGTCATCGAAGAGCAGGATCTGTGGCGAGCGCACGAGCGCTCTCGCGATGGAGAGGCGTTGCCTTTGCCCACCGGACACGGTGGTGCCTCCCTGAGAAACCGCCGTGTCCAGCTGGGCCGGCATCGCCTCCACAAAGCCGCGCGCCTGCGACACCGTGAGCGCCTCCCACAGCTCTTCCTCGGTCGCGTCGGGCTTGCCGTAGCGCAGCGTCGAGGCGACGGTGCCCGCAAAGAGGTAAGGCTTCTGCGGCACCAGTCCGATCGACGACCACAGCGCGTCCATGTCAAGCTCACGGACGTCGACGCCCCCCACCAGGACCTGGCCCACCGTCGCGTCATACAGCCGGGGAATCAGGTTCAGCAGCGTCGTCTTGCCCGCGCCCGTCGATCCGATGATCGCGGTCATGGTTCCCGGCTTCGCCGTGAACGAGATCTCTGACAGAACCGGCTGTTCGGCGCCGGGGTACCAGAACCCCACGCCGCGCATCTGAACGGTGCCGGGCGTGGGCATACCCATGATCGGCTGGGCGGGCGGACGCACGGTGGACTCGGTCTCCAAAACCTCGCCGATGCGGTCCGCGGCCACTGCGGCGCGCGGCACCATCACAAAGAGGAACGTCGCCATCATCACCGACATCAGGATCTGGATCAGATACGTGAGGAACGCCGTCAGCGCGCCCACGCCGGTCTGACCCGACTCGACCCGGCTGGCCCCGAGCCAGAGCACCGCCACGGAGCCGAGGTTCATGACGACCATCACAAACGGGAACATCACGGCCATCAGGCGACCGGCGAGCAAGGCGGACTCGGTGACATCGGCGTTGGCCTTGGCGAACCGCGCCGTCTCCTCCGGCTCCCGCACGAATGCCCTCACGACGCGCACGCCGGTGAGCTGTTCCCGAAGCACCTTGTTGACCTGGTCGATGCGCCTTTGCATGCGGCGGAAGTGCGGGACCATGCGTGAGATCACCGCGCCGATGCCCGCGAGCAACACGGGAATCGCGACCACCATGATCCATGACAGCCCCACGTCCTGCTGAAGCGCCATGATGACTCCGCCGATCGCCATGAACGGCGCGCTGACCAGGAGCGTGGCGCTCATCAGCACGAGCATCTGGACCTGCTGCACATCGTTCGTGGAGCGGGTGATCAGCGACGGCGCACCAAAGTGCTGCACCTCGTTCTCCGAGAAGGTGCCGACGCGCCCAAAGACCCTGGCACGCACGTCCCGGCCGACGCGCATCGCAAGCTTTGCGCCAAAGTACACGCCCGCGATCGCGCAGCCAGCCTGGACAAATGCCAATCCGAGCATGATCGAGCCGACGCGCCAGATGTAGGCGGTGTCACCCGTTGCCACACCGTTGTCGATGACGTCTGCGTTGAGGCCGGGCAGGTACAGGTTGGCGATCGACTGGGAGAGCTGGAACACCAGCACGCCCCATAGCAGGCTCTTGTAGGGCGCCACCGATGTCACGAGGAGTTTCCACAGCATGGGGCTAGCGACCTTCCTTGACGATGCCTTGCAGAATGAAGTCGACGAGTTGCTCGGTGTCCAGGTCGCGGTCCGCGGTGAACATCGGCATGGACGAGCCGAACGCCAGCAGCCTGATGAAGAACACCGCCAGGCCCTGGTCGATCCTGAATCGATCGGCATCGGGCGCGAACAGCGCGGCGAAGATGGCGCGGGCACGCTCGTCGGCACGTGGGTCTCGCGTGTGCTCGTGTGGGGGCTTGCGATGACCGAGCGCGGATACTACTCCCACCACACCGGAGAACCGTTCCCGGAAGATGTCGACGACGGCCCTCACCTTGGTCTCAAGCTCGAGCGCGGGATCGATCTTCTCGAGGGCACAGAACGTGGGCTCGGGGTCCATGAAACGCGCGACGGCCTGCTGGATGAGTTCATCCTTGTCGGCGAAGGCGCGAAAGATGGTGCCCTCAGCGATGCCGGCGGCATCGGCGATGTCCTTGGTGGTGATGTCTGCGCCGTGGCTCGGCAGCAGCGGCACCACGGCGTCGAGTATCGACTCTCGTCGGTCCGCGACCGACATGCGGGGCGCCCGGCTCGGTATGGGTGAACTCACTCGCGCATCGTAAATGAGTGAGCACTCACTCCGCAACTCGAATCCCGGCGGGCGCGTCCCCACGGCGCCCCAACGCGCAGCGGACGCGAGCGCCCCGCGGCGGACGAGAGCGCCCCGGAGCGGGCCTACCCTGGAAACGTGCCGCCTCCCGACGTTCTCGAACTTCCCCTCGCCATCAACCTGCTCGCGGTCTTCTTTGGCGCGCTCGGCGGAACCCTGCGGGCGGGCGAGGACGAACATACCGACCTCGTCGGGGTGTTCACGCTCGCCGCCGCCATGGGATTCGGAGGAGCGCTGGTGCGCGACCTCTTGCTGGGCAACCTGCCCCCCGCCGCGTTTCGAGACCCCTGGTACCTCATCATCGCAGCGGGCGCGGCCGGACTCGGCATGCTGTTCCTCTATTACCTCCGCAAGCTTGGGCCGGCGCTGTGGCCGATCGACACCATCGTCATCGGGCTCTTCGCGTGTGTGGGCACGAACGCGGCGCTCATCGCCAAACTAGACCTGTTGCCCGCCATCATCGTCGGCACCCTTGCCTCGGTGGGCGGCCTCATCCTGACGGACCTGCTGCAGGGCAGGCCCTCGTCGATCATGTACGTGGGACCACCGAATGCGATTGCCGGCATGGCCGGAGCGGTTTGCTACGCGCTGCTGTACAACGGAACGCGGCCCGTGATCTCGATCGGGGTCGCCGTGATCGCCACGGTCCTGGTGCGCCTCGCGGGTCCCCTGTTCCACCTGACGGTGCCACAGCCGCGCAAGCGCGCGTACGAGCTGAAGCTCAAGCGGCGCGAGAGCAGCCGCACCATGGCGCGCCTTCGCAGGTCTGGCAAGTCGGTCGCCGACACCGTCGAATAGGCACGGCGTGACGCGTCGGAAGGTTTTCTAGCCGCTCGTGACGTTGACGCCGGCAACAGGCCCGATGGTGTGCACGCACCGCCAGTGGTCGCCGCCGACGCCGTCGGCCCAGTCGAGGAGCCCGGTTTCGAGCCCGGCGTCGCCAAGATTCTCGCCCAAGACCAGCACGGACGGTCCGGCTCCGGAGACCACAGCCGCCAGCCCCTGCCCGCGCAGGCGCTTGACCATGGCATGCGCTGCGGGCATGATCGCGGCCCGATAGTCCTGATGCAGACGGTCCTCGGTCGCGGCGAGAAGTCGCTCGGGAGCGCCCGCCAAGGCGGCCACGAGCAGCGCCGCGCGGCCCGCATTGAAGGCGGCGTCCGCGTGAGGCACAGAACCCGGCAGGACCGCGCGGGCCTGCTTGGTCGGCAGGATCGACCGCGGAATCAGCACGGCCGTCTCGATGCCCAATGCCACCGTGACAGGGACGGCGTGCGCGCCGTCCGCGTCCTGCCACGCTGCGGTCGCACCCCCGTAGATCGCAGGCGCCGCGTTGTCAGGGTGGCCCTCGAACTGGGTGGCGAGGCGAAGCATTCGCTCGGGCCCGAGCAGGTCGGGCTCCGCGATGAGGCCCCGCACTGCGGCGATGCCGGCCACCACGGCCGCGGCCGAGGACCCCAACCCCTTGCCGTGCGGAATCGCGTTGCGGGCGACGATGCGCAGGCCCGTGTGGGAGGCGCCCACGGCGTCGGCGGCGGCCCGGATCGCGCGCACCATCAGGTGGTTCTCATCGCGGGGAAGGCTGTCGGCGCCCTCGCCCTCGATCTCGATCTCAATGGCGCGGGAGCCGAGCGCCCACACCTCGACCTCGTCGGTCACTCCCAGCGCCATGCCGAGCGCGTCGAAGCCCGGGCCGAGGTTGCCCGCGGTTGCGGGGACGCTGACTCGGACGTGGTCGGCGATGTACCGCATGTCCCTTACAGCCCAAGCGCCGCGGCCGCGGCTTCGACGTCCACGGGAATGACCTGCGGTTCCACCGTGCGATCGCCGAGCGCGGTCGCGGTGTCCTTGAGTCCGTTGCCGGTGACCGTGCAGGTGATGGTCGCTCCGCGGGGCACCTCGCCCGCGGCCGCGGCGGCCAACAATCCCGCGATGGGGGCCGCGGAGGCCGGCTCCACGAACACTCCCACCTCGGCCGCCAAGCGCGCCTGGGCGGACAGGATCTGCTCGTCCGTGACCGCGCGGATCCAGCCCCCGGACTCGTCTCGGGCGGCAATGGCCAGGTCCCACGACGCTGGCTTGCCGATGCGGATGGCCGTCGCGACCGTCTCCGGGTCCTTGATCGAGTGACCCACCACGAACGGCGCCGCGCCGGCGGCCTGTACGCCCCACATCTTGGGCCTGCGCGAGGCCCGGCCGGCGTCGGCGTATTCCTTGAAGCCCATCCAGTACGCCGAGATGTTGCCCGCGTTGCCCACCGGCAGCATGTGAATGTCGGGGGCCTCACCCAGCTGATCCACGATCTCGAAGGCCGCGGTCTTCTGACCCTGGAGGCGATATGGGTTGACCGAGTTGACCAGCGCGATCGGGTACTTCTCCGACAGGGCACGGACGATGTCCAGGCACTCGTCGAAGTTGCCGTCCACCTGGACCAGGTCCGCGCCGTGCACGATCGCCTGCGCCATCTTGCCCGCCGCAATCTTGCCCTGTGGAATCATGACGACGCAGCGGAGCCCCGCGTGGGCGGCGTAGGCGGCGGCCGACGCGGACGTGTTGCCGGTGGAAGCGCACACCACCGTGTGGCTGCCGTCCTTCACCACTTGGGTGATCGCCGACGTCATGCCGCGGTCCTTGAACGACCCGGTGGGGTTCATGCCCTCGTACTTGACGAGCACCTCGGCGCCCACCTCGGAGGAGATCTTCGCGGCGTAGATGAGCGGCGTGCCGCCCTCGCCGAGCGACACGATGCGGTCGCCCTCGTCAAAGGGCATCTGATCCAGGTACTCGCTGATGATCCCGCGCCACAGGTGAGCCACAACTACTCTCCTTCAATCCGGAGGACGGAACGAATCTCGGTCACGGCGTCCGAGGCGCGCAGTGCGTCGAGCACCTTCGCAACGTCGGCCTCGGGGGCGCGATGCGTCGAGATCACGATGGTAGCCAGGCCGGTGTCGGCGCTCGCCGCCTTCTGTCGAACCGCCTCGATCGACACGCCACGCTGCGCGAGGGTGCTGGCGATGCCGGCGAGCACGCCCGGCTCGTCGTGCACGATCATGCGCAGCTGGAAACGCGAGTTCGAGGCCTCGATGGGAAGCACGGGAAGGTCGGCGTAGTGGGACTCGCGCGGCCCGCGTCCCCCCTGGGCGATGTGCCTCGCCGCCGAGACGATGTCGCCCAACACGGCCGACGCCGTGGGAGTGCCGCCCGCGCCCTGGCCGTAGAACATGAGTTCGCCCGCGGCCTCGGCCTCGACGAAGACGGCGTTGAAGGCGCCGTGGACTCCCGCGAGCGGGTGCTCCAGCGGCACGAGTGCGGGATGCACTTTGGCGGTGACGCCCTGCGCGGTGCGCTCCACGATCGCGAGCAGCTTGATGACGTGACCCGCCTCGGCGGCCGCCGCCACGTCGTCCGCGGTGATCGCGGTGATGCCCTCGCAGTACACGTCGTCCAGGTGAACCCGCTGATGGAACGCGAGCGAGGCGAGGATGGCGGCCTTGGCGGCGGCATCGTGCCCCTCGACGTCGGCAGTGGGGTCGGCCTCCGCATAGCCGAGGTCTTGCGCCTGCTTGACCGCGACGTCGTAATCGAGCGCGTTGGTGGTCATCTGGTCGAGCACGTAGTTGGTGGTGCCGTTGACGATGCCCAGGATGCGCTTCACATGGTCGCCCGCGAGGGACTCGCGCACGGGGCGAATGATCGGGATGGCACCGGCCACCGCAGCCTCGAAGTAGAGGTCGACGTTGGCCGCGTCGGCGGCCTCGAACAGCTCGGGGCCGTGGGCCGCCAGCAGCGCCTTGTTGGCCGTGACCACGGCGGCGCCCGCTCCGATCGACTCCAGCATGAAACTGCGCGCGGGCTCGATGCCGCCTATGAGTTCGACCACCAGGTCCGCGTCATCAATCAGGGCGTGCGCATCGGACGTCAGCAGGGCGGGGTCGATCACGGCGTCGCGCGGCGCGGAGGTGTCGCGCACGTAGATGCCGGCGATCTCGATGGGAGCGCCGACACGTTGCTCCAGATCGCCCCGGTTCTCCGTCAGCAGCCGCACCACTTGGGTACCGACCGTTCCGGGACCGAACAGGGCGATCTTTACGGGCTTCGCTGGCTCAGACACGCGCCCAGCCTAGCCGAGGCGCGCCCCGCAACCGGGCGCCACAGGGTGCTGTCCGGGCCGACGCTGATCAGGCTCGGCCGCCCACCTCGGTGTCGATGCCGCGCGGCAGGTCCACCACGCGGTTGCCCAGGCCCCGGCGCGCAAGCCCAGCCACCGCAACGACGCGCTGCTCGGTGAAGTGAGCCCAACCGTCCACGTGGATGGGAACGATCGTGGCGTCGGGCCAGAACGCCGCCACGCGCGCGGCTCGGGACGCGTCGAGCGTGAGCGGCGCCGTGCCGCGGTTGGCCACCTTGGCGGACCCCATGCACAGCAACGCGATCGTGACGTCTGGGTGATCGGCGGCGATGCGACCGGCGACCGCCACGGATGAGTTGTCGCCGGAAAAGTACACCGTGGGCCACCCCTGGGCCCGTAGCACGAAGCCGATGACGGGACCCGTGTGCGGGGCGACGTGGCGCGGCCCATGTTGGGCCGCCGCGGCCGTTACGGTGATGTCGTGCCTGCCCGTCACGACGCGCGTGTCGCCGGGACGCATCCCCACCAGGCCGGGAACTCGCTCCGACCCCCTCATGGTGGTCAGCGCGAGGGAGGCGCCACGTGCCACTTCCTTGCCAGCATCGTCGAGATTGTCGGGGTGGTGGTCGTGCGACACCAACGCGAGGTCAACGGGACCCACCTGCTCGGCGGTGAGGGCCGGCCCTTCGGTCTTGCTGAGACCGCTGTGCGGGCCGGGCGGGTCGAAGGTCGGGTCGGTGAGCACGGTGAGGCCCGCGTAGTGCAGCGCGACCGTGGGGCCGCCGATCAGTGTGAGTTTCACGGGTGCGTTCATGCGTCGATCCTGACACAACGAGCACCGCGTTTTGGGGCCTTAGGCTGGAGACGTGGCTGACCGCGCGAGAGTCCTCATGGTGTGCACCGGGAACATCTGTCGCTCCCCCGCGATGCACTACCTTGCGGCGCGCGAGTGGGCCGATGCGGCCGAGGTGACCTCAGCCGGAATCTCCGCAGAGACCGGAATGGACGCCACCCCTCAGATGCGACGCGCAGCCGCCGCGTACGGCCTGACGTTGCCAAGGCATCGGCCGACTCAACTCACGGCGCGGATGGTCGCCCGCGCGGATCTCGTGCTGGTCGCCACGGAAAGCCACGCCCGCTGGATACAGCGGGAAGTGGGCGAACTGCCCGGTCACGTGTTCGGCCTCAAGCAGGCAGCAGAGTTGGCGGCGCAGGCAGAAACTCCGCACGGCGCGGATCCCCGCGAGCGCCTGCGTGGCGCCATCGCGGCACTCGCCGCAATACAGGAGAGAGATCCCGCTCCGCTGCGTAGCCTCGACGACCCCTGGTCGCGCGACCAAGCCACCTATGACCGGGTCATGGCAGAAATCGTCGAGGCGTTGTCCGCTCTCACCGCGTGGGCAGACCTGAACTAGCGTAGCGGCGCCGGCATGGTGCGCTCCCGACTAGTGATCCTCTCGGGTGTCGGCATCGATGTCGGGGTTGTCCTCGGAGAATGCCGCGGCGTCTGACATCGCCTGCTCTTCAGGCTCGTCGGGTCCGTCGAATTCACTCCGGCCGCGCCGCTCGCGCTCGCGCTCCACCTCGTCGGCGATGTTGAGAAGGGTCTCGGTGCCCTCGTGGACTTCTTGGTTTTCCCTATCGGACTCGCTCATGGGTATCACTCCCGTTCATGTGTCCAACTCGGCGGCATTGACCACCTACATACGGGAACGGAAGGCCGTGCGTCAGTGTTCCAAGATCGGCCCGCAAGACCGTCTATCAGGGACGATGCAGCGAGGGAGTCGCTACAGCGGGACGTCCCAATCGAGCAGATCCGCCATGGTGTCGCGGCGAATCAGCACGCGGGACCGACCGTCGCGCACCGCGACCACCGCGGGTCGTAGCACCGAGTTGTAGTTGCTCGCCATGACGCGGCCATAGGCGCCCGTCGCCGGCACGGCGAGCAGGTCGCCGCGCGCAATGTCGGACGGCAGGTCCACATCGCGCACCACGATGTCGCCGCTCTCGCAATGCTTGCCGACCACGCGGGACAGCACGGGCGGCGCACCGGAGTGTCGATTGGCCAGGGCCGCCGTGTACTCGGCGCCATAGGTGATGGTGCGCATGTTGTCGCTCATGCCGCCGTCGACCGCGACGTACTGCCGCGAGCCGCCACCGTCCAGTGCGACGTCCTTGGTGACGCCCACGGTGTAGAGGGTCATGCCGGCGGGTCCGGCGATCGCCCGGCCGGGCTCGATCGAGATGTGCGGCCAACCAGCCCCCGCCGCCTCGACGCCCTGGGCCACGACGTCGGCGATTGCACGTGAGGCCCTCTCCACGTCCATCGACTCGGACTCGGGCGTGTAGGCGATCGCGTAGCCGCCGCCGAGGTCCACCTCGGGCATCTCGTAGCCGGTCTCGACGGCGAAGTCGGCACGGAGGCGCAGCATCCGTTCGGCCGAATCCTTGAAGGCATCTACCGACAGGATCTGGCTGCCGATGTGCGTGTGAATTCCGCGCAGTTCGAGGCGCGGCGACACGTGCACCGCGCGTAGCGCGTCGAGCGCCGCACCGGTCGCGAGTGACAGGCCAAACTTCTGGTCCTCGTGGCTGGTGGCGATGTGCTCGTGTCCACCCGCGTGCACCCCGGTGGTCACGCGCACCAGCACGGGCGCCACGACGCCCGCCGCAGCCGCCAGCGCGCCCAGCACCTCGATCTCGGTCATCGAATCCACGACGATGCGCCCCACACCCACCTCGAGCGCGCGGATCAGTTCGGCATCGGACTTGTTGTTGCCGTGCAGCGTGATCCGCCCCCCTGGCACGCCTCCGCGCAGGGCGAGCGCAAGCTCGCCCCCGCTGGCAACGTCCACCCCCAGGCCCTCGTCGAGAACCCAAGAAGCGATCTGCGAGCTCAGCAACGCCTTCGACGCGTAGAACACGTCGCACTGGGCGCCGTGGCGAGCGAACGCGGCCGCGAAGTGTTCGCGAAAGCCACGCGCGCGGGCTCGGAAGTCGGCCTCATCCACCACGTACAGCGGGGTGCCGTGCTCGGCGGCAAGCGCGCGCGCGTCGCAGCCGCCCACGGCGAGCGCGCCGTCGTCGGCGCGCGCCACGCTCTGAGACCACACGGCCACAACTACATCCTTTCGGGGGCGCCGACTCCCAGCAGCCCGAGTCCGTTGCGCAGCACCTGCCCGGTGGCGTCGTTGAGCCACAGGCGCGTGCGGTGCAGGTCCGTGATCTGCTCATCCCCCTGCGGGGTGACGCGGGTGCGGTCGTACCACTGGTTGAAGGCGGAGGCGAGGCGCTCGAGGTAGCGCGCCACGCGGTGCTGCTCCCGGAAGTCGACGGCCTGGGCGACGACGCGCGGAAACTCGCCCAACACTCCCAGTAGTGCGGCCTCGGACTCGTGCGTCAGCAAGGCGGCATCAAAGCCTTCGTCCCTGCTCATTCCGTACTCCGCGGCGTTGCGCGCCACCCCGGCGCTGCGCGCGTGGGCGTACTGCACGTAGAACACGGGGTTGGCGTTCGTTGCCGACGCGAGCACGTCGAGATCGATATCGAGCGTCGCATCCGCGCTGGAACGGGTCAAGGCATACCGGGCCGCATCGACGCCGACGACGTCCACGAGATCCTCCATCGTGACCACGGTTCCGGCGCGCTTGGACATGCGCAGGGGGGCGCCGTCCTTCACCAGGTTCACCATCTGGCCGATGATGACCTCGACCGAATCCGGGTTGTAGCCCAGCGCGGCCGCGCCCGCCTTGAGACGGGCGATGTAGCCGTGGTGGTCCGCGCCCAGCAGGTAGATGCACAGTTGCGCGCCGCGCTCGTGCTTGTCCCGGATGTACGCGATGTCTCCCGCGATGTAGGCCGGGTGGCCGTCGGACTTGATGACCACGCGGTCCTTCTCGTCACCGAAGTCGGTGGAACGTAGCCACCAGGCGCCTTCCGACTCATACAGCGACCCCGACTCCTTGAGCTGGTCGAGTGCGCGCTCGACCTTGCCGGACTTGTGTAGCGAGTCCTCGTGGAAGTAGATGTCAAAGTCCACGCCAAAGTCGTGCAGCGACTCCTTGATCTGGTCGAACATGAGGTGCACGCCGCGCACCCGGAAGAACTCGAGCGCCTGGTCATGGGGAAGCTCAAGCGGATTCCGTTCACCGGCCTCCATCGCGTCCTGAAGCACCTGGTCGGCGATCTCCAAGATGTATGCGCCGCCGTAGCCGTCCTCGGGGGAATCCTCGCCCTTGATGGCCGCGAGCAGGGACGCCGCAAAGCGGTCGATCTGCACACCGTGGTCGTTGAAGTAGTACTCGCGCGTCACCGTCGCGCCGTGGAATTCCAGCAAGCGGCTGAGCGAGTCCCCTACCGCGGCCCAGCGCGTGCCACCCAGGTGAATGGGGCCGGTGGGGTTGGCGGAGACGAATTCGACGTTGACGTGCACACCCGCGAAGGACTCGCCACGGCCGAAGTCCTTGCCAGCGTGGACGATCGACCTCGCCAGTTCGCCGGCCGCACCCGCCGCGAGCCGAATGTTGAGGAACCCGGGGCCCGCGACGTCGGCCGCATCGATGCCCTCCACGGTCAGCAACCGCGCAGCCACGATCTCGGCGAAGGCGCGCGGGTTCGTGCCGGCCTTCTTGGCCAACTGCATCGCGACGTTGGTGGCCCAGTCCCCGTGCTCCCTCACCTTGGGTCGCTCGACGCGCACCTCGACCACGTCCTCGTTGGTGAGGGCAATCTCGCCGGCGGCGATGCCCTCCTCGATGCAGACGGCGATGGTCGCGGAGAGTTCTTCTGGAGTCACACGTTGAGTCTATCGGCGCGTAGGTCCATGGCCGATGCGTCGGCGATCGGTTGCCCGTGCGGGCCTCGGCCGAGGGTCGTGCTACGAGGCGGAGGTGACCGCCTCGACCTCGCACTGCACGGGGTACGACTCGCGGCAGGCGCCGGTCCACGCGTTGATCCTGTCGCCAGCAACCAGGTCGCCAAGCACCACGGCGGTCTCGCCATCGATAGCGGCGGCCCAGAAGGGGATGTCGAACGTCGTGCCCGCGTAGTGCTCGTAGCCCGGGTCGGGCGCGAACTGCACCTGAACCGAGTCCTCGCCGAACGTGACCCCGGCGACGGAGCCCGCCGCCTCGGGAGCGGGGTGTCATACATACCCAACGCCCCGCGTGCGAGAACCGTTGTGGCCTCCCCTCCAAACCCGCCAATCCTGAGCGGGCCCGCTGGTACCCTTCATGGTGCGGGGCTGAGCCCCGCGATGCCCCCGTAGCTCAGCGGATAGAGCGCCGGTTTCCGGTACCGTAGGTCGCAGGTTCGACTCCTGTCGGGGGCACCCTCGGACTTCTCAGCGGTGCATGCCCCGCGACCGGCCCGGAAGGAACACGATGGCGAAGCTGTACTTCCGCTACGGGGCGATGAATTCGAGCAAGTCGGCCCTGCTGCTGACGGCCGCGTACAACTACGAGGAGCGCGACCAGCACCCCGTGCTCGTCAAGCCCGGCGTGGACACCAAGGCGGGACGCGCCGTCTCCTCACGCGTGGGCATCGAGAGAGCCGTGGACGTTCTCCTGCAGAACGACACCTCGCTGATCGCCGCGCTGGAGGAGCATCGTCCCCTGGGGCAGACGGACGCGGTCTTTGTCGACGAAGCCCAGTTCCTCACGCCCTCCCAGGTAGATGAGGCGTTCGTGGTCGCCGTCACCCACGGCGTGCCAGTGCTCTGCTATGGCTTGCGCGGCGACTTCATGACCCACTCCTTCCCCGGTTCCCTGCGGCTGCTCGAGATCGCCCACAGCATCGAGGAACTCAAGACGATTTGCCGATGCGGTGCCAAGGCGGTCTTCAACGCGCGCCGCATCGATGGTCACTTTGTCAGCCACGGCGCCCAGGTGGCGATCGACGGTCAGCAGGCCAGCTACGAGTCGCTGTGCGGGCGGTGCTATATCGACAAGGTGGGACCCGTCCAGCACGCCTGATCCGCGAGCGCCGGTACCTTGGCGTTCCTACGATAGAGACATGGGCAAGAGTCCGGACCTTCGCTACGAGCCGCTGCTCGGTCTCGCCTTGGGAGGCGGCGGCGCGCTCGGCGCCGCGCATGTCGGCGTGCTTCAGATCCTCGCCAGCAGAGGCATCCACCCGAATGTCGTGGTGGGTACGTCTGCGGGCGCGGTCATCGGGGCCGCCTACGCGGCGGGCTTCGACCTCGACGAGCTCGAACAGATCGTGGTGGGGTCATCGTGGGGCGACTTTGGCACATTCTCCTTCACGCCAGGGCTGGGCATCCTCGACACCGGCGGCCTGCGCAAGACCATCGACCGCCTCGCCGGCCCAGACCTCATGATCGAGAACTTGCCCCTACGCTTCGGCGCAGTCGCGACCGACCTGGTGACGCGCGAGGTAGTCCTCCTCGACAGCGGGTCCGTCGCCGACGCCATTTGCGCCTCCGTCTCGGTCCCGGGTCTTTTTCGACCGGCCAGGATTCACGGTCACCTGTTGGTCGACGGGGGTGTCGTTCAGAACCTGCCGCTTGAGGCGACCTTCGAGTTGGGGGCACGCCACGTGATCGGCGTGCGGCTCGCTCCTGAGTGGGACGCCCTTCCGTCCGTGCGCACGAGCCCCCGCGTCCACGAGTTCGAGATCCGCGACGATGTCACCATGATCCGCCCCCGCATCGGCACGCGCTCTCAATGGGTCACGGCGGACCTGCCCGCGCTCGTGCAGTTGGGCCGCGACGCAGCGATCGAGGCTCTGGAGGACTACCCGGAGCTGGGCGTGAGGGCAGCGGTGGCGGAGATTCCCCGCCGCATCGCCGAGTTCTTCCGCCCCCAAGGACGCGCGGCCGAAGGATAGGCAAACCCTCACCTGCCAGGGGTTTCCCCGTCAGGGTGTTCCCCGATACCCGGCCGTCAACATTCACCCCACAGGGCGATGACCGGGCATCGCTGCCGGTCGTAGCGTGGTGCGCAGCAACCACCAGGAGAGACACATGAGACTGCGAAACACGATCGGCGCCGCTGCGCTCACGGCTGCCGCCTTGGCCATCAGCGCGGGCAGCATCAACGGCGACGGCCCGGTCCTCTTGCGCAACGACCTGAGCGGCGAAACGACGTCCGAGCTCCGCGATGTCGACGGATTCACCGAGATCACTATGGCCGGGAGCGGAGATCTTCTGGCCACCGAGGGAGACTCCTTCGAGATGGAAGTCACCGCCGACTCGGCTTGACAGGCACACGTCACCACGGAGGTCGACGGCAACACGCTGCGGATCGACCAGGACTACTCGATCATCGGAGCGTCGCCGTCCGTCTCCGTGTCCGGCGCGGGTTCCGTGAGCGTGCGGTTGCGGCAATCACTCCACGCGGAGGTGTCAGGCGCCGGCAACGTCATCTACTACGGCGACCCGACGGTCACGAAGGACGTCTCGGGCGTGGGCTCGATCTCGCAGGGCTAGCGGCCGCTGCTACGGGGCGGGAGCTGGCGCCTTGGCCGGAGCAGGGGTAGGGCTGGGGACGGGAGATGGCGCAGGGGTCACGACTGGAGCCGGAGCGGGAGCGACCGGCTCCGTGGTCTGAGCGGGGGCGGTCGATGTGCTCGCGCTGGTGTTTCCACCGTCGGCCCCGCCGCCGCCTGACCAGTAGGTGTCGTTGTAGCTGATGATGGCGGAGACGCCCGGCTTGTACTCCCAGTGCCACGGCTCAAACTTCCGGTACTTCGCCCACGCGGGGTTCTCGAAACTGAAGGCGGACGCGTTGGCGTCGAGCCACGCCTTGGGTGGGCCGGAGTCGTCACCGCTGCACAGGTCGATCGCGAGTCCCCAACCGTGCATCGACGTGCCGGGAGATGCGGCCATGTAACCGCGCAAGGCACGAATTCGCACCTGGTCCGCGTAGGAGCGATAGCCCTGCTGGATGCACAGGTCACGCCCGAATTTGGCCTTGAACTGCGCATTCAACTCGGCGAGCGCCAGGGCCGCATCGGCGCGAAGGTAGTTGTCCGCACCCCACAGTTTGCAGAGTTGATCGGTGCTCAACTGGCCGTTCTCTCCGGTGAAAGCGGACGGCATCTTGCAGTCGGGGAGCCGGTTGGAGGTGCTGTACTTCTCGCTCGCGACCGCGAGCGCCTGAGTTTGATCGGCGATCGACGGCAACGCGATGACGGTGGGTACCAGCGAGGGACCCTCACCGAGCAGCGCATGGCCGGTGGTGGGGGTCTGACCCAGCACCACGCCGGGAACGGTCTCGACGCCCGAGTGGTACTCGACCACGTTTCCCATGATCGGGTACACGACCATGGCGAGCCCGAAGCCAGCAAGCACTCCACCGCGCGCCAACACCTTGCGTCGCCGGTGCGTGGTGCGGATGCGAATCTCGTGGGTCTCAGTGAGTCGACGAATGCGTCGCGAAAATTGGGTAGACCCGCGCGAAGACGGCGCCTTGGCGATGGGGCGGTAGGCCTGCGTCGGCATCGCCTCCGTGGCAACGTCATTCATGTGACCCGGAGTCTCTGGCGGCGACACCGGCGAACCGGAATCGAGGTCGCCCATGTGACCAGGCATTGAATCTCCTGTGGTCACAGATATCCTCCGGCGCGTGGTCTCTCATCGGCGCCTTTTCCACCCCAAGAAAGACGGCACCCGAGGAGTGTAACCGTTTCGTGACCTTTCTGGCCAGGCCGAAGGGACCACTGAGAGACTTCTTGAGCAATCTCTGAGACTTCGATGTGACGCCGGGCGCGCTAGGTGGACTGTGAGCGGGAGATCATGTCACGCACTTCGCCCACCAACTCTTCGATGATGTCTTCTAAGAAGACGACGCCTTCTGGGCTGTCGCCGTCGTCGACAAGAGCGACGTGTGCCCCAGAGGATCTCATGAGGGCCATCACGGCCTCCACCTGGGCATCCGGTCGCACAGACGCGATGTCGCGCACGCGCCAGTCGGCCAGCGGCTCCTCACGCTCACCCGGACGCACCTGCAGCGCATCCTTGATGTGGAAGTATCCGACCACCTGCGCGTCGGCGTCACGGACCGGGAAGCGCGAGAAGCTTGTCGACACCGCGAGCTGCTCCAGATCCTCCGCCGAGGCACCCCTCGTGACGCACACGACGTCGTCGAGAGGGATCATCACGTCCCTAGCCGTGTGGTCGGAGAACTCGATGGCTCCCTTGAGCAGACCCTCCGCGTCGGTGAGCGTGCCCTCTTCGCTTGAGCGCGAGACAATCAGATGCACCTCGTCGGCCGTGAACGCGGACGTCACCTCGTCGCGGGGTTCGATGCGGAACATGCGCAGCAGGGCGTTGGCGACCGCGTTGAGGCTGGCGATGAGCGGCCGTGAGAAGCGCGCAATCCACACCAGGGGCGGCCCAAACACCAGCGCCGCACGGTCCGGGCTGGAGACGGCGGCGTTCTTCGGAATCATCTCGCCAACCACCACATGGAGCCCCACAATGATGAACAGTGCGATGGCTATCGCCACCGCGTGGGCGGCGGTCTGGCTCATGACGCCGTGCAGCAGGCCCTCAATCCCATGAGCAATCGCCGGCTCGGCGACCACGCCCAGGGATACCGAGCAGATGGTGATGCCAAATTGGGCGGTCGCGAGCATCAGCGACACATTCTCCATGGCCCACAGCACGGTGGCGGCGGCGCGCGACCCCTGCTGCGCGCGCGGCTCGATCGAGCTGCGCCGCGCGGAGATGATGGCGAACTCCGCGCCCACAAAGAACGCGTTGGCCAGCAGGAGGCCGACGACGGCGAACCCCAGTCCCACACTCATGAGTCCTCCGTGCCAGGAATCACGAGTGCCCTTACCCGGTCGATCCGCCTGCCGTCCATGCGTTCCACGGTGATGAGCACGTTGCCGACCTCGACATAGTCCCCCACCCCTGGCAGGCGCCCAAGGGTCGCCATCACCAGTCCGCCGACGGTCTCATAGACGTGGGAGGTCGGCATAGTGATACCGGTGAGTTCCCCCACCTCGTCGGGTCTCAGCACGGCCGGCAGCACCCAGGCGCCGCCTGCCGCCCGGAACACTTGAGAACGACGCGAGTCGTGTTCGTCGGCCACGTCTCCCACGAGCTCCTCGACCACGTCTTCGAGCGTCACGAATCCGGCCGTGCCTCCGTACTCGTCGATCACGAGGGCGCATTGCAGCCCCAAGTCCTTGAGCTCGCCGAGCAGCGGACGCAGCGCCATCGTCTCCGGCACTCGCGGTGCCTCCACCATCAGGTCGCTCACCACGGTGCTGTCCCGTTCGTGCGCGGGGACCGCGATCGCTTGGCGCACATGCACCAGGCCCGCCACATCGTCCAGGCCGTCTCGAATCACGGGAAAGCGGGAGTGGCCGGTCCCGCGGGCCAGCGCCAGGACATCGGCCGCCGTGGCGGTGAGGGGCACGGTGTGCAGCCGCGTCCGGTCCGTCATGACGTCGTCCGCGGCGAGGTCATCCAAGTCGAGAGTGTTGGTCAGCAGCAGTGCTGTGGAGGGCGCGAGGGTGCCGACCTCCGCCGAGCGCCTCACGAGAGCGGCAAGCTCCTGGCGCGAACGCCCGCCGGCGAGCTCCTCTTGAGGTTCCATTCCGAGCGCCCTCACCACCGTGTTCGCGGCGCCGTTGAGCGTGACGATGAGTGGTCGCAACACCAGCGTGAAGGCGAGCATGAAGGGGGCGACGGCGGTGGCGGTGGGTAGCGGGCGCGCGATTGCGGCGTTCTTTGGCACCAGCTCGCCCACGATCATGGAAAACAGGTTGACGACGATGAGTGCCACCACCGCCGCGACGGTGGCCGATGCGGCACGCACCCACGGCGTGGCCGCCATCGGCACTTCGAGAAGCTGGGCGAGCGCGGGTTGGGCGGTATAGCCAAGGAGCACCGTGGTCAAGGTGATGCCCACTTGCGCACCCGAGAGTTGGGTGGAGAGCGAACGTAGCGCGCGCCGGACGCGACGCGCGCCCTGAGCGTCGCCGTCGATCTGTGAGGGATCGAGGGCAACAAAGGAGAATTCGGCCGCCACAAACAGGGCCGTCCCGATGGTGAGGCCCACGCCGAGCGCCACCATTAGCCACGCTGTCACGAGTAGGTGCGCCTTTCGCCCTCCATAGT
>NZ_JADQBE010000023.1:0-110199 GCF_016278765.1 Demequina sp. | reverse complement strand
CGAATGAAGGCGCCGGACTCGGCACGGAACGTCTGGAAGTCGCCGTCGGGGACGGTGTTCATGAGGTTGGTGAGAGCTCCGTCATGGTCGCGCGCGAGCAGCGGGTCCCAACTGCGGCCCCAGATCACCTTGATGACGTTCCACCCGGCTCCACGGAAGAATGCCTCGAGTTCCTGGATGATCTTGCCGTTGCCGCGCACCGGGCCGTCGAGGCGCTGGAGGTTTGCGTTGACCACGAACGTCAGGTTGTCGAGCTTCTGGTTGGCCGCCAACTGCAGCATGCCGCGCGACTCGGGTTCGTCCATCTCGCCGTCGCCGAGGAATGCCCACGTGTGTTGCTGGGACGTGTCCTTGATGCCGCGAAGTTTCAGGTAGCGGTCGGTCCAGGCCTGGTAGATGGCCGACGCGGGGCCGAGTCCCATCGACACGGTGGGGAATTCCCACAGGTCGGGCATGAGGCGCGGGTGAGGATAGGAGGACAACCCACGACCCGCGGCGGACTTCTCCTGCCGGAACGAGTCCAGGTCTTCCTCGGTGAATCGTCCCTCGACGAGTCCGCGGGCATACACGCCGGGTGCGGCGTGACCCTGGAAGTAGATGTGGTCGCCGCCTGCGGGGTGGTCCTTGCCCTTGAAGAAGTGGTTGAGTCCCACTTCATAGAGCGTGGCCACTGAGGCATACGAGGAAATGTGTCCGCCGACGCCCTTGCCGGCCGCCTGGGCGCGCGTCACCATGACCGCCGCGTTCCAGCGGATCCAGCCGCGGTAGCGACGCTCGAAGGGTTCGTTTCCCGGGTACTCGGGCTCGTTGTCAACGTGAATCGTGTTGACGTACGGCGTATTCAGGCTAAGAGGAACCGAAAGCTGCTTGCCCGACGCGTGTTCGACCATGCGATCAATGACGTACTCGGCGCGGGTCGCGCCGCCATCCTCGATCATTCCGTCGAGCGATTCGAGCCACTCGTTGGTCTCTTCCGGATCACTGTCGATCGCGCCGTGCTGTGCCACAGGGGACCTCTCGTTTCAGCGCGAGGTGTCGCGCTCATGTCACGTGTAGGTGGTTTGCGGGGGTACCGCGTACCAGAACATTCTTGCCACATCCCGGTCCAATGTCACGCCAAGCCGTGTCGCAAAGCGGCCTGCGGGTTTAGCGCAACCCGTGACACGCGACAGGTATCGCCGTTGCGACGTGCGCACTCGGCCCCGTACTGTGGTGCAAACGAGCACATACCAGTGTGCTCACCAACGAAAGGGGCAGGCGGGCCGTGGCCATGACAGAGGGCTCGGAAGCGCTCGATACCGCAATGGTGTCGCGACTGGGTGTGACCCAGGGGATGGTCGTACAGGAATTCGGGCACGATGCCGATGTGTGCGACGCGCTTCGCAGAGCGATCATGTCCGTTACAGGTGAAGACCTGGTGGACGAAGACTACGGTGATGTCACCGATGCGGCGATCGTATGGTTCCGCGACGGCGACGATGATCTTGCTGACTTGCTGATGGATGTTCAGTCCTTGCTTGACGGCAGCGCCCAGGTGGTGCTCTTGACTCCGAAGGCTGGCCGCCCTGGCCATGTCTTGCCCCGCGATGTCGAAGAAGCGTCCTCGCTCGCCGGACTGCACGCGACGTCGACTTTCGTCGTTGACGCATCGTGGACGGCAACGCAATTGGGGGAGAAGGGCCGCTCCAAGTGACCCATCCCCTCGTGGGTCACCTCGCTCCGGACTTCACACTGTCAGACCAGAACGGGATCAACGTCTCGTTGTCGGCACTGCGCGGCACCGACGTGCTGCTCGTGTTCGTGCCGTGGGCGTTTTCGCCCGTGTGCACGTATGAACTCGAGCAGTTGCGCGACGCCGAGGACCTGGTCGCGTCTGACGCGAAGGTGTTCGTGGTGAACTGTGACTCGAAGTTCGTCAACCAAGAGTGGGCATACCAGAACAAGTTCCCAGGCACGCTGCTGAGCGACTTCTGGCCACACGGAGAGGTCAGTCGCGCGTTCGGCGTGTTTGACGAAGAGTTGGGTCGTTCCCAGCGCGGCACCTTCCACATTGACGCCGACGGCGTTGTCAGGTGGGCGCTTGTGAACCCCACGGGAGACTCCCGCGACCTCGACGCCTACCGGAAGGTGCTTGGACTCGTCTAGTCTGTCTGCGCGTGAGCGCTAAGCCGGCGTTCCCCGAATAGGGAACAATGGTGCGCGGGCCCTTAGCTCAGTTGGTTAGAGCACTGCGTTTACACCGCAGGTGTCATCGGTTCGAGTCCGGTAGGGCCCACGGAGGGAGTCACGATGGCGTTGGGTCAGTTGCGCGAGTTTGTCAGCGGTAGCAAGTACGACGCCTACGCGCGTCGCACCGACGGCATCTTGCTCGCGCTGGGGTTCGTGTTTCTGGTGGTCTGGACGCTCGGCACCGTCGCTGTTGACCTGCCGCATCCCATACCCGTACTCATCGGCACGCTCAATGCGCTGATCTGGCTCGCGTTCGTAGTCGACATCGTGGTGCGGGTGACGCTTGCTCGCAGCTCGTGGCGGTTCATCCTGAAGCACCCGCTCGACATCCTCGCTGTGCTCTACCCGCCGCTGCGGCCGCTCAAGATTCTCGCGGTCTTCAGCAACGGCTCCAAGGTATTGCGCGGTCAGGGCGCGGTCAACGCCACCAGGGCCGTTGTGCTCTCGGCTGTACTGCTGATCTGGATCGCGGCGGTCGCCATCCTGGGCGCCGAACGTGGGGTACCGGGGTCCAATATCACCAACTTCGGCGACGCGGTGTGGTGGGCGATCGTCACCACGACCACCGTCGGCTACGGCGATTTCTATCCGGTGACAGTGACGGGACGCGTCGTGTCGGGCGCGCTCATGGTTCTCGGGATCTCCCTGATTGGTGTGATCACCGCCTCCGTCGCCGCGTGGTTTGTCCGGCTGACGACCGCGGAGTCGGACGAGCGCGACGAGGCGTCGATCGCCAAGAACGAGCAGGAGATTGGGCGCCTTCACGACAAGATTGACGTGCTTCAGGAGAAGATCGACACGTTGCTTGACGATCGAAGGGCGCAGGAGAAGTCATGACGACCGTCGCCGATGTGGTCGCCTGGGTTGAGAAGCGCTTTCCTCCAGAGCTTGCGGAGGAGTGGGATGCTCCCGGTCTCGCCGTGGGTCATCCCGCGCAGCCGGTGGCGCACGTTCACTTCGCGGTAGACCCCACGCTCGCGGTGATTCGCGAGGCGATCGACGCCGGGGCGGACCTGCTGATCACCCACCACCCGCTGCTGCTGCGCGGGGTGACCTCGGTGGCGGCAGACACCGTCAAGGGTGCCGCCGTGCATGCCCTCGTTGAGGGCGGCTGCGCGCAGATGGCTGCCCACACAAACGCCGATGCCGCGGCGACCGGCGTCGCGGACGCGCTCGCGGTCGCCTTGGGAGTGAGCGTCGATGGACCCTTGGTGCCCGCGCCCGGACATTCCTCGCCTGTCGGGGGCGGCCGGGTGGGCACGATCAAGCCCACGTCCCTCACGAGGTTTGCCGCCGACGTGGCGTCGGCGCTGCCAGCGACCGCCGCCGGGGTGCTGTATGCGGGAGACCCGGACGGCATCGTCGCCACCGTGGCGGTGCTGGGAGGCTCAGGAGACGCCTACCTGGACGATGCGGCGGCTGCCAGCGTTGACGCCTACGTGACCGCCGATCTGCGTCACCACCCAGCCTCGGAGGCACGCGAGGCCGCGATGCTTCGTGACGGCAAGCCGTACCTCGTCAGTGTCTCCCACTTTGCCTCCGAGTCGCTGTGGCTTGCCGCCGCCGCCGCCGAGGTGGCGAGCGCGTTTTCGGTGACCACTTCGGTGAGTACGCTGAACACCGACCCCTGGACCGGCCGAGTGCCGTCGTCACCATTCAAGGAGTGAACAGTGCCTAAGGCCCCCGTGGCTGACCAGCTCCGGCTGTTGACCGTGCAGGACCTCGACACCAAGCTGGCGCAAGCGCGCCACCGCCTGGTGAACCTTCCGGCGCGTCAGGAACTCGATGAGGTGACGGCCGAAGCCGCCTCGCTCGAGGAGACCAGGGTCGAGGCGGCGACCGCCGTGACCGACCTGCGCCGAGAGGTCACGAAGGCCGAGGACGACGTGGTGACCGTGCGCGCCCGTGCCGACAGGGACAACCAGCGCATGCTGTCTGGCGCAGGGTTGGCGCCCAAGGAACTGCAAGCGCTGCAGAGCGAGTTGGAGGTACTCGCCAAGCGCCAAGGCGACTTGGAGGAGATCGAGCTGGACGCGATGCAACGGCTCGAAGACGCCGAGGCCGAGGCCACTCGCGTCATAATGCAGATCGATGCGGTGGCCGCGAAAGTAGCCGACATCACGGCAAGGCTCCACGACGAGGCCGCAGACATCGACGCCGAGATCGTGTCGCTGAGCGCTGGCCGCGCCAATGCGGCGGCCGGACTCGATGAGGGCCTGCTGGCACTGTACGAGAAGTTGAGGGTCGCGCACGGCGGCACGGGCGCGGCGACTCTCCAGCACGGCGCCTGCCAGGGCTGCAACATGAGCCTCAACCCCGCCGATCTCGCCCACATTGAAGCCGCCCCGGAGGACGACATCGTCCGCTGTGAGGAGTGCGGAAGGATCCTGGTGCGCGGGGCCGGATCGTGACCCCGGACGCCACCACCCCCTCACCTGACACCCCCATAGCTCTCCCAGGAGCGCGCTCGCCGCTGTTTCGGGTCCAGGGAGTGGAGCTCCTTAGCCCCCTCACCCTCGTATTTGTGCGCCACGGGGTGACGGACATGACGATCACGCAACAGCTGTCCGGATCGGGGGTTCCGGGTCCCGCATTGAACGCCGCGGGTCGCGTGCAGGCGGCCAAGGCCGCCGACGCCATCCACGCCATCGGCCGCCGCTCGTGGCCCTCGGCGGCCACGGCGAGCCGCGTGATCGCATCGCCGATGGTGCGCACTCAACAGACGGCCGCGGCCATCGGCCGGCGGTTGGGCGTGCATCCCGAGTCGGAGGACCGGCTTCGTGAGATTCACTTTGGACAATGGGAGGGCCGCACCGGCGAGGAGATCGCAGCGGACGACCCTCAGATCATGCACCGGTGGCGATTCGGTGAGATTGCCGCCGAGGGCGGAGAGTCGTTCGCCAACGTGGGCGAAAGGCTCGACGGTTTGCTGGTCGATCTCGCGGCGCAGCACGCTCAGTTGGCGAGTTCCGGCAACGACGAGCACCGCACGTGGGTTGCCGTATCCCATGCGGTCGCCATCAAGTGCGCCGTAGGGCTATCGATGGGCATGCCAGCCAACCGGTGGGGTGCCATCTGGCCGGTTCCCGCATCGCTGACGATGCTCCAGCTCAGGATCTCGACGACGGGTCAGATCGTAGAAAGGCACCTCATGTCCGTGGGATCGCCCACTGACTAGGGCTGGCCGCAAGGGAGCGCACCGATGTCGGATGCATGGCGGGAACCGGTGGCCGCCTTCCTCCACGCGGTGCTCGCCATCGCCAGCCTCGCGCGGAGTGAGGGCGTCCTGCTACGGCTCGCCGGCTCGGGGACCCTGGAGTGGCCGCAGTCGTATCAGGAGACGTGGCTCCGTCGGCCCCTGGAATGGGTAGACGGCAAGCAGATCCTTTTGTGGTCGAGCACCCCACGATGGGAGTGCTGTCCCAAGCCGAACCGCGGGTCACTCTCCAGGGAGCCACCCACGATTTGCCAAACCTGCCGCTGTATCGGGCGACCATCGCCAAGTTTGCCCAGACGGTCAACGAGGTGACGGCCGAGCGCGGGATGGTGCTGCAGACGGAACGAGTGCGCTAGCCCGCAACCACCAAGGTGAGTACGTCGGGCCCCTTGGCGCGCGCCTCGAGCGCCACGTCGACCAATGAGACCCCGATGAGACCTGCAGCGGCGTCGGCGACATCCCGTGGCGACTGAGGGGCGGTCTCGAAACGCATCAGGTGTCCCGTGAGCAGCCCGCGCGTGTGCTTGGCCATGTGACTCACCACGCTCCGCTTGCCATCCAGTTCGCGAAGCACCTTGACCGCGACCCATGGGGCGTGGCGTGGTGTCCACGCGGCGGCGTAGGAACTTGACCGGCAGTCGACAACGACGGTGCCGTCGGCCGCAGCAGTGAGGGGTCCGTCGAGGTGATTCCTCCAGAACGCGCCCAGCGGCCCGATGCGGCCCAGCGTGGTCGCCATGGAAAGCCGGTAGGCCGGGATGAGGTCGGCGGGGGAGACCGCGCCCCACAGGGCGGAGATGACGCGCACGCGCTCGTCTGCGCGACGCATCGTCGCGTCGTCCCACGCGGCCATGCCCGCCGCGTCGTACAGCACGCCCGTGTACACGGAGGCCGACGGGCCCGTGGGTTCGGTCCACAGCCGGGTGTTGCGGGCGACGTCCTTTGCGAGCGAGGGGCCCACGCCCAGGGCGGTGAGGGCGTTGCGTTGGCCGCTCACCGTGGCGAGGGCATCGCCCACTCGTCGGCGCGCATCGGCGAGCATGGGATGGCTGAGAGCCGCCAGGTCGACCGGGTCTCCCGACGTCGCCGGGGTCTTGCCTTCGGAGGGAGGGAGGAGCACGAGCACGGGCTACACCCTATGCGGGCCCGCCGTCGCGATGATGCGCGCAAGGCCCCACTCGAACTGTTCGTCGGAAGACACGGTGCCGAGGTGCGCCGCCGCGGGTCCAGTCAGGAGGGGGTAGGCGCGGGGGTCGAGTGCCGCCAGCAGGTCATGCCACTGCTGTGCGTAGGCCGCCGGACTCTGCGCGTGGGTGCGCGGTACCTCCCACTGGACCTCGCCGATGGTGAAGCACAGCGATGAGTAGAAGAGGCGAACGGCGTCTTCGGTCCCGAGTCCGCCGGCGCGCATCGCCCCCAACAGGGTCTCGAGGTGGTCGAACACGGCAGGGATGGTGACGCGGCCATTGGCGAGCAGGCCCGCCAGCGACGGGTGAGCCAGTGCCGCCTTGCGGAAGCGCCGAAAATACTCGCTCACCTGATGCCTCCAGTCGTCGCCCGAGTCGGGCACCGTGAGGTC
Source organism: Demequina sp. (assembly GCF_016278765.1). Taxonomy (GTDB): domain Bacteria; phylum Actinomycetota; class Actinomycetes; order Actinomycetales; family Demequinaceae; genus Demequina. The sequence continues at coordinate 103,174 of NZ_JADQBE010000023.1, read as the reverse complement.
CGCGAAGAGTGCACTGGCCATCTGATCGACGAGTTCCTGCTTGCTCGCCACATAGCCGTAGAGCGTCATGGTCCCGACGCCCAGCCGGCGGGCGAGCCGGGGCATCGTCAGTTCGGTCAACCCCTGCTCGTCGGCGTGCCGGATCGCCTCGTTGACCACCGTGTCGATGGTCAGCCGCCGTGGTCGGCCCGCTCGTCGTGCGGTGGACGGGGGTCCGGGCTCCGCGCCCGCGTCGGCGTTGGTAGGCATCATGCTCCTTCTCTTGACAGTAGTTTCAGTATGACATACGGTAATTCGAAATCGAGCGTCAGACACGCCAGAACCGCCGCTCGAGGGGAACGGTGCAATCCCGCACCGTCACATAAGGAGGACGCAACCATGGCTGATCCAACGGACCTGATCCACGATGTTCGGGTTATCTCCACCGGGAGTGTGGACATCCATCCGGAACATGCATACGGGAGCAACACACCGATGTACTGGTGGATCTTGACCTCGCGTCGGTGGCTGAATCGACGTCCCATCAACGTCTTCGTCGTTGAGCACCGCGACGGATTGGTGCTCTTTGACACTGGACAGGACCGCGCCAGCGTGACCGATCCCGGGTACTTCCCTGGCGGCCCCCTTCGCCTGCTCTATCGGCGGCTGGCGCGGTTCGACATCCCGGCTGGCCAGACCTTGCCCGCGGGCCTGTGGCGCCTGGGTTACGCCAGCGAGGACGTCGTCGCGGTCGTCCTGTCTCATCTGCATCAGGACCACATCGGCGGGCTGGCGCACCTCCAGGGCCCCAGGATCGTCACATCAACCGCGGAGCATCGCCAGCTGACAAATCCGCTGGCGGAGACCCAAGGCGTGCTCCGCTCACACATCGACCTCCCCGGTCTGAGATGGGAGCCCACCGAGTTCGGGCCCCTGGGCGACCCGGATCTTGCCCCGTTCACCCACGGCTCAGACCTGATGGGCGACGGAAGTCTCATCCTTCTCCCGACGCCCGGTCACACGCCGGGATCCCTTTCCATGTTGGTGCGGCGCCCCGGTCTCGATCCGTTGCTGATGGTCGGGGACCTCACGTACGACGCCGACGCGCTGGAATCCGCCGGTCGGCTGCCGGGCGTGGGCTCTACCCGTCTGCTCAGGCAGAGCGCCGATATGGTCCTGGAGCTGAAGCGTCGGCACCCCGGTCTGCGAATCCTCGCCGCCCATGACCCCGCGGCCGCGACGTCTCTTGAGGGCGCTCGCCGAACGCCAGCCGGGAATCGATCCCGCCACCACTCGTCGAAAGGATGATTCCATGATCACGTTTACCAACACGCTCATCATCGACCGCCCTGTCAGTGAGGTCTACCAGTATCTGTCCGACCTTGAGCACATACCCGAATGGAACTGGGCGGTCGAAACGACGACGAAGACCAGCCCCGGCCCGGTCCGTGTGGGGGCCACTTACCGCCAGACGCGCGCGATCCCGCGGCCGGCCGTGGAGATGCTCACGGTCACGGCTCTGGACGAGCCGCGCCGGATAGAGGTGCGCGGAACGCTTGCGGGGCTTCCCGCCCGCCTCGACTACGCATTGGCCGAAGATTCCGGGGCGACCCGGCTGGTTAATGCCGTCGAGTTGGAGACCCCAGGCACGCCGCGACTGTTCGCGCAGCTACTTGGAGATCGAATCAAGAAGTCGGTGGCGCAGAACCTGCGCGCGCTGAAGGAGACGATTGAGCGGGCACACTCCAGAGCGGTCTAGGTTCGCCAAGTCTCCCGACATAGACGGAGTCTTGTCTTCGGAGTGCAGGCAGGAGCAGGACTCGTGGTTACGTCCTATGCTTGAGCCGCGGATGAGTTGGCCAGGCGGTCGCGTTGCGGGGAAACCCGTACCGAGGAACGTCCGGGCTCCGTAGAGCAGGGTGATGGTTAACAGCCACCCGGGGCGACCCGCGGGAAAGTGCCACAGAAAATAACCGCCTCCGGCCTCGGCCGGCGGTAAGGGTGAAAAGGTGAGGTAAGAGCTCACCGCGTCGCTGGTGACAGCGTCGGTCACGGTAAACCCCACCTGGAGCAAGACCAGACAGGATGCGTTTGAGGGCTGCTCGCCCGAGTATCTGGGTAGGTTGCTAGAGGCGTGCGGCAACGTACGTCGTAGATGGATGGCCGCCCTTCGTGCCCCGTGCACGAGGACAGAACCCGGCGTATCGGCCAACTCATCCGCCGTTATGGAGTTTACCAGGGAATTCATCGTGACGCTCCATTAGAATTCCCCGAGAATCCCGCACGAGAAGCGAGCGATGCGATGCCAAGCACGCCGTCGATAGCCTCGCGGGTGAGGTCGTCAGAGTCCGGCCACAGGTGCGAATACGTGTCGAGAGTCTCGCTCGCGCTCGCGTGTCCTAGGCGCTCCTGAACCACCTTCACTGACTCGCGCGGGCAAACCCCGTCCGGCTCTCACCCCCGAAGGCCGGGTGGGGCCTATGGCAAAGCGCCTCGGACTACCGGATGACGCTATCGCCGAGTGGACTCTGCCTCGTCGAGCCGGTCCCAGAATTCGACTTCGTTGAGCACTTCGATTTTGTGGCCCTTGTCGCGCCACTTGGCCGCTGCCAGCGCTTTGCCGGTGGCAAAGTCGTCGGGGTTGTGCCCGGTGAAACCGCCCCCGATCACGAGCAGCGTCGTGTGCTTGTTGACGCCCTTTTGAGCGATTGCGCCGAGGTCCGCAATTCGTTGCCACGCCTCGGGGCGGGGCACGGCGAGACCCCCGGTGAACACGACGACCTCACCGTAGAACGGGTTGCTCGGGTCGGCGGCGGTGTTGGTTTCAGGGGACGCGGGGTCTTCACCGTACGACTTGCGGATAGCGTGGCTTGGTTGCCAGGCGGTCGGCCCCGTCCGACCCATCCTCACGCCGTTTCCCCCCAGTAGCTCATCGAGAGACCGGGCATCCGCTCGTGCGGCCAGAGCAATCGCTACGCGCGCGGCGCCATCGGCGTCGGCTCCGGCGTCGTGGTGGCGGTTGAATTCAATACCAAGGTCGCGGCACACGAATGGGAGGCGGTTCGATGGGAGGTTCAGCATGCGCCGCGCCAAGACCAGGGTGCACACGTAGTCGAATTCGGGCATTGTTGCCGGCGTTGCTGCGCAAGCGGCGCGCATCGCGCCCATGTCGAATCCTGCGTTGTGCGCGATTAGGGGGAAGCCAGCGGCGAGGTCGGTGATCTCTTCGAGGCGATCGCCGAAGCGTGGCAAGCCAGCGACGTCGTCCGGTCGGATCCCGTGGATCGACATGTTCATGGGTTCGAAGTAGTCGAGCTCGCGCGGGGGCTGACAGAGCCACGACCCGCCGGAGATTACTTCACTGTCGCGGACTATCGAGTACCCGAAGGCACATATCGAACCGCGATTCGAGTTTGCTGTTTCTACGTCGACTGCAAGGAAATCGAGACCCATGCGCCCCCCAAACTAGTTCGCGTTCTTGACAGTAATTCGCGCGTTCGAGACTGGCAGCCCTTGCGCGATGTATGAAGCTCGAGCGCAAGCCCGGGCCCGGTGGTGACCTGGGTTGGCCAACGTGTCCCACCTTGGACGCGTACCGTTGATTACCGATTCGTGATGTGCCATGTCGATTGCGGTGAAATCCACGTCACGCACGAGGCGCGACTCTCACGAATGCGTCGCGCGCCATCGCGACGTACTCCGCCGGGAGCACTTCAACCGAAGGGCTATCCAGACCGCCGGGCATAATCCACGGGCGCTGGCCTTTCGGTGACTCGATACGCCGTAGACGCTGTTTCTCTGTATCCAGCCAGGCGTTCCAGACTTTGGAGATGTGGTTCGCGGCTGCGAGGGTTTGGGACACAGTTCCCGATTCCAACCAGTGCGGCTCGGCGGGTGCCTCCGTTGGCAGTTCCGCCCACCGGGGCGCGACTAGGTTGGAGCGCGTCCGCTGGGCGTAGGCATGTATCGCCGCTTCGATGGTGGCCCTGCGCGCCTCGACCTCCCGTCGCAGCAAGTGCATCGCAGAATCGAAACTGAGCGGGTCTGCCTCGAGACCGGGAACACGGGACGGTACGAGTGTGACCACGAACCTGTCCGCCGTGAGAGACCAGACCTTCGATGCGAATTTTGGATCATCGCGCTGGATCACGACGGCGTTTGTGTGGCGTGTTGAGAATTCTTCGACCTGCGAGGTGAGCCAAACCACCAGTTCACTGGACGCTTGTCCCACGTTCAATGTCGCTATTCCGAGCACCTTGATCCCCCGTAGTAGTTCGATTCTCTTTGCATCATGCCTCAGTACGCCAACCGAAGGATGCACACCGGCCCGTTCTCACGTGTTTGTGCGCAAAGACGTGCTCGGGCACATCGCGACCGGTGGTGAGTTCTCGTTTTGCTACTTCCCGCATTTCGCACCTCCACATGTCTCACTACTACGGTGGCATCGCGGTCTGACACGTGGGACCCCCAGACGCGCCCTACCTGGCGCTGTCTCCCCCCGGGCGGAGTTTTTGTGTTCGGTCTAGCCGCCATCGCTGGAAAAGATGCACCCGAGCGAGTCGCCGCGATATTGGACTAGCAGGGCATCGACAAACACCTTGCCATCGGCTTCGGAGAGCACGCCGTGCGCCCAGTCGAGCTCGCCACACTTTGCCCGCGTCTTTGACGTCTAGGGCACCCGGCTGATCTCGGTGACTTCGCGCCCCCGCGACGCTTGCGCACGCCCGCAGTGACGTCGCGGCAATGTGGCTAGGCGCCGTGGCGGCAACCACTGGGATATTGCGGCGGCGCTATGGTGGCCAAGTTGGCGTCTTGGAGAAACTGAATGGGGGGACCGACTTGGAAGAGCAATGGGAGCAGGCAAGGTTAATACCGGTTGTCGGAACGGGCGCAGGTAGCGAACGGGAGCAGCGCGCGACATCGGCGTTGCTCGCGGTGCTTTCGATAGTTCGCCCGTTTTCGAACGCCATGCTCGGGCCGCTCGGCGCCAGCAAGGCCGCTGCAGCACGGGTAGATGCCTACATCGAACCGCCATTCAAGACAGCGCTCAAGACTGGCGTTCGCCCGGACGGGTTGATCCGAGTCACGTATGGGAGCCAGACCCCGTTCACGGCTTTGGTTGAGGTCAAGACTGGCAACAACGATCTCGTTGCAGACCAACTCAACGCATATATCGACATTGCGCGCACAGAGAAGTTCGATCACGTCATCACGATCTCGAATGAGATATCCCCATCGGAGGGCATCCACCCGACTGCGGGTTTGAAGGTGACCAAAGCTTCTCGGGTCAAGGTGACTCACTTCTCGTGGACTCGGATTGCAGCGTTAGCCGTGCGTGTGAGAGAGAGCATTGGTGTAGGGGATAAGGAACAGGAGTGGGTTCTTGGTGAACTCCTGCGGTATCTCGAACATGCTTCATCTGGGGCACTCGACTTCGACGACATGGGCGAGCATTGGGTCGCTGTCCGTGAAAGCGTGCGCAACGGCTCGGTCAAGCGCTCCGATCCCGGTGTCGCCGATATCGCGCGGCGCTGGGACCAACTGCTCACCTATGCGGCAATGAAACTTGAGATTCAGCTCAACGAGACGGTCGAGGCAGTCATCCCGCGCGCTCAAAAAGACGATGCGGCCTCCCGGCAGAAGGCGTTCGTGAAGGAACTATCCGAGACGGGAGCCCTCTCGGGCTCTTTGCGCGTTCCTGGCGCGATTGCAGAATTAGATATTGTGGCCGACCTGCGAACACGTCAGGTCTCGGTGTCCAGCACTTTTCGTGCGCCAGGGGACAAGAAGGCTCGCGGCAGTATGGGCTGGCTACTGAGGCAACTCGACGATGCTCCGGGTCGTCTGCTCATCGAGTCTTTCCCCAAGGGTGCTGCGCATGGCGTCGCCGCCGAGATCTCCAAGCTCCGCGAGGACGCGACAGACGTTCTCTCGGAAATGCCTGGCGACATCGCCAAGTTCAAACTCCACTTGATCAAGGACCTGGGAGTCAACCGCCGCAACGGAAAGTCCGGCGGGTTCGTCGAATCAGTCCTGGCGGCTATATCCGACTACTACGGCTCCGTCCTCCAGCACCTCGTGCCGTACCAAGCGAAGGCGCCACAGGTAGCATCACCATCCACTGGACCAGACGACCCAGCGCTGGGATCAGTCAAATAGCACGCCCCACCGCCTAATATTCGCGCACGACCTGAAACCTCGCCAAGATGTCCACACCCGCCCAGACGCGGCTCGCCGCGCTGAGATCCCGGGTGGGGCTTTCTCCAGCGCCGTAGACCCATCGGTTGACTCAGGTAGCCACGTAAACCTATAGTCACTAGTACCGAAGTACCGAAGTACCGAAGTATCGGAAGCGACTAGCAGGCACTACCGTTCCGAGACTTCCTCAACGGAGGGCATTATGTCTACCGCAACAGCCCCAATCAAAGTTTCCGCCGAGAGCGACAGCCTCATTGGGCATGCCGCACACTTTCTCGGGCGCGCAAAGAAGGATCTCGTCGACGAGGCAATCGTTGAGTACATCGAGCGCCATCGCGAAGAGATTAGCGCCGCAGCACGTGAGGCGCTTCGTGAAATTGGCACTAGCCGCTCGTCTCGAGTCGCGCTACTTGCCGGGATCTCGTCAGATGAACTCGCCGCAGTCGGCGGCATAGCGGAGCGCGACAATTAGCCGCCGACCGAGTGCCCAGTTTGGCGCAGAACTGAGCAGCCAATAGCGTCGCTGGCATGGGGGACGACCGCGATCAGATTGTCAGGCCAACCGTACGTTGCCTGACCGAAGACATTGGCCTCCAACTGCCGCTGGTGACAGTCCCGCTGCACGGACTCGACTTGCCCATCATCAAGAGGGCCCAGCAGATTCCCGCCAAGCAACGCGAAAATGGCGCCGAGCGCATCTTGTCCCTCAAAGACCGCGTATGGCTCAAGGCAAAGACCAGCCGAGAGCGCGGGGCGGTCACCGAGCACCCTCATGTCGGTGAGAGGCCGGGGACTCCTGAATGTAACTGGTGGCTCGGCGCGGTGGGGTTTCGCGAAGAAGGTAGCGGTGACGACGCCTACGCAGCTCTCAAAGCGCGCTCGACCGTCGCAAAGGACAGGTCCCCATCAGGAATCGACACGACATGGATGTTGCCGACGGCAACCGACGCACTGCGCCATCTCGCCGAGTTTGCCGCCGCCCAAGAAGATGCGATGTACAAGCAGATCTGCGCGCTTGTCGCCGAGTCAGCCCGTTCGGGCAAGACGCTAAAGACGGTATATGGCAGGCACTCCATCGAGGTGCACGTGAGGGTCCATGACCACGAGACTTACCTCGCGGTGGGGGCGACGGGGGTCACAGATTATCGAGAAGTCGCGGCATTGCTGAGTTCCATACCGGGAATGACGCCAGATGACTGGCTACCTGAGCCGGGCGAAGTCCTCGGGATAGAGCCCCACCCCGGGCAGATTGTCTTCTCGGCGATCCTCCTCCCCGCTGCGCTCGCAGAGATCTTGGACGGGAACCCGCCCGGAGCGCTTGACGTGCGCGACGAGACGTAGCAGCCGCTAGAGTCCATGCGGTCGCTGCACCGCGGCGGAGTCCGCAGATAGTCCGCAAGAACTCCAGCGACTACCACCAACCACCACCAACCGCGCGAACTATCGTGCCTGTTACCTATTGCTTTCGACCAATAGCCACTAACTGCCGTCTGTGCAGGGATGATTCCCGGCGTAGCAGCCAACTCATCCGCCTCTTGGGGACCTGACCTGCGGGAATGCCAGTCAGCCGAGGCGGACTCGTTCTCCGTGGCGTGGGACGACGGCGAGCCAGCCCAACTCGGACCGTACCCGCGCCGCTAACGCCGCCGAGGACTCCGGCTCGCCGTGCACCACGTAGAGGACCTTGGGCGGCGACGGGGTACTGGCGAGCCAGCCGAGGATCTCGTCGGCGTCGGCGTGCACGGAGAACCCGTCGATCTGGACGATCTCGGCGTGCACGGGCACGTACCGCCCGTGCATCTTCACCTCGGTCGCGCCCTCAACCAGGTCGCGGCCGCGCGTGCCAGCCGCCTGGAAGCCGACCAGGACAACCGAGTTCTCCCGGTCCGGGAGGAGATGGCGCAAGTGGTGCACGACCCGGCCTCCCGTGGCCATCCCGGACGCGGAGACGATGATGCAGGGCTTCCCTGGTCGGTTCAGCGCCATCGATTGCTGGGGCGTGTGTGCCTCTTGGACGTCGCGCGGGTCGAGCACCCCCGGCTCGAGGTCCGTCCTCAGTTCCGGGTTGCCCACGGCGAGCGCTTGCCGGTAGACGCCGAGCGCGCGCAGTGCCATCGGGCTGTCCACGTACACCGGAACCTGGGGGATTCGGCCGGTGTTCATCAGCCGGTCGAGCGCGACCAGCACGATCTCCGTCCGGTCAACCGCGAACGCCGGGATGAGCACGGTGCCGCCGCGCTCGATCGTCCTGTTCACCACCTCCGCAAACTGGTCGATCTCGCCCTCGACATGGTCGCGGTTGCCGTAGGTGGACTCGACGACGATCGTCTCGCTCTCCGGGGGCCGCGGAGGCGGTCGAAGCAGCGGGTGGCCGGGGCGCCCGAGGTCCCCGCTGAAGGTGATGCGGTGCCCCACCACGTCGAGCACCGCGCTCGCCGAGCCGAGAATGTGGCCAGCAGGCTGGAGCGTGACCTCGACGCCGGGGCACACCTCGACTGTGCGCCCAAAGTCGACGGGTTGCAGCATCGGCAGCGCCCGAGCGACGTCCGCGGTGTTGTACAGCGGGCGAGGCTGCGCGTGCTTGGAGAAGCCCTTGTCGGCGGCGTAGCGCGCGTCCTCCTCCTGGAGGTGGGCGCTGTCCTTCAGCACGATCGCCGCGAGTTCCGCAGTGCCCTCGGTGCACACCACCGGTCCCTCGAAGCCCTGCCGGACCAAGGCAGGAAGGTAGCCGCAGTGGTCCAGGTGAGCGTGCGTGAGCACGGCTCCGTCGATCTCCGACGGATCGACGGGAAACGGCGCCCAGTTGCGCCGTCGCAGTTCCCGTACGCCCTGGAAGAGGCCCGCGTCCACGAGCACCCGATGCCCGTCCGTCTGGAGGAGGAACTTGCTCCCGGTCACGGTCCCGGTCGCGCCGAGAAAGGTCAGGGTCGCGTCGCGCATCTCACGGCTCCCGTCTCATGGACGACGCCTCGCGAGTGGTGGGGCGGCAGGTGGTGCGAAACCTGCACTTCAACCTTACCCCCGCACTGGTGGAGCGTGGAGGTCATCGACGCCGTCCGGCGGCCTCAGCTGGCGTCCTCCGCGGCGAGCGCGTCGGTGAGGAGTCCGACCAGGGTTTCGAGTTGCACGTTCGTGGAGGATGTTTCGTCCTCGTCCGGCGCTCCATCCAAGGCGCGGGCGGCCAGGCCCGACTTGCTGTCGATCAGCTCGGCGATCTTCGAGTCGATGGTCTGCGCGGCGATGATCCGCCACGCGGTCACGGGCTCTTCCTGGCCGATCCGGTGGATTCGGTCGATCGCCTGGGTCTGTTCGGCGTCGGTCCAGGACAACTCTGCGAGCACCAGGTTCGAGGCGACCTGAAGGTTCAGGCCCACGCCGGCGGCCATCAGGGAGCACACCGCAATCGACACGTCGGGGTCGTTCTGGAAGGCGTCAATGTTCCTTGCGCGCGCTGTGGGGGTCTGGTCCCCGCGGATCGAGGCGTAGCGGATGCCGCGATCGGCGAAGGTCTGCTCGGCCTGATCCATCACGTCGATGTGCTTGGCGAAGAACACCACCTTGCCGACGTTGCGGGCGAGCTGTGCGGCATAGTCCGCTGCCAGCCCGGCCTTGGCCTGGCCGATCCGGCGGACCATCGTGAAGACGTTCTCCGCGCCGCCCTGCTCGCTCGACTCCTTGAGTTCCCATCCCGCCACGCGGCGCACGAGCTCGTGGTCGATCCCGTCCACCACCGCGCCGGAGGTTCGCGCCTCCAGGGCGGATTGGTAGCGACCCACGAGCCGCTTAGCAAGCGCGGCCTCGGCGGCGCGGATCGACCGGCCTGCGGCGCCGTCGAGTTCGACCGGCAGGTCCGCCACCCGGCGGGCCGGGATGTCGGCCGCGACGTCGACCTTGCGGCGGCGCACGATGCCCATGTCGATCACGCTGGCCCGCGCGGCGGCGTAGAACCCCGGGTCGACCGGGGTGAGCCCGGTCTCCTCAAGTGCGCCCATCAGCGCGCCCTTGGGCATGGTGTCGTCGATCCAGCCAAGGAACTGCCAGATCGCGCGGAAGTCCTCGATGTCGTTGATCAGCGGGGTGCCGGTCAGTGCCATCAGCAGCGGTCGGGCCGAGCGGGCGCGGATCCGTTCCGAGATCGCAAGGATGTGCTGAGAGCGCTGGGAGCGCTTGTTCTTGATGAAGTGCGCCTCGTCGACGATCATGCCGCGAAAGCCCAGGTCGCCCAGCCAGCCGACGTGTCGGTCCAGGAGTTCGTAGTTCACGATCACGATGTCCGCGAACCCGTCGACCCGTTCGCCGTCGCCATGGACCACCGTGGACCGACGCTGGGGCGTCCACATCCCGACCTCGTGCGCCCAGTTGGTCTTCACCACGTTGGGGGCGACCACGAGCAGCGGGTAGGCATTGGCCGCTTGGGCGGCAAGCAAAGCCTGGGCCGTCTTGCCGAGTCCTGGTTCGTCGGCGAGCAGGAACGTCCGATGGCCCGCGGCCGCAGCCGCGACTACCCGGGCTTGGTGCGGCATCAGCACCCGGCCGAGGGGAACGGGTGTGGGGCGGGCCTCGGGCAACAGCATGCAGGCGGGTGCACCGGTGGCGCCGCGCTCGAAGGACCTGAAGAGCGGCTCAAGCAGTTCCCAGCCAGCAAGTCGTCGGGCCCTGGAGGCGTTTCGCGCGGCGGTGGCCTCGAAGTCGGGGGCGAGGAACGGATTCGCGAGTTGGCGCGAGATCACCGACTGGGGCACCACCTGACTCTTGGCGCCGGGCGCGGTTGCCGCCGGTGGCGTGGGCGCGGGCTCCTCGGGAGGCTCCAGTCCGCCGGCACGCATCAGGGTCGCCTTGAAGGAGCGAGCCGAGTCGGAGACCCGGGCGTCGTCGGCGAGTAGCGCGAGCAGCGAGGTGTCGCGGGCCGCAGTCCTCGCCAGGAGGGTCGCCACGGCGTCGAGCTGTTTGAGCTTCTTGGAGCGCTGTGCTTCGTTCGAGTTCTTGTCGGCCAACAGCCGGGCCCGCTCCTCTCTCACCAGCAGTGCCACCACCTGGTACTTCGTGCGCACCGCAGGGCGCGTCGGCGGTCGGCGCACAGCGCTGTTGACTTCGCGCGCTACGCCGGCGAGAACCGGGATGATCCCTGGTTCTGACGCATGCGGCGTGCGGCGCCGGTCAGCGCCGCGCTCACTGCGCGCGCCACCGGACCGGCGTTGGCCTCGTCGTGCCACATCTCCTCCGTCTCCGCATTCACACCGCGACCGCGGCGCGGTCGCGGTGTGCCGCATCCGTCCGGGACTGGTCGGGTACCGAGCCCGCGCCGGCGTCAGGGGCGACTCGGTCACTCAACACTCAGGCCAGGGCGAAGAGATCGGCCGCCAGGCCACCGCGTAGCGACCCCGATTGCGCCGACTGCGGGCCCGCGCTCATGCCGATGATGTCACGCCGCGGACACATCTGATGAGCCCGGTCTGTAGAGAATCTTACGTGAAGTGACTGGGTCTGCCGCGGGCGGCGCGCCGCTGCCTCGCCGTGAGCCCCAGCGCGATGCGCTAGGGGGCTAGTAGGCGGCGACGTGCCCCCAGAGTTCACCGCTCGAACTGACCCCCAGGGTGAGCGCGCCACGCGCGCCCCTTTCCGCGATCTCGAAGAGTTCCGTCAGCCCTTCCCGTTGCGACGGCGAGAGCTCTGCGGCCCTCTTGCCGCGGACGGTCAAGACCACCTGCGACTGCCCCGCATGCTCACCTGTGGTGACCTCCTCGAGGGTGAAGGTAGCGCGAAATGTGTGCCGCTCGCGCTTGCGGAGCAGGGCGCGTGCCTCGTCGTAGTGGACACCATCCTTGTCGAGGTCCTGCTCGATTGTCGGCGGCGTGTAGTCCGCGTCGGCCGTCTTCCCATGCACGTGGAGCCAAGCCGCCAGGGCGGTGTCGGAACACATGTAGATGAGCAACGACTTCTTGCCATTGAGGTTCTCCACCAGCGCGGGAGCAAACACGCGCCGTTCGATCTTCGCTACTCGTCCGAACTGGTCACGTATCGGGTGATGGCTGCACAGCCCAACGCTCGCTTCGTCGATGCTGACGGCAATGGGCTTGCGCCAGCCGCTGCGCCGTCCCCGTGTGAGTTCGACGGCACACAGTGTTCCGACGGAAAGAGACTGAAACACTCGCGGATGGGACGACTCATCGGCTCCCCTCCGCGTCGATTTACCGAATATCCACAGCGCCTCGGCCGGTAGCGAGTCGGGTCGCGGCGCTCGAGCACCGTCCTGCGGCGAGAAGACGATGCCACCATCGTCTGCAGTATCGAGGGGAGGCTCTGGAACGGCCGGCGGCGGAGGCGGTTGCTTTCCGCGAAGTGAGTGAAGAATCCCCATGGGTCGAGCATGGCACATACTCCCGGCGAGGCTCCAGATTCTGTGGCGAGCTCCGCGACCGTGTCCGCCCGTGGCGCAGTGATGAGGAACCCCGGCTGTCGCATGGTGGCAATGTCACGCCGGGGCGCCTCGGTACTGATCCGCCGCGACCACGAGTCGTCGAGACCCGCTTCTCGCAGGCACGTCGCGCTATTGACGTGTCGCCAGGGGTGATGGGATGATCCTATCAATGACGCGTAGGCGTTGGAGGGGGATAGCGCATGAGCGCGTCCCGACTTGTCCATTGCGGTTGGCTCTAGCGGGAACTGGGGACCTCTTGTGACGTTGCCAAGGGTGAATTCGGGGGCTGGTTTGACTCGCCAGAGCCTGAGCCAAGCGATCGTCGAAGAAGTGCTGACATGGTTTGCGGACGGACGCTACGGCCCTGGCGATCTTCTCCCGACAGAGCGCGAACTCATGAGCCACTTCGGGGTGAGCCGCAACTCAGTCCGTGAGGCGATGCAGGCCCTGGTCTCGATGAAGGTGATCGACGTCGGTCCGGGGCGAGGCACACGTGTCGTGAGAACCTCGCCGGCAGGCGTCTTGTCGGCCGAAGTCGTGTCCGCGTTGCTGCATGGCAACACGCTCGACGAGCTCTACGAGTTCCGCCTGCTGCTCGAGCCGGGTATCGCGGCGCGCGCGGCGGAGAATGCCACCGCCGAAGACATCGAGGCCATGAACTCAGTTCTCGATGACTTTGAGGCCGCGATGGAATCGCATCAGCCCGTCGCGCCGCACGACATCGCCTTCCATCGCCTGATCGCCGGCGCTACCGGCAACTCCATCTACCTCAAGGTCATGGATGCACTGTCAGAACTCTTGACCAGTGCTCGCAAGGCGACTGACCTCATACCCACGGCGGTTCATTCGGCGTCGATTGACCATCGGTTGATCCTTGATGCCCTACGTGCCCGGGATGGCGAGGCCGCGTCACGGATCATGGGGGAGCATGTGCAGTCGGCGATTCGTGCGATGGGGGAGGCTCGGCGGCTGACGCTGGAGCAGGCAGCTACCGACACGGTCGCACCCCCCGAAGGTCAGTCCACACCGTGAGCGAGGAGCACGGCTGGGTCGTGGTCACGGGCGCGGCGAGTGGGATGGGTCTCGCGGTGTGTGAGAAGTTGCACCACCGCGGGCACTCCTTGGTTCTTGTCGACGTGGGCGGCGATGGGCTTTCCCGTGCCACGCGCCACCTCGCGAGTACCGGCTCAGCGACTACCGCCGAAGTCGTCGGCGATGTCGGTGATCCGGCGACGATGGAGAATGCCGTGGCGCGGGTTCCGGCTTCCGATCGGCTCCTGGGTTGGGTCAACTCGGGTGGGGTTAATGTTCCCGGAAGCATCGCTGGGACGGGGACGGGCCGAGCGTCGTGAAGGGCGCGGACTGTGACAGTGCCGACGGTCTGAGCGAGGAGGAACTCGCACGCCAGCCGCTCGCGGGGTCGGTGTTCGCGGTGGCCACCAACGCGCACGGAGTTCCCGTCGCCCCCTTCGCACGCTAGGCAGCTGTGTGAAACGACGCTGCAGTCCCGGCGGCGCGTGTTCTTCCGCGGCGCCTTCCGGTTCACACTGCGGCGGCAAACACAGGCAAGGTAGTGCCATGAATGATTTCGATATCAGCGGCAAGACGATGGTCATCACCGGCGCTACCAGCGGCATCGGCCGAGGGCTCGTCGACTACTTTGCCGACCGCGGCGCCGTGGTCGCGGCCGTTGGCGGCCATCGGGCCACGGCCGAGCAGCTGCGCGACGAGCTCGCGGCAAGTGGCCGTTCGGCGCGAACCTACGCCGCAGACCTGAGGGACGTGTCGCGCATCGGGCCCCTGTTCGACCGGATTGCGGCGGACCTTGGCCAGATCGACATCCTCGTCAACAACGCCGGGATGGGGCGGCCTATCCCGGCCATCGACGTGACGGTCGAGGACTGGGACACGATGATGGACCTCAACCTGCGGGCGGCATTCTTTTGTGCGCAGGCGGCCGCTCGCCACATGCTCCCGCGCGGCTACGGGCGGATCATCAACATGAGCTCACAGATCTCCGTGGTGGCCAACCAAGACGAGGTTGTCTATTGCGCCTCCAAAGGTGGTGTGAACCAGGTGACGAGGACGTTGGCACTTGAGTGGGGCGGCGCCGGAGTCGTTGTCACCGGAGTCGCGCCGACGTTCACCTACACCGCCGGAACGGCCGAGCGGCTCGACACCCCCAGCTTCCGAGACGCCGTCCTGTCGAAGATCCCGCGAGGCCGATTCGCGACGATTACGGACATCGCGGCCGCGGTTCACTACCTGGCCAGCGACGTCGGCGAGATGGCGAATGGGTCGACTCTCATGGTCGACGGCGGCTGGACGATCGTCTGAAGGGTCACAATGTGGGCGACCCGCTCACATTTTTCCCTCGCGACGCGTCTGCAATCCGGGTGTTGGTCCGGCGCCCATACGCTGGAAACGGGAGAAGTTGTGGGAATTTCGTCCGGGGTAACGTGACGATGATGCCCAGTAGGGTGTCGCTGGAGACAAGTCCGCAAACCCAAAGAGGCACCAATGACGTCTGTATCGAGCGTGCAGTCACCTGAGTCGGTTGAAACCACGCAACCCATGACACTGGGAATCCCGGCGGAGACCAAGAAGGGCGAGCGCCTCGTCGCTGCCAGTCCCAAGACGGTGGGCCAACTGGTGGCCCTGGGCTACGAGGTCATCGTTGAGAAGGGCGCCGGGCTCGAGGCGACGTTCTCGGATGACGACTACGCCGCAGCGGGTGCGACCATCGGTGACGCGAACGACGCGTGGAAGGCCGACGTCGTGACGGCGGTCAACGCGCCGGGAGCGACCGAGTTGGCCAAGATGCGCAAGGGCGCTGTGCTCATCTCGATGATGAACGCGCCCTCCAGCCCCCACTTCATCGCGGACCTAGCCGAGCGCGGCATCACCGGAATGGCGCTCGACGCCGTACCGCGCATCTCGCGCGCACAGTCCATGGATGTCTTGTCCACGATGTCGAATGTCGCCGGATACCGCGCGGTCATCGAGGCTGCGGAAAACTACGGCGGCATGTTCACGGGCCAGATGACGGCCGCGGGCAAGACGCTCCCAGCGCACGTCTTCGTGATTGGTGCGGGAGTGGCCGGATTGGCCGCGCTCGGCACCGCAGCGAGCCTGGGCGCCGAAGTGCGTGCCTTCGACGTGCGCCCCGAGGTGGGCGAGCAGATCGAGTCGATGGGCGCGACGTTCGTCCAGGCCGCGGCCGCTCAGCAGGAGGTGTCCTCCGACGGCTACGCGAAGGAGCTGTCCAAGGAGCAGGAAGCGCTCACCGCCGCCATGTATGCCGAGGAGAGCGCCAAGGCGGACATCGTCATCACGACCGCATTGGTGCGCGGCAAGGCGGTGCGCACCATTTCCGCGGAGATGGTGGCTGGCATGAAGCCGGGATCGGTCATCGTCGACCTCGCGGCTATCGGCGGTGGTAACTGCGAACTCACCGTTCCCGGCGAGCGCATCGTCACCGATAACGGCGTGGTCATTGTCGGGTACACGGATCTCACCAGCCGGATGCCGCAGCACACGTCGCAGCTGTTCGGCACCAACATTGTGAACGTCATGAAGCTCATGACACCCGGCAAGGACGGTCAGGCCGTTCTCAACTATGAGGACGAGGTCGTGCGCGGAATGACGGTCGCGCATGCGGGCGACGTGATGTGGCCGCCACCGCCGGTGAAGGTGTCAGCGGCATCCGCGGCGCCAGCCGCCGCCGTGCCGGTCGTTGACCCTGAAGAACAGGCTCGCCTGGCCGCCGCGGCGGTAGCCAAGAAGGCCACCAGGCGCCTGGTGGGATCTGCCGTGGCCGCTGTGCTGGTGATTCTCGCCGTCGCGTTCTCGCCCATCTCATTCGTGTCGTATTTCACGATCTTTGCGCTCGCCGTGGTGGTGGGCTACTACGTGATCTCCGGGGTGTCGCACTCGCTTCACACTCCGCTCATGGCACAAACCAACGCGATCTCCGGGATCATTCTGGTCGGAGCACTGCTTCAGCTGGGGTCGACGAATATTGCGGTCCTCGTGATGTCGTTCATTGCAGCGTCCATCGCGTCCATCAACATCTTCGGTGGATTCCTTGTGTCGTACCGAATGCTCGGCATGTTCCAGAAGGAGGCGTGATCACTGTGACGATCATCGGACTGATTCAAGGCCTGTACATCGTTGCGGGGATCATGTTCATCCTGTCGCTCGCCGGTTTGTCAAAGCAAAGCACCGCCCGTCCCGGAAACATCATCGGCATCGTCGGCATGGCCTTGGCGCTGTCCGCGACCGTCTGGTACTCCATCTACCTGTCTGCCGAGTTCCCCGAGGACCGCCAGCCGGTGTGGCTGACCACTGTGCTCATCGCGGCGGCGCTTGCCATTGGCTTGTCTGTGGGCGCTCCGATCGCCCGCCGCGTCGAGATGACGCAGATGCCGGAACTGATCGCCGCGTTCCACTCGTTTGTGGGCCTTGCGGCCGTGTTGGTGGGCATCAACTCCTTCCTCGCGGAGCGCGGCGGAGGCTCGCTCCACGTGGTCGAGGTGGCACTGGGCGTGCTGATCGGCGCGTACACCTTCACCGGTTCCGTTGTCGCGTTCCTCAAGTTGTCGGCGCGCATGAAGTCGGCCCCACTGGTGCTGCCGGGACGCAACCTCCTCAACATGTCGGCCTTCGTCCTGTTCTTTGCGCTGATCATCTGGCTCGTCGCCCTGGGCGACGGAAACCACACCCTCGGTCTGGTGCTCGTGGTCGTGATGACCCTCATCGGTTTCGCGCTGGGCTGGCACATGGTGGCCGCCATCGGCGGCGGCGACATGCCGGTGGTGGTGTCGATGCTCAACAGCTACTCGGGCTGGGCGGCGGCGGCGGCAGGTTTCTTGCTGGGCAACAACCTGCTCCTCATCACCGGGGCCCTCGTCGGCTCCTCGGGTGCGATCCTGAGCTACATCATGTGTCGCGCCATGAACCGCTCGTTCATCTCGGTGATCCTGGGTGGCTTCGGCTCGGACGACGGCGCTCCGGCAGGCGCGTCGGACGGTCCGGCTGGCGAGCACACCGAGATCACCGTCGACGGTGCGGTCGAGTCGCTGACGTCGGCGAAGTCGGTCATCATCACCCCCGGTTACGGCATGGCGGTGGCCAAGGCGCAGTACCCGGTTGCCGAGCTGACCCAGCGCCTGCGCGCGCGTGGCGTCAAGGTGCGGTTCGGAGTCCACCCGGTCGCTGGGCGCCTGCCTGGACACATGAACGTGCTGCTGGCCGAGGCGAAGGTGCCGTACGACATCGTCCTGGAGATGGACGAGATCAACGGCGACTTTGCCGACACCGACGTGGTCCTGGTGATTGGCGCCAACGACACCGTCAACCCGGCCGCGAACGATGACCCGACCTCGCCGATCGCTGGCATGCCGGTGCTGGAGGTGTGGAAAGCACAGCACGTGATCGTGTTCAAGCGCTCCATGGCCACCGGGTATGCGGGCGTGCAGAACCCGCTGTTCTTCAAGGAGAACACGGACATGCTGTTCGGAGACGCCAAGACCCAGGTGGAGGCCATCGTCGCGGCGCTGCCGGCGCTGCAGAAGGTCTAGGCAGTATCGCTGGGGCGCTGGGGCGCTGGGGCGCTGGGGCGCTGGCGCGCTCGGGCAGTCAGCAGCACTACCCGAGCATGCCAGGAGTTCCACAGGACACGCCCGCCATGGCGGGCCTTCAAGGCCACGTCAGACGGGATCCGTGGAAGAGTGGCCGCGCGACACGCAGGAGGAACGTCATGGCTCTTCCCGAGAGCTTCGTCAGCCAGTTGACCGGCCTGTTCGCGTCACCTGCGGCCGAGAACCCTACGGGCGCGATAGTCGAGGCCGCGTATCGCCACGCGGGTCTCAACGCCCGCTACGTGACGTGCGAGGTGGGGCCCGCAGGGCTGGAGGCCGCGGTGCGCGGCGCCGTGGCCATGGGATGGGCTGGCTTCCACTGCTCACTGCCCCACAAGATCGCCGTCGTCAAACACCTGGACGAGCTTGCGCAGGCTGCGGAGCTCATCGGCGCGGTCAACTGCGTCGTGATCCGCGACGGCCGCCTGATCGGCGAAAACACCGACGGGCAGGGCTTCCTCACGTCACTGCGAGCCACAGTCGAACCGAAGGGTCAGCGGATCGTGATTCTCGGCGCGGGAGGGGCTGCCCGAGCCATCGCGTTCGAGCTCGCCCTCGCAGGGGCTGGTCACATTCTCATCGTCAGCCGCCGCCGTGAGGTGGGGGAGGGTTTGGCACGCGACCTGCGCGAACGCACCAGCACCGACGCCTCCGCTGCGCACTGGCACACCCCATTCGCCGTGCCGGCCGATACACAGATACTCATCAACGCCACCTCCGTGGGACTGTTCCCCGACGTGGGGGCGAAACCGGAGATCGACTACAGCACGGTTGCGGCGCAGATGATCGTTGCGGACATCATCCCCAACCCGCCTCGCACCGCGTTCCTCAACGAGGTCGAGGCGCGCGGCTGCGAGGTGATCGACGGGCTCGGGATGCTGGTGAACCAGGCAGTCATCGCGATCCGGAGCTGGAATGGAATCGAAGCGGACGCCCAGGTGATGCGGGAAACCCTCACGGAGATCTTCGGCTGACTCGCGAGTGTCGTCTTCCTTCGTGAGCCGACCCCGGCTCGCCTGGATCGGTTTTGCCCGCTTGCGGCGGCTATGCGCCGATGTCTCGACCCTGCTTGCGCAGGTACTTCCGGTCGTCGTTGGCGTACGCATAGTAGTACCCGATGAGCAGCCCACCACCCACGAAGTTACCCAGCAGCACGATGCCGATGTTGCCGAGTGCCAGGCCGACGTCGACGCCGCCGTGGAGCCCGACGATCGAAAATACGACCGTGTTCGCCACCGAGTGTTCGAAACCCACGAAGGCGAAGACGAACACGCTCACAATCATGGCGAGGGACTTGGTGAAGTCGTCCTTGATGAGACCGTTGTAGACCAGCAGCATCGCGAGGTTGATCATGAAATTACACAGAACCGCGCGCACAAACAGGTCCGACCAGCCCGCGATCCCCTCGGACAGGTACGCCAGCTTGTGATCGACGGCGGTGTTCATCTGATCGCCGACCGCGCCGTCGCCCAGGGATGAGACGGCTACCATCACCGCGATCGCCAGTCCGCCGACGATGTTGCCCGCGTAGCACAGCAGCAGGATGCGCAACGACTTGAGGGGCGTGGTGCGGTGGTAGTACGCGCCGATGGACACGATCATCATGTTCGATGTCAGCAGCTCGGACTTGCTGTAGTAGATGAATACAAGAGCGAAACCGAACACGAGCGCCCCGACGATGCGGCCCATGCCGACGAGGTCCCCGCTACCGACGCCAGCGAACGCCGCGAGCACGGCGAAGTACGCCAGATACATCAGCCCGATGAGTGCGCCAGCCATCGCGGACCGCATCAGGTAGACCCGCGCAAGCCCGCCGCTCATCGCGGTCTTGGTATCGAGCGCGTCGAGCACGGTCGAGATGAAGTACTTACCAGGGAACAACTGGCCCTGGTCGGTCATGGCTCCAAGGTTCTCACGGAGTGTGGGCGGATGCGTGGGACAGACGTCGCCACCGTGTGAGGTGGGATGGCCTCCGCGCGCTTGACCGTGATGTCGGGGTGGACGCGCTAGCCTCTCTAGGTGAACAACTCGGGCGGCGATTCCAGCCAAGATCCACGGCGCCAACCGCCCACAGGACGTCGTCCCATGCCGCCATCTGTTCCGCCGAGACGCGGCGCCCAGCCACCCTCCGTGCAGCCGGCCGGGCGGCGCACGTCGGAGCCGGGCCCGGTGCCCCAGCGTCGGAGTGTGTCGTCGAAACCCGCGCCAGAACGCCCGCGAGCTGGCGCCGCCGCGCGTCCGCCCCTTGAGGACCGGCAGCCCTTGCCCCAAAGCACGGCGCCGGCGCCGGTTCCCAAGCGGCACAGGCTGCGCAACACGCTGGTCACGTTGACCCTGGTCGTCGCAATTCTTGTGGTGGGCCTGTGGTGGTGGGTCGACTCTCGGATCACCCACGTGGACGCCCTTACCGGAGCTTCGGATACGCCGGGCCAGACCTACCTGATCGTCGGTTCAGACTCGCGCGACGGGTGGGCGGATGACGGCACAGTCGGAGCGCGCACGGACACGATCATGCTGGTGCACCGGCCCGTGAGCGGGCCGCCTGCGCTCATCAGCATCCCGCGCGATTCGTATGTGGAGATTCCCGGCCACGGGGGCAACAAGATCAACGCCGCCTTCGCCTTCGGCGGGCCGCAGCTGCTGGTTCAGACGGTAGAAGGCCTGACGGGCCTCACGATCGACCGGTACGTCGAGGTCGGGTTCCTGGGCGTCATGGACATCGTGGATGCGCTGGGCGGCGTGGAGCTGTGCTACGACGCCGACGTCAACGACCCCTACAGCACCCTGGTGTGGCAGGCCGGCTGTCATCGGGCGGACGGCGCCACGGCGCTGGCCTTCTCCCGCATGCGCTACGCGGACCCCCTGGGCGACATTGGTCGCACCGTGCGCCAGCAGCAGGTGGTCTCCGCCGTGGCGGACGGCGTGCTCAGCACGTCTACGCTCGTGAACCCGAAGAAGCTCTTCCGGGTCGCCTCCGCGGGCCTTGACTCATTCAGGGTCAGTAGCGGCACTGGTGTAGTGGACCTCGCGCGGATGGCACGGGTGGTCAATGCGGCCAGGGGCCCCGATGCCGTCAGGGGCACGCCGCCGCTGGCGAGTCTCGACCACCGGATTGACGGTGTGGGTTCAACGGTGTTGCTCGATCCGGAGGCGCTCTCCGCGTTTTGGGTGGCGATAGCGACGGGGGAGTACCCGCCCGGGACGACCGTGGGCGGTGTCACGTAGCGCGACACCGACGCTGCGGGGCGTGACGCCCTAGAGCGTGGGGTAGTGGGGGAGCGACGCGCTCAACCCCCACCGAATCGCCTTGGTGGCCAGAGCGCCACCCCAGGGGCCGATGCGGCTGTTGGCGCCGCCCCCGAGCTGCAGTTCGGCGCGCGCCCACTCCGGCAGCAGCGCCACCGAGCCGGCCGCCAGGAGCGAGTAAGGGACCTTGACCGGGCCGGGCAGGGGCGGCTCGTGAAGCAGGAATTTCGCCGTGTCAATCGCGGCTGGAGTGGCCGCAAGTTCCGGCCGGTAGGACTCGAGACACTCCGCGAGCCCCGCGGTCGTGGTGGGCACATCGGTGGCGCCAAGCGCGACGGCCACACGTGCGACCTGCCCCACGTACTCGTCGGCTCGCGCAGCATCGAGGGGCCGAGCGCCAAAGCGTTGGTGAGCGGTCAGGAACGAGTCCACCTCGGCGACGTGGACCCACCTGAGCAGGTGGGGGTCGCTCGCCTGGTAGGGCCGGCCGTCGGGCGCCTTGCCCTTGACTCGGTCATGCACCGCACGGATGCGGTCGACCATCGCCTGAGCGTCGTCGGCGGCCCCGAAGGTCGTTATCGCAAGAAATGTGGAGGTGCGCTCGAGCCGGCCCCATGGATCGCCGCGGTAGCCAGAGTGACCCGCGACTCCCGCCATGGCCAACGGGTGGAGAGACTGCAGCAAGAGCGCGCGGAGTCCGCCGACCCACATGGAGGCGTCGCCATGCACCCTCCGGATGGCACTGCCTGGCGGAAACCACCGCGGCCCGGGGGTTTCGTGGACCCGCGCACGTGCCGCGTGGCCATCCTTCCCGGCGACCCTGGCGAACAACTCCTCGCCGACGCGTGCCCGCATACGCTCGAGGGGATGAGTTGCGGCGGCCATTCACTCAGTATCACCCCAGACGCTCGGGCGAGCGAACCAGCCTGGTCAGGAACTCTGACGAATCGGGCGTGCACCCCAAATGCGGTCCAGGTAGTCCTGAATCGATCGGTCGGAACTGAAGAAGCCTGATCGTGCCACATTGAGCACCGCTGAGCGGCTCCACGCATCGTGGTCCACGTACGCGGCCTCGACACGCGCTTGTGCGTCCATGTAGGCGCGGAAGTCCGCGAGGGCCATGAAGCGGTCGCGCTCTGTGAGGGACGCGAACATCGAGGCGACGGCTCCGCCGCGGTCGCCGTCGGTAAAGGCGCCCGCGGCGATCATGTCGAGCGCGGCCTTGAGTTCGGGGTCGGACTCGTAGAAGCTGCCCGGGACGTAGCCGTTCGATTGCAGCGCCGACACCTCGGGTTCACTCATCCCGAACAGGAAGAAGTTCTCGTCTCCCACGAGCTTGCGGATCTCGACGTTGGCGCCGTCGTCCGTTCCCACGGTGAGGGCGCCATTGAGCGCGAATTTCATGTTTCCCGTGCCGGAGGCCTCCTTGCCCGCAAGCGAGATCTGCTCGGACAGGTCGGACGCAGGAATCAGCCGTTCGGCGAGTGTGACGTTGTAGTTCGCCGGGAAGGCGACCTTGAGGCGGCCCTTGAGCGAGGCGTCGGCGTTGATGGTCCGGCCCACGGCGTTGATGAGTTCGATGGTCTCCTTGGCGCGCACGTATCCGGGCGCGGCCTTGGCGCCGAACACAAACGTGCGGGGAACCACCGACTCCAGCGGAACGCGACCGCTCTTGATGCCTTCATACAGCGAAACGATGTGGAGCAGCTTGAGGCTTTGGCGCTTGTACTCGTGGAGGCGCTTGACCATCGCGTCGACCATGGCGTCGTCCGCAATCTCGATGCCGTCGCGGGCGAAGAGGACCTCGGCGAAGTGCTTCTTGTTCGCCGCCTTGACCTCCCTGAAGCGACGCCTGAACTCCGCATCGTCGGCCAACGGTTCCAACTCCCGCAGCCGGTCCAGGTCAGTGATCCAGCCTTCCCCGATCGCCTCGGTGATGAGCTCAGACAGGCGCGGGTTGGACAGGCGAATAAAGCGCCGCGGAGTCACGCCGTTGGTCACGTTCGTGAACTTCTCGGGCCACATCTGGGCAAAGCAGCGCAGGACCTTCTCGGCGAGGAGCTGCGAATGAAGTTCCGCGACACCGTTGACCTTGAAGCTGGCCACGGTCGCGAGGTGCGCCATGCGGATGGCGCGCACCGGCTGGTCCGCAACGATCGACATGCGGCGCATGCGCAGCGTGTCGCCGGGGTAGCGGGCCGCCACCTCCTCCAGGAACTCGTCGTTGATGCGGTAGATGATCTCGAGGTGGCGGGGGAGCAGCTTGCCGAGCAAGTCGACGGGCCACACCTCGAGCGCCTCGGGAAGGAGCGTGTGACACGTGTAGGCGAAGATCTTCTGGCACACCGCCCACGCGTCGGCCCAGTCCCACCCGCGCTCGTCGACCAGCAGGCGCATCATCTCCGGCACCGCGATCACGGGGTGGGTGTCGTTCAACTGCCAGGTAATGCGGTCGGGCAGGTTTTTGAGGTCGAAGTCCTTGGGCAACACGTTCTGGAGGAAGTCTCGAAGCGACGCGGCGACAAAGAAATACTGCTGCTGGAGGCGCAACTCCTTGCCCTGAGGGGTCGAGTCCTCTGGGTAGAGCACCTTGGAGATGTTCTCGGCATACGTGCGCGCGCGCACCGCCTCCTCGTATTCACCCGAGTTGAAGTTCTGCAGGTCAAAGCCCCGTGTCGCCCTCGCGCTCCACAGGCGTAGCGTGTTCACGCGGCCGTTGCGGTAACCGGGCACCAAGTAGTTGTACGGGACGGCCATCACGTGCCAGCCGGGTAGCCACGCGCGCGCACCCTCCGCGCCGTGGAGCGCGGGCTCGGTGCGCCCGGCAAAATGCACCTCAACGGCGTTCTCCGGGTGAGCGATCTCCCACGGAGAGCCAAGCCGCAGCCAGTCGTCAGGCTTCTCGACCTGCTTGCCGCCCTGGAATGTCTGGCGGAAGATGCCGTACTCGTAGCGAATGCCGTAGCCGATTGACGGGATGTCCATGGTGGCCAGCGAGTCGATGAAGCACGCGGCGAGACGTCCCAATCCACCGTTTCCAAGTCCGGGTTCGATCTCCATGGCGCGCAGTTCTTCGAGGTTCACGCCCAGTTCGTCGAGAGCGCGGGTGGCGATGTCCTCAAGGTCAGCCGCAAGCATGCTGTTGTCCAACTGGGGGCCGAGGAGATACTCGGCGGAGAGATAGGCCACAACCTTGGCTTGGTCCCTGTACTGGTTGCGCAGCGCCTCCAGCCATCGGGTCGCCAGGTAGTGGCGCACGGTGCGGGACAGCGCCAGGTACTTGTCGTTGACCGAGGCGCGGTCGAGGTCGACCCCCTGGCCAAAGTTCAGTTCGTGGAGGAACTCACGAGCAAAACCTTCAACGGTGTAGACGCGGGAGGAGATCGGGGGATTCGTGTCATTCACACGCCAAAATCTAGTCGCTCCACGGGCCTTTGGATTCCACCGTGGCCATCTCGTGGGCGACACGCCGATATGCCTGGGAACCCGCACCGGGGACGCGCCTGCAGGCTGACGCCGGTGCGCTGCGCTTCGCGACCGATCCAGGTGCTGCCAAGGTCCAGGCGACGGTTGTGGGGATCGAGGTTCATGAACGTGGTCATCCCGGCGGTCATCTGTTCCGGTGACGGCACGGTGGCGTACCGGGTATGCCACCGCTCATCGACGGCGACGGCCGCGCGCTGGTCTCGGACGTATCGCTGAGAAAGGGGCTCAAGGCGCACGAGGAGATTGGTGAGGAGGGGCGTCTGCGCGAAGGCCACCCGCAGACTCTTAGGCTCGGCGTGCCGCGGGGAAAGCGGCCCTGAATCGGGTGAGGCGACGACGTCGCGGGAACTGTGCCTTGACCAGGGTTGTATCACGATATATCGTGAGTAAGTCATATGAGAGAGAGGGAACATCATGACGCACTCACACCAGAATTACGGATCCCGCGGCCTTCGTGGTGGGGGCCCCAGCGGCCCGTTGGGCCGTCACGCAGGCTTTGGGGACGACGACGAGCCTGGTCACGCAGGTGGCCGCGGCCATCGAGGCGGGGGGCGCGGGCGAGGACCCGGAGCAGGAAGAAGGCGTGGAGCGGGATCTCGCGGAGGCCGCCCACGCGGCGATGTCCGCGCGGCCGTCCTGGTTCTGCTCGCCGAGCAGCCGCGCCACGGGTACGACCTCATCCGCGCCATCGAGGAGCGCAGCGCAGGCGCTTGGACCCCGAGCCCCGGATCCATCTATCCGACGCTCCAGGCGCTCGAGGATCAGGGTCTGATCGCCATCGATACCGTCGAGGGTCGCAAGATTGCGTCGCTCACGGACGTGGGGCTGGCTTGGGTGCACGAGCACCCGGACGAGGCCGCAACGCTCTTCGCCAGCGAGGAGTCGCCTGTGGGTTCCTCGGGTCAGATTCGTGCGGAGATGATGGCGTTGCGAGACGCGGCCATGCACGTCGCGCGCCACCCCAGCCGCGACGACAAGGGCGCGAAAGCTGTCGAGATACTGTCAGGTGCCCGCAAGGCGATGTACCGATTGCTCGCGGAAGACGACGACTAGCGGCAATACCGTTCAATTAGGGTGCATTGGTGTAGTTCAGATCGACGGGTCGACGAGGATCTTGACCTGTTCGTCGCGGTTGTTCCGGAGCTCCTCAAAGCCCCCCGAAACGATCGATGCGAGGTCGATCTGGCTAGTGATCATCGGGGACGCCTTGATCTGTCCGCGCTCCATCAGTTTGAGCAGTTGCGGAATCTCTTCTTCTGCTTCGTAGCAGAAACTGAAGACGAGCTCGAGTTCACGAAGCAGGGGAGCGGCCATCTCGAGGCTCGCCGGGCGTTCCCATGCGGCGACGACCACGAAGCGCCCACGCTTGCGAGTGGCGGCGATCGCAGGGTCGAACGCCGCTTGAACTCCTGCTGTGTCGAAGCCGACGTCGGCACCTCGACCGAAAGTGAGGGATTGGGTGACCGATACGGCGTCTTCGGCGGTGGGGTCGATAACCCGGGTCGCCCCGAGCTCGAGTGCGGCCTGTCGGCGACGAGGAGACACCTCGCTGACGATGATCTCGCTCGCGCCTGCGGCGCGAGCCGACTGCAGCACGCCCAGTCCGATCGGACCGGCACCAGCGATGTACACGCTCTCTCCCGCCGCAACCCTCCCGCGACGCACGGCGTGGAAAGCGACGCCCAGTGGCTCGACGAGAGCGGCTTCGGTCAGCGATAGATTCTCCGGTACAACAAAAAGCGCGCTTGCTGGTACTGCGGCGAGAGGTGCAAGCGCGCCTGGACTGCGCAACCCTATGAAGGTTGGCGCGTCGCAGATGCCGGTCAATCCATGACGGCAGAGATAACAGACACCGCAGCCTGTCACACCGACGCCGGCGACACGATCGCCCACTGCGAAACCTCGTACCTCGCTGCCGAGTTCGACGATCGTGCCGGAGTATTCGTGACCTAGTGTCGTCCCTGGCACTGCAAAGATCGGGCCCCCAAGATACTCATGGAGGTCGGTGCCGCAGATGCCGGCCCGCTCTACTTTAATCAGAACGTCCTCGTGCCCGACAGTCGGCTCGGGCACCTCCTCGACCCGCACGTCTTCTGTTCCGTGAAATACCGCTGCCTTCATGATCGTGCTCCTTTGTCCAAGTTCTTCAATAGGTCACCGGTACTAGCCCGATTACGGGTCTAAAGCAAGTGCCCGCTCGTACTCTGCGGTGCGTTCCGGGGAGAACCCGCCGCCCACCAGGTCGGTCCCAAGGTCGTGGCCGAGCATCTCCTCAGCCCGCCTGAGTCGATAGCTTACCCTCAATCCACCGACCGGGTTGGTCGGCGGCAGGGCCTTTTCAAAGTCGTGATTGTGTTTGGTGGGTTTCTGACTTGTCGGCGTGGCTGCTTTTAATCGAAGAAAGCTCCTGTTAATCCGGGGTGTTCAACTACACCGAACAACAGGAGCTTTCCGTTGCTATCTTCTCTCACGAACACCCTGACCCGCCACTTTCCCGCGGAGGCCGTTGTCGGCGATCGCACTCCCGAAGTGGCGGAGGGTGCTGGTTCGTTGCGGCAGGCGCTGTCGAGGATGCCCGATCCTCGCCACCGTCGAGGTGTGCGTTACCCATTTCTGGACTTGTTGCAGATTATCGTGTGCGCGGTACTTTCCGGCGCCAGCACGTTGACGATGATCGCCGAATGGGCGCAGGAGACGGCGACGGCTCAAGGGTCCCCGCCGGGTACCAGGGTCCCGTCGCTGACCACTTTTCACCGCATAGTTTCGGGCCTCGACGCAGCCGCGCTGGATACGGTCATCTCCGAGTGGGTGCAGGCGCGCACCCGCAGGGCCAACGCCACCACCGCGACCAAGTCGGTGGTTGCCATCGATGGGAAAGAAGTTCGCGGGGCCAAGAACGGCGGCGGGCGCCGGGTGTTCCTGATGGCGGCGTTGGACCATGCCACCGGGACAGTGATCGGGCAAGAATCGATCGGACAGAAAACGAACGAGATCCCGCACTTCCAGGGCCTGATGGGCAAGATCGGGGATCTGGGCGGGGTGATCATCACCGCAGATGCCCTCCACACCCAACGAGAACACGCCGAATACCTGCACCAGCAGGGGGCACACTATGTTCTGACCGTGAAGAACAACCAGCGCGCTTTGCGGGCGCGGATCAGCTCGCAAACCTGGGCCGCCCGTCCCGTCCAGCACGTCTGCCGCCAGAAAGGACACGGTCGAATCACGACCTGGCAGGCAACACCTGGCAGGCAACCGTCCAGCCCGCACAGGAATGGATCGGATTCCCGCACGTCAAACAGACGATGCGTCTGACCCGCGACCGACACAATCACCGAACCGGTGAAACGACCCGCGAACACGTGTTCATCATCACCTCGTTACCGGCAGATCAAGCCACCCCCGGCCAGTTGGCCGACTACATCCGAGGCCACTGGGGGATCGAGAATCGGCTGCACTGGGTTCGCGACGTCACCTTCGACGAGGACCGCTCCCAAGTGCGTACCGGCAATGCAGCACACGTCATGGCAACAATCCGCAATTTGGCCATCAGCGTCCACCGACTTGCCGGAGCCACCAACATCGCCAAAGCATTACGCGCCACCGCGCGCACCCCCAAGATCGCCTACCAACTCATCAACTGACTTTGAAAAGGCCCTGGGTCGGCGGGGCTGATTCCGATTTGATCGGGTCTTTTGGTCGCGGGCGCGGCTGAGGGCCGGGCCTTGCTGCCCGGGTGTTCCACGTTTTGTCCCAATACCGTTCAATTAGATCACGATGGCTTGCTCGGGTGGTCGGTCTGGTTGGGGCCATGACCGGTGGTGTGATCGTTTGACGTGCCACTTCGTGTACTTGCGTTTGATTGCGCGCGGGTTCGCTCGCGGGCGTCGCTTGGGGAGGAGCCGGCGGACGAGTTCGCCGATCGCGTGGGCCCAGACACGGGCGAGGCTGTCAGGGCCGTGAGGGGGGAAAAGCGCCCTGTTGGGCGATGGAGCGGCGGCTGATCCGCAGCGCGGCGACGAAGGAGACCCGGTCGGGGTCGTGACTTGTATGCAGCGCGGCGTCGAACATCAGGGTGCGGATCGCGTAGTGGCAGCACAGGTGCCCCCAGATCTCCTGCAGCACCAGTTCTGGGGATTTCGAGCGCAGCACCTGGCGGGAGCCGCGCTGGTGGGTCTTCAGTTCGTCGAACGCGGTCTCGATCTCCCACCGCTGCGCGTAGCCGGCGGCCAGCTCGGTGGCGGGCGCCTGGTCGGGGTCGAGGATGGTGGTGACCAGTCGGTATGGCCCGGCGGGTTCGCGTCCGTCGTCGATGGTGTACTCGATCACCCGCACCCGGACCTGTCGCTCCCGGCGGCGGTCGGCCTGCGAGTCGAATACGTCGGCCAGGAAGGACCCGTCGGGCAGCTCCTCGACCGGGTTCAGGCGCAGGTTGTCCCGCACCCGCCAGAGCAGATCCGCACCCGTCGCCCCGGCGGTCTGCCAGGCGCTGAAGGAGTAGAAGCCGCGGTCGGCCAGACACAGCATCCCCGGGCCCAGCCTGCCCAACAGCTCTGTGGACAGTGCGTTCTCCGAGATCGTATACGGGCCGATCACCGCGTCGAAGATGGCGTGGGTGCCGCACTCGGCCAGCGCGACCACCCGCGCCTGCGGGAACGCCGAACGCTCACCCTTCATCACCCCGGGACGGCCGAAATGGCCATCGTTGGCGTGCGTGTCGGCCAGGTCCAGACAGGTCCCATCGATGGCGACCAGACGCCTGCCCGCCAACCAACACCCCGGCGTGCCCGGTGCGGCCAGCGGCTGCGCGACCCGATCAAACAGCACCGCCATCGGCTCCGCCCCCAGCCGGTTCCGGGCGTGGAAGATCGCCGCCTTGTTCGCCAGCCTGCCCGGCCCCTCCTTACGATGCGCCCATGCGATCCCATCCGAGATCAACGCCAGCACATCCTCATAGGAACCCTCCGAATGCAGCGCCATCCCCATCGCGAAGTACGCCACCGACCGCGCCGGCAACGACCGGCGACGCTGCTCCGTCCGGCCGCACTCCGCGATCACCGCATCCACCACCTCCGACGGGAACACCTTCATCAACAGACCAACCGACACCAGATCCGGCAACCGACGATCCGCCTCGGGCTTTCTCCAACCAGAACGAGGCATACCCCCAAACTACACCAATGCACCCTAATTGAACGGTATTGCGACTAGCGGTGAGCGGCGAGAGGTGGCGTAGAGCTCGTCAACCAGGTTCGCAAAGTGCTCCAGCACCACCTTTCGCCGGGCCTTCATCGACGCCGAGAACTCCCCGTCGGCCTCGGTGAGCTCCCGGGGGAGCGCACACCACGTGCGGATCGCCTCGGCCTTGGACACACCCTGGTTCGCCGCGGCGATGACCGTCTTCAGGTGTGCCTCGAGGTCGGCGTTTTCGGTCGCCTCCGCGATGGTCATGCTGGGCAGGCCGCGGGACGACAGCCAAGCGCGCAGCACCTTGGCGTCGCGCGAGATCAGGGCGCCGATGTAGGGCCTCCCGTCACCCACCACGATCACCTCTTGGATGAGCGGGTCCGGGCGGATGGCGTCTTCGAGGCCGGCTGGCTGGACGTCTTTTCCTCCGTCCGTGACGATGATTTCCTTCTTGCCGCCAGTGATGCGCAAGTAACCGTCCGAGTCCAGGCTGCCAAGGTCGCCCGTCGCGAACCATCCGTCGTTCAGCACCTCGGCCGTGAGGTCCGCGCGATGGCGATATCCGGCAAACACGTTGGGACCCTTGATGAGCACCTCATCGTCGTCGGCAATCCGCACGGTGCAGCCGGGCAGCGGCAGACCCACCGTCCCCACACGGGGGGTGTTCTGCGGATTGCACGTGGCGGGCGCTGACGACTCGGTCAATCTGTAGCCCTCGAGAACTGTCACTCCAAGTCCCGCATAGAAGTGCGCGAGCGAGGGGGCGAGCCGTGCGCCTCCCGACACGACATACTGCATGTCCCCACCCATGGCCTCGCGCACCTTGTGGAGGACCAGGGAATCCGCGATCCGCAGTTGCACCGCCGGCATCCAGTGAGGCTTGAAAGACCTCAGGTCGGCCGGAAGGGTCGCGGGCGACGGCGTGAAGCCGATCGTCATGCCGGATGCCATGGACAGGATCTTCAGGTGGCGCGCCAACACGTGCGCCAAGGGCAAGAACAGCAGGATGCGCTTGCCCGGGGATGTCAGCTTCTGTAAGTCGGGGTAGGCGGAGGCGTTGAGGGCGTGCTCCACCAAGTTGCGATGGGGAGTTCCACGCCCTTCGGGTTTCCGGTGGTGCCGGAGGTGTAGACGATGGAGGCGACATCGTCTGGGGCGGCGGCGGAACTGCGTGCCAGCAGCTCTGGATCCGACACCGACTCCCCGGCGGCCATGATGGCAAAGTCGAACAACGCCCATGCGAGACGAGTCGACGCCACGAGGCCCACGCCGTCGCCCTTGGCGATCCCGAGCGCGGCGATCCCCTTGGCCACGGCAGTGACCTGGTCGGCGAACTGCGCGAGGGTGACCGGCACCCACGGCCCCGAGGCGGGCTTGCATTCGCAAAACAGCCTGTCGGGGTGTTCCGCTGCTCGCTGGCGCATGAGCGCCGTCGTGGACACCTCGTCCCCGACGGCCACCAGGGCAGGCAATCCGAATTCTGTCAGTCCTGGCGTCTTCACCATTCGCATCCTCGTGCGCGTGGCGCCGGACGGCGGGACTGTGGTCCCGTTTTACCAGGACATACGCGATCGGCTACGGATCGCTTGTGGAAGCCTTCTTCCGGCCAGCCTTCCTCGCGTCGGCTTTCGCCTTCTGCGCCTCCGCCTTGTCCTTGGCCTCTTGACGCTCGCGGAAGTGTGCCGCCGCGGCGGCGGCGCCCACAATGCCAGCGTCATTGAGCAGTTCCGCCGGGACGATCGGCGACCGCAGCGCGAGCCTGGGTAGGAACTGGTCATGAGCCTTCGAAACGCCTCCACCCACGATGATGAGATCCGGCCAGATCAGGCGTTCAACCTCCGAGAAGTACTTCTGCAGGTGGCTGGCCCACTCCTCCCAGGCGAGGTCGTGGCGCTCGCGCGCGGACTCGGCCGCGTACTCCTCGGCGTCAATGCCGTCGATGAGCAGGTGGCCCAGTTCGGTATTGGGCATGACCTCGCCCTCCACGATGACGGCGGAACCGATGCCGGTGCCGAACGTCGCAAGGAATACCACGCCGTCTCGGCCGTGGGCGGCGCCGTACAGGTACTCGCCATATCCGGCCGCGTCGGCGTCGTTGAGCGTGTGAACATGGCGACCCACATAGTCGCGCATGACATCGTCGACATTGACGCCGATCCAGGACTGGTCGACGTTGGGCGCGAACTTCACCACGCCGTGCTGGATTACTCCTGGAAACGTGATCCCGATGGGCGTCTTCTTGGACGGTTCGAACGTGGAAACCACCTGCGCGACCGTCTTGCCGACCGCTTCGGGAGTGGCGGGCTGTGGCGTCTCGATGCGGTGACGCTTCTCCAGGAACTCGCCGTTCTTCAGGTTGACGGGTGCGGCCTTGATGCCCGAACCGCCGATGTCGACTCCGAGTGCAACGTGTTTGCTCATGGGACTGTCAAGACCTCCGGGCCATCGGGCGTGATGTAGATGGTGTTTTCGAATTGGGCGACCCAGGATCCGTCGCGCGTGACGACGGTCCAGCCGTCGTCCCACTCGTCGTTGGCCTCCGAGCCGGCCACCAACATGGGTTCAACGGTGAACACCATGCCGGGTTCGATGATGTCGTCGTGGTACGGGGCCGAGTCGTAATGCGGGATCACCAGGCCGGTGTGGAAAGCGGGTCCCACGCCGTGACCGGTGTAGTTCCTCACGGATTCGTAACCGAATCGTGCCGCGTACTTCTCGATCACCCGGCCGATCACGTTGACCTGCCGGCCCGGCTGTGCCGCCTTGATGCCGCGCATCATCGCCTCGTGCGTGACCTCCACCAGCTGGCGAGACTCCGGCGCACCCTCGCCGGCGATGAACGATCCGCAGTTGTCGCCGTGCGCACCGTTCTTGTAGGCCGTGATGTCAACCTTCACGATGTCGCCCTCCTGGACCACGGTGTCGTCGGGGATTCCGTGGCAGATGACCTCGTTGATGGAGGTGCACAGCGCCTTGGGGAACGGGGTCCGCCCGGCAGACGAGGGGTAGCCAAGCGTCGAGGGGTATGCGCCATGGTCCAACACAAACTCGTGGCCGATGCGGTCCAACTCGTCCGCCGTGACGCCCGGGACCACGTGCCGGCCCACTTCTGCGAGCGCCTGCGCGGCGATCTGTGAACTGATACGGATGCGCTCCACCAGCTCGTCGCTGTGAACGTCGCCGCCCTTCCAGGAGGCTGCGTGCCTCTTGCCCACATACTCGGGACGAGAGATGCTGGCGGGGACGGGGCGCATCGGGGAGACTGAGCCCTTAATGATGCCTTCGCGCGCGGGGGCCATACTGGGCAGTCTACGGGCGGAGGAGGTTGAACATGCACGAGGCAGACGACAAGACGGAGTACTACTTCAATACGCACACCCGCATGGTCGAGAAGGGGCGCCTCAGTCCTTGGGAGCACCTGCTAGGCCCATACGACACGTTTGAAGAGGCGTCCAAGGCTCTCGAGACGGCCGAGAAGCGCTCCGATGCGTGGGACGAGGCAGACGCGGACTGGAAGGGCGAGGACTAGGGAGCGTCCCGCCCCGCGAGGTCGCGACCGTGGACCTCGGATGCGGCCGCGGCGAGTTCGTCGACGACGACCCGGCCCACCTTGCCCTTGCTTCCCGTAACGATGACGGTGGTCATGGCGGCGGTCCCTTCGGATTATTCGTCGAACGTGTGATCGGCGGTCGGGAAGGTCCCTGCCTTGACTTCGGACACATAGCCGGCGACGGCCTCCCGCATGGCCTTGCCCACCTCGCCAAAGTGCTTGGCAAAGCTGGGGCTCCAGTCGCCCATTCCCAATGCGTCGAGCCAGACGAGAACCTGGCCGTCGGTGTCGGGTCCGGCGCCGATGCCGATGGTCGGGATGTCGAGTGCCGCGGTGAGCTTCTCGGCTACGGGTGCGACGACCATCTCGAGCACGATCATGCATGCGCCCGCCTCTTGCAGCGCCAGCGCATCGGCGAGCATGTCGTCGTATGCGCCGTCGCCGCGACCCTGGATGCGACGCCCGCCCAACATGTTCTCGGACTGCGGCGTGAACCCCAAGTGGCCCACGAAGGGGATGCCGGCGTCGGTGAGCGCCTTGACCTGTGCTGCGACGCGGCGCCCGCCCTCGAACTTGATGGCGTGAGGCTGGGCCTCCTTCATCATGCGAATCGAAGACTCGACAGCCTGCTGAGGAGACACCTCATATGTGCCGAAGGGCAGGTCCGCGATCACAAACGCCTTGGCCGCGCCGCGCGACACGGCGCGCGCCAACGGGATCATCTCGTCCAGGGTCACCGCGCCGGTGTTGTGGTGACCCAAGATGTTGTCGCCGAGCGAGTCGCCGACGAGCAGTACGTCAACGCCGGCCTCGTCGAACAGCTTGGCGGTGGGGTAGTCGTATGCCGTGAGCATCGTGATCTTCTCGCCGCGAGCCTTCATGTCGCGGAAGTGATGAATGCGCACCTTTTTTCGTTCGGTCATGGTTCCAGACTCTCACGGCGCTTGGCGCCAGGGTTGCGTTGCGTGGGCTACTCCTCGAGCTCGCGCCAGCGGCTCGTGATGGGCAGGCGTCGGTCGCGCCCGAACGCGAGTGCGGTGACCTTGGGGCCCGGCGGGTACTGGCGGCGTTTCCACTCGGCACGGTCCACGAGCGACAGCACCTTGTCCACCACGGCTTCGTCGAAGCCGCGGGCGAGAAGCTCCGCACGCCCCTCGGCGTGCTCCACGTAGGCGTCGAGCACCTCGTCGAGCAGTTCATAGGCGGGCAACGAGTCCTGGTCCGTCTGACCGGGCCGCAGCTCGGCGCTCGGGGGCTTCTCGATCGAATTCACGGGAATGGGCTCGACCTCGCCGCGCTGAGCCGCCGCACGGTTGCGCC
The DNA here is from genome assembly GCF_016278765.1 of Demequina sp. GTDB lineage: Bacteria > Actinomycetota > Actinomycetes > Actinomycetales > Demequinaceae > Demequina. The sequence goes on along the minus strand of NZ_JADQBE010000023.1, from coordinate 68,148 downwards.
ACCGCGCCAGCTCCCACACACGGGACTTGTCCACGTCCTTGAGCGGCGCGAAGCCGCCGATGCTGCCGGCATCGTAGATCGTCGCGTAACCCGTCGCGAGTTCCGACTTGTTGCCCGGCGCAATGACCAGGTGGCCCTCACGGTTCGAGATCGCCATGAGGATCACCCCCCGCACCCGGGCCTGGAGGTTCTCCTCGGACACGCCGGTGAGGCCCAACTGGTCCTGGAACGCGTCCACCATGGGCGCGATCGGTTGCACCCGGTAGTCGGCGCCGATGCGCTTGGCCAAGTCCGCGGCGTCGTCCTTGGAGTGGTCGGAGGAGAACGCGGAGGGCATCGACACGCCCACCACGTTCTCGCCACCGAGAGCGTCGGCCGCGATTACCGCGGTGAGTGCCGAGTCGATGCCGCCCGAGACGCCGAGCACCACCGAGCTGAAGCCGTTCTTGGTGACGTAGTCGCGCAGGCCAGTCACGATCGCGGTGTAGACCTGCTCGTCATCGCTCGCGGCCGGGGCGAGGGAGCCGGGCTTTGGGACGTCGTCATCGTGCGGCAGCGTCCACAGCAGGAGGTGGTCGGCGAAGCCGGGGGAGGAGGCGAGGACGCGGCCGTCGGCGCCCACGATGAAGCTGTGGCCGTCGAACACCAGGTCGTCCTGGCCACCCCACAGGTTCACGTAGGCCACGGGTGCTTTGACCTCGCGTGCCCTGCGTGCGGCAAGGTCGCGCCGCACGTGACCCTTGCCCTCCTCGAACGGCGAGCCGTTGAGCACCACCAGCAGCTGGATGTTGGCGTCGTCCATCTGGGAGACGGGCCCGCCGTCTTGCCAGATGTCCTCGCAGATCACGACTCCCACGGTGGCATCGTGAACCCGCAGCACGCACCGGTCCTGACCCGACGCGAAAATGCGGCGCTCGTCGAAGACGCCGTAGTTGGGAAGGTGATGCTTGTTGTAGCGCGCCTCAACACTCCCGCGTCGGATAACCGCGGCCTGATTGAATGGCATGCCCTTCTGGCTGACCCCCAAGGTCCCCAAAATCACCGTGATGGAGCCCAGTCCGTCCGCCTCCAAAGCCGTCGCGAGGGTCTGCACCGCACCCTCCGCGGCGCGCTGAAAACTTTCCCGCAGAGCCAGGTCCTCGATCGGGTAGCCGGTGATGACCATTTCCGGGAACGCCACAAGGTTCGCCCCCGCCTCCGCGGCCCTGCGCACCGATGCGCGCACAAGAGCTGCATTACCAGCGATATCGCCCACACACGGATTGACTTGGGCGAGCGCTATGGTGAGGCCGGACATGGCGCCAGCCTACGCGGCGTTGGCACCGCGGTCACGTCACACAATCGTCATATGGATGGGGCAGGATAGGGGCATGGATAAGCAGCAGGAGTATGTGCTTCGCAGTGTCGAGGAGCGCGACATCCGCTTCATCCGCTTGTGGTTCACCGATGTGCTCGGGATCCTCAAGTCGGTGGCGATCGCACCCGCGGAACTGGAAAACGCCTTCAGTGAGGGCATCGGCTTTGACGGCTCTGCCGTCGAGGGCCTGACGCGCGTCTACGAGTCCGACATGCTCGCCAAGCCGGACCCCACCACCTACCAGGTGCTGCCGTGGCGTGGTGAGCGCCAAGGCGCGGCGCGCATGTTCTGCGACATCGGCCTTCCGGACGGCGAGCCAGCGCTATCGGACCCGCGCCAGGTGCTCAAGCGCACGCTCGGCAAGGCCTCCGAGCAGGGATTCTCGTTCTACATCCACCCAGAGATCGAGTTCTACCTGTTCAAGCCGCTCGAGGAGGGGCAGCCACCCAAGCCTGTCGACCAGGCCGGCTACTTCGACAACGTGCCGCGCGGCACCGCCCACGAGTTCCGCCGCACGGCCATTACGACGCTCGAGGAGATGGGCATCTCCGTGGAGTTCAGCCACCACGAGGCGGGCCCTGGCCAGAACGAGATCGACCTACGGTACGCGGACGCATTGACGGCCGCCGACAACATCATGACGTTCCGCACGGCGATCAAGGAGGTCGCTCTCGAGCAAGGCCTGTACGCGTCGTTCATGCCCAAGCCGCTGTCGTACGCGCCCGGCTCCGGCATGCACAGCCACCTGAGCCTGTTTGAGGGTGACCGCAACGCGTTCCACGACCCCGCTGCCGAATTGGGCCTGTCCACCGTGGCCCGCCAGTTCATGGCTGGGCTGCTCAAGCATGCGGTCGAAATCACGGCGGTCACCAACCAGTACGTCAACTCCTACAAGCGCCTGTGGGGCGGCGCCGAGGCTCCCAGTTACGTGTGCTGGGGCTCCAACAACCGTTCCGCACTGGTGCGAGTGCCCATCCACAAGCCGAGCAAGGGTCCATCGACTCGAGTCGAGTATCGGGCCGTCGACTCGGCCGCCAACCCCTATCTCGCGTTCTCCGTCATGCTCGCGGCCGGGCTCAAGGGCATCGAGAAGGGGTATGACCTTCCCGACGGTGCCGAGGACGACGTGTGGGAGTTGAGCAACGCGGAGCGTAAGACGATGGGCTATGAGCCCCTGCCGTCGTCGCTTGCAGAGGCAGTCGCCATCATGGAGAAATCTGAACTGGTGGCAGAGACGCTCGGCGAGAACGTCTTCGACTTCTTCCTGCGCAACAAGCGCGAGGAGTGGACGGGCTACCGTGCACAGGTCACTCCCTTCGAGCTCGAGCGCCATCTGGGTGTCCTATAGTCGTCGGACCCTCGGTGACCTGCGCCCGTAGGCTAGAGGTGTGACTGCCCGCGAACTGAGTCCTGGCGCTCGACTGCTGCGCGCCGGGGTGACGGACCCCGACAGGGCCCTGCGACTCATCGCGGACATCGAGAGGATCACGGGCGTCACGATCGACGATGTCCCCAGCGCCTTGTCCTATCTGGCCGACCCCGATTCCGGCCTGCTCAATCTGTTGCGCCTGTCCGAGGCGGCCCAACAGCGGGGCGTTCTCGACGAACTCGTGTCGCTCAAGGAGACGCGCGCCGGCGCCACGCTCGCCATGCTTCTGGGGGCATCCGTCGCGATCGGCGACTTCCTGGTCAGGCACCCCCAGTACGCGTCCGATGCCCGGCGATGGAATATCGGCGTCCCGCCCGAGGCCACCGAGGCTCGCAATGAAATGCTGGCCGCGGTAGGTGCGGACCCGGCCACTGCCGTGCCGGTGGCGGCCCTCACCGGTGCCAAGGCGGTTGACGCGATGAGAGTCGCGTATCGGCGCGCGCTGGCCAACGTGGCCGCCGTGGACGTGGCCGCGCCGAACCCGCTCGCGGTGATGCCAGAGGTGGGCGCGGCGTTGGCGGACCTTGCCGGCGCGGCATTGGAGGCCGCGCTCGCAGTGGCGCGTGCGGAAACCGCAGGTTACGAAACCGTCCGGCTGACTGTGATCGCGATGGGCAAATGCGGTGCACGTGAACTCAACTACGTCTCAGATGTCGATGTGATCTACGTCGCGGAACCGGTCGAGGGCGCGGATGAGTCGCGTGCGCTGTCGGTCGCGACCGCTCTGGCGGTGAGGGCGGCCGCTGTGTGTTCGGCGCCGTCGATCGAACCGCCGCTGTGGCAGGTCGATCCCAATTTGCGTCCCGAGGGCAAGGATGGCGTCCTGGTGAGGCGCATCGAGTCCCATCGGGCATATTACGAGCGGTGGGCCGAGTCATGGGAGTTCCAGGCACTGCTCAAGGCGCGGCCCGTGGCGGGTGATATGGAGGTGGGTCAGGCGTACGTCGACGCGGTGTGGCCCTTTGTGTGGACGGCGGTGGAGCGAGACGGATTCGTGCAGTCCGCGCAAGCGATGCGCCGGCGCGTGGAGGACCACATTCCGCCCAAGGAGGCCGGACGCGAGATCAAGCTCGGTCCTGGCGGTCTGCGTGACGTCGAATTCACCATCCAATTGCTCCAACTCGTGCACGGGCGGTCAGATGAAACGCTGCGGGTCCGCGGCACCCTCGAGGCACTGAGGGCGCTGCGAGACGGCGGCTACGTGGGCCGCACGCAGGCGGCCGGGCTCGAGCGTTCGTACCGTCAGCTGCGTGTCTGGGAGCACCGCCTCCAGATGCGCAAGCTCTCCCGCACTCACCTCATGCCCGACGCGGAGGACGCCAAGAGAACCCTTGCGAGGGCTTCCGGCTTTGCCACCGTGGGCTACATGGACGAGGTGTGGGAAGACGTGCGCCGAGACGTGCGAGCGATGCACCTCGAGATGTTCTACCGGCCGATCCTGGGCGCCGTCGCCCAGTTGAGCGCGGGCGAGGCGTCCCTCGACGAGTCGGCCGCTCGCGCCCGGCTCGCGGCGATCGGCTTTCGCGACCCGGAAGGAGCGCAGCGCCACATTGCGGCTCTCACGCAAGGGCTGAGCAGGCGCGCGGCGATCCAACGACAGCTGTTACCCGCGATGATCGGCTGGTTCGCGGAAGGCGTGGATCCGGACGCGGGCCTGCTCGCGTTCCGGCAGCTGTCGGAGCAGTTGGAGAACGCGCAGTGGTTCCTCAAACTGCTGCGCGACTCAGGCACAGCCGCCGAACGATTGGCCACACTGCTGGCCACCTCAGGCTTTGTTGCCAGGGCACTGCTGTCTTCCGCCCAAGACATTACGTGGCTGGACAACGACGACGATCTGGCACGGGTGTCGGTCGATCGGCTGGACCGGGAAGCGGACGCGATCGTGTCGCGTGCGGACGATGAGGATCAGTGCATCACGGCGCTACGCGGACTTCGCAGGCGCGAGGTTGCGCGCACCGCCGCTGCCAATGTATTGGCCCTCCAGGATTCGGTGGGCGCGGCCAGGGCGGTCACCGACGCGGCCGACGTGTTGATGAGATCCGCGCTACGCGTGGCCGAGGAGGTCGTCACCCGCGAGAAGGGCCTCGAGGCGCCCGCTGCCGACCTGGCGGTCGTCGCGATGGGGCGCTACGGAGGTGAGGAGATGGGTTACACCTCTGACGCCGACGTCCAGTTCGTCTTTGAGCCTCGCGAGGGTGCCGAGGACCCGACCGCATTCGCCTTGGCGGTGGCCACCAAGTTGAGGGACCTCCTGCAGCGATCCAACCCGCAGCCGTCGCTCGCTGTTGATGCGGACCTGCGCCCTGAGGGTAAGAATGGCGCTCTCGTCCGGTCGCTCGAGTCCATGATCGAGTACTACCGGCGCTGGTCCGACCCATGGGAGATTCAGGCTCTGTTGCGCGCCCGCCCGATCGCGGGTCCCCCCGAGCTCAGGGAGCGCTGTCTGGCCGCCATCGACAAGGAGCGCTACCGGCCCGTGGTGACCGATGCGGCGCTCAAGCAGATGCGGACGCTGAAGGCGCGCATGGAGGCCGAGCGCCTACCGCGCGGCATCGACCCCAGGAGGCACCTCAAGCTGGGGCCCGGCGGCCTGTCGGACGTGGAGTGGACCGTTCAACTCCTGCAATTGCGCCATGGCCACTCCGAGCCGGCGTTGCGCACCACGCGCACGCTTGAAGCCATCGATGCCGCCGCGCAGGCAGCGGTGTTGTCCAAGGAGGATGCGCGGACGCTCACGCTGGCGTGGCGACTCGCCACCGACCTGCGCGGTGCGATCGCGTTGCGGGGAGCGTCGAGCGACAGCGATGTCCTCCCCGGCGACGTGAGCGAACTGACCGTGCTGGCCTCCATCATGGGAGTCGACGAGACGGGTCAAGAGTTGGACGAGCGCTACGCCCGCACCTCTCGACGCGCCCGCGCCGTGACCAAGCGCGTCTTCTTCGGCTGGGAGGCCGACGCGTGAGGGCACTGAGGACCCTGATGTCCGCGATAGCCATCCTTGTTGGCGCCACGCTCGTGGTGCTGTGGCTGGTCTCCTGGGTGACCATCAAGGCGGTTCAGGAAGGTGACGCCACCGAACGCATCGTGGTGGTGGCGCTCAAGAACCCCGCGGTCACCAGCAAGATCGGCACCGAGATCAAGGGCAGGGCCTTCGAAGCCCTCAAGGACATCGGGATAGACCTCGACGTGTGGGGCGTCGGTGACGCGGCCGCGCAGAGCATTACCTCCCTGGTGGAGACCGAGGAGTTCCGCGCCAGCGTGGTCGAGCAGTTGCAGACGGCAAGGCAACAGCTTCAGGAGGAGTTGACGGCGCCCAACCGCCCGCGCGGACCCTTCGAAGTGGCGATCAACACCAGCGAGCTGGTGAACGAGCGCATCGATCAGGTCGCCGGAGCGGCGGTGGATATCCCCAACCTCAGCGTCGCACCGGTGCGCATCGAGGTGGTGTCGGCCGACACGTTCGAGACGGTGCGCACCGGCTACTCCCGCATGGAGTTCGCCAAGCGATACTTCTTGTGGGCGGGCCTGGCGTTCATCGCGCTCGGCATGCTTGTTTCGACGCGCAAGCGATTCGTGATCGCCAAGTTCTTGGCGGCGGTCGGCGTGTTCTCGCTGGGGACCTACGTGGCGTTGGTGTGGATCGGTTCGGACCGGATCGCCGGATGGCTGCCAGGGGGTGCGGACGGCAGCTGGGCGAGCGTCTTCGGCGACGCCTTGGCCAACGACGCCCTTCCCGCCGTCACCGGCAAGCTTCTGCTTGCGGGCGGCATCGCCCTCGTGGGTGCCGCTGTGGCGGCGCTTCTGGGGCTGATGGCGGGCGGTTCGCGCCACTAGCGATCTGTCAGGCGCGCAACCAGACGGTGGTGTCGTGAGGCAGGGCGTCGGTGATGGGGCCCGAAGCCAACAGCACCTCCGCGTGGGGCAACGGAATCTCCTCGTCCGACATGTTGACCACAACGCGCACGTCGGACACGGTGAAGTCCAGGACGTCGTCAATCGACTCGTTCCAGGCGATGTTGCCGGTTCCCAGCCCGTGTTCGCGTCGCACAGTGAGCGCGGACTTGTACATCTCGAGCGTGGAGCCCTCCACGCCCAGCTGCGCGGCCGCCGCGTATTCCGCCCACGATGCGGGTTGCGGTAGCCACGACTTGCCGGTGGGGGAGAAGCCGAAGGCTGGCGCGTCTGGTTCCCACGGCAGGGGAACCCGACAGCCGTCACGGCCGTAGACCCCGTCGGGTGTGCTGAAGAAGGTGGGGTCTTGACGGGCGTCGTCGGGAATGTCGATCGCCTCGGGTAGGCCCAGTTCCTCGCCCTGATAGACGTACGCCGATCCAGGCAGTGCGAGCATCACGAGCGTGGCGGCGCGTCCGCGCGCCAGCGCGGGCGCCTCGTCGGGGCGGTCGGGGCTGTTGGGGCCGATGCCGATGCCGTGTGGCAGCGGTTCCTTGAGTGACAGGCGGAAGGGGTGACGGACCGTGTCATGGTTGGACAGCACCCACGTCGACGGCGCGCCAACACCTCCGAACGCGGCAAGCGAATCATCGATGACGGCGCGCAATTCCGCGGCATCCCAGGTGGCCATCAGGTAGCCGAAGTTGAAAGCCTGGTGAAGCTCGTCAGGGCGAACCCACAGGGCCATCTTGTTCAATGGTCGCACCCAGGCCTCGGCCACGAGCGCCCGGTCGCCGTCGTACTCCTCGGCGACTCGGCGCCACCGGCGCCAAATATCGTGAACCTCGTCCCGCGACCAATACGGGTGGTCGTCGTCCGCCCACTCGCCGCCGGTGCGCAGCGGGTCAACGTCGACATCGGGTAGTCCCGGCGCCTTGGCGAGCCCGTGCGCGACATCGATCCTGAAGCCGTCGGCGCCGCGATCGAACCAGAACCTCAGGATTTCGTCAAAGCGGTCAGCGACCCAGGGATTGGTCCAGTCGAAGTCGGGCTGCGTGGTGTCGAACAGGTGCAGATACCAGGGGCCGGGGGTGCCGTCGGCCTCGGTGATCCGGGTCCAGGCGGGGCCACCGAACATGGAGAGCCAGTTGTTCGGGGGCTTGGCGCCGTCCAGCCCGCGCCCTTCACGGAAGATGTAGCGGTCTCGCTCGGGGGCTCCCGGACCCGCGGCGAGCGCCTCTTGGAACCATTTGTGCTCGCTTGACGAGTGATTGGGCACCACGTCCACAACCACGCGAAGGCCCAGTTCGTGAGCGCGGCGAATCAGCGCGTCGGCATCGTCAAGGGTCCCCAACAGCGGGTCGACGTCGCAGTAGTCCGAGACGTCGTATCCCGCGTCGTTCTGAGGCGACCGGTAGAACGGCGACAGCCACACCGCGTCCACGCCCAGGTCCGCGAGGTGCTCTAGGCGCGACGTGATGCCGGGCAGGTCGCCCACACCGTCTCCAGAAGCATCGGCGAAGGACCGAGGATAGACCTGGTAGATGACGGCAGCCCGCCACCATTCGACGGAGACGGGGTCAGAGGAGGTGTTCGGCATGCCTATACCTTATGGCTGCGACGGGAGGGATTGCACGCGCTTGCTCAGCGCGTGGACCATCCCTACTTGGTGGATCCTGCGGTCAGGCCGCCGACGATGTACTTCTGGAGAAACAGGAACAGTGCCACGACGGGCACCGAGGCCATGACGGCGCCGGCCGCGAAGGCGCTCCAGTCCGCGTAGTTCGGGTTGGAGACCATGCGGTAGAGCCCGACGGCAAGGGTCTGACGCTCAGGGTCGATGAGGACCACGGAGGCGATCACGAAGTCATTCATGCTGGTGATGAAGGACAGCAGGCCCACGACGGCGAGAATCGGCGCGACGAGCCGCAGGATGATCGTAAAGAAGATGCGCAGGTGCCCCGCTCCGTCTACCCGCGCCGCCTCGTCGATCTCCGTGGGCACCGTGTTGAAGTACCCGTACATGAGGTAGGTGTTGACGCCGAGCGCGGCGCCGAGGTACACGCTGATGAGGCCTGCCTGGGTGTTGAGTCCTATCGCGGGCACCAGCTCGCCGATGCGGCTGAGCAGCAGGAAGATCGCGACCACTGCGAGCAGCTGGGGAAACATCTGGACCAGGACGATGGTCAGGAGCCCTGTGCGGCGGCCGCGGAAGCGCATGCGGGAGAACGCGTACGCGGCGAGGGCTCCCAAGAACACCGACAGCACCGCGGTCGTCACCCCGATGATGAGGGAGTTTTTGAACCAGGTCAGGAAGGGGAACTGGTCGGACGCGAGCAGCCGTCGATAGCTGTCGAGTCCGACTACGCGAAACAGGCGGTTGGACCCGGTGAGCGTCCCCGTCGGGTTGAGCGAAGCCGAAACGACGTACAGCAGCGGCAGGAGTGCATAGGAGGACAGCACGAGTGCGGCGATGTGTCTCAACACGTGCGGCTTGCTACGGCGACGACGCCCCGGGGGATCAAGGCGCGCCGCAGTGCGGTTGGGGGCGGACATCAGTTGATCTCCTCAAGGGTCTTGGTGCGGCGGAAACTGATCACGGAGATCACCGCGACCACGATGAAGATGAGGATCGAGAAGGCGGAGGCGAGACCATAGTCACGGTTTTGCCCCGTGAATGCGACCTTGTACACAAGCGATATCAGGATGTCGGTGTGCCCCACAGGAATTCCGGCGCCGGTGTCTCGTGGCCCCCCTCCCGTGACGAGGTAGATCACGTTGAAGTTGTTGAAGTTGAACGCGAAGGTGGCGATCAGAATCGGTGCCATCGAGATCAACAGCAGCGGGAGTTCGATGTGGCGTAGCATCTGCAACCGGGAGGTACCGTCCATGCGGGCCGCCTCTCGCACCTCACCTGGAATGGCTTGGAGCGCGCCGGTGGCGACCAGGAACATGTAGGGGAAGCCGAGCCACAGATTCACCATCAGCACCGAAACCTTGGCGAGCGTGGGGTCGGTCAGCCAGGGGATGGACGCTCCGCCGAGCACCACCTGATTGATGAAGCCAAAGCTCTGCGAGAGCATCCCGGACCACACCATGGCGCCCAGGAAGGCCGGGAAGGCGTAGGGCAACACCATGACAATGCGGTACGCCGTGCGACCCCTCATCGAGGGATCGTTGAACAGGAGCGCCATGAGCAACCCGAGCGCGAAGATGATCCCCACCGAGAGTGTCGCGAAGGCGATCGTCCACGCCGTGACGTAGACGAGCGGCCCCCTGATCGAGGGCTCGCTCACTGCCCGGGCGAAGTTGTCGAGCCCCACATTGACCTGCCATCCGGGCAGGATCTCCGTGCCGTCTTCACCAACAAAGGAGCCTTCGCCGCCGTCGCGGTAGGACTCGCCGGTTGTCGTGTCCGTCAGGACGCCGGTTGTCGAATCGAAGGACAGGCTGGACGTGTACTCGTAGGCGGTGCGCCCGTCCAGGGTGCGCAGTGACCCGTCGGCTGCACTGTCCGAGAGGGGAACCGCCAGGGAGGAGACCTCGTCCTGGCGTCCGAGGATGTCGGCAAAGCGGAGCGAGGTGTACCCGTCGACGGCGACCGCCTGGCCGTTGGCAAAGCTCGCGTCGACGGGCTTGAGCGGGCTTTCCTCAGTGCCCAGCAGCGCGGTGCCGTTGGGCGCCGTCACAAGAAAGCCCAACTGGGTGCCGGACTCGACCACCGTCAGCGGGTAAGAGGGCGAGTCCGGAAGCCGGCTTTGGGATTGACTGAGCAGCGCCTCTACCGCCTGGTCCTGCGTCAGGATGTGGCCGGTCGAGTAGTTGGTGAACGCGATGTATACGGTGTAGCCAATGACAAACACCTGGAAGATCGCGAGGAAGACGAGGCCCGGCGCGATGTACTTGGCCGGCAGTAGGCGCTCGCTCAGGTAGATCACCGTGAGAATAATTGCCCCGACAACGACGAGCGCGGCAACGGTGTAGTCGCCGCGCCCGACGAGCACCGCGGCGAGGAACACGGCAATGGCGTCGAGCCCACCGAGCACCGAGATCTTGGCGACCAACGCGCCCACACCAGGGGAGCGGGTGGGTGCGCCTTGAAGGTCAGTCACGAGGGTCTCCCGGGGTCAACAAGGGTGTGTGGTGAATCGGGCACGGGGCCGGGCGGCACGTCGCCCGACCCCCTGCCCGCGGCTTGCTAGGAACCGTCGATCGCGGTGCGGACGTCCGACGTGAGCTGTGCCCACGTTGCGTCGGGTTCAGCACCGTTCAAGATGCCCGCCTCGGCGATGCCCCAGAACTCCCACACGCGTCCCATGGCGGGGATCGCGGGCATCGGAACTGCGTCCAGGCCAGCGGCCTTGAATCCGGCAATGATCGGGTCCGAGGACACCGCGTCCGCGGCGGCAGTGAGGGCCGGAAGAACGCCACCCGAATTGAACAGGGCGACCTGGACGTCAACGGTGCCCAGGTAGTTCACCAGGAAGTCGTTGGCGGCGACTTTGTTCTGTGAGTACTGGTTGACAAAGAAGCCCTTCACGCCAGCGAACGGCTGAGCGGGCTCTGAACCGGGGGACGGGATGGCGTCAACGGCAACGCTGATGCCCGCGTCCACCGCTGCTTTGACGTTCCACGGGCCGGTGAGCCAGAAGGCCGCCTGACCGGTGGTGAACTTCTCCTTGGCAATGTCGCCGGTGATCTCGGTCGACATGGTGTTTGCGCCCGCACTGCCCTGCGTGGCGAGCCACTCAGCGAAACCGGTGCCGTCGCCCAGCGTGAGCTGTGTGGAGTCGTACGAGCCTGCGGCGTCGCGGCCGAAGACGGGTGCGCCAAACGCGGTTTGGAACGGGTAGAGGTGGTAGGGGTTGCCGTTCTCACCCTGCTCAACGACGAACGGGAACTCCACGCCAGCCGCCGTGCCCTTGGCGATCATGTCGTCGAAGTTGGCCGCGGGCTCGGGAACGAGGTCCGCGTTGCGGAGCATCGCGAGGTTCTCGACCGCGTAAGGCAGTTCGTACACGGTGCCGTCGTATGTGGACGCATCGAGGGCCACCGGAAGGAAGTCCGTAGCCTTGTCGCCCAACTCAAGCGGGGCGACCACGCCGTTGGTGGTGAGCTCGCCCAGCCAGTCGTGTGCACCCATCACCACGTCGGGCCCTGAGCCGGAGCTTGCCTGCTGAATGAAGTCGTCCTTCAACGTGGAGTTGTCGCGGGCGACAATGTCGACGGAGATTCCCGTCTGAGCCTCATAGTCGGTGGCGGCCTGAGCCAACGCGTCGGCCCGTTCCGCGTCCACCCAGACGGTAAGCGTGCTCGTTGCGGTGGTGTCGGGTGCGGCGGTCGTGGCCGACGCCGTCGGGGTATCGGAGGATGTCGAGCAGCCAGTGGTGAGGAGTCCCACCGCGAGCAAAGCGCCCGCAGCAATCGACTTTCTGGTCATGAGCATCAGGTGTGTCCTTTGCGCGAAGATGACGAGGAACCGTCACCGACTCGGCGGGATCGATCCGCGCCTTCGCCCAGAGACCATTCTCTCGGCCAACACCGTGGGTGCAAGCGCTTACACGGTAGCGAGCGGCCACCGATCGCGCAAGCGGTGTCGGTTGCGGTTTGATTACGCTCTCGCGAGACCTCAAATATGAGGCACGATGTGTACTTCGGTGCCGAGTCGAGAAAGTGCAGGGCGCCTTCCCATTTGTTGTCGGTGAGGCAAAAATGTCCAGCGCTTGCATACGGTGTGGCACGCGGCCAGTGGCTTGGGGGTGGCGAAACCTCACGTCAACAGCGCACGGGATGGGCCGCGAGGTGGACCGCTGAGCGCCAGTCGCTAGCTGTCTGTCGGGACGCTCGTGGAGCGCCGCACGACCAGCTCGTAGGGCAGTGCCACGTTGTGAGCCGGCGTCGGTTCGCTGTCGAGCGCGTTCAGCACTGCCTCGGCCGCCAAACGTCCCTGCGTCTCGGGGAACTGGGACACCGTCGTCAGTCCAAAGAAGTCGCCGAGTTCGTGGCCATCGATGCCGATGATCGAGAGATCCTCGGGCACTCTCTTGCCCAGATCGCGGGCGGCCATGATGGCCCCCATCGCCATCTCATCCGACGCCGCAAAGACCGCGGTCGGCGCAACTCGGGGATCGCCCAGAATCTGAAGCGTGGCTGTATAGCCGCCGGTGATGGTGAAGTCGGCGCCCCTCACCAGCGGGGGATCCGGTTCGATTCCGTGAGACCGCAGCGCCGCTTCGTATCCTGCGCGGCGGTTGACCGACAGGTGGAAGTCCAGGTCCAAGAGGGGGTCGCCACCAATGTGTGCGATGCGGCGGTGGCCCAGCGAGAGCAGGTGTTCCGTGGCAAGGCGGGCGATGGCCGCGTCGTCGATGCTCAGCGTCAAGGCGCCCGGCAAGGGCCCGCCGATTCCCACCGCGGGCTTGCCGATCGCCTTGAGTCCTTCAAGCTCGGTGTCGCTCAGCTCGAGCGAGACCGCGATGAAGGCGTCTACCCTTTGGCGCCGCAGGAACTCGTCAAACAGGCGTGCCCTGCGGGGGTTCGTGGGTCCTCCAGGAACGGTCACGGATTGGTCCAGGTGATATAGCGTGAGGTCGTATCCCGCGTCGGAGAGCGCCTGGTGGGCACCCTTCAGGACGCGCATGTAGAACCACCCGTCGAGGAACGGAACCACCACGCCGATGTTTCGCGTTCGCCCCGAGGCGAGGCTCGACGCCGCGGAAGACACGACGTAACCCAATTCCTTCGCGGCGGCCTCGACCTTGCTCTTGGTCGCAGCGGACACGGTCGTCTTCCCCGCCAGCGCGCGCGAGACCGTAGCCGTCGACACCCCGGCTAGTTCGGCAACGCGCTGAATCGTCACAAGTCCACAGTCCTCACGGACGAACCTTATCCACATGCGCGCACGTCGTGTGCCACGTGAGTCCCGTCGCAAGGGACTCCAGGCGCGGATGGGACGTTAGCCTTCGCCCTGGGAAATATCCGCCAACGAATAGGTGTTGCGTCAACTACTGAACCCCGCGGTGGAGCGAACAATCGAGGAGCACTCATGACAGTCACACGCCGGATCGCGAACCGCGCCGGGCTGCACGTCGCTGGGAAGCGCCTCGAGATCGCGCCCGCGACCGTCCGTACTGCGGTCACCGTGCCCCTCAGGTTCGGCGACGGGTACGGCACCGCCGGCCGTGTGATGACGTTCCAGGGTCTAGTCGATGGCAAAGAGCACCTCGCGATCGGGCTCGGAGACTGGGAGGGTGCTGTGGCGCGGACGGCGCATGGCGGAGAGCCACCGCTCGTGCGCCCTCACTCTGAGTGCCTCACAGGCGACGTGCTGGGATCAGAGCGATGCGACTGCGGCCCGCAGTTACGCGAAGCGGTGGAGCGTATCGCTGAGGTGGGAGGATTCCTGCTGTACCTGCGCCAGGAAGGTCGCGGCATCGGCCTCTACGCCAAGCTCGACGCCTACGCCTTGCAGGATGTTGGCCTCGACACCTACGAGGCGAATACTGCCCTGGGCCACGGCGAGGACGAGCGTGACTACGCGCCCGCCGCCCAGATGCTGCACGTCGTGGGCGCCGACCGAATCCGGCTACTGAGCAACAACCCCGACAAGGCTGCGCAACTTAAGCGGCTCGGAGTCCGGGTGGAAGAACGCGTCACCACGGGAGTGCACCTCACGGATGCGAATGCCCGCTATCTCGCCGCCAAGGTCGACCACACTGGCCACACGCTGGCGCTACCCAGGTTCGCCTGACCGGATGGTGCTCGCCGGGGCACGGCGGCGAAGGCCCGGTGGTCCCGCTATTGCCGCGGCTCCCGCCACAACCCCTCCATCGGGATCTCCCGTCGCAGGATGCGTGACGCGGCGCGGTGTCCGGAGGACATGGCGGCGGGGACGGTTGCGGGGTCGTCAGTCCAGGTGGCTTCGCCCGCGATGTGGAGAACGCCGCCGACAGGCGTGGCAAGGTTGTCGTGGTCGGCCGTCGTGGAGCCCACCATCATGTACGCGTACGCACCGTGGGAGAAGGGATCGTCCAGCCAGTGGGTCAGGCCCACGTGGCTCGGCCGCTCAACGCGGTCGCCGTAGAGGCGTTCCAGCTGCGCGAGAATTGACTCGACGATGCGTTCTTCGTCCCAGTTCCGTGTGGCAGTCGCAGCGGGTCCCGCGGCAAAGGTCAGGAGCGTCGGTGTGCCATGCAGGGCCGTGAGGTCGTACCAGGAGTGCCACCATCGGCTCTCGGGTCCCTGCTGCCGGATCGCATAGACATCGTCATCCCAGAACTTGGTCCGGAAGCGCAGGATCACCTTCTCAAAAGCATTCATTCTGAGCCGGCTGAGAGCGCCTGCGTTGGGTTCGGGCAGTGAAGGTTCAAACGTGAAGTCGCCCGACTGGAGCACACCAACCGGCACCGTCACAACAGCCGTGTCTGCCGCGAAGTCGCCGTGATCGGTGGTGACGGTGACACCCTCGGCGGACCATCGCACTCGAGAGACGACGTGTTGGAAGCGAACGTCGAGGCCCTGCGCGAGGCGCGCGGGAAGGCGATCGTAGCCGTCGGGGAACACCACCTCGTCGCCGTCGACGACGTCGTCATCGAGACCGTGAGCGGCGAGATCCTCTATCCACGCACCGTATTGTTCCTCTGATCGGTGTTCCAGGAACTCACGGACGCGCTGGGCGCGAGCGTTGTCCCAGCCCCGGAGGTCCAGCGCCGTCTCTGTGACGTCCCGATACGAGGCCTCCGCTGCCGACGCGGCGATCACCTCGACGAGGGTGGCATCCACGGCGTGGATGTCCTTCGTGAAGTCCTGTGCGGCGGCCTCTGAGAGACGCTCCCCGTCCGGCCCGTAGTACGCGATCGGTCGACCGTCCGGCTGGTAGCTGCCTACCGTGAACTCCACTGCCCGCATGCCGAAGGCCCGAGCGGCCGCCGCCACGGGGGAGTCGGCGACGCCGTGGATCCAGGACGCGCCGAGGTCGGTGATGAATCCGTCGCTGCGGTCCGTCCACACCCGGCCACCCACGCGATCGCGAGCCTCGAGTACGGCGACGCGACGGCCAGCGTGGGCGAGCAGCCGTGCGGCGGTTAGACCCGCCACACCCGCGCCGATCACGACGGTGTCGATATGGGCCATCCCTGACTCTCCTCCGCAGCGGTGCGCCACGCGACGCGCCTTGACGCTATCGAACCCAGCGCCGCCGCGCGACACGTGACTCGTTGACGGGCTCATCGACGTCTGACAGCATCCGTAGTGTGGCGACAACGGGACTTGACCTCACGGGGCGCGTCGCACTGGTGACCGGGGCAGGCAGTCCCACCGGCATCGGCTTCGCGGTATGCCGGCGGCTCGGCGAACTGGGCGCGGCCGTGGCCCTCACCGCCACCACGGACCGCGTGAGCGATAGGGTGCGGGACCTGCAAAAAGCGGGCGTGCGGGCCATGGGGTTGGTCGCAGACCTCACCGACCCGGCCGCGGCGGACGATGTGGTCGCCACCGTCACGCGGCAATGGGGCACCGTGGACATCCTGGTGAACAACGCCGGGATGGCGTCGGTGAGCGATAACGACGCCCTCTCGGGCGGTATCGACGGGCTTCCGTATGACGTCTGGCAACGTAGCCTGCGCCGCAATCTCGATACAGCCTTCCTGATGACTCGCGCGACGGTGCCGGTCATGCGGGATCACGGGTGGGGGCGGATCGTGATGGTCTCCAGTGTCACCGGACCCGTGATGGCGGCCCGCGGCGACTCGGCCTATGCCGCGGCGAAGGCGGCGCTCGTCGGCCTGGTGCGCTCCCTGGCCGTCGACCTGGCCTTCGACGGCATTACCGCGAACGCCGTCGCGCCGGGGTGGATCGCGACGGGCTCGCAGACCGCCGCCGAGGCTCAGGAGGGGGAGATGATCCCGATGCGACGCAGCGGCACGCCCGAGGAGATCGCCTGGCCGGTTGCGTGGCTGTGCACCCCCGGCGCGGCCTACGTGACTGGCCAGTGCCTCGTCGTGGACGGCGGCAACTCAGTCGCCGAGGAGCGGGTGCAATAACGGGTCGGGGCGACGTCGGCCCCGCTCACCCGTGTCCAGATGCAGAAGAGTCCACACGGACCGCTGTCGCCAGCGGGATATGGCCCGTGCGGACCCTCTGCGTACTAGGGCGGTGTCGAAATGACATCACCCCAGGTAAGGCGCTCTGTGACTGCTAGCAGTCGTAGTACAGCTCGAACTCGTGCGGGTGCGGGCGGAACCGCAGCGCGTCGATCTCGGCGGTGCGCTTGAGGTCGATCCACGTCTCGATGAGGTCGGACGTGAACACGCCGCCCTCCAGGAGGAACGCGTGGTCCGCCTCAAGGCTGTTGAGCACACCCTCGAGCGAGGACGGCACCTGAGGAATCTTGGCGTGCTCCTCGGGGGGCAGCTCGTACAGGTCCTTGTCCACGGGGGCGGGGGGCTCGATGCGGTTCTTGATGCCATCGAGGCCTGCCATCAGCAGTGCCGAGAACGCAAGGTACGGGTTACCCGACGAGTCAGGCGCGCGGAACTCGATGCGCTTGGCCTTGGGGTTCGAACCCGTGATCGGGATGCGGACCGCGGCCGAGCGGTTGCGGGCCGAGTACACCAGGTTGACCGGAGCCTCGTAGCCAGGCACAAGGCGGTGGTACGAGTTGACGGTCGGGTTGGTGAACGCGAGCAGTGACGGCGCATGCTTCAGGATCCCGCCGATGTACCAGCGGGCGACGTCGGACAGGCCTCCGTATCCCTTCTCGTCGAAGAACAGGGGCTCGCCGTCCTGCCACACCGACTGGTGGACGTGCATACCGGAGCCGTTGTCTCCAAAGAGCGGCTTGGGCATGAACGTCACCGTCTTGCCGGCGTTCCAAGCCACGTTCTTGATGACGTACTTGAACTTCATCAGGTCGTCGGCCGCGTGCAACAGCGTGTTGAAGCGGTAGTTGATCTCCTGCTGGCCCGCGGTGCCCACCTCGTGGTGTGCACGCTCGAGCTCGAGGCCCACCTGGCCGAGGATGGTGCACATCTCGTCGCGCAGGTCAGCGAACTGGTCTGCGGGGCTGACGGGGAAGTAGCCGCCCTTGTAGCGGGTCTTGTAACCGCGGTTGGGGGTGCCGTCCTCTTCGTACTCGACGCCGGTGTTCCACGCCGCCTCCGAGGAGTCGATGTGGTAATAACCCTCGTGCTGGTTGGTCGCGAAGCGCACGGAGTCGAAGATGAAGAATTCGGCCTCGGGTGCAAAGAAGGCGGTGTCGCCGATGCCCGTCGTCTTGAGGTAGGCCTCGGCCTTGGCGGCCACGTTGCGGGGGTCGCGCGAGTAGGGCTCGTTCGTGAACGGGTCCACGATCGAGAAGTTGATGATCAGCGTCTTGGCAACGCGGAACGGGTCAATGTAGGCCGTGGCCACGTCGGGCAGCAGCTTCATGTCGGACTCGTTGATGGCCTGGAATCCACGGATCGAGGATCCATCGAACATGGCGCCATCCGAGAAGACGTCCTCGGTGAACTGCGCGGCCGGAATGTTGAAGTGCTGCATCACGCCAGGAAGGTCACAGAAGCGGATGTCGACATACTCGACGCCCTCGTCCTTGACATAGGCGAGCGCCTCTTCGGCGTTCTTGAACATCGGATTGCTCCTTGAGATAGGTCAAGCCAACAGTGGCTCCACCCAACTTAGTGGCACGTCATTACCCGGGCGTATTCCGAGTGTTACGGGCAGGTTAAGAGGTGCCGCCACTGGGAGGCGAATGCCGACGCACACGGGCCCAAGGTCCCGCAGAAGCGTGCTCGACAACGCGGTGCGCCTAGCGGCCCCTCATCGCCTTGCGGTCGGCGCGCGCCTTGGTGGGGTCAATGCCCTTCGGCACGGCCATCTGCGGGCCGCCCATGGCGCGAAGTCGCGCACGCACGGTCTCGGCATCGGCCGACGAAAGGCCCTTGCGCAGGCCCCGGCCAAACTGCTTGGTCTTGGTGGCCTTGATCTGCTTGGTGAGGTGCTTGAGCTCCACTTCGTCCTTGCCGTGGCCCACGTAGATCGGGGTGACCGGAACGCCGGGAACGAGTTTGCCGAGCCGTGACACCGTCTGGGCGACCTGTCGACGTGCGGAGTTGCCGCCTTCGGCCAGCAGAACCACGCCGCCGTTGCCGACGCCTTGGAAGATCACGGAGCGGGTCTTCTGGTCAACCGCGATGGGCTCCTCGGCAAACTGCCAGCCCTTGGTGATCGATTGGGCGACCGCAAGCGATCCACCCATGACGCCGTCCATCTGCTGGAACATCTGCTTCTCAAAGCGCTTGGTCAGCACATACAGCGAGGCGACGGCGCCAACCATGAGGCCGATGAGGGGGCCGTAGATCGTGGCCGCCAGACCGTCTGTGACGACGCCCGCGATGATGCCCACCGCGAGCGGGACCACGAGGATGCTGCCGAGAATCCACGGGAGCGCCTTGTCGGTCTTCGCAGTGACCGTGTAGGCCTGCCAGAGTGTCTTGTACCAACGTTGCTTGGGTGCGGGGGATGCTTGCTTCGCCATAATGCGCCCAGTCTAGACGCCTGACGCTGGCTCGCCCCGCGCGCACACCCTCCACCGCCCGTCGGCAGCGTTGAGCGATTACCGCGCGAGCAGTGAGGAAGCCTCTTGCCGCGCGGCCATCGGCTTGGCGAGGTGGGTCAACTGCGACGGAATCTCGCGTCCCTTGCGTGTCATGGCTTGGGCCCACAGCCGCCCGGCCCGGTACGAGGAGCGCACGAGCGGTCCGGACATGACCCCCAGGAACCCGATCTCCTCGGCGGCGGTGGACAGTTCCACGAACTCCTCAGGCTTGACCCACCGGTCCACGGGGTGGTGACGGGGGCTCGGGCGCAAGTACTGGGTGATGGTCAACAGGTCGCAACCCGCATCGTGCAAGTCGTGAAGCGCCTGGACGGCCTCGTCAAACGTTTCGCCCATCCCCAAGATCAGGTTGGATTTGGTCACAAAGCCGTCCGCCTGGGCCGACGTCAACACGGACAGCGAGCGCTCGTAGGTGAAGGCCGGACGGATGCGCTTGAACACGCGCGGCACGGTCTCCACATTGTGCGCGAGCACCTCGGGTCGAGAGGAGAACACCTCCGCGAGCTGGTCGGGCTTGGCGTTGAAGTCGGGGATGAGCAATTCGACGCCAGTGCCTTCGTTGACGGCGTGAATCTGGCGGACGGTCTCCGCATACAGCCAGGCGCCGCCGTCGGGAAGGTCGTCGCGCGCCACGCCCGTCACGGTCGAGTACTTGAGACCCATCTGGAGCACGGATTCCGCGACGCGTCGCGGCTCGTCGCGATCGAGGTCTTCTGGCTTTCCCGTGTCGATTTGGCAGAAGTCGCAGCGCCTGGTGCATTGGGAGCCGCCGATGAGGAACGTCGCCTCGCGGTCTTCCCAACATTCGAAGATGTTGGGACAGCCGGCCTCCTCGCACACCGTGTGCAGCCCACCGCTGTGGACCAGGGACTTGAGCTCCTTGTACTCGGGGCCCATGGTGGCGGTGGTGCGGATCCACTCGGGCTTGCGCTCGATGGGCGTCTCGGCATTGCGGGCCTCGACGCGTAGCATCTTTCGACCTTCGGGGGCGAGCGTCACGCGATCTCCTGGGGTTGCGGGGTTTCGTCGGCTTGGCGGGAGGGGTCCGCGCCGTGTGACTCCCATCGTATGTCGATCAAGGCGCCCTCCAGTGCGGCCAACGTAGCGGGCACTACCTCGGCGAGTTCCACGGTGCGGCCGAGTTCGGCGCTGAGCGATGTGACATCCGCGTCGGCGATGCCGCAGGGCACAATCTTCTGAAAGGCGCTGAGGTCAGGGGTGCAATTCAGGGCGAAGCCGTGCATCGACACGCCCTTGGCGACGCGCACGCCGATCGCGCAGATCTTGCGTTCCCTGCGGTTCTGCGTCGCGGGCAGCCACACGCCGGAACGGCCCTCGACCCGAATCGTATTCAGGTCGTAAGCGGCGCACACCTCCATGATGGCTCGCTCGAGCCGGCGCACGTATTCCACCACGTCGAGGGGTTCCCGCAGTCGAACGATGGGGTATCCCACGAGCTGCCCGGGCCCATGCCACGTGATGCGCCCACCCCGGTCCACGTCGATGACCTCGCTGCCATCGACCGGACGGTCCCAAGGCGCAGTCCGCTTTCCGGCGGTATAGACGCTGGAGTGCTCCACCAGGATCGTGGTGTCGGGCCGGTGGCCCGCCACCACCTCACCATGGATCTCTCGCTGCAGCGCCCACATTTCGCGGTAATCGCGGTGCGCGCCGTTCAGCAGGTTGATGATCTGCATGCGCCAAGGCTAACCCGGGAATGCGCCGGCGTCGGGTGCGTTGGGCAGTCTCATGAAGAGTCGCGCCTGGTGGAGACCCGTTCTTGTCCTTGTCATGATCGTCGTGTGGATGGGCATTGGGGGCGCGGGAGGGCAGACCTTCGGCGTGCTCAGCTCCGTTCAGGAGAACGAGAACTCGGCGTTCCTGCCGTCGTCGGCCGAGTCGACAAAGGCTGCTGAGGCTCACGCGCAGTTCGTCCCCTCCGATGCGGTGCCCGGACTGTTCGTCATCGACGGAGCCGGCCCGGACCAGATGGCTGCCGTCCAGTCGTTTGTCGATGCGGCCGTGGCGGCTCCTCTTGAAGGCGACGAGCAAGGACGCACCGTGGGCGACATCCTTGCGAGCGACCCTCACGTGGTGCCCTCGCAAGACGGCCAGGCGACTCTCGTCGTCTTTGACGTGACGGCTTCGCTGGTTGGCCAGGCTTCGGGCGAGGCCACGCTAGGAGAGCTCTTCGCCCAGAGCGTGCGCACCACGTGGGCTCGACAGGACATCAATGCCGATGGCTACCTGACCGGTGCCGTCGGACTCGTGGCCGACCTGGTGGAGGCGTTCTCGGGTGTCGATGGCATCTTGCTGTTGGTAGCGCTGCTCGTGGTGCTGGTCATCCTGCTGATCGTCTACCGCAGCCCCGTGCTCCCCTTCTTGGTGCTCGTCACGTCGATGATCGCCTTGTCTGGCGCCATCGTGCTCGTGTATGCGATGGCCAAGGCCGACGTCATCACGCTCAACGGCCAATCTCAAGGCATCATGTTCATCCTGGTGGTGGGCGCGACCACTGACTACGCGCTGCTGCTGGTGGCGCGCTACCGCGAGGAGCTGCTCCATCGCCGCAGCCCCTACGACGCCATGCGCGAGGCGTGGCGTCGCTCGATATCCGCGATCGCCGCATCGGCCGGCACCGTCATCGCCGGACTCTTGGTGCTGCTGCTATCCGACCTGAAGTCGAACGCCTCGCTCGGCCCGGCAGGCGCCATCGGCATCGCGGCGGCGTTCCTCGCCGCGCTGACCCTGCTGCCCGCGTTGCTGCTGATCGGCGGCAAGCACGCCAGAGGTGTGTTCTGGCCCGCTCGCCCGCGATACCTGGGCGACGATGACGACGACGCGACCACGATCGAGGCGGTCGAGGCGCGTTCCGGTGTGTGGGGCCGCGTCTCGCGCGCCGTCGACGCGCGCCCTCGGCGGGTATGGATCGGCGCGGGCGCCCTGCTGGTGGTCATGGCCGCGGGCCTGACCCAGCTCGAGGCCAACGGCATCGGGGACCGCGATGTGTTCCTCACCAAGACCGAATCCGTCGAGGGCTTCACGGTGCTCGAGGATCACTTCGCCGCGGGGGCCACGGCGCCCGTGAGGCTCATCGTGAACCAACAGGACGCCGACGCCGTGTTGGCGGCCGTGAAGGGCGTTGCGGGGGTCGAGGATGCCTACCTGCTCACGCCAGCCGTGGCCCAGGGCGCCCCGGGCGGCACCGTCCCGGGTGACCCCATCGTGGTCGACGGGCGGGTCGAGATCAATGCCGTAACTCAGGCATCCTCTACGGCGCGGGCCGCGCAAGACGTGGTGGCTCAGATTCGCGCTACGGTCCACCCGCAGTCGGAAGGTGCGCTCGTCGGCGGGTCCGCGGCGGAGTCCTTGGACACTCGACTGACGACCGACCGCGACATCAAGATCATCGTCCCGGTGATTCTTGTGGTCATCTTTGTGGTGTTGGCATTGTTGCTGCGCGCCCTGGTCGCCCCCGCGATCATCGTGCTGGCAAACATTCTTTCCTTCGGCGCCGCGCTCGGGGTGTCCGCCCTGGTCTTTGATGACATCTTCGGTTTCCCAGGCATGGACCCTGGCACGCCACTGCTCGGTTTCGTGTTCCTCGTGGCATGGGGCGTCGACTATTCGATCTTCCTGATGTCGCGCGCGCGAGAGGAGTCGCTGGTGCACGGCACCAGTCAGGGCGTGCGGCGTGCCCTCGCTGTGACCGGTGGAGTGATTACCTCCGCGGGAATCGTGCTCGCGGCGACGTTCGCGGCGCTCGGGGTGCTTCCGTTGATCTTCTTGGCGCAGATCGCGTTCATCGTCGGCTCTGGGGTCTTGATCGACACGTTCGTGGTGCGCTCACTGCTGGTACCGGGCCTCATCTCAGACATCGGCAGGGCCTCGTGGTGGCCGTGGGCGGGATCCTTCCACGACTGAGCCGCGCCCGGGCACATTTCGGCCTGTGGATATCGCCTACAGGGGTCGCCAAGGCGGCACCGTAGAGGCATGAGTTCTCAGGAGACGCCCGCAACAGCCGCGGGTGAGCGAGTGGTCGGATACGGCCACGAAGCGTTTGAGGCGGTGCGCGCGAGGGTTGCCAAGGTCGCGAGCGTCGCGCACCCCGCTCTTGACGTGCCGTCCCGCGTCACGATGTTGCCGGGGGAGGCCGTCGCCGTGGCGGAGCCGGGCCAGGATGCTCCGACGTTGCAGGTCGTGCTCGATACCCGCGGTTCGCTGAGCGCAGGGGAGTGCGTCTGGGTGGGCATGGCGGTCGCCGAGGCGCTGTCCGCTTTGCATCGTGCGGGCCTGGCCCACGGCGCGATCACCGCCGATGCTGTCCGAATTCCTTCAGGCGGGGTGCTGCTGGGAAACCTCACCCACGGTCCTGCAGAGACGACGGCGCCCGATGACATCGCGGCGCTGGGCCGGCTGCTGGCGTCATGTGTGAGCGGTCCGGAGGCTGAGCGGGTACACGCGTGGACCGAACCCATGACGCACGCCGATCCAGGCTCTCGCCCCACTGCCGCCATGGTCGCCCGGGCACTGGGATCGTGTGCGCCGCCCGAGCCATTGCAACACGCCCCCCGCGGTATCGCTTCCTCGATGCGGGCATCGGTGGTGCCGCCCGGGAAGGTGCGCAGGCTGCCGCAAGCGCGCTGGTGGAGATGGCGCCAGGTCGCCCGCAGATGGTTCCTCAAGGCCGCGATAGGGGCGGCCGGTGTCCTGGTGGTGGCGCTCGGCGGGTGGGTGGCGGCGTCGGCGCTAGCCGGAGGTTCCGACTCGACCACGCGCGTTCTCGCTGCGGTGCCGGCGGAGCAGGATCCGGCCCGGGCGGCTGAAGAAGCCACGTTGGCGCGGTTTGACGCTCTTCGGGGCGAGGACGCGCCGCCATGGGTGCGGTGGACTGCTGATGGCTCTCCGGCCCGCACGGAGGCGGAGGCGGCCGCCGAGGCCCTAAAGGAAGGGCGAATGGTGGTTGACGGGCTGACGGCAACGATTGATCAGGTCACCGTGGTATCGGCTCAGTCCCTGGCTCCTGACGCCGCGCTGGTGCGAGTGTCGTATTCCCTGAGCGACCACGCCGTGACCTGGGACGGCGAGACAACGCGGTTTGAGGGCTACTCCCAGACGGTAGACCTTCACTTGGTGAGGGGAACGGCTGGTTGGCTGGTGAGCTCCGCGGGTGAGGTGGCGGAGCCCGGCGCCTAGGGCTCACCGCGCACGGGTCCGTTAGCGCGCGTTGTCCGCCACGTAGCGAGCAGCGTCCGCCAACGTCGGGTGTGACCAGGTGAAGCCAAGGCCAGTCAGGACTCCGGGCACACCGGCCTGCGAAGCCAAGAGGTCGTCTGCGGCCTCCCCGATGACGGTGCGTAGCACCCAGCCTGGTACAGGGAAACCGCGCCGCTTTCCGAAGGCCCTTGCAAGGGCGGCAATGATCTCCGCCATCGTCGCGGGGTGCGGCGCCACCACATTCACCGGGCCGTGGTGGGGCTGTTCCATGAGGAACCGCAGCGCACGCACCTGATCTTCGAGTGTGACCCACGATTGAAGCGCGTCGCGGCTTCCCAGTGATCGCAGCAGATTGAACTCGATGAGCGGGAGGAGCCTTTGAGCGAAGCCGCCATGCCCCGCCAGCACGAGCCCGGTGCGCAGGTACGCGACCGTCGCGCCGGCGTCGACCGCGGGCTGCGCGGAGGACTCCCATGCTTGCGCTACATCGGCGAGAAAGCCCTCGCCGGGGCCCACGTGCTCCGTCAGTTCGCGGTGGCCTTGGTCGCCGTAGAACCCCATGGACGAGCCTTGAAGCAGCACCACGGACGGATTCGCCGCGGCGATGGCGTTGGCAATGGTGGCGGTCGAGTCGGTGCGCGACTGTGTGACCACCTGCTTGTAGCTTCCCGACAGGCGCTTGCTGCCGATCGAGGCTCCGGAAAGATTGACCACCACGTCGGCCGACGCGACGACATCGTGTTCGATCCTGTGATCGGCAGGATCCCACGACGATTCGTTGCCGGACCGTGCCTCGCGCCTCACGAGCGCGATCACCGTGTGGCCGTCCGTGCGCAACGACTCTGTCAGGGCTGATCCGATCAGCCCTGACGCGCCCGATATGACGACTCGCACGTGCTAGAGGTCGAGCGACGATTCGAAGTCGCCGCCCTCGATGAGGCCCTTCACGGTCTGCAGGAAGCGCGCGGCGTCCGCGCCGTCCACAATCCGGTGGTCGTAACTGAGTGGGAGATAGCACATGGGCTTGACTGAGAGCACGTCTTCACCATTGACGCCCTTGCTCACCACCACGCGCTTCTCGATGATCGTGGTGGCGAGGATCCCGACTTGCGGTGAGGGCACGATGGGCGTGTCCAGAAGCGTGCCGCCCGAGCCCGTATTGGTCACGGAGAAGGTGCCGCCGCTGATCTCGTCGGCTTTGAGGCCGCCCGACCGGGCGCGGCTGGCCAGGTCTGCGATTTGCTGGGCGTGCAGGGCAATCGACTTGTCGTCCGCGTTGCGCAGAGTGGGCAACATGAGGCCCTTCTCCGTGTCCACGGCAAGAGACAGGTTGACCTCTCCGTGATAGACGATCGAGTCACCATCCACGGACGCGTTGAGGTTCGGGTGCACCACCAAAGCGTCGGCGACCGCCTTGGTGAAGAAGGGCAGGAACGTCAGTTTCGCGCCGTGCTTGGCCTCGAATGCAGACTTGCTCTTGGCTCGCAGGGCCCAGATGGCCGAGCAATCGACCTCCACCACGGTGGTGAGCTGCGCCATACCGTGCAACGACTCGAGCATTTTCTCCGCCGTGATCTTACGGATGCGCGTCATCTTGACGGTGGTGCCGCGCAATGAGGACTTGTCGTTGCCCGCAGCAGCCGGAGCGGAAGCGGCCAGCGCCGTGTGCTCCGCAGGAGCCGGGGGCTCGGGTGCGGGAGGGGTCGCCGCAAGAACGTCTTCCTTGCGGATGCGACCTCCCACGCCGGTGCCTTCGAGGTGGGCAAGATCCACGCCACGCTCGGCTGCGAGCTTGCGTACAATCGGCGTGACGTAGCCGGACGTGCCGCCAGCGGTAGCGCCGGAATCGCCTACGGGCGCCTGCTGCGGGGTGGGCGCCTGCGCGGGCGCGGCGGTCGGAGCAGCTGCGGGCGCGGCAGGCGCAGGCTCAGCAGCGGGAGCGGGCTCCGGTGCTGGAGGCGCAGGCTCAGCAGCGGGAGCAGGCGCAGGTGCTGCAGGGGCGGGCTCCGGTGCTGCAGGGGTGGCGGGCGCTGCCTCAGCAGGAGCTCCCGAACCGACCCTCGCCAAGACGGTGCCGACCTCGACGGTCTCGTCTTCACCCACCAGAATCTCCAGCACGGTGCCAGCTACGGCCGAGGGGATCTCGGTGTCAACCTTGTCGGTCGAGACCTCAAGGATCGGCTCGTCGACGGCGACTTGGTCGCCGACAGCCTTGAGCCAGCGCGTCACGGTGCCCTCGGTCACGGACTCACCAAGCGCGGGCAGCGTGATGTCGGTCGCGTCGCCCGACGGCGTGGGCGCGCTTTCCGCCGGCGCGCTCGGCGCCTCCGCGCTGGGCGCGGGAGTGGCCGACGATGCTGCTCCAGCAGGTGCCGACGGTGCGGCGGGCGGTGCAGCAGGAGGCGTGGGTGGTGTTGCGGGCGGAGCGGGCGCGGCGGCCGGTTCGGGAGCGGCGGGCGATTCGGGAGCGGCGGGCGCGGAACTGCGTTCAGCGGCATCTCCAAGGCGCGCCAGCAC
This sequence comes from Demequina sp., assembly GCF_016278765.1. GTDB lineage: Bacteria > Actinomycetota > Actinomycetes > Actinomycetales > Demequinaceae > Demequina. The sequence goes on along the minus strand of NZ_JADQBE010000023.1, from coordinate 41,121 downwards.
GGCGCCGACCTCGACGGTCTCGTCTTCGTCCACGAGGATCTCGAGCAGGGTGCCTGCCACAGGGGAGGGAATCTCGGTATCGACCTTGTCCGTGGACACCTCGAGAAGAGGCTCGTCCACCGCGACCGTGTCGCCCACTGACTTCAGCCAGCGGGTGACGGTGCCTTCGGTGACGGACTCTCCGAGCGCGGGGAGGGTGACGTCGGTGCTCATTGCGGGTCTCCTTGAGGCCTAGTCGTGCGCGTGAAGTGGCTTGCCGGCGAGTGCGAGGTGCGCCTCCCCGAGCGACTCATTCTGGGTGGGGTGGGCGTGGATCAGGGGTGCAACGTCTTCAGGGTGGGCTTCCCAACTGACAATCAGTTGCGCCTCGCCGATCTGCTCGCCCACGCGGGAGCCGAGCATGTGGACGCCAACGACCGGACCGTCGACCACGCGCACCAGCTTGATGAACCCTGCGGTTCCCAGGATCTGGCTCTTGCCGTTTCCGCCAAGGTTGTACTCGAGGGACTTCACCGTGTCTTCGCCATACTGTTCTTTCGCCTGGGCCTCGGTGAGGCCGACCGACGCGACCTCTGGCTCGCAGTAGGTGACGCGCGGGATGTTCGATTCCACGATGGGGGTGGGGTTGAGTCCGGCGATCTGCTCCGCGACAAAGATGCCTTGCTGGAAACCGCGGTGTGCGAGCTGTAGCCCCGGGACGATGTCGCCCACCGCGTAGATGTTTGCGATGCCGGTGTGAAGCTTCTCGTCGGTGAGGACGAAGCCGCGGTCCACTCGTACGCCCTGCTCTTCGAAGCCAAGCCCCGCGGTGCGCGGGCCGCGGCCCACGGCGACCAGTAGCACGTCGGCCTGGATCGTGGAGCCATCCTCCAGGGTCACGGTCACGCCGCTGTCATCCTGAGTGACGCCCTGGAACCGGGTGCCCAGTTTGAAGTCGATGCCGCGCTTGCGGAACGCGCGTTCGAGGCCCTTTGACAGCGACTCGTCCTCGTTGGGCACGAGGTGGGGCAACGCCTCGATGACCGTGACGTCTGCGCCGAACGACTTCCAGACGGATGCGAATTCGACTCCGATCACGCCTCCGCCGAGCACGATCGCCGAGCGCGGCACCCACTCCAGCGCGAGTGCCTGGTCGGACGTCATGATGCGACCGCCGATCTCGAGACCGGGAAGGCTGCGAGCGTAGGAGCCGCTCGCCAAAATGACGTTCTTGCCGGTGTAGCGCTCTCCGCGCACCTCGATGGCGTCGGGGCCAACCAGAGTGCCGTGACCGTCGATGACGGTCACGTTGCGGGACTTCACGAGGCCCTGCAGGCCCTTGTAGAGCCGGTCGATCACGCCCTGCTTGTAGGCGTTGACCTTGGGCATGTCAATCGAATGAAACTCGGTGTTGACGCCAATCGCCTCGCCGTGGCGGGCGTGGTCGGCAACTTCGGCGGCGTGCAAGAGCGCCTTGGTGGGGATGCACCCCCAGTGCAGGCAGGTGCCGCCTACTTTTGCTTCTTCGACCATGCCCACGCTCAATCCGAGCTGGGAGGCGCGCAGGGCTGCGGCGTAGCCGCCGGAGCCGCCGCCGAGGACGAGAACGTCAAACGAGTGGGCTGTGGACTCGGTCACGGTACTCAATTCTCCTTGTAAGGACGCGGGTAGGTCCCATCTTGCCACTCGTGGCGCGCCGCGCGAACTCGACATCCGCGACTACGCTGTCAGCATGAGTTTTTTCGGACGCCTCTTTGGCCGCGGCAGGTCGACCGTGATGCCCACCGGCTCGGGGTCGCGCGAGGCGCAGGCCAAGACGATGCAGCATTTCCGTGAGTTTGTCTCCGCGCGGGAGGGTTGTGAGGCTTTCATCGAGCCCGCTACCCGCGTCACGCAGACGACGCTGGTGGTCGTTGCGGGAACGGGGGAGTGGACTCGCCGCAAGGTTCCCGACGCGGCCGCGGCCCGCAAGGTCTGCAAGGACCTGTCGGTCCCTGTGTTCGACGTAAACCTTTCCGGCTACCCCTCCCGCATGAGGGAGTGGAACCAGACGCACCGCCAGATCTAGCGCGCGCCGGTTTCCCGGCGCCCGCCGTCTGTCACGTGATTCCGCCGTCGTTACGAGCCTGCGCGGCGCTCAAGGAATTCGAAGAGCGTGCGCACTGCGGACCCGGTGGCCCCGGGCACGGTGTACCCGTAGGCGCCGTCCTCATTGAAAGCGGGTCGCGCGATGTCGAGGTGCACCCACGTGGCGTCGCCAACAAACTGCTTGAGGAACATCCCCGCCGTGAGCATGCCTGCAGCTCCGCCCGAGTCGCCGACGTTCTTGAGGTCTGCCACCTTGGACTCCACCATCTCGAGCAGGTAGTCGCGTAGCGGCATGGGCCACATGTCCTCGTCCACGGCATCTGCCGCGGAGACGATCTCGGCCTGGAGGTCGGCCGAACCCATCACGCCGGACGTCCGCTTTCCGAGCGCGACGCCCTGAGCGCCGGTGAGAGTCGCGACGTCGATGACCACGTCAGGGTTCTCCTCGAGCGCGCGGGCGAGGCCGTCGGCCAGCACCAGCCGACCCTCGGCGTCGGTGTTGAGCACTTCGACCGTCTTGCCTCCGTACATCCGGATGACGTCGGACGGCCGCTGGGCGGTACCGGAGGGCATATTCTCCGCAAGGCACAGCCAGCCGGTCACCGCTATCGGCAGTTTGGCGCGCGCGGCGGCCAGCACGGTGTGCAGGACGGCCGCGGCGCCCGACATGTCGGACTTCATCGTCTCCATCGACTTCGGCGGCTTCAACGAGATGCCGCCCGTGTCGAACGTGATTCCCTTGCCCACGAGCGCGACCGTCTGGCTAGCGCCGTCAGGCGCCCACGCGACGCGAACCAGGCGGGGCAGGCGCGCGGAGCCCATCCCGACCGCGAGGAGGCCGCCGAAGCCTTCGTCGGCAAGCTGTTGTGGTTCCCAGACCTTGACGTCGCAGCCCAGCTGCGCGCCAAAGCCCTGGGCGATCTCTGCGAAGGAGCCAGGGAACAGATCGAGCGGGGGAGTGTTGATGAGGTCTCGCGTGGCGGCGACGGCTCCCGCAATCACCTTGGCACGCTCGAGGGCGCTGTCCGACGCGCCAGCGACCAGCCAGTCGGTGAAGTATTCCTCGTCCTCGCCCTGCGCATCGGACTTGTAGTCCGTGAACACATAGGAGCCCAGCAGGGCTCCCTCGGCCACGGCAGACGCCGCACGATCGCTGGCGATCGGGAGGCCGAGGGCGACTGTTCCCGGCCGCTTCCCACACGAGCGGGCTGCAGATCCCGCTGCGAAGCGCAGGTCGCCGTCCGTAGCCTCGCCGAGGCCGACGAGCACCACGCGGCGGGCCGCGGTGGCGCCGCCGGGAAGCACGGTGACTGCGCCGAGCTTGCCCGTGGCCTCAAGGGCGGCCGCGGTGGTGGAAAGGGACTCCTGGACGTCGCCGGGCAGCTGCGGGTGTGGGGTAACCCTGCCGTCTGCGTCCACACCGAGGATGAGGGCGTCGCAGGCCAAGGTGGAAAGGGAATCTTGGGTCGTGGAAATCGTGGTCATGGTCCCGAGCCTATCCCGCTAAGTTATTCGCATGTACGCCCTGTTCTTTCGCTGGGTCATCCTGAGGATGAACACCGAGCGAGCGCACCATGTGGCCGTTGCCGCGTTCCGGTGGGGGTGGCCGCTGGTGGCCGTGGCGCGGTGGCTGAGAGTCATGCCTCCGGCGCCCGCATCGGCGGCCGTGGAGGCGTTGGGCACGGTGTTTCCCGGCCCGTTGGGCCTCGCGGCCGGACTCGACAAGAACGCCGTGGCGGTCAAGGGCCTGTGGCTTGCTGGCTTCTCGCATGTGGAGGTGGGCACCGTCACACCCAAGCCACAACCCGGCAACGAGCAGCCGCGAGCCTGGCGCGAGTTGGACGTGCGCGGATTGCGCAATCGCATGGGCTTCAACAACGAGGGCGCCGATGCCGCCGCACGCCGGTTGGCGAAGTTGCGGGCCTCCGCGGTGGGTCGATCGGCGCTCGTCGGCGTCAACATTGGCAAGAACAAGTCGACCTCGGCCGAGGATGCGCCGCTCGACTACGGGTACTGCGCGCGGGTGCTTGCGCCCTACGCCGACTACCTGGTGGTCAATGTCTCCTCGCCGAACACTCCGGGGCTACGCGACCTGCAATCGGTGGCCGCGCTGCGTCCCATTCTTGAGCACGCGCGTGCAGGCGCCGTGGAGGCGGTCGAGGGCCGCAAGGTGCCGCTGTTGGTGAAGATTGCGCCCGATCTCGCGGACGACGATATTGATGCGGTGGCGGATTTGGCGCTCGAACTCGGTCTCGACGGCATCGTCGCGACCAACACGACCATCGGGCACGAGCGTGGGCCCGGCGGGCTTTCCGGTCCGCCGCTCCTGAGCCGGTCGGTCGACGTCATCGCGCGCCTGCGGGTGCGACTGGGCGCGGACATGTGTCTCATCGGCGTCGGCGGGGTCACCACGGCGGACGATGCCAGGGCGCTGCTCGACGCCGGTGCGACCTTGGTGCAGGGCTACACCGCGCTCGTCTACGAGGGCCCATTGTGGCCGTCACGTATCAACCGGCGCCTGGCGATGCGCTGACCATCTCGCGAGAGTCGCCCCAAGACTTAGGCCATGCGGATCGGGAGCGAGCGTCGACCCCAGTGGCCGGCCGCATCACCGAAGCGTCCCGGAACCGCAATTCCGCACGCCGGGCAGCGGCCGTCCTCCGTGAGGCGGTAGGCAAGGATGGTGTACCAGTCGCGTTCGATGAGCGGGTGCCCGCACGCCGAGCAGGTAGTCGTCTCGCATTCTGGGTCGTGCACGTTTCCGGTGTAGACAAAGTGGAGCCCGGCATCGAGTGCCGCGGCCCGCGCCGCGCGCAGGGTCGCGCGAGGCGTGGGAGCAACGTCCAGCATTTTGAAGTCGGGGTGGAACGCCGAGAAGTGCAGGGGCACGTCGGGCCCCAGTTCCGCGAGGATCCACCGTGACATGCGCGAGATCTCCTCGTCCGAGTCGTTGTGACCGGGAATGAGGAGTGTCGTCAACTCGATCCAGGTGTCGGTGTGGTTGCGCACCCAGACGATGGTGTCGAGCACGTCGCGCAGGTGGCTGCCGGTCACCTTCCGGTAGAAGTCCTCGGTGAACCCTTTGAGGTCGATGTTGGCGGCGTCCAGAGGCGCGAAGAATTCGGCCCTGGCCTCGGGGCTGATGTAGCCGGCGGTGACCGCGATCGTATGGATGCCGCGCTCGTGGCAGGCGCGGGCGGTGTCGATTGCGTACTCGGCGAAGATCACGGGGTCGTTGTAGGTGAAGGCGATGGAGTCGCAGTGCGCGGTGAACGCAGTCTCCGCGATCGCGTCCGGACTGGCCACCGCGGCGAGCCGGTCCCATTCGCGCGACTTCGAGATGTCCCAGTTCTGGCAGAAGCGGCAGTTGAGGTTGCATCCTGCCGTCCCGAACGACAGCACGGCGGTGCCCGGGTAGAAGTGGGCCAGCGGCTTCTTCTCGACCGGGTCAATCGCGAAGCCGGAACTGCGTCCGTAGGTGGTGAGCACCATGCGGTCGCCGTCCCTCGCACGCACAAAGCAGAATCCGCGTTGTCCCGCGTGCAGGCGGCAGCGACGGGGACACAGGTCGCACTGAATGCGGCCGTCGTCGAGCGGGGTCCACCAGCGCGCGGTGGGTGACTGGGGCCACGACTCAACCTCGGGAACGATCCCGCCGACACGAGGGGTGGGTGACGCGGTCACGTCCGTAACCCTCTGTCAGGTTCGGACGGGCGCTCGTGCCACGCGTCGACGGCGTAGGTGTACAGGCGGGTTCCAGCGTGCCAAACTCCCGCCTCTACCCCGGCCTTGAGCCATAGGTGGCGCAGGAAGTCCGCGGGGTTCGGCAACTCGTCCCATACCTGGGGCAGGAACGTCGCCCGATGTTGCGATCCCACCTCAAGGATCACCCCGTCGATCCCAGGTCTGAGCTTCTCGTAGGCCTGGGACAGGCCCGTGACGTCCAGCGGCGAGCGCGGGGACAGGACCGAGACCTCGATCGCGACCTGGTCAAACTCCGCGGGCGCCAGGGGCGGGAAGCGGGGGTCGTGGACTGCGGCGGCCACGGCGTTGGTTTGCACGTCGTCACCCAGTGGCAGTCTGGCCTCAAGCGACCCGATGCATCCTCGTAGCGCCCGGTCCTTGGTGAGGGTCACAAAACTCGCGCCGGGCGCCAGGAGCCACGGCGGCTGGCCGCTCGGGTAGTGCGGGTCTTCGCCCAGTGCGGAGCTGATCGCCGCCCTCGCGAGGGGGATGAGGATCTCGCCGGCGTCGGGCGGTAGGCCGATGTCGGGGGCGCCGGCGGAAGCATCGGGGTCACGCATGGTCCATCTCCTCGAAGGCGAACGCGCAATAACCGACCACGCGGTCGGGATCTCCCGCGGTGTCTGACGAGTTGCGAAGATCGAGCAAGGTGGGACGCAGGACGCGACGGCGCGCCGCGACGAGTAGCCCATTCAGCGGGGTGGCGCCGCAGGCGAACTCGTGGCCGATCGGCCCGTCGAGTGCGGCGATCCTGGCAACGGTGGCGGCGTCGATCGACCTGGCCTCATAGTCCGGCAGGTAGTGGGACAGGTCCGTGCTCACCACAAGGAGCGTCTCCGGCCCACCCCACAGCGCCTCGAGTACATCGGCGACCTGGTCCCCCGTCGCCTCGCCCGCGACCAGCGGGACCACGGCCACATCTCCCAAGGCGCGTTGGATGAAGGGCAATTGCACCTCCACGGAGTGTTCCCACCGATGCGCCTCGGGCGCCACGCACACTGCAGGGAGCGTGGAGAGCTGGTCCATGGCCCAGTCGGCGGCGACCCTGACCACTCCGAGCGGCGTGGCGAATCCCTGCACGCCGGCAAGGGCGATCCCGTGCAGCGGCACTCGATGGCTGGGGCCGATGACGATCACCCTTTGGACGAGGCCCCGCCCGTGCGCGGCACGCGCATAGGCAGATGCGGCTACGGGACCCGAGTACTGGTAGCCAGCGTGGGGGACCACCAGGGCCTTCGGCATCGGGGCGGAAGAGGAGACCGCGTTGGCCAGGAGCGCGTCGACAGTGGCGCGCAACACGTCAGCATCCCGGGGGTAGAAACTCCCGGCGACCGCAGCCTGTCGAACCATAGGCGAAGGCACGGTGCATCACCTCCATACCATCGTAACGCCGGGCGCGGCGCGACACTCAAAGAGGCGGGAACCAAACGCCGGACGTTGCCGTTGTAAAAGGTGTACGCACCTGCCAGGCGTACGCACTGCATTGTTTTCTCCTTTGAAGCAAGAAGGCCCCGGAACCTCGGTTCCGGGGCCTTCTTGTGTTGTCGTCGAGAGTAGGGTCAGGCCGGGCGACCGGCGGGAGCCCCCGCGGCGGTGAGGCCGGGATCGCGCTTGACGACGTCGCCCAGAGCGTCGTCGATGCAGGCCATGAGTTCCGCCGGAATCGCCACGCCGGACGCCTTCGCGTTCTCGTGGACCTGCTCAGGTCGGGAGGCGCCGATGATGGCGGCGGCCACGTTGTCGTTCTGCAGGACCCACGCCACGGCGAGCTGTGCCATGGTCAGATCGAGTTCATCGGCAATCGGCTGAAGCTTCTGCACCCGCTCGAGGAGATCCTGGTTGTCGACGAAGCGGCCGATCATGTTCTTGCCGCCCTTTTCATCCGTGGCTCGCGATCCGGCGGGCGGCGCGTGGCCCGGCTTGTACTTGCCGGTGAGGACTCCCTGTGCGACGGGCGACCACACGATCTGGCTGATGCCCGATTCCTTTGACGCGGGCACCACCTCGTCCTCGATGACGCGCCACAGCATGGAGTACTGGGGCTGCGAGGAGATCAGCTGGAATCCCAAGTCCTTGGCGAGCGCGGCTCCTGCACGGATCTGATCGGCCGTCCATTCGCTGACACCGATGTAGTGCGCCTTGCCTTGCCGAACCACGTCGGCGAAAGCCTGCATCGTCTCTTCCAGGGGCGTCTCGACGTCGTATCGGTGCGCCTGGTAAAGGTCGACGTAGTCGGTTTGGAGGCGCTTCAAGGAGCCGTTGATGGACTCCATGATGTGCTTGCGGCTCAGGCCCGAGTCGTTGGCTCCACGCGGGCCCGTGGGCCAGTACACCTTGGTGAAGATCTCGAGGCTCTCGCGACGTTCGCCCCTCAGAATGTCGCCGAGGACCGTCTCGGCCTTGGTGTTGGCATAGACGTCGGCCGTGTCGAAGGAGGAGATGCCGACGTCGAGTGCGGCCTTGACGCACGCCGCAGCGGCTTCATTTTCGACCTGCGAACCGTGCGTGAGCCAGTTGCCGTAGGTGAGTTCGGTGATCTTGAGTCCGGAGTTGCCGAGATAGCGATAGGTGATCATGTGTCCACACTAACGCCGCGAACCACCCTCGTCGTAACGTTTCGATCCAGTGCCCCTGCCGAGACCGAGCGGCACCGCCGACGGACTAGACCGGGTACTCGCCGCGTTTGACCACGGGCCGCGGCACGCGGAGTCGGCGCAGATTCATGATGCGGGCGGCCGAGTAAAGACGCCAACCGCGACCGAGGTTTTCCGCGCCGAACTTCTCCGTGACGCGCTTCTTGATCGAGCGCATCGCCCACAGGGTGTCACCGATAGCGGCGAACACGAGCGCGTAGAACCCGAAGATGATGAGGCTGCCCACGTTGGGGTTCGTGTTGAAGAACAGCGACGCGATCACAAACAGGATGGAGCCCGGCAGTGCGAACTCGCCCAGGCTGGTCCGGGCGTCAATGGAGTCACGCAAGTAGCGGCGTACAGGCCCCTTATGCTCGGCTGGCATGTGGCGTTCGTCGCCGCTCAACATGGCCTGCTGCTCCTTGGCGCGCTGCTCCTTCAGGCGTTGCCGACGCTCCTTGGCCCCGGCCTTGGGGTCCGCGATGAGCGCGCGCCGCTGTGCCGATTCTCGTTCCTTGCGCTTGGGAGTGGGGTGCCCCTTGCCTGCGGCCGCCTCCGCGGCGAGCTCCTCGTGATCGTCCTTGCGTGCCATGACGTCCTTCCGTATGCCGCGCCAGTGGTGGCGTCGGCTGTCAGTCCTTCTCGGGCTGCGCGGCAGGCAGCGCGAGCATGCGGTCGAGTGCGACGCGCGCCTGCTCCTGGGTGGTCTTGTCTACGACGATGCGGTTCGGGACGTCGCCTGCCACCAGCGATTCGAGCGCCCACACCAGGTGCGGAAGGTCGATCCGGTTCATCGTCGAACAGAAGCAGACGGTGTCCTCAAGAAAGTGCACCTGCTTGTCCGGGTGTGCGCGCGCCAAGCGGCGCACCAAGTTCAGTTCGGTCCCAATGCCCCAGGCACTGCCAGGTTCGGCGGCGTCAAGCGCCTTGATGATGTACTCGGTGGAGCCCACGTAGTCGGCGCTCGTCACCACCTCGTGGGTGCATTCGGGGTGAACAAGGATGTTAATTCCCGGCACGTCCTCGCGCAGCGAGTCCACGTTGTCCTTGCGGAACCGACCGTGTACGGAGCAGTGGCCCTTCCAGAGGATCACGCGGGCCGCATTGAGCTGTTCAGGGGTGTTTCCGCCCAGGGGCTTGCGAGGGTCCCACACCACGCAATCGTCCAGGCTGAGACCCAGCTGCAACACCGCAGTGTTGCGGCCCAAGTGCTGGTCAGGCATGAACAGGACTTTGCCGTCGCCGTCGACCCCGCCCACGTGATCGAAGGCCCAGCGCATCGCCACCTCCGCGTTGGAGGACGTGCACACGGCGCCGCCGTGACGCCCGCAGAACGCCTTGATGGCTGCGGTCGAATTCATGTACGTCAGGGGCACCGTGCGCTCGGACACTCCAGCCTCATCGAGTTGGGCCCATGCGTCTTCGACCTGGCTGATGCCGGCCATGTCGGCCATCGAGCAACCGGCGGCCATGTCGGGAAGGATCACGGCCTGTTCGTCGGACGTGAGGATGTCGGCGCTTTCCGCCATGAAGTGCACCCCGCAAAACACGATGAACTCAGCGGCGGGGCGGTTCGCCGCGTCCCTGGCCAGCTTGAAGGAGTCGCCAGTCACGTCCGCGAACTGGATGACCTCATCGCGCTGGTAGTGGTGGCCCAGGATGAACACCCGGTCGCCGAGCGTCTCCTTCGCCTTGCGCGCGCGCTCCACCAGATTCGGGTCGGAGGGTTCGGGCAGATCGCCCGGACAGTCGACTCCTCGCTCCGACATCGGATCAGTGCGCTGTCCCAACAGGAGCAGCGCAGGCGATGCTTGAGGTTCGTGGAATGTCTGTGTCATCTGGCCATTGTTCCACGCGTGCGACCGACCACCGTGTACTGCCGTTACGCCGTGAGCGTGCAGACTTGTCCGCATGCGAGTGGTGGCGGCTGTCAATGGGTGGCCAGCGGACGACGCTCTTGACCCGCGCGCCGCCGCGTTGGCGGTCGGGGACGCCTGGCTTGAGGCGGCGCCGGGCTCGTCGATCGAAGCGTTGCCGGTGGGCGACGGCGGGCCGCGGACGGCCGATGCGTGGCCAGGCGAACGCTCGCTCGTGGGCGGCGCGGAGGTAGTCACCTATGGCGGCGCCGCGTGGCTCGCCCCACCACACGGCGCGAGCCGGTGGAATCCCTTCGACCTCTCGGCAGCGCTGCTGGGACTCGCCGCTGCGACGGGCCGGGTGACTCGGGCCGCGGACAAGTTCTCACCCGCAGCGACCGCGCCGTGGGCATCGGTTCGTGGGGTCGACGAGCCTCCGACGGTCGTCATCCCGGTAGGCGACGACGCACCGGCAGGCGACGCCGCCAGCCTCTGGGGCGGTTCGCTCCCCGCGTTGCGGCAGGCGCTCAGAAGCCTGGACCTGGTGGCGGTGGCCACGTCGAGCCGTCCGCTCTTGGGCTTTCACGGCATGAGCGCCTCACTGATCGACGGCCGCGAGGGTGACGTCGCTCTTGCCAAGGCCGCGCAAGAGCAGGAGCGACGCTGGACGGATATCGCACGTGAGGGGGACGTCGTCGCCAGCAGGGAGTCGCTCATCGGACCTTCCCGGCTCTCGGATCGACCCGGAACGGGAGCGGCCGGGGGACTCGCGTACGCGCTGGCCGCGCTTGGCGCACGCATCGTTCCCGCGTCCGCGTACTTGGCCGAGGCATCGGGCCTCGCAGCCGCGGCCGCGACTGCGGACCTGGTCATGGGCGTGGGCGCAGACCTCACGCCCTCGGCTCTCGATACCGGAGTGGCAGCCAGTGTGGCCGCCGTGGCCGCGCGCGCGGGGGTCCCCGCCACGATGCTGAGCACCTCCGTCAATGTGGGACGTCGCGACCTGATGGCCGCGGGACTGTCGTCAGCCCACGAGGCCGCACCCGGGCCCGCCGGCCTGGTGGACGGCGTGCGGCGGGTGGCACAGACGTGGGTTCCCCGTTGACGGGGCACAAATTGCGGCGCTGCGGTGTTGCTGTTCACAGGGCGGCGTTCGGCGTCGTACCCTAGAGACAACTCGTATTGGAAGGAGTCGCCACATGACAGACACTTTAACTGAGACTTCGGCGCACGGCGTGGTCATCACCGACGCGGCTGCGGCGAAGGTCAAGAGCCTCCTTGCGCAGGAGGGTCGCGACGACCTTCGCTTGCGCCTGGCCGTACAGCCTGGCGGCTGCTCCGGCCTGATCTACCAGCTCTACTTCGACGAGCGCGCGCTCGACGGCGACGCGGTCAAGGACTTTGACGGCGTTCAGGTGATCGTGGACAAGATGTCCGTCCCGTACCTTGACGGTGCGAGGATCGACTTCGCGGACACGATCGAGAAGCAGGGCTTCACGATCGACAACCCCAACGCACAGAGTTCGTGCGCGTGTGGTGACTCCTTCAGCTGATCATTTCAGCTTCGCAGACGGACGGTGAGGGCTAGCGCCCCACCGTCCGTTTCGCTTTCCCCCACAAACTCATGGCCCGTCATGCGTGCCCACGCCGGCACGTCGTACCGGGCGGCAACGTCCGTGGCGAGCACCGTGACGTCGGATCCGGGGGAGAGGCCCGCAGCGGCCTTGGCCAACATGATGATCGGCATGGGACACGCGGTGCCGCGCGCGTCCACCACGGTGGGCGCTGCCTCCGGCTGGTCGTTCATGAGGCGATGTGCGGTGCGCCGATGCGGGATCGCACAGCGGCGAGCGCGTCGGGGAGCTCCGCCAAGAAACGATCCACGTCCTGCTCAGTTACTCCCGGGTGGAGCGCAACCCGGACGTTGCCGTGAGTGAGTGCGCCCACGGCAGCGAGCACTCGCGAAGGTTCAAGGGTTCCTGACACACACGCCGAGCCCGAGCCGACGGCGAATCCGCGCCGATCAAGTTCGCTCAGCAGGACCTCGCCATCCACATACAGGCAGCTGAACGTGACAATGTGTGGCACCCGTTCATCGGGGTCCCCGAGCACGTCGACACCCGTCAGTTCCGCGGCCCTGGCCCGGATGCGGTCGACCAACGCGGACAGCCTGGCGCCCTCGCGCTGGCGGTGCTCGTTGCGTTCCTGCAACGCCACGGCCGACGCGAGTGCCAGGGGCACGCTGATGCCGCCCGGGGCCCAGTCATCCCCCTCAGGCCAGGCCGGCAGCCAGCGGGTGTGAGGCTCGAGGGCCAGCACGCCGATGCCTGCGGGTCCGCCCCAGTCCGCCGGGTGCGCCACGAGCGCGTCCCAGTACGTGGGGGGATCGATGTGTCCGATGCTTGATGTCGCGTCAACCAGCAGCGGCACGCCCGCGGCCTGGGTGGCGCGGGCAACGTCTTCGAGTCGCTGCACGGTGCCGAGTTCTTGATTCGCGTGCTGCACTGCGGCGAGTGCCACGTCGTTCGACCGGAGGGCGGCGGTCAGGTGTTCGATGCTGACGTGTCCTTCACGGTCCCCGTCCACGGTGTCGACGGCGTGCGGCGCCACGAATGCCGCCGCGTTCAGCAGGGCGTCACGCTCGATTGCGGAGACGAGGATGCGGTGTCGGCCACGACGGGCGGCATGAATTCCGGCGATGGCGCGGTTAAAAGCGGCGTGCGGGCTCGCCGTGAAGTGCACCAGTTCCGGACGGGCGCCCAGCGCGTCCGCGACGGCATCGCGCGAGCCATCGAGGAGGGCGCGCGCACGCCGCGATTCGGAGCCTAAACGGGCCGGATCCGCCCATCCGTCGGCAAATCCGGCGCGCAACGCGTCAGCTACTCGATCCGAAAGGGGCGCCGCGCCACCAGAATCGAGGTAAACCCGGGACCTTTGCATGCCACCACGGTATCGCGCGATAGTATGCACCCGTGGCTACCTTGTCCCCAGTAGCGCTTCGTCGCCTACGCCCCGCCGTCCTCGTCGTGGGGGCATCGTCCCTGCTTGCGGGCTGTGCGGGCCAGGCCGAAGCCAACGGTCTTCCGAGCCAACCCGGCGTCACCAACCACACCGGTCGCATCATCGACCTGTGGAACTACTCGTGGCTCGCCGCCATCGTCGTCGGCCTCATCACGCTGGCGCTGATCCTGTGGGCGATCACGGTCTATCGCAAGCGAAAGGGTGACGAGAAGCTGCCGGTGCAGACTCGTGCCAATGTGCCGCTCGAGCTGATGTACGTGGTGGTGCCGCTGCTGATGATCGCGGTGCTGTTCCGGTGGACGGCCACGGATATCGCCGCCGTCAAGGAGGTATCGGACAACCCCGACGTGCACATCCAGGCGATCGGCAAGCAGTGGGCGTGGGACTTCAACTACCTTGACGACGACGCGTACTCCGCTGGCGTGCAGGCCAAGCTCACGGGTGAAGCTGGCGTGGAGAAGACGCTGCCCACCCTGTATCTGCCGGTCAATGAGCTGGTCGACATCCAGCTCAACTCGCGCGATGTGATCCACTCCTTCTGGATTCCCGCGTTCCTGTTCAAGCAGGACATGATTCCTGGACGCACCACGCACATCCAGTTCGTTCCGCAGCAACTGGGCACTTACCAGGGGAAATGCGCCGAACTGTGCGGGGAGTACCACTCTTCCATGCTGTTCAATGTGAAGGTTGTTCCTCGCGAGGAGTACGAGGCCTACATGCAGTCGTTGCGCGACGCCGGCCAAAGCGGGTCGATTGGTCTTGAGTACAGCCGCCTCCAGGATCCTGAAGTCCAGCCAGCACGCGAGGAGGGTTAGACATGGCAACCGTCGCCTTTGAGTCAGAGGGCTCCTTCGAGCACGCGCCCGCGATCGCGCGTCGCGCCACGGGCTCGGTTGTGGTGCGGTGGATCACCTCCACGGACCACAAGGTCATCGGCTACATGTACTTGGGCGTGTCGTTCGCGTGGTTCATCATCGGCGGCATCCTGGCGCTGTTCATCCGTGCCGAGCTGTTCGAGCCGGGCATTCAGGTGGCGCAGTCGTCGGAGCAGTACAACCAGTTGTTCACGATGCACGGCACGATCATGCTGCTACTGTTCGCGACGCCGCTGTTTGCCGGGTTCGCCAACGTCATCATGCCGTTGCAGATCGGTGCGCCAGATGTGGCGTTCCCGCGCCTGAACATGCTGGCGTTCTGGTTCTTCGTCTTTGGCGGGCTCATCGCGATCTCCGGGTTCTTCACGCCTTCGGGCGCGGCGGCCTTCGGCTGGACCGCGTACGCGCCACTGTCCAACACGGCGTACTCGCCCGGCGTCGGCGGAAACCTGTGGGTGTTTGGCTTGGCGCTCACAGGCTTCGGCACCATTCTTGGTGCCGTCAACTTCATCACCACGATCGTGACGATGCGCGCCCCCGGCATGACGATGTTCCGGATGCCGATCTTCACGTGGAACACCCTGGTGACGTCGATGCTCGTGCTGGTCGCCTTCCCGCCGTTGGCCGCCGCGCTGTTCGCGCTGGGAGCCGACCGCGTGCTGGGCGCGCAGATCTTCAACCCGGACTTCGGCGGCGCCATCCTGTGGCAGCACCTGTTCTGGTTCTTTGGGCATCCAGAGGTGTACATCATCGCCTTGCCGTTCTTCGGGATCATCACGGAGATCTTGCCGGTATTCAGCCGTAAGCCGCTGTTCGGCTACCACGGCCTGGTGTACGCGACGGTGGCCATTGCGGCGCTTTCCGTGTCTGTGTGGGCACACCACATGTACGTCACCGGCGCCGTGTTGCTGCCGTTCTTCGCGTTCATGACGATGCTGATCGCGGTGCCCACGGGAGTGAAGTTCTTCAACTGGATCGGCACCATGTGGGGCGGCAAGATCGTCATGGCCACGCCGATGCTGTGGACTATTGGATTCCTCGTCACGTTCCTGTTTGGCGGGCTTACGGGCATCATTCTGAGTTCTCCGGTGCTCGACTTCCCCGTGTCAGACACCTACTTTGTGGTAGCTCACTTCCACTATGTGGTGTTCGGCACCGTGGTGTTCGCCATGTTCGCTGGCTTCTACTTCTGGTGGCCCAAGTTCACCGGAAAGATGCTCGACGAGCGCCTCGGCAAGGTGCATTTCTGGATGCTGTTCATCGGCTTCCACCTCACGTTCTTTGTGCAGCACATGCTGGGTGCAGGCGGAATGCCCCGCCGCTACGCCGACTACCTGCCCGAGGACGGCTTCACGGTCCTCAACCAGATCTCGACGGTCGGCGCGTTCCTGTTGGCATCATCCACGCTGCCGTTCTTCTGGAACGTGTACAAGACGGCCAAACACGCACCCAGGGTCACCGAGGACGATCCGTGGGGCTACGCCAACTCTCTCGAGTGGGCCACCAGCTGCCCGCCGCCGCGCCACAACTTCGTGTCGATCCCGCGTATCCGCTCGGAGCGTCCCGCGTTTGACCTGCACTACCCGCAGGTGGCCGCGATCGACCACCACACGGCGGGGGACAGCAATCTCGACAAGTCGGCAGTGAGCTAGGAGCCAAGACATGAAACTTGAAGCCAACGTCTTCCTCATTCCTGGCGCGTTCTTCCTGCTCGTCGCGATCGTCTACGGATTCCTGACCGACTTCCAGGAGCTGGTGGGCTTCCCGGCGATCCTGCTGTCCGCGGGCCTCGCGGTCATGATCGGCGTCTACTTTCGGATGCTCACCAAGCGTCATGGCGACCGTGCCGAGGACCGTGAGGACGCCGCGATCTCCGAAGAGCCCGGCGACCAGGGCCTGTACGCCCCGTGGTCCTGGTGGCCGCTCGTGGTCGCCGTGGGGTGCGCGCTCGGCTTTGTTGCCTTGGCAGTGGGTTGGTGGGTGATGGTGCCTGCCACCATGGTGTCCGTCATCGGCCTGGTGGGCTGGGTCTTCGAGTACTCCACCGGGCGTTTCGCACACTAGTTCCAGGACGCAGGCCCCTCTCCGCTACCGCCGAGGTCCAAGTTGGCTCCCCGACCCTGGTACTTCCGTTGGCCCGGAACGGGGGACATGACGACCCCATCGTCGCCGGTCGATTCGTGTGATGACTGAGAGTCATGAGGGAAGGATTTCGCTCCAACGATCGCGGCAGGGGAGTATCGGTCCGCACGGTGGACGTGTCCAAGATTTATCGGCTCGGACAGGTGGAGGTGCCAGCCCTGAAGTCGGTGTCGGTCGAGATCATGGCCGGGGAGATGATCGATATCACTGGCCGGAGCGGTTCGGGCAAGAGCACCTTGCTGCGCCAGCTAGGGCTCCTCGATCGGCCGACGACGGGGCGAGTGCTACTTGAAGGCGAGGATGTCACCGGGATGAGCGAGTCTCGGCGGTCGCAGTTGCGGCTGACGCATCTGGGCTACGTATTTCAGGAGTATGCGCTGATCCCCGAACTGACTGCTTGCGAAAATGTCTATCTACCAGCAATGATGCGCGGCGCATCGAGAGCTCAGTGTAGGCAAAGGTCTTGCGAGTTGCTCGAGACCGTGGGCTTCGGTGACCGTGTGAACCACCGGCCAAAGGAACTGTCAGGCGGCGAGCAGTAGCGCGTCGCGATCGCGCGCGCACTCGTCAACGAGCCCAGCATCGTCTATGCGGACGAACCGACCGCCAACCTGGACTCGGCCGCAGGCCGCACAGTGATGGAGACGCTGGCCCGCCTGAATGCGCAGATGGGCGTGACGGTGGTCTTCGTCTCGCACGCTGCTGAAGACCGTGCCTATGCGAGCAAGACGATCACGCTAGCCGATGGCATCGTCGAGTCAGAGGAGGGCTCGTGACCGCCACACGCACGCTGAGGGTGGCGGCCTTCCTGGCGGGCCGATCTCTGGCTCGCGGAAACCTGGGCGTCACGATGATGTCTGTCGCGATGATTACCGCCGTGTTCGTCAGCGTCATGTTTCTGCCGTCGCTGATTCGTGGCGAGGCGACCGCGATCACGAAGCAGGTCACCGGCACGCTGACGGGAGACCTGACTATCACCGCTGCTGGCGCACCCGCGATCAGCGATGCCGACACGTATCTGGGCCAGATCCGGGCCACCGAAGGGGTCGCTGCTGCCACCGGGATCACGCGCGTTGGAACCAAGATTGCTCACGCGGGCGAATCGGGCGTATGGGGGGTCGAGGCCATCGACCCTGACTCCTTCGCCGAGGTATTCACCACCCCTGCCCGCCTCATCGAAGGCGAGTGGCTTTCCGCCGACGACGCGCGAGGCATCGTGCTGGGCGTCGATATCGCAGGGACGGACTTGAACGATCTGCGCGGGTATGCGGGCTCCCTCAAGACCGTGCACGTGGGCGACACGGTGGACGTGACGCTCATGGGAGGCGGCGTCTCAGCGTTCCAAGTGCGCGGAATCTACAGAAACAACTTCGTGCTCAGCGACAGCGGTGCATTCATCCCCGGCGCCGCTACGGAACAGCTCGCACGGAGTGACTTCGCGGGCAGCGTCGAGCGCATCGTGGTGGCTGCGGAACCAGGGGTGACGTCCGCCGAACTCGTCCACAGGATAGGGCCGATCCGCTCGGATGTGGAACTTCACACACCGGACCAGCTGGCAGGCGCCATCCAAGACCAACTCGACACCTTCGACCTGATCGACTCGATCATGCGCTCCATCTCCCTCCTCGTCGCCGCGATCACCGTCTTCATCATCACGTACGTCGATCTGGTGGGCAGGCGTCGTCAGATCGGTATCGAACGCGCCATCGGCATCCGGTCGTCCGCCATCGTCACCGGCTACGTGCTCAAGTCGCTACTGACCGCGACGGTGGGCACTGCGGGCGGGTGGGCGCTGTTTCGGTTCTTGATCATGCCGCTCGTCGAGCGCCACCCATTCCAGTTCCCCACCGGGCCCTCGGTGCTCGAGACGTCCCCAGGCTCCGCGCTGCAAACTGTCGTCATCCTTCTGACGGTCGCGGCGGTCTCGGCCCTCATCCCGGCAGTACGGACCGCGCAGATGCGCATCCTCGACGCTATCTGGGGAAACTAGGCACGCACTCTGCCACTCTTGCGCTCGGCCAACGCGATATGAAAATCTGACATATCCGTTCATGTCCAGTAGACGGGGACAACGTGGCAGACGCCCAGACAGACCAGCCAAGAATGTCGCCATGGCGCATGGTCGTTGGTTTGGGGCTGGTGAGCCTGACGGTCGACATGGTGGCCGACGGCGCGCGGTCCATCAGCGGCCCGTTGCTTGCCCAATTGGGCGCCTCGGCACTTGCAGTCGGCGCGATCACCGGGGCAACGGAGGCGGCGGGGTTCACCCTCAGACTGGTGAGCGGTCCCTTGGCCGACCGTACGCGACGCTATTGGGACTTCACCTTCATCGGTTATGCGCTCACGGCGTTGAGCGTGCCGCTACTGGCCATCACGCCGACGCTGGGGGTCGCGGGGCTCTCGGTCGCCGCTGCACTGCTGTTCACCGAACGTGTGGGAAAGGCGATACGGAGCCCGGCGAAGACCGTACTGTTGGCCGATGCCGCTGGTGCCGTCGGCCGGGGTCGCGGGTTCGGGGTTCATAAGACGTTGGACCAGGTGGGGGCATTCCTCGGTCCGCTGGTGGTGGCTGGCGTCATTGCCTTGACGGGCGTGATGTGGCCAGCCTTTCTTGTCCTGATTATCCCTGCCGCTATCGCGATGCTTCTCTTGGTGCGGCTACGGCGGCGCGTCCCAGATCCGAGCGCATACGCTCGCGCGCCCGAAGCCGCGCGCTCGAACCAGGTCGAGGCGCGCTCCACAGTGACCGCGAACACACGCGGTGGACTCCACGTGACCTTCATGCTCTTTGCAGTCTCTTTCGCTCTGTCCACGTTTGGCATGGTCGGCTTCGGCGTGATTTCCTTCCACCTCGCCGACTCTGGAATCGTCGAATTGTCCGTGATCCCGCTCATCTTCGCGCTTGGCATGCTCGCCGCGGCTGTCTCCGCACTCGTCAACGGTTGGGCCTACGACCGCATCGGTGCGTCGGTCATGCTCGTGGTTCCCGTGCTCGTGGCCTGCATCCCGGCTTTGGCCCTGTCCACGGTGGTACCTGCCGCAGTGGCCGGAGTGGTCGTGTGGGGGGCTGCGGTGGGCATCCAGGACTCGACGGTCAAGGCATTGGTCGCAGACCTCGCCCCGTCGGGTCGGCGCGGGACCGCCTACGGAGTCTTCGCAGTCCTGCAAGGGGCGACCACTTTTGCGAGCGCCACGCTCGCTGGAGCGCTTTACCACGACCGGGCACTTCTCACCGGCATCATTGCCGCGGCACAGCTGTGCTCCTTGGTGCTACTCATCACCGTGATCCGGCGCCGACGCAGGCTTGAGACCCCCAAGGCCCCGTCGGAGTAGAGCACCAGGGCGTGAACCTCAGTTCTCGCCTCACAATCGGCTGGCTAGAGCCAGTTCTTCACGGCCTCGCTGAGCACTAGCTCGTATGGCAATTGCGCGATCTCTTCGGCGCAGGTCTGAACCCTGCGGCGTCGGGCGAGTCGCACCAGACAGTCCCACGGGTGTTCGGGATCGATGGCGGAGAGTTCCGGAAGCACGACGCCACGCATGGCGCGGAGCAGCTCGTCGGCGCTGAGGGCCTCGTGGACGTCGCTGCAGGGCGCTCCGATTGTGAACTCCAGACCCTCACGCAACGGGACGCGATTGCCGTCCTCAAGGAGCAGGAACTCGCGCACGGCAAAGCTTTGACAGTCGGCCGACGTAGACGCGCTGCGGACGAGATCGCATTCGGCGGTGATGGCGACGGGGTGTGGGGCATCCGAGCGACGGTCGGGGGGAATCGGCCCGGCAGTCGCCAAGGCGTAGCGCCGCGGGTGGGTGCTCCACCGTTTTGCCGGAGGCACAGTATCTCCTTGATGCTCGTCGTTGAGCGCACGCGCCTGTCACGGTCTGCAATGACCGCAGTTGGGTCCATAGTCTCAAGGAGCGCCGCACACAGTCCGGGACCTTGGGCCATATGAGGCGGGGATTGGTGTTCTGAGCGAGCGTCCGGCCTAGGGGATGAGAAGGACCTTGCCGGTGGTGCGGCGTCCCTCAAGGGCGCGGTGCGCGTCGGCGGCGTCTTCCAGCGGGAACTTCGCGCCGATGCGCACGCGCAGAGTCCCGGCAACGATGGCTTCGAACAATTCCCCGCTACGCCATGCCCGTTCGTCGGTGGTGTGGAGGAAGTGCCCCAGCGAGGGCCTCGTGATGCTGAGCGAGCCGCCCGCGTTGAGTCGTTGCAAGTCGAACGGGGGCACCGGGCCTGAGGCGCCGCCAAAGAGCACCAGCGTGCCGCGAGTGGCCAATGAGGCGAGCGAGGCGTCGAACGTGGTCTTGCCCACGCCGTCGTAGACGACGTTGACGCCGCGACCTTCGGTGAGGTCCCGCACGACCCGGGGGAGGTCCGCGGTGAGGTCGGCGAACTGGTCATAGCGGATCACGGCGTCGGCTCCCGCGCGGCGTGAGAGCTCGGCCTTCTCCGCCGTCGACACGGTCGTGATGACGCGAGCACCGCGCGCCGCCGCCATCTGGGTGAGCAGCAGGCCGACCCCGCCCGCTCCCGCGTGCACAAGTGCCGTATGGCCCTCGGTTAAGGCAAACGACGAGTTGGCGAGGTAATGGGCCGTGAGGCCCTGCAGCATGGACGCGGCTGCGACATCCGACGCGATGGCCTCGGGCACGGAATAGCAGTCGCTCTGGCCAACAATGACCTGCTCGGCGTACGACGCCGAGGTGGAGGTCCACGAGACGCGGTCGCCCTCCCTCGCCCACGTGACGTCGGCGCCCGCGTCGAGTACTGTGCCCGCGCCCTCGCTACCGGGGATCATGGGGAAGTCGACCTTGTAGACGCCTGAGCGGCGATAAGTGTCGATGAAGTTCACCCCTGCGGCCTCGACGCGCACGCGGATCTTGTCGGCGGGGCAAGGGGGTTCTGGGACGTCGGTCAGGCTCATGACCTCGGGGCCGCCGGCGTGGGACGCGGTGATTGCCTTCATGATTTCCATGATGGCACGCCCGCAGATGGCTCGTTGTGCCTGCGTGCGAGGTGCGGAACCTACGCCACATACTCCTTGAGATGCTGAGCGGTCAGGGTCTCTGCGCTGGCCACCATGTCCGCCGCCGTGCCCTCGAACACCGCCGTTCCGCCGTCGTGGCCAGCACCGGGTCCGAAGTGTCGATGATCCAGTCTGTGTGCACCACGACCGCCTGGTGATGTTCGATCACGATGACCGTGTTGCCATCGTCCACCAGGCGGTCGAGGAGCCCGAAGTGGTGGTCGACGTCGGCCAGGTGCAGGCCCGTGGTCGGCTCGTCGAGGAGGTCGGTGGTGCCCTGCGTGGCCATCTGGGTCGCGAGCTTGAGGCGCCGGCGCTCACCGCCGGAGAGCGTGTTGAGCGCCTGCCCCAGGCCGATGTGGTGCGGGACAATGTCGTTCAGGCGCCGCAAGACTGGGGCGGCGGGTCCTCCCGCGAAGAACGCGAAGGCCTGTGTCACCGGCATCTGCAGCACCTCGTGGATGTCTTGACCTCGCAAGCGGAACGCGAGCGCCTCGTCGGTGAAGCGCTTGCCCTCGCACGCTTCGCACACGGTGCTCACCGCGGCCTTGGGGCCGAGGTCGGTGAAGATGAGGCCAGCACCCTTGCACACGGGGCACGCACCCTCCGAGTTGGCACTGAAGAGGGCAGGTGTGACGCCGTTGGCCTTGGCGAAGTTCTTGCGGATGATGTCGAGCAGGCCTGTGTAGGTGGCGGGATTGGAGCGGCGGGAGCCCTTGATCGCCCCCTGGTCCACCATCACGACGCCTTCGCGGCCGCCCAAGTCTTCGTGGATCAGCGAAGTCTTCCCGGGCCCGCCACCCCCGTCACGACGGTGAGGATGCCCGTCGGAACGTCTACATCCATGCCGCGCAGGTTGTGCCGGCGGGCGCTGCGGATCTTCAGCAAGCCCTTGCCCGGCCTGGCCGACGCCCGAAGTTGCGCCCGGTGGTCGAGGCCCAGGTGGCCGACCCCAATCTGCACCAAGGCATCAAGGTTTTCCTGGAGCCCGGTGTGGAGGTGAGCGATCGTCGGCTGGTAGAGGCCCCGCACCCATTCGGCGAGGTCGGAGATTTGCCTCGCACATGCGTCGGCGATGTTGACTCCGCCGCTGCGCGACGACCGCGCGGCCGCGGCTGAACGGGTGCCGCCGCAGTCGGGGCATTCGGTGAAGATGCGCACATAACACGCGTCCGCGGTGTATCCGGGAATCGTGGGGGCGCCTTGGGCGAGGCGCCTTTCCGGGCCTTCACCGCGCCGACCCCGTCGCCGACGGTGGAGCGCGAGTTGGCGCCCATACGCTCCTGATCGACGAGGATGGCGGCGCTCACCCCGCTGAGCGAGTGCACATCCGGACGGCTCAGCGACGGCGTGAATCCCTGCACGAACGCGCTGTACGTGTCGTTGATGAGGCGCTGCGACTCTGCCACGATCGCACCGAACACGAGGGACGACTGAGCGGATCCTGAGACGCCGGTGAACACCGTCATCCTGCGCCTGGGGATCGACAGCGAGATGTCCTGCAGGTTGTGGTCGCGTGCGCCGTGCATCTCGATGAAGTCGTGCGCATCCGCACGGTGGGTGCGGTGGGTGTTTTCGGTCACGGGCGGCACGCCAAGCATTCCGGGCGGCTGCGGTGTGTTGCGATGCGGGGATTCTGCGTGGGGCCAGTCGATTTCGAGGGCCAGACACGGGTGCGTGGGCAGGGTTGGCGTGACACTGCGTCGCGTAGGCACCGCCAGTTCTACATTCGTTGCGCGGCGTGAACGGGGGACGCTCAGGAGAATGTCGATTGGCGGTGCTCACCCGACGCTCCCGGGTGCAAGGCGCCTCCGTCCCGGTCCGCCGCGGGTTTCTGCCCCGCGGAGTGGGCCCACGTCCCGTGGCGCCCGCTCCCGGGGCCGCTAGCCTCAGCCCATGAGCCTCGATCCTCAAGACTGTGCCAGCATTGCCGATTTCGTCCGCCAGGAGGGCCGCGCCATCGTCGCGACGGCGACTCCAGACGGTGAGCCCGAGGCGGCGCTCGTGGGCGTCACCGCGCTCGACGACGGCACGCTCATCTTCAATGTGCTCCCCTGGGCGCGCAAGCTAGCCAACCTGAAGGCGAACGGACGTGTCGCAGTGGTCGCGGGCACGGCGGGTCCCGTCTCGGTTCAGTTCGAAGGCCGAGCAGTGGCCACCGACGGCGAATCGGCCGAGCGCTATGCCGATGAGTTCGAGCGTCTCGTGCCTGGTTCCAAGTCGCGCTATGAGGGCTACGAGGTCGTGGTGGTTCGCCCGGACTGGTTGCGCGTGTACGACGTCTCCCACAAGCCGCCGCTCGTGGTCGAGGCCCGCTGGTAGGACGACGCTGAGCTCAGGCGTGACAAGGGCGGGCCTCCCGCTTCCGGAAGACCCGCCCCGTTCGTCGTGACTACTTGTTCTTCTTGGATATCGCCCAGATGCCGTCGGCCAGGTCCTTGTCAGGGTGCTGCACGGTCACGTACATGACCTTGCGGTCCTTGCCAAAGTAGATGCCGGTGGTCTCGGCGCCCTCGTCCTTGAGCGACGCGAACAGGGAGACGGAGTCGGCGGCGCCGTCGCCGTTCTCGTCCATCGTCGCCTGGTAGATGTCGGAGTAGTCGTTGTCCTCGACGATCCACAGGGTGCCGTCGGGGCCCTCCGCGAGGTTGTCGGGGGAGTTGAAGCCCGTCACTGAGCCAGCAACCTCAACGGGGACGTTGAGTCCGGCCTCGACGAACGTCGACACGGTCTGCGCGCCGAGGTCCACGGCGATGACGCGGTCCTCGCTCGTGTTGGCCACGTAGAGCGTGTTGTCGATGATTTCCAGGTCCTCGGGACGACCAAACTCGGTCGCGTTGACGGCGTTGGCTGCGGCGTCACCGTCGGCCTGCGCCAGCTCCTGGTCAAGGGTGACCCACTCGAATGCGCCCACCTTGTCGTCGAACGTCGAGGAGCTCCACTTCTGCTCCTCGTCGGTCAGGCCCGTGAACTTAAGCGCGTACAGCGTGCCAGCCGAGAGGTCTTCCTTCTCGGAGGGTACGAAGCGGAAGATCGAGCCGCCGTTGTACTCATCGATCACGTAGACGGAACCGTCCTGGCCCACGTCGATGCCCTCGTGACGCAGGCTTCCAAGGGCGCCACGCTCGACGATGTCGGTGACCTTGGTCGGGTCGTGCTTCTCGAGGAACACCTCGTACACCTTGCCGCCGGCGGTCTCCTCGGTGATCAGCAGTGTGTTCCACGGCGTCCAGCGGATGCCGTCGAGGCGGTTCCAGTCGAAGCCCCAGTCGCTGTCCTGAGCCAGGATCTGGGCCTCGCCCGTCTTGAGGTTCGTGACCGCGATCGCGCCGCCGGAGTTCACCTCGTACGTGTTGTACATGTAGCGGCCGGCCTGGTGGCCGCCCTCATTCTGCGTGTTCATGTCGTGCAAGTCGTCCACGCCTGGGTAGACGTCCAGCACGGTTTCGTCCTTGACCATCCACTGGTGGTAGCCCTCGGGAACGATGTAGGGAACATCCCACGTGGTCGAGGCCTGGCCGTACGCGGAACCCTCAATGGGCTGGTACTCCCAGGGGCCGTTGTAGGGGTTGGCGAACGCGATGCCACCAAGGGCCACCACGCCGATGCCTACTGCGGAGAATGATTGGTGCATGTGTCTTTCCTTAGGTTGTGCGGGAGGGGACAACTAGAAAATAGCGAGGGGCACCCACCGATCCGGTAAACGCAAGATGTCCGGTTCGGGGCAGTTTGGGAAACGTCCAGGTGACACGCCAAAATGCCGACGCGCGACACGCCGTGAATGCAGAGGCGCACCTTTGCCGCCGTCAGGCACCGGGTGCTGCGCGGCGTTCGTGGCGCTCGTGATCGCTCGTTCGAGGCAGGTGCGTCAGAGGTGGAGCCCCTGACGACATGGGGGATTCACCCAGGTTGGCAACCCGGCCTACCGTCAATGCACCC
This sequence comes from Demequina sp., assembly GCF_016278765.1. Classification (GTDB taxonomy): domain Bacteria; phylum Actinomycetota; class Actinomycetes; order Actinomycetales; family Demequinaceae; genus Demequina. Next base: position 15,814 of record NZ_JADQBE010000023.1, on the reverse strand, counting down.
CGTCAGGTGCACAGTGGCACACCCTTTGGAGTCCTGCGTGTGACCCCACGACGCGGTGCGAAGGCGAGTCCCGTTGCGTCGCTTGTCTGAAGCGCGCGCCTGCCGGAGGCTCTGCGCCGCCGACGGAGCGTGTCACGACACAATTCAAAGAGCCGCGGGCCCGCTAGCGCCGCTTGAGCCTCAGCGGCCTGACCCGTCGAGTCCAACGCGGGTCTCGCGGGATCACCCTGACGACATCGGCTGCACCCCCACCTATCCCAGGAGTGATGCCCCATGCCGCGAGTTCCTCGATGGTGTACTCGGACCAGTCTCGCTCTAGCGTGATCTGACGCCCATCGGGAAGCGTGACCGTCTCTTCCCGGTTGCGTTTTGCTTTCCTGAAGATGCGCATGTCCCCCCCTCAGTTTCGGTTTCTGCGCAGTTCCGCCACTCGCATCGTGACACCACCGAACTGAAGGCGCAAGAGAGAGGAACATGAGCGCGACGTGCGCGCGATTGCGGAAGAGTACACAGGACGCTGGACCGCCACGGCGCGCGACCACTCACCCCCGGGGGTGTATTGACGAGTTGCTCCCTCGATAGTGGCGGTGTCTAGGCGTTGCCCCATAGGGATCACCACTACGCCCAAGCCAGTCTGAGTGCACCCGGTGCCAGCGCACGAGTGCCTTGGCCCACCCCACAGCACGCGAAGAGGCCCGTCGCGGGGGATCAAGCCTGACCGCCGCCGCGGCGGGCCTCATTGCGTGCCACCAAGGCGAGTTCACGCACCCAACCAACCCCAGCGTCGGCCGTGTCCACCCGCCCACAGAAGCACCAAGGGCGGGCCCACCGAATCTGGCAGACCCGCCCTCGGCGGCGGAGACGCCGTACCGGGCGAACCCGGAAAGGGGGAGGCCGTCTCTGCGATGCAGAAAGCCTAGACGAGCAGACCAGTGGTCGACGAGGCCTTGGCGAAGCGGTCGGCCACGTTCGCCCAGTCCACGACATTCCACCACGCCTTGACGTAGTCGGCCTTGACGTTCTTGTACTGAAGGTAGAACGCGTGCTCCCACATGTCGAGCATGAGTAGCGGGATGAGTCCCATGGGGACGTTGCCCTGCTGGTCGTACAACTGCACGATGATGAGCTTCTTGCCGATCGTGTCCCAAGCGAGGATCGACCAGCCGGAGCCCATGATGGTCATGGCGTTGTTGGTGAAGTGCGCCGCGAACTTGTCGAACGAACCGAAGTTCTCGTCGATCGCGGTGGCGAGGGCTCCCACGGGCTTGTCGCCACCGTCTGGCGACATGTTGGTCCAGAAGATCGAGTGGTTGGTGTGACCGCCGAGATTGAACGCGAGAGCCTTCTCAAGGCCAGCGATGGCGCCAAAGTTGTCGGCGTCGCGCGCCTCGGCCATCTTCTCGAGGGCAGTGTTGGCGCCAGCCACGTATGCGGCGTGGTGCTTGGAGTGGTGAAGCTCCATGATTTCGCCCGCGATGGACGGGGCGAGTGCTCCGTAGTCGTAGTCGAGGTCCGGCAGCGTGTAGTCAGCCATTCTTCCTCCATTTCGGTGCCCGGTCGGTCCGGGCAGACGTGTGGGTCGGGGCCCCGGGACTGGGCCCACCTATGAGGTCAACGTGTGTGACCGGGACACCATTCCTGACGCCCACGTTCCAGCGTACCGAGCAAGCCGGAAGGCATCGTCCCTGGAAAGAAAAGTGACGCGCGCACCGGATGGGTGCACGCGTCACTTCGACATCGTGGGGATCAGTGCTCGGCAGCCGTCGGTTCGTCCGTCTTTGCCGAGGCGGCCATGCGCTCCACTTGGTGAGCATGGTGGTCTTGAGCCGCCTTGAACTCGGCGGGCGTGACCGGCTCGACGCGGTCCTCGAAGTAGAAGCGCGACCAGGCCGCCTTGAAACGGTCCCACCGGTAGCCCTTGCGTCGGACACCGCGGTCGTTGAGCTCGGGCGCAAGTTCGCGGGGCTTGAGGTTGTGGTACGAGACGCGCACCCAGCGTTCCTGCTCCGTGAGGGGCTCGTGCACCTCGATGTACTCGCCGTTGTCGAACCGGACGATGCGCCCGGTCTCGTGGCCGTGCAGGACCAGTTCACGGTCCTTGCGCTGCAGTCCGATCGCAATTCGCTTGGTGACGATAAACGCCAGGATGGGCAACACCATCACGACGATGCGGAACATGATGGTGAGGTCGTTGATGGACAGTCTGAACAGGGTGGCCACGATGTCGTTGGATCCTTCGAGCACCAGCACTACGTAGAACGTGATGATCGCGACACCGAGAGCGGTGCGTGTCGGGGCGTTGCGCGGGCGGTCCAGCACGTGCTTTTCGCCACGGTCACCGGTGGCCCAGCCCTCGATCCATGGGTACAGGGCCAGCACGCCAAAGAACACTCCGGGCAGGATCACGGCCGGAATGAGGACGTTGAGCGCCAGCGTGTAGCCGCCGATGACCACCTCGAACATGCCGGGCATGATGCGCAGGCCGCCGTCGATGAACAGCATGTACCAGTCCGGCTGGGTGCCCGCGGAGACGGGGGAGGGGTCGTACGGCCCGTAGTTCCACACCGGGTTGATCTGGATGGTGGCCGACAACAGGGTGATCACACCGAACACCACAAAGAAGAACCCGCCGGCCTTGGCCGTGTACACGGGGAAGAGCGGCAGACCCACCACGTTCTTGTCGGTGCGGCCGCCTCCGGGGTACTGGGTGTGCTTGTGCAGGAAGATCAGGAAGAGGTGTAGTGCGATCAGGCCGAGAATCAGGCCAGGGATCAACAGAATGTGCGCCGTGAACATTCGTGGAATGAGCACTTCGCCTGGGAATTCGCCACCGAACAGCCCGTACGAAATGTAGGTGCCCAGGACTGGGATCGACTTGATGACGCCGTCGATGATGCGCAAGCCGTTGCCGGAAAGAACGTCGTCGGGAAGCGAGTAACCGGTGAAGCCCGCCGCCAGCGACAGGATCATGAGCGTGAAGCCCACCAGCCAGTTGAGTTCGCGGGGCTTACGGAAGGCTCCGGTGAAGAAGATGCGCGCCATGTGCGTCACAATCGACGCCGTGAAGATCAGCGCGGCCCAGTGGTGGATCTGCCGCATCAGCAGGCCCCCAGGCACCTCGAACGACATGTGGACCGTCGACTCGAAGGCCCGGGACATCTCCGTGCCCTGCAGCTGCGGGAAGTCGCCCTCATAGTGCACGAGGTCCATCGACGGCACAAAGAAGGCCGTCAGGATCACGCCTGAGAGGAGGAGCACCACAAAGGAATACAGGGCGATCTCGCCCAGCATGAACGACCAGTGGTCGGGGAAGAGTTTGCGCGCCATGAACTTGACGAAGGCGCCAATTGAGGTGCGCTCATCGACGTAGTTGGCGGTGGCTCCCGCGGCGCGGTTGAGACGGCTGTCTGAGGGTGCGGTGTTCACGTCGGTCACTTGAGGCGCTCCCAGTAGCTCGGGCCGATCGGCTCGTTGAAGTCATCCTTGGCGACGATGTAGCCCTCATCGTCCACGGCGATGGGTAACTGCGGCAGCGGCCGCTTCGCGGGCCCAAAGATCACCTTGGCGCCGTCGGCCACGTCGAACGTCGACTGGTGGCACGGGCACAGGAGGTGATGGGTCTGCTGCTCGTACAGCGCGACGGGGCAGCCCACGTGAGTACAGATCTTCGAGTACGCGACGATGCCGTCAAAGGACCAGTCCTCGCGGCCGGGCCGCAACTTGAGGTTCTTGGGGTCCATCCTGATGAGCAAAACCACCGCTTTGGCCTTCTCTTCGAGCTTGTGTTCCTCAAGCTCGTTGAGGCCGTCGGGGATGACGTGGAAGACGGAGCCGATGGTGACGTCGGACGCCTTGATGAGCGTGCCGTCGGGGTCCTTCGCCAACCGCACGCCCTTGGCCCACATGGTGTGGCGAAACTTCGAGACATTCCAGTCGCCGCCGAGGTTCCCCACGGCAGGCACCAGCACGGAGAGGGGGGCGATCGCCAGAGCCGTCACCAGGGAGCCCTTGAGCAGGCCGCGACGGCCGACGCCAATTCCGGAGTCCTTCGCGCCCTCCTTGAGGTTGTCAACGGCTCCGGCTCGCGCCTCGTCGGACGAACGTGTGGCGTGGCGCTCCTCGACCATGTCGTGGTCGCGCATGAGCGTCTTGGCCCAGTGAATGGCGCCGGTGCCGATGCCAATCATGGCCAGGAATATGCCGAGGCCCATGAACATCGTGGTGTATCGCACCGAACCGATGTCGCCGCCGCCGCCGTCCGCGGTGACGTAGGCCCAGATCGCGATCGCGGTGCCGAGCACAGAGATGCCGAACATCGCGGCAACCTGACGCTCGGCACGCTTCGCTGCCTTGGGGGCCACGTCGGCTCGGCGCGGTCGGTGGTCCTCGGGAACGCCCGGATCGGCAAACGTTCCCTCGACAGCGCCGTCTTCTTGCGTCACGTTGTCGGTGCTCATGAGGAACGCACTCCAATCCAGACGGTAAAGCCCACGATGAGCCCCATTCCCAAGAGCCACGCCCACAGCCCCTCAGCCACTGGGCCGATGGTCCCAAGCGCAAGGCCGCCAGCTGCCCCATCGCGCTGTTCTGCGAGGAACGCGATCATGTCGCGCTTGTCTTCGGGCGTGATGTTCGACTCGTTGAACACGGGCATCGATTGCGGGCCTACAAGCATGGCCTCGTAGATGTGGGTGGGTGTGGTCTGCCACAGCGGGGGGGCGTACTTTCCCTGCGAGAGTGCGCCTCCGCCGCCTACAGACCCGTGACACATGGCGCAGTTGGTGCGGAAGAGAGCCATGCCCTGAGCGGGATCTCCACGCGCCGGGTCGACCGCCTCCGCGTCGGGGACCGACGGGCCCGGGCCGAGTGAGGCGACGTAGGCCGCCAGTTGGGAGATCTGCTGATCGTTGAATTGGACGTCCTTGGCGATGGCCTGCGGCCCCGAGGCCTGCATCGGCATGCGGCCGGTGCCCACCTGGAAGTCGACGGCGGCAGCGCCCACACCGATGAGCGAGGGGGCGACGCCATCTTGGCCTTGCGCGCCGAGGCCGTGGCACGTCGCACAGTTGGCGGCGAAAAGCTTCTGCCCCTCGCCGATATCGTCCGCCGTGGCGGTCGCGGCTTCGGCGGGGCTGGGCTGCGCGAATGAGGCAGCCATGGTGAGTCCCGCAAGCAGGACGAACATCAAGATGAAGGGCGCCGCGCGGTGGTGGCGCTTCACGGCAACAGCTCGCATCGCGTTCCCCCTATTTCAGACCGTAGATGACAAGGAACAGCGCGACCCACACCACGTCAACAAAGTGCCAGTAGTACGACACGACGATGGTGGTGGTCGCTTCGAGCGTGCCGAACTTCTTGGCCACAAACGACCTGCCCAACACGAACAGCATGGCGATCAAACCGCCCAGCACGTGGAGGCCGTGGAAGCCGGTGGCCAGATAGAAGGCCGAACCATAGGGCGATGACGAAATGGTGAGGCCCTCGTGCACGAGCTCCGAGTACTCAAACACCTGACCGGCGATGAAGAACGAGCCCATGATGTACGTGGTGACAAACCACTCGTGCGTGCCCCACGCACGGAAATTCCACAGCGGGCCCGTGCGTCGTCGTTGGTAGCGTTCCGCGGCCCAGACGCCCGCTTGGGCGGTGAAGGATGAAGCCACCAGGACCGAAGTATTGAGCAAAGCGAACGGCACGTTCAACTGAGGCGTGTGGGCGGCCCACTCGCCAGGGGCCTCTCCTCGCAACGTGAAGTACATCGCAAAAAGGCCTGCAAAGAACATGAGTTCGGAACTAAGCCAGACTATGGTCCCTACAGCTACTCGATTAGGGCGCGTAGCGTGGATCGGGGAGGGCATCGCCGCTGGTGCGTGGGACATGCGTTCATTATGCCTGTCTTCGGCGTTTGCGCGAGCAAAGGTCCCGGGTTCGGCGTGGCACCACAGCGCAGAGCGGACATCACCGCCGCGCGTCATGCCAGAATGGACCGCATGAATGACATCACTGTTCGCCACGACGGCGAAACCCCGGCAGTAAAGCCCCTCAGCATCTTGCTCTACAGCGACGACGTCACGGTGCGTGACAAGGTGAAACTCGCGGTGGGCCCGACGTCGTGGGGCAGGCCCGTCGCATGGACTGAGACCGCCACTCACGAGGGAACCGTGATGCAGGCGGACGCGAACGACTTCGACCTGGTGATCCTCGACGGCGAGGCCGCCAAGTCTGGCGGCATGGGCATCGCGCGACAGTTGAAGCACGAGCTGTTTGTCTGCCCGCCCATCCTGCTGCTGGTGGGCCGCATCGGCGATGCCTGGCTCGCCACCTGGTCGGAAGCCGACGCGGCCGTGGCGCACCCGTTGGACCCGTTCGTGGTGAAGGATGCGGTGGACGCGTTCTTCGCGCCCGCACCCGCTAGTTCTTGAGTCTCACCACCCCATCGACGCTCCACCGAAGGAATCTTCATGGCAACGTGGCCCGACATCCTGATGCGTTTGTCCTGTGACGAGGACCTCGCCGCGGCGGACACGGCCTGGATGCTCGACGAGGTGTTCAACGGGCGAGCCACCGATGCGCAGTTGGGCGCGTTCCTCATGGGCATGCAGACGAAGGGAGCCACGGCCCCAGAGGTGAACGGCATGGTCGGGGCGATGCTCGCCCATGCGGCCCCACTGTACATCCCCGGTCGCTGCGTCGACATCGTGGGTACCGGCGGAGACAAGGCAAACACCGTCAATATCTCGACGATGGCGTCGCTGGTGATCGCAGGCGCAGGGTTGCGGGTGGTCAAGCACGGCAGCCGCGCCGCGTCCTCCACAACCGGGGCCTCCGATGTTCTCGCCGCATTGGGCGTCAACCTCGACCTTGAGCCGCAGCGCGTGGCCGAGGTGGTCGAAGAGGTGGGCATCACCTTCTGCTTCGCTATCAAGTTCCACCCGGCCATGCGGTTCGCCGGCCCGGTGCGTAAGGAGTTGGGTATCCCCACGATCTTCAACGTGCTTGGCCCTCTCACCAACCCGGCACAGCCCATGGTGAGCGCGATCGGGGCGTCCTCCGCGGCCCTTGCCCCCGTGATGGCGAACGTCCTTGCCATGCGCGGCCGTCACGGCATGGTGTTCCGCAACGAGGACGGCTTGGACGAGTTGGCGGCGACGGCTGCTACCCGGGTGTGGGAAGTGCATGACGGCGTGGTGACCGAATCGGTGATCGACGCTGCGAAAGACCTGGGCCTGCATCCGATCCCGGTGTCGGCGTTGCGGGGCGGCGAGGCCGACGAGAACGCCGCGGTGGTGCGTTCTGTGTTGTCGGGGGCGAGTGGGCCGGTGCGCGAGACCGTGATTGCCAATGCCGCGCTGGCGATCGCAGCGGACGGTACCCTGCCCGGAACCGGCGGTGGCGACCTGATCACGCGGATGCGCTCGGCAATGGTCGCTGCGGCTCATGCCATCGATTCCGGCGCTGCGGACGCGACGCTCCAGAGATGGGCCAAAGCCACGCAATCGTGACGCGCGGGCCTGCTGCTAGCGCGGAAGTTGCCCGACACTGAGGCGGTCGAGGTTGCGTGCGCTGACCCAGTGGGCATGCCTGGCGGCACCCATGGCGGGACTGCTCCACTCGCCCTCGATAAACACGAGTCGCGCGCCGTCCGACTCGAGCCAGCGAGCAAGCATCTCGCGCTCCTCGACCAGAGCATCGGCCGGCGCCTCGTCCCAGTTGTCGCGCAGCCGAGCGCACGCCGCCCACACGCCCTGTGAAACATGGGCCGACCCTGCAAGCACGCCGTCCACCACGGAGATCACGTCGAATCCGTTCCCCGCGCGCCGGACGGCCACCAAGCGGACGCCGCGTAACGCCTGCAGGCGCTGAGACCTCATCGACCCGTCGACGAGAGCGGAGATTCCATCTCTCAGCTCGGCGGCGCGCTCGAAATCGAGCGTGACCACGTGTTCTTCAATGGCAGCTGCGAGCACGTCGACCACCGGCGACGGGTCACCCTGCAACGCCCGCGTCGCCGCGCGGACCGTGGCGTCGTACCCCGAGTCCGCGCCCCCCACGCAGGGCGCGGCACACTGGCCGAGGTCTTTCAGCAGGCACGCGCGGGCGCCCGCCCGGGGCACGATCGTGAGACGAGTCGTGCACGTGCGCACTCCCAAGGCGAGCTGAAGAGCTTCGATCGCAGTCTGAGACTCGCCAGCGCCGCGCATCGGCCCCACGAGCGCGCCGCCGCCGGATGCGGACCGGGTGACGCGCAGGCGCGGGTAGCGCTCATCGGTCAAACCGATCCAGGCCGTCCGTTCGGGACGTGCAGAACGCCGGTTGTAGCGCGGCCGGTAGCGATCGATCATTCTCACCTCGACCACCCTGGCTTCGAGTTCCGTCGCGCATACGTACGCGTCTACGCCCACGGCGAGCTCGAGCATCTCGCGAATCTGACGGCGCTTCTCGCCACGAGTAAAGTAGGTCTTGACCCGAGACCGCAAGTTCTTTGAGGTCCCCACGTACAGGCGTTCACCCTGAGGCCCCCTGAAGATATAGACGCCCGGTTGCGCGGGCACCTTGTCGGCCATCGTTGCCTTCTTGCGCAACTTCTCCGGCACTGGGTTGCGCAGGGCATCCAGGTCTTCGCGGTGCGTGATCCCAAACCGGGCCAACCGCTCCAGCATGTGGTGCAGGATTTCCGACGTCGCACGGGCGTCGTCGAGCGCCCGGTGGTTCGGCGTCACGACGGTTCCGAACGCGCGAGCAAGCGTGGAGAGTTTCTTGTTAGGGGCCTCCTCTTTGGTGGTGGCCCGGCGGGCCAGGGTGACGGTGTCCACCACCTCATTGCCCGGCCACGGGTAGTCCTGTTGCCGACATGCGGCCTTCAGGAAGCCGACGTCGAAGGGAGCGTTGTGTGCAACCAGCACGGCGTCGCCCAAGAACTCGAGAAAGCTGGGAAGGACCTGTCCGATGGTGGGAGCGGCGACGAGCATGGCATCGGTGATTCCCGTGAGCGCCACGATCATGGGAGGAATGGGCATACCAGGATCCACGAGGGTCTGGAACTCGCCAATGACCTCGCCTCCGCGCGTCTTCACCGCACCGATCTCGGTGATGGCGCTCGAGGCAGGGGAGCCGCCCGTGGTCTCGAGGTCCACCACCACAAACGTGGTGGAGTGCAGGGGCTCACCGATCTGGTCGAGCCCCACTTGCACGCCGTCAAGATGGCGGCTGATGTCGGGCGCGTCGGCGGTCATGTGGGTGACGCTACGTCAGGGGTGAGACATGTGGACGTTGTCCCCGGACGCCCAGATGTCAGAGGTCGCGCCTAGCGTGGGAGTCATGTTGATCGAATGTGATGAGTGCACGGCACGCGGCCCGGCGTGCGGCGACTGCGTGGTGTCCTTTCTCACGATCACGCGCCGTCCCCACACCATCGAGGTGGATGACGACCAAGCGGCGGCCATCACCGCCATGTCGCAGGGCGGGCTGCTGCCGCCACTGCGCCTTGTGCGGGATGAACGCGCCAGCTAGGGCTTTGTGGTGGCGTAGAGGTTTTCGATGCGCTCCTGGTAGTCCGCGAGCACCCGGGAGCGCACTACCTTGAGGGACGGCGTCAGGTAGCCGTTCGCGATCGTGAAGTCCTCAAGCACCACCTCGTACTTGCGGATTGACTCGGCGCGTGAGACGGCTCTGTTGGCCCGCTCGACCGCCTTGTCGATGTGCTCGCGCACCGTCGGGTCTGCGGCCGCCTCGGCAGTCGTCAGTTCGGGCAGGCCCTTGGCCTTGAGCCATCGAGGGAGGGCCTCGGTGTCGAGCGTGACGAGCGCGGCGATGAACGGCTTGCCGTCGCCCACCACAACGCACTGGGAGATCAGGGGGTACGCCCTCAGGCGGTCTTCAAGCATGGCGGGAGCGACGTTCTTGCCGCCCGCAGTGACGATGATCTCCTTCTTGCGACCGGTGATGGTGAGGTAGCCGTCTTCGTCCTCGATTCCGATGTCGCCGGTCATGAACCAGCCGTCGTGGAAAGACGCGGCCGTTGCCTCGGGGTTGCGGTGATATTGCGAGAACAGCGAAGGGCCACGCAGCAGAATCTCGCCATCATCGGCGATCTTGACCTCGATCCCGGGCAGGGGCCGTCCGACCGTGCCGATCTTCGACCGCTCGGGACGATTGACGTGGGACGCCGCGTTGTTCTCGGTGAGTCCATAGCCCTCGAGCACCACCAACCCAAGTCCGCGATAGAAATGACCGAGCCGTTCACCGAGCGGAGCAGAGCCGGAAATGGCCCAGTGGCTGTTGCCGCCAAGCACGGCCATGATCTTCTTGAGCACCAAGGCGTGTGCCAGGCGGTGCCGAAGTGTGAGCATGGTGGAGGGCCCTTGCGGCGAGTCGAGGGCCTTGGAGTAGTCGATCGCCTGCCTGGCGGCCCACCGGAAGATCTTGACCTTGCCACCTGCGGCAGCCTTCTGCTCCGCCGAGGTGTACACCTTCTCGAACACGCGCGGCACAGCCACGATCAGGGTGGGCTTGAACGTGCCCATATAGGCCACCAACTTGGACGAGTCCGGGCAGAAGCCCATCACGGTGCCCGCCGCCACGAGCGCGACCTCCACGAGCCGGGCGAGCGAGTGAGCCAAGGTCAGGAACATCACCGTCGAGGCGCCGTCCTCGAACAGGACGTCCCTCAACTCCTCGTGGATTCCAGCGATGTGAACGGTGTAGTTGCCATGCGTCAGGCGGACGCCTTTCGGTCGACCCGTGGTTCCCGACGTGTAAATGATGGTCGCAAGATCGTCGGATGTGGCCGCGCTGCGACGCGACTCCAGTTCGGCGTCCGAAACTCCCGCTCCTTCTGCCATGAGCGAGTCGATCGCGCCCCGATCAATGACCTCAATCGCGGTCAGCGGCGATTCGGGGTCGGACGCGACCGTCCGCGCCAGTTCGGCGTGGGCGTCGGTCTCGACAAACAGTGTGGTGATGTTGGCGTCGGACGTAATCCAGTCGATCTGGGAAGCGGACGACGTGTCGTACACCGGCACGGGAATGGCGCCGGCGGACCATATGGCGAAATCGAGGACCGTCCATTCGAAGCGCGTGCGACACATGATTCCCACCGTGTCGCCCAGGCCGATACCCCGTGCGATGAGACCCTTGGCGACCGCGTCGACGTGGGCGCGCGCCTGCCCACCGGTGACGTCAATCCACTGGTCTTCGGGGTCGGTGTAGCGCATGACTACTTTGTCTGCGCGGACAGACCACGATTCGGTGACGAGCGCCATGATGTTGGGTGCGGGCGTCGGTGCATCAATCATTTTGACTCCGTTGGCAAGGTGATCGGTTGCGCTCACGATACCCTCGGTGAGGTCGCATGACATACATCTGAAGGGGACTGACGTGGACGCTGTGGGTGTCGACATTGGCGGAACGAAGATCGCTGTCGGCGTGGTCGACAGCACAGGCACCATCCTGACCAAGGTGCGCCGCCCTACGAGACCTCAAGATCCCTCAAGCATCGATGCGGCCATTGCGGACGCCGTGACGGAATTGTCGGCGGAGTACGACGTGCGCGCGGTAGGCCTCGCGGCCGCAGGGTTCGCCAGCTCGGACCGCAACCACATGAATTTCGCACCCAATATCGCGTGGCGTGACTACCCGTTGGGTGACAACGTGCGGGCGCTGTTGGGACGCGATGACGTCACCGTTGTCGTGGAGAACGACGCGAACGCCGCGGGTTGGGCGGAGTTCGTGCACGGCGCGGGCCGGGGAACGGGCACGATGGTGATGATCACGATCGGCACGGGGCTCGGTTCTGCGCTCGTGGTCGAGGGTGAACTCGTGCGCGGCGCCTACGGCTTTGCCGCGGAACTGGGCCACTTGCGCATGGTTCCCGACGGTCAGCCCTGCGGATGTGGGCAGAAGGGTTGCTGGGAGCAGTACGCGTCCGGCTCTGCACTCACCCGCGAGGCGCGCAGGGCGGCCAATGATCGCTCCGTGCGCGCCGCCGGACTCATCGAGCGTGCTGGAGGGAAACCCAACGCCATCACCGGACCTGACGTGACGGCCGCGGCAATGGACGGGGACGAGCTGGGGATCGAACTGCTGGCGGACCTTGGCCGATGGATCGGCGAAGGCTGCGCACAAGTTGCAGCGGTTGTTGACCCCGAGGTGTTTGTCATCGGCGGCGGAGTCATCGCGGCTGGCGACCTGATGCTCGAACCCGCTCGGGAAGCCTTCGCCGAGCACTTGACCGCCCGCGGTCATCGTCCAGTGCCGGCGATCCTTGCTGCCGACATGGCAAACGACGCCGGAATCGTGGGAGCTGCGGCGCTTGCTCGGGAAGCGGTTCCGCTCGGCATGACGCCCCGGTAGCCTGAACTCGAGGAGACCCATGTATTACACATTGTTCAAGCACGTGCTGCTCGGCCCCGGGCTGAAGGTGTACTACCACCCCTGGGTCGAGGGTGCTGAGAACGTTCCGGAGCACGGAGGCGCCATCCTGGCGTCGAACCACCTGTCGTTTTCCGATTCCGTCTTCCTGCCGCTCGTACTCAAGCGCAAGGTGGTCTTCCTGGGGAAGTCCGACTACTTCACCGGCAAGGGAGTGAAGGGAGCGGCAACCCGGGCGTTCATGCAGGGCGTCGGCACGATTCCCGTCCATCGTGGTGGAGGCAAGGCCTCGGAGGCGGCGTTGCGCACCGGCATGCAGGTGCTGGACAGTGGGGAACTGCTGGGGATCTATCCCGAGGGCACGCGCAGCCTCGACGGGCGCCTCTACCGCGGCAAGACGGGAGTGGCACGCCTCGCGATCGAGGCGGGCGTTCCGATCATTCCCGTGGCCATGATCGGCACCGATGTGGCGCAGCCGATCGGCCAAAAGGTGCCGTCCAGAGAAGACATCGGCGTCCGCATCGGCACCCCCATTCACATCAATGCGTATCGCGGCCGCCAAGAAGACCGGGAAGCGCTACGCGAACTCACCGACACCGTCATGGAAGCGATCCGCGACATGTCCGGCCAGGAATACGCAGACCGAGACTCCGCTCAGTACAAGCGTGAACTGGCCATCGCCGAAAGAGAGGCGGAAGGCCGCCAATCCTGACCGCTCGCGTCGAACGCGCCCCACGGGACCTGCGTCTCGCCGGAGCAATCACCCCACCCCTAGAATGAGCGGGAAAACCTCATCTGAAAGGCCTGTCGCATGTCCGTTCGCCGTGTCGCGTTGCTCACCGCCGGAGGCTTCGCCCCCTGCTTGTCCTCAGCCGTTGGCGGCCTTATTGGTCGTTACACCGAGGTAGCACCCGAGGTCGAGATCATCGCCTATCAGCACGGGTACTGGGGTCTGCTCACGGGGACGTCGGTCGTTGTCACGGACGCGGTACGCGAGAAGGCTGGCGTGTTGCACGGATTCGGTGGCTCGCCCATTGGAAACTCGCGCGTCAAGTTCACCAACGTCGAGGACTGCGTCAGGCGCGGGCTGGTCAAGGAAGGCGAGAACCCGCTCGCGGTCGCCGCGGAACAGTTGCGCAAGGACGGCGTCGACGTGCTCCACACCATTGGTGGCGACGACACCAACACGGCCGCGGCCGACCTCGCCAAGTACTTGGAGGAGCACGACTACCCGCTCACGGTGGTGGGCCTGCCCAAGACGATCGACAACGACATCGTCCCGATCCGCCAGAGCCTTGGTGCATGGAGCGCGGCCGATCAAGCGTCCATCTTTGCGCAGAACGTGATTGGCGAGCACCGTTCGTCCCCCCGCATGCTGATTGTGCACGAGGTCATGGGCCGTGCGTGCGGCTGGCTGACGGCGGCCGCGTCGCTGAAGTACCGCGAGTGGCTCGACACCCTCGAGTGGGTGCCCGACATCGGCCTGTCGCGCGAGCGTTGGGACATTCACGCCGTGTACGTTCCCGAGCGGTCGATCGATCTCGACGCGGAAGCCGCGCGCCTCAAGACCGTCATGGACTCGGTGGGCAACGTCAACATCTTCCTGTCGGAGGGCGCAGGCGTGCCCGAGATCATCAAGGAGATCGAGGAGGTGGACGGCACGGTTGAGAGGGACCCCTTCGGTCACGTCAAGCTGGACACCATCAACCCGGGAAACTGGTTCGCTCAGCAATTCGCCGACCGCATCGGCGCCGAAAAGGTCATGGTGCAGAAGTCCGGCTATTTCTCTCGGTCCGCCCGTGCCAACGTCGAAGACCTCCGGCTCATCAAGTCGATGACCGATTTTGCGGTGGAGTGCGCCCTTCGCGGTGAGCCCGGCGTGGTGGGACACGACGAGGAGGACGGCGGTCGCCTCAAGTGCATTGAGTTCCCGCGTATCGCCGGTCACAAGCCTTTCGACACGTCCACGCCTTGGTACATCGATCTGTTGGCCGATATCGGGCAGTCATGACGACCGCCGACGAGAAGCTCGTCGCGGCGGGGGTCGACAGCTACCTGACGTGCGAGGCCAGGCAGCAACCCCACTGGCCCGATGCCGAGGCGCTGCAGCGCGCAGTAGATCGTCTCAAGAAGGTGCCGCCCCTCGTCTTCGCCGGCGAGGCCGACGTGTTGCGCGGCCACCTCGCGGCGGCAGGCCGGGGCGACGCGTTTGTGTTGCAGGGCGGGGACTGCGCCGAGACGTTCGCCGAGGCGACCGCAGACCGGATTCGCAACAAGATCAAGACGATCCTGCAGATGGCCGTCATCCTCACCTACGGAGCGTCGACGCCCGTCGTGAAAATTGGCCGAATGGCGGGCCAGTATGCCAAGCCGCGCTCGTCCGACTCCGAGACCAGGGATGGCGTGACGCTGCCGGCCTACCGGGGTGACATCGTCAACCACTCGTCGTTTGAGCGGGACTCCCGAATTCCCAACCCGGAGCGGCTCGTGGACGCGTACCACGTGTCCGCATCCACCCTGAATCTGATCCGGGCCTTCACCACGGGTGGCTTCGCGGACCTGCGCCGCGTCCATCAGTGGAACCGCGGCTTCGCGGGAAATCGTGCCTACGCCGCGTACGACAAGGTGGCGGGGGAGATCGACCGGGCCGTGCGCTTCATGGAGGCCGCCGGCGGCGACTTTGAGGCACTCAAGACGGTGGAGTTCTTCTCCAGTCACGAGGCATTGCTGCTGGACTATGAGCGGGCTCTCACGCGCATCGACTCACGCTCCGGACTGGCGTACGACTGCTCGGCCCACTTCCTGTGGATCGGCGAACGTACGCGCGAGTTGGGTGGAGCGCACGTCGAGTTCATGTCCAAGATTCACAACCCCATCGGCGTCAAGCTGGGCCCCAGGAGCACGGCGGCCGATGCCGTGGCGCTTGCCGAGCGGCTCAACCCCGACAACATCCCAGGTCGCATCACGTTTGTGGCGCGCATGGGGGCGGACCGGGTGCGCGACGTGCTGCCGGGAATTGTGGCGGGGGTGCGTGATGCGGGTGCGAGCGTCACGTGGCTCACCGACCCGATGCACGGCAACACTTTCACCTCGGAGTCAGGCTTCAAGACCCGCCGGTTCGAGACGATCCTCGACGAGGTCAAGGGCTTCTTCGAGGTGCATCGCGCGCTCGACACCGTTCCCGGCGGGCTGCACGTGGAACTCACGGGCGACGACGTCACCGAGGTCATGGGCGGAACCGCCGAGATCGACGACGAGGGGCTGGCCCGACGCTACGAGACCAAGGTGGACCCTCGGCTCAATCACGAGCAGTCACTCGAGATGGCGTTCCTGGTGTCCGAGTTGTTGTCGGAGCGCAATCAGCCGCCGCTCGAGCAGTTTCCGGTCGACGACTAGGGCGTGTCTCCAATGTTGAGCGGGGTTTTGGCTTGATGCTGGGCACATG
>NZ_JADQBE010000037.1:0-15911 GCF_016278765.1 Demequina sp. | reverse complement strand
GACCCCGGCCGGGCCCACCCGTCCCAAGCTCGCCGTCTGGAAGTTCGCCAGTTGTGACGGCTGCCAGCTCAGCTTGCTCAACTGCGAGGACGAGCTGCTCAGCATCGCGGAGGCCGTCCACATCGCGTACTTCCCGGAGGCCACCCGCGCGGTGGTCGAGGGTCCCTATGAGCTGTCGCTCGTGGAGGGCAGCATCACCACGCCCGAGGACGTCAAGCGCATCCACGAGATCCGCGCCCAATCCGGAACGCTCGTGACCATCGGCGCGTGCGCCACCGCCGGCGGCATCCAGGCACTCAGAAACTGGGCCGACGTGGACGAATACCGCTCGATCGTCTACGCCCACCCCGAGTACCTCTCCACGCTCGACACGTCCACCCCGATCGCGAGCCACGTGGACGTCGACTACGAGCTGCGCGGCTGTCCCGTGGACAAGGGTCAGCTGGTCGAGGTGCTCGCGGCGTTCCTCAACGGCCGCAAGCCGCGCATCCCCACCTACTCGGTGTGCGTCGAATGCAAGCTCAAGGGCAACGTGTGCGTGCCCGTCGCCAGCGGGCAGCCGTGCCTTGGCCCGGTGACGCAGGCCGGCTGCGGCGCCCTGTGCCCGTCCTACGGACGCGGCTGCTACGGCTGCTTTGGCCCGCAAGACAGCGCCAATACGGACTCGCTCACCCGCCAACTGGTGGACCTGGGCATGGGCAACGACGACATCGTGCGCGTCTATCGCACCTTCAATGCGGGCGCCCCAGAATTTGCCTCTGCGAGTGAAGCCGTCGAGGCGGCCGGCAACACGGTGGCCGCGGGAGGTGCGTCATGACCCACCAGCTGAAGGACGGAGGGCAGGTGCTGAACGTGGGCATGCTCGCCCGGGTCGAGGGCGAAGGCGGCATGCACATTGAGATCAAGGACCGCGAGGTGGTGTCGGTCAAGCTCAACATCTTCGAGCCGCCGCGCTTCTACGAGGGATTCCTGCGCGGCCGCAAGTACACCGAGCCGCCGGACATCACCGCCCGCATCTGCGGCATCTGCCCCGTCGCCTACCAAAGCGCATCCACGGAGGCGATGGAAACCATCTGCGGCGTGACCACCACGGACGAGATCCAGTTAATGCGCCGCCTGCTGTATTGCGGCGAATGGATCGAGTCGCACTCCCTGCACATCTTCATGCTGCACGCCCCGGACTTCCTGGGCTTCGAGTCCGTGTTGGAGATGGCCAAGGACCACGCCGACGTGGTCACCATGGCGTTGCGCCTCAAGAAGTGCGGCAACGACCTCATGGAACTGGTGGGCGGGCGCGCCATCCACCCGGTCAACGTGCGTGTGGGCGGCTTCTACCGGATGCCCACCCTCACCCAGCTGGAGGCGCTGCGCCCGGACCTGGAGCGCGGGCTCGAGGACTCGCTCGCCGCAGTCCAGCTGGTGTCCACCTTTGACTTCCCCGAGATGGAGCAGGACTACAACTACGTCTCGCTGCGCCACCCGGACTGGTACCCGTTGGAGCGCGGCACGGAGATGGTCGCGAGCTCCGGAGCGCGGTTCCCCGTTGCCGAAATTCCTCAACATGTTGAGGAATTCCATGTGGAACACTCCAATGCGCTGCACGCCCGCTTCGACGGCGAGATGTTCTTTGTGGGCCCACTCGCGCGCTACAGCCTCAACTTTGACCAGCTCAGCCCCCGCTGCCAAGAGGCGGCGCAGAGGGCTGGGCTCGGTCAGACGTGCCGCAACCCCTTCAAGTCGATCATCGTGCGCGCGGTGGAGTTGGCGTACGCCTTCGAGGAGGCCCTGCGCATCATCGACCAATGGGCCGACGGCCACGCGCCTTCCGTGCCGGTCGCGCCGCGGGCCGGGGAGGGTGTCGGCGCCTCCGAGGCCCCCCGCGGCACCATCTGGCACCGCTACAAGATCGACGCCGACGGTGTGATCGAGGACGCGCAGATCGTTCCGCCCACGTCGCAGAACCAGGCGAGCATCGAGGCGGACCTGCGGCTCGCCGCACAGCAGTGGGTGGACCTGGACGACCACGCGCTCACACACCGCTGCGAGGCTGCGATCCGCAACTACGACCCCTGCATCTCCTGCGCCACCCACTTCCTGGATCTCAGGGTGCAACGATCATGACCGCCCGGGCGATGGTCATCGGCCTGGGCTCGCCGGACAGAGGCGACGATGCCGTCGGCACCGCCGTCGCCGAGCGCGTGCGAGAGGTAGTCGGGGACGACGTCGAGGTGCTCACCAGGGAGGACCCAACGGCCCTGGTGCACGCGTGGGAGGGGTGCCACGCCGTGGTCCTCGTCGACGCGATGATCTCGGGCGTTGCCGCTGGCACCGTGACAGTGTGCCGCGCGGGCACGCGCGACCCCTCGCTGCCGACGCACGCGTTTGCCGCTGCGGGCCGCGGGGGCAGCCACGCGTTCGGGGTGGCGGGGGCGGTCGAGCTGTCGCGCACCCTCGGGACGCTGCCGGAGCACGTCGCCCTCGTGGGCATCGAGGCCAGCACCTTGACTCACGGTCCAATGTCGCCTCAGGTCACGGCGAGTATCGACGACGCGGTGGCCGCCGTGTGCGCCGAGTTGGCCACCGCCGGTGTGGTCACCAAGGGAGGCGGGGCGGGGACATGTGCTTAGGGACAGTGGCGAAGGTGGTCGAGGTGGTCGACGAGGGACGTGCCGTGGTGGAACACGGCGGCACTCATCAGCCAGGCCGCCGCGAAGATGTGCTCAAGATGACCATCGGCGCCGACATCAGGCCAGGCGACTGGGTGGTGATCCACTCCGGATTCGTGCTCGAACGGATCTCTGAGGCGAGGGCACTCGACGCGCTGGCGATCCGTAACACGCCCCCAGCATCGTCCGCCCCACACCACAAGGAGATGGCGCCATGACCTCTACCCGCACCCGCGGCCTCTTGCTCGCTCTCGGCACCGCCGTGATCTCGGGCGCGGCGATCTGGGTCAACTCCAGCGGCGTGGCCGCGTACGGCAACCCCACCGCCTACACGACCGCCAAGAACGCCGCCGCCGCCCTGGTGATCGCCGCCGTCTTCCTCGCCGCGCGCCGCGCCGGCGGGGCCAAGTCGGTGTCCCTCAGCCGTCCCACGCGTCAGCGGCAACGGTGGGGACTCCTCTATGTGGCGATCCTCGGCGGAGCCGTGCCGTTCCTGCTGTTCTTCGGAGGTCTCGCCTCCACCGCATCCACCCAGGCGGCGTTCCTGCACAAGACCCTGATCGTGTGGGTTGCACTCCTCGCCATTCCGCTGCTCCAGGAGAGGCTCACGCCGTGGCACGGCGCGGCGATCGTCCTGCTGCTGCTCGGCCAGCTGGGGCTCACGGGCGCCGTCTCCCTCGCCCCGGACCTCGGCATCGTCATGATCGGCGCAGCGACCCTCATGTGGGCCGTCGAGGTGGTCGCCACCAAGCGCCTGCTCGGGGGCGTCACCCCGTGGACCGTGTCCCTGGTGCGCATGGGCGGCGGCTCCGTCGCGCTGCTCGCGTGGGCCGCAGCGACCGGGGCGTTGGGCGCGGTGGTGCCGCACACCTCCGCTCAGTGGGGTTGGGTCCTGCTCACCGGCGTGCTGCTCGCCGGCTACGTGCTCACCTGGCACCAGGCGCTGTGGCGCGCCCCAGCCGTGGACGTCACCGCCGTGCTCGTGCTCGGCGCCGTGGTGACTGCGGCGCTCGCGGGCGTGTTCGACGGTGCGCCGATGGCCGCCAAGGCTCCGTGGCTGGCGGCGCTCGCCGCGGGCGGGTTGCTCGTGTGGCTGGCGCCCCGGCCCGGCCCCCTCGGGAGGCGAGCCATCACGTGACCGTCACCGCACGTCGGACGCGAGGCCCGACCCACACGCCGGCAGCAGGCGACCGCAGTGACGTGGGACTCAGGGTGGCACCGTGCGAGGCCGACGGCGCGGTGATGTTCGGCCGCTACGCGTTCCCACCCAACGAACGCGGGTACTGCGGACCCGACCGCGCGGACGAGCTCCTGGAACGCGTCGCCAACCACGCGTCGGGACCGGCGCTTGCGGAGGTGGCGCGCGGATTCGAGGGCGCCTGGCCGTACCTCGAACTCATCGGCGAATGCCTTGGCAGGGCGCCGCTCGACCCCGTCGTGGTGCGCACCTACTGGCTGGGCGGTCCCGAGTTGGCCCGCTGCGGGGGTCGGCCCTTTGTGGACTCGCTCGAAACCCGGTTCCGGCCCCGACTGTCGCGCCTCGAGTTCGAGCGGCTCGCCGGCGCCGTGGTCGCGGGCGCGACCCCGCACCACAACTTCCACGTGTTCGGCGTCTACCCGTGGGTGGGGCTGATGCGCGGCGGCATGGGTGAGGTGCCGCTTCAGGTGCTGGATCGCTGCCGCATCCGCTGGGGCCGGGTGGCGGCCCTGCACGGCGACACCGCGGTGGTCTACAGCAGGAGCCTCACATGGGACGGACGGCAGCTGACGCTGAGGGCGGCTGCACCCGAACCGGCGCGGCTGCGACGCGACGGCCAGGCGCTGGCGCACGCCGTGCAGCCCGGCGACTGGGTGGCCCTGCACTGGGACTGGGTGTGTGACCGGCTCGGGCCGTCTGAGCTGGCCCGTCTACGACGCTCTACCGCAATCGAGCTCGACGCCGTGGGCGCCTGCGCGTACTCCGCACCCGCGACGGTGCTTGCCTGACCGGAGTGGGATCATGCACCTACCCAACGGAGTTCTGGACCCCACGACGATGGTGGCGGCGGGAGGCGCCTCCGCGGGCGCGTTGACCTGGTCGGTGCACGAGCTACGGCAGGGCCGTGTCCCCGAGTGGGACTGGCGCTTGGCGGAGTTGGCGGACTGCTGGTCGCGCACCTCGCCGACGTTCCCCTCCACGGCCCTTACACCGCGCACCTCATCGGCGGAACGCTGCTGGCCATCGCCATCGGGCCCTCGCCATCGGGCCCTGGCTGGCGTTGGCGACCATGGCGTCGATGCTGACCCTCGCCAGCGTGTGCCCGCGACAACTCGGTAGACGCTGACGCGTACCCCTTCGGGTTCCGCCTCACCTACACGACCTTCGCCATCGATTCCGTGGGGGCCGCGGTCAAGGGATCCGACGCCGATGCCCGGGTCACCGTCACCGCGCGCGTCACGAACACCGGTCACCGCAAGGGCGCCGAGGTGGTGCAGGTGAACATCGGCGCCCCAGAGTCGCTGGTGGCCCGCCCCGCGACCGGGGCGGACGCCGAGCGACTGTGCGCGGAACTCGACCCCACGATGCTGTCGATGGTGGACGACTTCCCCTTGGTGGTGCTGGCCGATTTTGGGATGATCCCCGGATTCGGCCGTGACGAGATCGCCCGGCTGATCACGAAGTCGGAGGCGCAGCCAGCATCGCGGTGAGCCGGTAGCGCAGCTCGGCCGCCATATCGAGGGGCGCGCGGGGGTAGTCGGCGAGCGACTGCAGCCACTGGGTCTGCAGGCCGTCCATGAGCGCGATCCATTGGGCGCCCTCGCGCTCGGGATCCACCTCGGGGCGCAGCGTGCCAGCCGCCTTGAGCTCGCGAAAGCTCTGGGTGGCCGATGCGATTGCGTCGTTGTAGTGAATCCTGAAACAGGCGTGAGCGGGATGGTCCGGCGTGGTCGCCGCCGCGGCGAGTACGGTGAAAGCCTCCACCATGGGGCGTCGGAGCGCGTTGCGCTCCGCAAGATGGATCATCGCCTCGATGAAGGAGACGCCCTGCGCCACGTCCTCGTCGAGGTCAAGGCGGTCCACCTCGTCACGGTGGTGCAGCACCGCCATCAGCAGGTGGGCCTTAGTGGGGAAGTAGTGCAGCAGACCCGTGTGAGAGATGCCCGCCCGCGCGCCCACTCCAAGACGCCTGCCCGGAAGGGTCGGGCTGCGAAATGGTGGTCACGTGGCGCTCCCCAAGGTGTCGGCTCACTCAGGTATGACGGTACCGTGCGGACCCCAATTCGCGAGATCGATCGATCGACCCCTGTCAGAAAAACCCCATACCCGGACAACCCGGCCATCCTGCAAAGTCCCAGCAAAAGTGCCTATTGGCACTGTGAATTTGATCACATACACTCCAGAACATGAGCATCGAGAGCACGCGCAAAGACGTGACTCGTTTGCGCGCCGACTTTGACCGCCAGCCTCGCGAGAGCGCCATTCACCTGGCCCAGCGGCTGTCGTGGTATTCGATGCAACTGGCACAGCAGAACCGGGTCGCGGAGTCTGAGGCCACCTGGCTGGAGGCCCTCGAGGTCGCGGAATACGTCCTCACCGGCCCGGGCCCGTCGCAGTTTGAGCGCACCGAGCTGATCCGGATCAACGTGGGCACGGCCAGCTGCATGCTGGAGACCGGCCGCGCGGAGCAGGCGCTCGACGTCTTGGCGAAGGCAGAGGCGCAATACCAGCAACTTGCCGACGCCGCCACCGACCCCACCTCCGTGCTGGCCTTGCGGGGCGCGATCCTCACGGGCGTGGCCAACGCTCACCGGGCGCTCGGCAACCACGAGGCCGAACTCGACGCGTTGTGTGAGGCCGCCTTGGAACTGGTCGCGGGCTCGCAGACCAACCCGCTCATCGTGCGGTCGATGCTTCAGCCGCCACTCAGCGACCTCCACCGCCTGCTCTCTTAGCGCCGCGTCGCGCTTGGGCTTGGCCGCGGGGGCGCCAGGGTTTCCGACGCGTCGGTAGGGGCGTCGGCCAAATCTGGGTCGCCGTGCGCGTGACGGAACCCAGGCAACTGCGAGACAACCCCTGGCCCCTTGTCGGCGCAAAAGTTCACCTGTTCGCAACATCCCCGCCCCAACCTTTCGCGCGCGATGTGCGTTACTAGATATGTGGCGTGCAGTTGTGTGCCCGGATGAGGTCGCCCCGCGCAACCCGCGCCGCGCGATCGACATGGCCCTGGGGGGGCCGCCGCCCTTGCAACTCGGCGCACGCGCGCTCGGCGAAGACGACGGCCATGATGTGAGGACGGCGAAAACCGGTGCAGTCAAGGAACTACGTGGTGTTGAGAGCGGTCGAGGCGGGCTTCGCTACCGTCGTCGTCGTCGCTCTCCTGGCCGCCCTGACCAGCGGCTGGTTCACCGCCGGCGCGAAGCGATTCTCCGACTGGTACGCCTCCCAGGTGAACGACCTGCTGACCATCACCGTGGTCAGCACCACCGTGACGCTGCCTGACGTTTCGCGGGAGGACCTCCCGCTGCCCCGCAACGATGCCCCCGCGTTGTCCGCGCCAGGTGGGACCGCCGGAGCGACTCCCGGCAAGGGCACCAACTAGCCCTTGGCCGACGCCGCGCCCGCGCCAACGCCCGCGCCCGCGCCCGCGCCCGGCCTACTCCAGCGCGTGCGGCCCGCGCCCCGCGGCATCGTCAGCACGAGGCCGAGCGCCACGGCGACCAGTAGCCAGGAGGCGACCGGCAACCACCGCGCGCCCCAGGCGCCCAACATGATGGCCCCCACGCGCGAGCCGATCACGTTGCCGACGTTGAACAAGGTTGCGTAGGTGGCGTTGCCGATATCCACGGTCCACGGCGAGTGGCGCAGCGCCCAGTTCACCACCGCGATCACCAGGACGGACCAGGAGATTCCCTGTAGAGCAATCATCGCCACCGCCACCGGCTTGAACTGTCCGCCGAGGGACAGGCCGGTCCACATGACCAGGAGCAGGGCCAGTCCCAACACCACGGCCTTGACGGGCCACCGGTCCAGGAACCGCGCCACCATCCATGTGGTCACCACGCCGGTGAAGCCACCCACCAACAGCAGGATCGACACGGTGCCATCCGCGAAGCCGGTCACCTCGGTGTAGTAGGGCGCAAAGAAGGTCCACGTGAGTTGCATGGCGGCCGTCATCAGGCCGGTGACGGCCATGACCCGAATGAACTTGCGCAGCGACGGGAATTCGCCGCGCACCATGGTGCCCTGGTGGGTGCGGAAGCTCGGCATCACCACCGCCACCAGCACCGCAAGCAGCGCGCCGCCGGCCGCCAGAATCCAGAACGGCGTGTGCCAGTGGGTCTGCTGTGCCAGGTAGGTCGCCGCGGGCAAGCCCACCACGCCGGCCGACGCCGGACCCAGCGAGAGCCGCGCGACCGACCGGCCGCGCCGAACCAGCGGGAACATGCCGGCCGCGGCGGGCACCACCACCGCCCAGAACAGCGCGTGGGCAACGCCGGTGAGCGCGCGCGCGAACAGGAGCGCCGCGTAGGTATCGGCGTTCGCAGCGAGGAACGCGCCCGCCGTGAAGATCACGAGCGCCCCCACCAGCACCCAGCGACGCACCATCCTGGTCGTGAGCATCGCGAGCGGCAGGGTCGCGAACATCACCGCCATCGCGAACACCGTGACCGCCATGCCCAATTGGGCCTCGGACCTGCCCAGGTCCGCCGCCATCGAGGGGATCAGTCCCATCGGTGCGATCTCGTTGGTGACGAAGAGGAAGGCCGACACCGCGAGCGCGACGAGCACCACATTGGCGCGTGCCGGCGAGACGGGTGGCGCCAGGGGTGCGGCTGCGGTTCCGGCGTCGCCGGCGGCGGTTCCGGAGACCGAGCCCGGGGGCGCCGTGGCCTCGCCGGGAAGGACGAGGGGGTCGCCCGACACCGGCGAGGCATAGATATGCGTCTCGTCGTGAGAACGGGCCACGGTCGCTTCCGTGGGAACGTCGTCTGCGTCGGTAGTCATGAAGGTTCCTGCCAGGCGTCCAGAGAAATCGAAACGTTTCGACTCGATTCTCCCACACGCCAAGCCGCGGAACGAGCAGCCGTGGCCCGTTCGACGACTACTGTCGCGGCTGCACCATGGGCAACACCATGCCGATGCGCGTGCCCTCGCCCTCAACGCTGGCGATCTCCAGGTGGCCGTGGTGGGCCTCGACGATCGCGGCCGTGATGGCCAGGCCCAGCCCCGCACCGCCAGTCGACCGCGACCGGGACCCCTCGCCACGCACAAACCTCTCGGTGGCGCGCGCGGCGACCTCGGGCGTCATGCCGGGGCCGTCATCGGCCACCTCGACACGCACGTTGTCCGCGTCCCCGCGAGACTCCTGAGTCACAGTCACCACCACGTGAGTCGCGCCATGCTGGGCGGCATTGCCCACGACGTTGATGATGGCCTGGCGCAGCCGGTCGCCGTCCACCTGCGCCGTGATCGCGCCCGCCACGTCGGGCACCAGCGGGCCCGGCCCTCCCATCGCGAACGACACCTCCGGGTGGACCCGTGCGGCATCATTCAAGACTTCGGACACCACGCGCGCCAGGTCCGTGGGTGCGAGGTGCATCTCGGGCTCCGCGTCGTAACGAGCCAACTCCAGCATGTCCTCGACCAGGCGCTTCATGCGCGTCGCCTCCGCCTCGGTGCGGCTCCACGCGTCGGCTTGCTCCGCCTTGCGGGTCAGCGCTCCCCTGCGGAACAGCTGCGCGTAGCCCAGCACCGTGGTCAGTGGTGTGCGGAGTTCGTGGGAGGCATCGGCGACAAACTCGCGCAACCGCGCCTCCGAACGCTCCCGCTCGGACAGGGCGTCGGTGAGACGGCCGATCATGGTGTTCAGCGACGTCGCGAGCGCGGCCGACTCGGTCCCGCTCGTCGCGGCGTCAAGCCGCACATCAAAGTCGCCATTGGCGATCCGGGTCGAGGCGTCGACCATGCGACCCATGGGGCTGATCCCCAAGCGGATCACCCACCACGCCACCAGTCCAAGTCCCGCAAGCAGTGCTCCGATGCCCAAGGCTTCGATCATGACGAGCCGTTGAGTCGCGGACCGGACGCCCTCGAGCGACACGGCCGTGATCTCCCAGCCGCTGGACAGGGGCTTGGCGAGCACGCGGTACTCGTGGTCGCCGGGGGCCCGCGACGTGAGGTAGGTCAAGGACGTGCGGCTCAGGTCCGCCGGGTTGATCACGGGAGCGTCGAACCGCTCTTCGCCGTACACGTTCGGCTGGAATTGCACCACCAGCGTTCCCGTTTCGGTGAGTAGCCCGCGCACCGCGTCGGAGGGCCGCTCGTTCCACCAATCCGTGGTGGTCGACGTCGAGGAACCGCTGGTCTCGTCATCGTCCGCGTCGCCTCCCGACACCACATAGTCGTCCGCGTCTCCCAACCCGGTCCCGTGGGACGGCCCCGAGAAGGCGAGCAGTCGGTCGTCGACTTGGCTCACCAGGTAATGCTGCGTGGTCACCGTCACCGCGACGGCGGCCATGATCGCCACCAGAGCGATAGCCGCCAGGCCCACGAGCACCCGCGTCCGCAACGACAACGCACGCGTGCGGGCCGACGGCTCGCCAGCGGTCATTGCGGCACTTTCATGGTGTAGCCCACGCCGCGCACCGTGTGGATCAGCTTGGGCTCGAACGCGTCCACCTTCTTGCGCACATAGCCGATGTACGTCTCCACCACCGAGGGGTCGTCGTCGGGCGAGTAGCCCCACACGTTGCTCAGCAGCTGACCGCGCGACATCACGCGCCCCGTATTCGCCATGAGGTACGCCACCAACTTGTACTCGGTGGGCGACAGGTGGATCTCTTCGCCGTTGCGCGTGACCTCGTGGGCCACGTCATCCAACGTCAGGTCGGCGAGCTTCATCACGGACGATGCGCTGGGCGAGGCGTCCACGCGACGCATCACGGACTCGACCCGGGCCACCAGCTCCTCGAGCGAGAACGGCTTGGCCAGGTAGTCGTCGGCGCCAAGGACCAGGCCCTCGACGGCATCGGCCGAGGTGTCCTTGGCGGTGAGGAAGATGACGGGCGTGCGATCGCCCGACTCGCGAAGCCGCTTGAGCATGCCAAAGCCGTCAAGTTCGGGCATCATCACGTCCAGCACGATCAGATCGGGGCGCGATTCCTTCGCGGCGCGCAGACCAGCACGGCCGTCTACGGCCTGTTGTACCTGGTAGCCCTCGAATTTGAGCGCCGCCACCAGCATGGTGCGGAGGTTGTCCTCGTCGTCCACCACAAGGATGCGTCGCTGATTCATGTCCCACAGTCAAGCACTCGATGCTCACATGTGGCTCAGAATCCGCCGCGATGTAGCCGAGCGTGGTTCGGCGCGTCGCACGCGTGGCACGCGTCGGGGCGGGCGGGGGCGAGTCCTAGTGCGCCGCCTCGGCGACCTCGATCAGGAAGGCGCGCACCGCGGTCCGCAGACGATCTGCGGCAAGGGGGTCGTAGTCCACGTAATTGGGGAAGGCGAACAGGTGGGCGCCGCCGGGGTACTTGAACACCTCGAGCGCGCCGGGGGGTGCGCTCTCGACGAGCGCTTCAACCTCGGCCGGTTCCACGGTCGGATCCTCGGCCGCATAGTGCACCTGAGCCTTCAGGCCCTTGGGCCACGGCGGGTTGCCGAACCATTCGGGGGAGCTCGCGGCGCCCACCAGGATGAGCCCCGCGACGCCCTTCTCTGTGAGTGCGGCGATTTCACTGGCGGCGGCGCCCAGGGCAAAGCCCATCAGCACCACGGGCTCATCAAGTTCACTCGCGATCGCCTGGAGAGCCTGCACCACCTTGTTCATCTCGATCGATTCGAGGCGCTGCAGGCCGGCTTCGAGGGTGTCAAAGGTGTCGCCGCCATAGAGATCTGGCGCGATGACTTCGTGACCCTCGCCCCTCAGCCACTCCGCCCACGATTCAAGGTTGGAGTCCAGGCCCAGAGCCGAGTGTGTAAGAACCACATTGACCATGGTGGGACCTCCCGCGGGAGTGCGTGTAGACAAAACACCCCTCCATCAGTGTCGCACGCGTCATCCATCCGCGGGCCGGATCGGGCCTTGCACGGCCGTTTGTTCGCGGAGGGTGGATACTGAGTTGATTCGCTTTTTTCGCAGGAGGTTCCATGCCACGCCCCGCAACTGACAAGCGCGAGCGGCTTGCCGATGCCGCTCTCCACCTTGCGTACCGACACGGCTTCGCGAGCACGTCCATCGCCGACATCGCCGAACACGCGGGCGTCGCCTCCGGTTCGGTGTACTACTACTTCAAGACCAAGGACGACGTGGGACTGGCCGTGGTGGATCGGCTCGCCGAGCGCTACCAGTCCGCGATCGAGACGTGGCGAGAACTCCCCACGCCTGAGGACCGCTTGGTGTCCTTCCTGGACCTCTACCGTGATGACATCGACTACGTACGCGCGTACGCCAGCGCGCTGGGCTCCATCGCCGCGCAACTGGCCACCCACTCGCCGGAGCTCGGCTCCGCCGCCGGCGCGGTGTTCTCCGCGTTGATCGATTGGGCCGCCGGCGAGTTTGTCGAGCTGGGTTTCTCAGACGCGGCGGCGCGGGCGCGAGCCACTCACCTGATCGCCGTCATGGAAGGTGCCGCGGCTTTGAGCCATGCGCTCGACGACCCGGATCCGCTGCAGCGCGAGGCCGCCCACCTGGAGCGCTGGGTGCGGCGCAGCGGCGAGTAGCCCCTGCCTGGCGGTGAGTGGCCCCCGCCTGCAGAACCGCGGGGTCTGCGCTCCGTTGTCCTACATAGTGAGTCGTCTAGGTGTTTACAGCCGCGCGATTGACTCAATGTCCTCGAGGAACTCCGCCACCACCGCAGGGGAAACTGTCGCGCGGGTGGAGCCGATCGCCTCCAGGTAATCGCTCGTCGTGGGCCCGCCTGGGGCGGCGCCCTCCGCTGGTGTGCCGCGATCCATGGCAGCCTCAAGCGCGGCCTGCGACGCCCGCCGCGCGGCGAACTCGATGTCGGCAGGGGTGAACCCCTCGGATGCCTCCACCAGCGCGTCCACATCCACCTGCCGGGCCGACGCCGCGGGAACGAACCGCTCCCAGATCGCGGCCCGGGCGTCGGCGTCGGGCAGGCCGATGGGGATCACGTAGTCGAAGCGCCCGTGGCGCAGGAACGCGCTGTCGAGCGAGCGGATGAAGTTGGTCGCGCACACCAGCAGTCGGTCGGGCCGGTCCCTGAAGGCCGGGATGATCTTCAACAACTCATTGGTGACACCCTGTAGCGGGGACGGCGGGTCGCCACGTCGGTGGGACGCGATCTCCTCCACCTCGTCGATCAGCACCACGGCATGTTCCAGCTTGTCGATCTCCTGGAACGTGTCGCGCAGCGCCCCCGCGAGACCCTTGGGGTCGGCGGCCAGGCGCGACGGGAAGACCTCGACAAAGGCCCACTCCAGGCGCGACGCGATCGCCTTCGCAAACGTCGTCTTGCCCGTTCCGGGCGGGCCGAACAGCACCACGGCGCGCGGCGGTGCGACGCCGTACTGCTCCGCGAGTTCGGGTTCGGCGAGCGGCATCACGAGCCGCTTCTCCAGAATCTCCTTCTCGCGGCGCATGCCGCCCACCGCGTCCCACAGGTCGCGGGGCAGGATGCGACCGCCAAGCTCAGCGAGGTGAGTGGCCTCGGCACGCTGGACGGGCACGCGGCGCTCGAAGTAGCGCAACTGCTTCTTCTCGGTGTACCCGGCGTTCTGGAAGGCCTTGGTGGGGATCTCCTCGGCTGGGACCAACGCGGACAGCACGTTCGGTCCGTACGCCGCGAGGCGCTGCTCGACCGCGCGCAGCATCTGGCTGCCGATTCCCTGAGAGCGTCGCTCCCCCACCACCGCGTGAAAGATCACCCACGCCTGGTTGTGCGCCACCCGCGCCACACACGCGCCGATGATCTGGCCGTCCTGGGACGTGGCCACCACGGCGACGTCTTCGCTGGCGGAGGTGAGAACCTCGGCGAGCGCGTAGACGGGTGCAATGCCCGAGGCGCGCAACTGTTCGTACAGGTGAAGAATGCCATCCAGGTCGTCGGTGTGGATATCGCGGATGCGCCAGGCCGTCATCGGTGCTCTCCTCAGGTTGTGCCGCCAGAGCGTACGCCCTGGGGTGCATCTTGGCCAGGCCATAGGAGGCACCTACCAGGGCATCGGCCGCGAGTCGTCACGAGTGGCATCGTCAGGGAGGTGCGGCAGGTCGCCGCCGTCGCCGCGGATGCACAGCCACCGCACGTTGCCGTCGCTGTCAGGGGCCGCGCGCCACGTGCGCATCACGCCCTGACCGACGCGGATGGCCGTGCCGGGGCCCACATCGATCACCTCGCTGTCCAGGCCCATCTGCCCTGTGCCGGCGAGGAAGATGTAGAGCTCCTCGTCGGAGGAGTGCGTGTGCCAGTAGCCCGCCTCCTCGCCCGGCTCCAGGCTGTTGGCGGTCACGCCGATGAACTGCATCGGCAACTCATGATCCAGCACGCGACGGCCCTCGCGCGATCGTTCGGGGACAAAGCCGCCGTAGAAGGCGCGCCACTCGTCGAGGCCACCCATGTCGATTCTCTGAAAGTCGCTCATCACCTCAGTGTGCCAGGCGTGCTGCGCGCCAGCCCTCCGGCGTGAGGCGCCACAATGGTCACAAGAACAAGCCAAGCCGGAAGAAGGAACGACGATGTTCACAGGAATCACCCCCGAGATCTGCGCCCGTGCATGGGACGCCCTCGTGCCGTCCATTCGTTACGCGTACGAGCAGGGCATCTTGCGCGGCTACACCGGCACGATCGTGCTCCTCAACCCCGCCAACCCCGACGGCGAGCCACTGTTCACGGCGAACCTGGATGCGGACCCTGGCGAGTGGAGCGAATACGCGCTCGCCAAGGCGCGGCTCGCGCAGCGCACCGGCGTGGACACCACGCGCCTGCGCACCGACATGTCGCACCTGTACCAGACCGGCGACGTCAAGTGGCCCGGCGGCATCATCCGCGACGGGCTCACCGTGGGCTTTTCGGGCGTGCAGGGCGAATACGACGAGATGATCGGCGAGTGGTTCGTGGCCGCCGTGCGAGCGATGTGCCGGATCGAGTTCTTTGGACCCGAGGGGGAGCAGACGCAGCCGACGCCGTACTTGGGTCGCGAGGCATAGGCCCGGGCGCCTCGGCAGGGGCGAAGCCGGAGCCACACAACCCGCCTTCCGCGCGGGATCGCCTCTATGAGCCCACAAGCACGTCCCTCTCGAGTCGCGCGTACGAGGTCTCCATGCCGTCGGTCATGCCCGTCGCGAGCACCATGTCCCTCACCTCGGCGCTCGGGTAGGTGATCACGATGCTGAGTAGGGTTCCACCATCGACGGGCGTCAGCGTCATCTGGTTGGTGGTGCTGGGATAGTCGGTGCCGGTCATGTGCTCGGTGGTGACGGCGCGACGGGGCGGGACGGATTCGAGTAGCACGCCGTCGAAGCCAAAGCCCTCGCCTTCGCCCTCCGGTTCCCAGCAGTACCGGTACGTGTCGCCCACCTTGGTGGCAATCTCGCACACCGTCATGGTCCACCCGTCGGGGCCGAGCAGCCATCGCTTCATGAGGTCGGCGTCGTGGTGGGCGCGCCACACCTGCTCCACCGACCCGCGGACCACGCGAGTCACGCGCACCTGGCTATCGGACAGTATGTGCGCTTCGGTCGCGCGCTCAGCGGCGAACGACGCGAGGTCCGCCAGCACGTCGTCGATCTGGCCGATGGCCGAGCGCATGCCCTCGTCCATGCCCATGGCGAGCAGTTGCTCCAGCTGCTCGGTGGAGCCGAAGTGCGTCACCGTCGTCACCCGGGAGCCACCCTCGGTGGCTTCGAACGTGAAGACCATCCGCATGGACGGCATCGCAGTGTTCTCGACTCCCGCCTCGTCGGCAAAGCCATCCCGCACCTCGAAACTCTTGCCCGGATCGACCGCAAGGACCTCCCAGAACCCCGGCGCCTTGTCTCCCTCCGGGCCGGTCATCACGTAGTGAGAACGCCCGCCGGGGAACAGATCGTGGCGCGTGAACTTCGCCGGATACTCGGGCGGACCCCAGAACCTCTCGAGTTGGCGCGGGTCTGCGTACGCGTTCCATAGCCGCTCGACGGGCACGGGGAAGTCGGCCACCACGGTGATGGTGAGGGCTTCGGGATCGTTGACAACTCGAGACAGGGGCATGGCGGGGGCCTTTCATGGGGACGACGTCGGGCGTGGGGGACGGCCGGGCTGGGG
>NZ_JADQBE010000041.1:0-16033 GCF_016278765.1 Demequina sp. | reverse complement strand
CCGCTCGGGTAACCTGCCTTGCGCTTGGCGCGCATGGAAGGATAGCAAGGAATCCGGGGCCACTGCGAATGCGGCCCCGCGCATCCGACATCGAGAAGGAGTGGTCATGGCTGGCGACAGCAGTTTCGACGTAGTGAGCAAAGTCGATCCCCAAGAGGTTGACAACGCACTGAACCAGGCACACAAGGAAATCGCCCAGCGCTACGACTTCCGTGGAGTGGACGCGTCGATCAAGATGTCGGGCGAGACGGTGCTGATGGAGGCCAACTCCGAGGAGCGCGTCAAGGCCGTCTTGGACGTCTTCATCGCGAAACTCGCTAAGCGCGGCGTGAGCCTCAAGTCGCTCGAATACGGCGAACCGCAGCCCTCCGGCAAACTCTACCGCTTGAGCGCGACCATCAAGGAGGGCATCTCCCAGGAGATCGCCAAGAAGCTCACCAAGCTCGTGCGCGACGAGGGTCCCAAGGGCGTCAAGGCCCTGATCCAGGGCGACGAACTTCGCATCAGCTCCAAGAGCCGTGACGACCTGCAGGCGACGATGGCGCTTCTCAAGGGTGCCGACGTGGACGCGGACCTGCAGTTCACCAACTACCGGTAGTGGCAGCGCCGTCCCGCGCCGAGGGGCGCGCGAGGCCGGCCTGGCGCCGGTGGATCCCGCCACAGCACGGCGTATGGGCCATGTTGTTGCTGCCCTTCCTCGCGGGCGTGCAGCTTGGCTTCACCTGGCTCCACGTGTCTCTGCTGGTGGTGTGGCTGTCAGGCTGGCTGGCGTCGTACTACGCGCTGCTTTCCGTCAAGACCCTGCGACCGCGCAGGTACTGGCGGCAGGTCCTCGCTTACGGGGTGGTGAGCTCCGCGGCGGCCCTTCCGCTCTTCGCGCTGCGGCCGGGCCTCCTGTGGTTCGCGCCCGTCTTTGCGGTGCTCCTGGCCGTCAACACGGTGGCGGCCCGAGTGGGTCAGGAGCGCGCGTCCGGCAACGGCGTCGCCTCCGTGACGATGGCCTCGCTGATGGCGATGATCGCGCCGGCAACGGCGCAACTCGACTGGACCATCGGCATCACTGTGGCAGTCGCATGTTGGCTCTACCTTGCCGGCACCGTGTTCTACGTGAAGAGCATGATTCGCGAGCACGGCAGTCGCTCACACTACATGGTCTCCGTCGCGTTCCACGTGGGCGCACTCGCGGGCGCCGTCGCGGTGAACGCCTGGCTGGCGTTGCCGTTTGCCTGGTTCCTGGCGCGTGCCGCGCTGCTTCCGACATGGCACCTCAAGGTTCCGGCGGTGGGCGCCATCGAGGTCGTCAACTCATTGCTGCTGCTCGGATTCCTGATCGCCCTGTTCTAGACCGGGCGCACTCCCGGGGACTAGTTCAGAAAGCCCCGGTGCGCGTTCATCTCCTCCAGCCGGGCAATGCGCTCGTCCATCGGCGGGTGGGTGGAGAACATGCGCGCGAGGCCGACCCCCTTGAAGGGGTTGGCGATGAACATGTGGCTGACGTTTTCCAGTTGCGGGGTCTGCTGGAGCGGGCGCGCCGCAACCCCGGATTCGAGCTTGCGCAGCGCCGACGCGAGCGCCGCGGGGTCGCCGGTGAGCTTGGCGCCGTCCTCGTCGGCGTCGTACTCACGGGTGCGTGAGATCGACATGCGGATCATGGTGGCGGCCAGCGGCGCCAGGATCAGCATGGCCAGCAGTCCGACGATGCCGAGCGGGTTGTCGCGGCTGTTGCGCCCGCCGCCAAACCACATCGCCATGGTCGCCACGGACGTGACAATGCCCGCGATGGCGGCGGCCACGGATCCGATCAGGATGTCGCGGTTGTAGACGTGCATGAGCTCGTGGCCGAGCACGCCGCGCAGCTCCCGCTCGTTGAGTAGCTCCAGGATGCCCTCGGTGCAGCACACAGCGGCGTTGGAGGGATTGCGGCCCGTCGCAAAGGCGTTGGGGGCGGCGGTGGGCGACACGTAGAGCTGAGGCATCGGCTGGTTGGCGTCCCGCGACAGATCGCGCACGATGCGATACATCGTGGGCTGCTCGACCTCGGTGACGGGGCGCGCCTGCATGGCTCGAATGGCGAGTGTGGCGGAATTCCAGTACCCGATGAAGGTGCTGATCACGCCGAATGCCGCAAACAGCCACAGGTAACTGCCTCCGGCAATGAAACTTCCCAGGCCCAGCAGTACGGCCCAGAGCAACACAAAAAGCCCCAGCGTCTTGGCGCCGTTGAAGTAGCGTCGGGTGGTCACGTGATCCTCCTGTTCGACGTAAGAACGGGTGACCCACTGTGCGCGTTCCAGAATGTCCGGGACGTGCGCTGGACGCGTGGCGGCACGCCCGCCTCGCGGCGCCCGCGATCCCCAGTCTCGCGACGTGGAAGACGGAGGCGGAGGACTGAGAGTTACTCTTTGCGGCGCAGTGCGACGTCCGTCATCTCTTCGCGCGGAACCACCTTGAGGCGCTCCCGACCGTCGGCCTCGCCGGTCGCGCGCTCGTGAGCGTCGAGCACCTCCCAGTCCTTCCACTGGACCACGGGCACGCCGCGACGCTTCAGAAGCGACAACACGTTGTCAGGGCTGAGCTGCTGGGGTCCCGCCTCGGTCTGCGCGAACAGCCGGTCGGCGTCCTCGATCAGGTTTTCGATGGTCTCGGCCGCGTCGGACTTGGTGGAGCCGATGAGGCCCACCGGGCCGCGCTTGATCCAGCCGGTCGTGTAGTAGCCGGGCAGCACGTCGCCGCCGTCCACCACTCGACCGCCGACGTTGGCGATGGTGCCCTTCGACGCGTCGAAAGGAATCCCGTCGATGGGCGTGCCGTAGTAGCCGACCGCGCGGTAGACGGCCTGCACGGGGTAGTCGATGAATTCGCCGGTCCCCTTGACGTTGCAGTCGCCCGTGAGCGCGGTGCGCTCAACACGGACGCCCGTCACCTTCCCGTCCTTGCCCAACACCTCGTGGGGCGCCTGCAGGAAGTGCAGGTGTATCCGTCGCGACGCACCGGTGGGCTCACGCAGGGTCCAGTCGGTCAGCGTCTTGACCACCTGCTTGGTCTGGTGGTGCCCCTCGACGGCCGCCATCGAACCCTCGTCAAAGTCGTAGTCCTCGGGGTACACGATGACGTCCACATCCGGAACCTGACCGAGTTCTCGCAACTCCAGCGGAGTGAACTTGACCTGCGCTGGACCGCGGCGACCGAACAGGTGCACATCCGTCACCGGGGACGCCTCAAGGCCCTCCATGACGTTGGCCGGAATGTCCGTGGATGCCAGGTCTTTGGGTTGCTTGGACAGGATGCGGGCAACGTCGAGAGCGACGTTGCCCACCCCGAAAACGGCGACCTCTTTGGCGTTCAGCGGAAACGTGCGCGGGACGTCCGGGTGGCCGTCATACCAGTTCACCAGCTCGGCGGCTCCGTACGATCCATCCAGGTCAATACCAGGAATGTTGAGGTCGGCGTCCTTGAACGAACCGGTCGCGAAGATGACCGCGTCGTAGTGCTCACGAAGGTCCTGCAGCGTGAGGTCGGTGCCGATGTTGACGTTGGCCAACAGCCGGATGTCGCCACGGCCAAGAACGTTCGCGAGCGCCACGACGATCTGCTTGATGCGGGGGTGGTCGGGCGCCACCCCGTAGCGCACCAGGCCGAACGGAGTCGGCAACCGCTCGATGATGTCGATCGACGCGGGAAGGCTTGCTCTGCTGAGGATGTCGGCCGCGTAGGTGCCGGCGGGCCCGGCACCAATCACGGCGACACGTAGCGGTCGTTCGGTAGTCACGATGAGATTCCTTGGCATGGGAGATGTGGGGCCCAGACGGCGTCCAGGGCGAACGGCACAGAGTATAGACGCCCCAAACTCAACGCCCACGACCTCGTGCGCCATTCCTGCGTGGCCCCGGCGGCGTTACTGCGGCGCGCGGTGGCCGTTGCCCCACGTGAATCTTCGCTGAATTTGCGGTGACGATGTGTGGCCCCGGAATGATTGGACGCCATCAACCGTCAACCTAGATATATGGACATTGCACACCTGACCACGCGGCCCAAGCCGGGCCCCGGACCGGCGCGCGTCGGGGACGACCGCCACCTGGAGCGCGCGGACCTGTTGTTGCCTCAGGAGTACATCGCCGACGCCACCCAACGCATTCATGACGCCAAGCGGCGGGTTCGGGTCATCGCGCTCACCATTGCCGACGAGGCCGAGACCGAAGGCCTGCTGGACGCCTTGGTGGCGGCCGCGCACCGGGGCGTGGATGTCCACGTGGCCGCCGACACCTTCACGTACGCCGATGCCGCCGGGCGCTTTGTGCCGAAGCGTTACCTGACCAAGCGGCGGCGCGCCTCGATGGCTATGGCGACGGAGTTGACCGATGCGGGGGCAACGTTCGACTGGTTGGGTCAAGAGGGAGGCTTACCGTGGCGCGGGCGAACGCACACCAAGTTCTGCGTGGTTGACGACACGGTCTACAGCTTTGGCGGGGTCAACCTCGACGATCGCGGTGCGACCAACGGCGACTACATGCTGCGGATCACCGACCACCGCCTGGCCGAGGACCTGGTGCGCGTCTACGCACGCACCCGCCACGCCAACTCCTTCTTCTCGGGCTTCCGCTCGTCCGCTCTCACGTATGGCAAGGATCAGGTGCTGGTCGATGGCGGGATTCCAGGCGACTCGATCATCTACCGCCGGGCTGTCAAGTTCGCGCGCAAGTCCAAGCGCGTCGTGCTGGTCTCCCAGTACTGCCCCACGGGAGAGCTGGGCAAGATCGTCGCGTCCAAGCACCACGAGATGTGGTTCAACCCGCCGCGCAACGCAAGCCTTTTCAACCGCCTCCTGATCGCCGTGTCGATGGCGTTCACGCGCCACCACACGCTGTACACCAAGCGCCAGTACCTGCACGCCAAGGTGATGGTGTTCTACCTGAGGTCCGGCAAGCGCGTCGCCATCACTGGTTCGCACAACTTTGTGCGCGGCGGCGTCACGCTCGGCACCCGGGAGATCGCGCTGCAGACCAGGAACCCGCTGCTCATCGACGAGATTGAGAAGTTCATCGAGGAACGGGTGCGGCACTGAGCGCATACCTGGTGAGGTATGTGCCTTCGTCCCCGGAGTGAAGTCCGCCGCGCCGACCGTCCGCCTAGGACCTCGGTCCCGTGCCACACTCTCCGCCATGGCCCTCCAGTGCATCCGCTCGCGCTCCATGCGCGCGATGCGCTGTGCCGTGTGGCTGCCGGCTTAGCCGCCCAGACACAGACCCCCTGCAGCCCTGGGCGCTCGGCCTTCCGAGCGTTGCTGAAGCACGCTCGCGGACGAGTTCCCGGTTTTCCCACGAGGACGATCGGTGAGCACCACCACCGACACGCACGATGCCGACGAACGCCGCCAGCGACGCGACGAGGCGCGCCTCATTCGCACTCGCGAGGCTTCGGCGCGCAAGGACACCGCTTCCAAGGACGGACAGTGGGCGGCGGGTGACCGCACCCACTCAACCCGAAGGAGGAGTTCACGTCGGTCTCCGACCCGCTCGACGTGCGCCACCGCATCGAGACGCTGTCCTCCAAGTGGGGCTTCTGATCGATCCCGCCGAGCGACCTTCGCGGCCGCGTGCGCTGGTGGGGTCTGTACACCTAGCGCCGCCCCGGCACCGAGTACTGCAAGCTCGCGATCGTGGAGACCAAGGCGACCGCTCGCGAGGTCGTCAAGACGCTCGACTGGGCCTTCCCCGACCTCGACACCCCCATCTCGGTCCACAACAACGGCTACCCCAATTCGTGCGCCCGCATCCAAGTCGCCGACATCAGACTCAACGGCCAACTGGTGCTGGACGACGAGACGGGTGAGCAAGTGCCCGGCTTCCAGGTGCACCTGGGCGGGCGGCCCGGTCGCGGCGAGGACAACGACTTTGGCCGCAAGTTGCGCGGCCACAAGGTCAAGGCCGACGGGATGCCGGAGTACATCGAGCGAGTGACCCGGAACTACCTGGAGACCCGACAGCAGGACGAGGCTTTCTCCGAGTGGGCCCTCCGCGGGGATGAGGAGGCGCTGCGGTGAGCAAGGATGCGATGACAGGTCCCCTGACGATTCTCAACCCCACGCAGTGGAGCGAGCAGACGGTAGCCGATGTCAACTCCCGGCGTGAAACGGCATCCGCCCCACAGGTCGCGGACTGGGCCGTGGCGACTTTCGGCGCACGTCTTCCGGGCGTGGGCGTGCATTTCCTGGAGACTGGCTACCACTTCCCCGAGACGCTAGCCACCCGTGACGAGGTCGCGCGGCTTCTGCCGATCACCGTGATCAACGCGTGGGTCACCGGCGCGCGCCGGGTAGATGCGAC
Source organism: Demequina sp. (assembly GCF_016278765.1). GTDB lineage: Bacteria > Actinomycetota > Actinomycetes > Actinomycetales > Demequinaceae > Demequina. The sequence continues at coordinate 9,710 of NZ_JADQBE010000041.1, read as the reverse complement.
GACGCGCGCCGAACCTCCCGTGGTCCAGTGGGACGCCACACACGGACTCGTGCAGATCAACCCCCTCGCGTTGTGGTCTGACGATCAGGTCGAGTCGTACCAGGACGCCCGTGAGCTCCCTCGACACCCTCTGGTCGCCCAGGGGTTTCCGAGCATTGGCTGCGCCCCCTGCACGCGTGCGATGGCACCCGGCGAGGACCCTCGCGCGGGCCGCTGGGCCGGTCAGGGCAAGACAGAGTGCGGCATTCACGCATGGGCCCCACGCGGGTCCGGGAGGGCCTCAGCACGCTCGAGGCACGCGAGGCCAAGGGCATCCACATCTTGCCAGAGGCGGTCGAGCGGCTCGGGTTGCGACTCACGGCGGCGAAGGTCCAGGACTGCATCGACGACGGCCGCCCGCGCGAGCGCCCCGACGGCACCCGCAACGCGCGCAACCAGCGGCCCGCACTGTGGAACCTGTACAACACGCGGCACCTGCCGGGCCAGCACGTGCGCGTCTTCCCGCTGTCCAACTGGACGGAGTTGGACGTGTGGCGCCACATCGAGCGCGAGCCGCTCGAGCGTCGTGTGGTCCGGTATCGCACCGTAGGCGACGCGAGCTGCTCCGGCGCGGTCGAATCACCTGCCGCCACAGTGGCCGAGGTGATCGCCGAGGTCGCCGCCGACCAGATGGGAATCTCCGCGCCACGAGAGGGGCGCGACGGCTATGTCAGCATCTGACTCCCGGGCGGAGCCCCCCGAGCAGATAGGGCCGCGTCGGCGCTGGGGCCCCCTGCCCACCGTCGTCACCGGCGCGGTGTCTGCACTCGCGTGGTGGCTCGCCGCCCAGGCGGCCGACGCTCTCCCGAGCCCGAGCCCGAGCCCGGGCACCACCGCCACGGAACTGTGGGACATGGCGGCCGACGGTCGCCTCGGGTCGATCCTGTGGCGCATGGCCGCATTCATGGGGGCGTGCTTCGCTATCGCAGTGGTGCTCGGCGTCGCAGGAGGCCTGGCCATTGGCATGTCGCGCTCGGTGGACCGTGGCCTCTCCCCGTACCTGGCCGCCCTCCAAGGCATGCCCACCTCGATGTGGATCCCCGTCGCCGCGATCGTGCTGGGCACCCGCACGGCTGTCCGCAACGTCCCCCCGCTGCACTTGCGCGCCGGGCGCACGCTGGGCGAGAGCGGGACCTCCCTCGTCAGGCGCGTCGTCCTGCCAGCCGCCCTGCCAGGCATCATGTCGGGAGTCGAACTGAGTTGCTCGATCGCCTTTCGCTGTCTCGTAGCGGGCGAGATCTTCTCGGGCGCCCTGTCGGGCACCGGCATCGGCGAGGTGATCGGACGCTCGCGAAAGACGGGCGACCTCACCGAGATGATGGCCACCATCGTGGTGGTGCTGACCTTTACCGTAGCGGTGGATCGGCTGGTCTTCAGCCGAGTGCAATCACGGTTGCGTACGCGCCGTGGCCGCGTGGATGTGGGACTGCCTCACTAGGGCAGTCAAGGGGCGCGTGGGGGCCTGGCCCCTGTGCGACGGTGCCAGTTTCACGCGCTGCGGCCTCAGCGGCCGGTGCCAGACTGTCGCTATGACAGAAGCCCTGGACCGCCGCGGCCTCGCCTACGGCGCCAGCGCGTACGTGGTGTGGGGTCTGTTCCCCATCCTGATGGCCGCCCTCAAGCCCGCCGGGGCGTTCGAGATCGTCGCGTGGCGCGCGCTGTCCTCCCTGCTGGTGTGCATCGCCATCCTCGCCGCCATGGGGGCGTGGCGTCGCTTGCGCGCCGTGGCCAGCCACCGGCCTACCGTGCTGCGGCTCTCTGCGGCATCGGTGCTCATCGCGATCAACTGGGGCGTCATGGTCTACGCGGTCGTGACAGACCGCGTCGCCTCGACCTCGCTCGGCTACTACATCAACCCACTCATCACCGTGGGCCTAAGTGTGCTGTTCCTGGGCGAGCGCCTACGCAAGTTGCAGATGGTCGCCATATCGCTCGGCGCCGTCGCCGTGGTGGTGATCGCCGTGGAGATGGGCGGCCTGCCATGGATCTCCCTGGCGCTGGCGTTCTCCTTCGCCGGGTACTCGTTCATCAAGAAGGGCGTGGGCGGCCGGGTGGACGCGCTGAGCGGCCTGGCCATCGAGACGGCCGTGCTCGCGCCCGTAGCCCTGGGAGTGCTGTGGGTCGTGGGCTCGCAGGGCGACGCGACGTTCCTGGCGCGCGGGGCCGACGGCTTGGGGTGGTGGCACGACGTCATGATGGTCGGCACCGGCACCTGGACGGCTGGTGCGCTGCTGGTATTCGCCGCCGGAGCTCGCAGGCTACCGCTCAACATCACCGGGATGCTGCAATACATCACGCCCACCATGACCTTCGCGCTCGCCGTGTGGTACTTCGGCGAGCCGATGCCCGCCGGCCGCTGGGCGGGCTTCGGCCTGGTGTGGATCGCGCTCACCCTCATCACCGTCGATGCGCGGCGCGCGCGGCCCTTATCAAGGCGCAGGGCCGCTGGGCTCTCGCGCGCTGCTGGCGAGCAGCCGGTGACCGAGCCCATCTAGCCGCCCGCTGCGAGGTGCACTGGGTCCCCTACAGGACCGTCGCGATGAGCATTCCGTCGTAGTCCTTGCGGCCCACGGTCTGCAGCACGGTCGCCTCGACCCGCTTGTCCCGCGCGGCCAACTCCACCACGGCTCGCGCGCCCGTCGCGTATTCGTCGGTGTTGTCGAGGTCCGCAAGGTCGCCGCCATGCACCACGTTGTCGACGACGATGAGGCTTCCGGGCCTCGACACGGCCAGGGCCGCCTCGAAGTACGTAGCGTTGTTGCGTTTGTCCGCGTCGATGAAAGTGAGGTCGACCGGGGCGTCGTCCGCAAGGGCCGGGATGTTGTCGAGTGCCTGGCCGACTCGGATCGTCACCTTGTGCCCCACTCCCGCGGCGTCGAGGCTGGCACGCGCGACGTCGGCATGGCGCTGGTCCCGCTCGTGGGTGATGACCCGGCCATCGGGGGAGATGGCTCGCGCCAGATGCAGCGTCGAGTAGCCGCCGAGCGTGCCGAACTCCACGACCGTGGTGGCGCCGATGCTGCGCGCGAGGATTCCCAGCAGCCGCGCGTGCATGGGGCTCACGGCGATGTCGGGCATGTCGGCGCCGCGCTGAGCGGCAAGCACCGCCGCTTGGGCGGAGTCCCCCGCCGCGAACTGGGACTCAAGGTAGTCGTCCACGTAGTCCCAACGAGCGGACTGGTCGGGGTGCGTTGCATCGCTCATGGATCGAGCGTAACCGGGGCGCCGTTGGTTGGCGAGGGTACGAACTACGCCATCGACGGCGCTGCACTGCTTGGCGGTACAGATTGAGCCATTTTCGCGGTGGGGGCGCCCGACGGCGCCTCCACTCACTTCGCCCTTCGGCTAGTTCGCGACGAGCGTCCAGCCGTAGCTCATGCTCGGGACATCCGGGCCAAAGCCGTAGAGCACCGCCAACTGCGCGTCCGCAAGATCGGCCGACGTGGCGTAGCCGCACGGCTGCAGCGTTCCGCGGATCCCGTTGAAGGCGGCGATAAAGCCACCCCTGAGGTTCACCGTGTCGGGCGACTTGTAGCCAGCGCTCGCGCCTCCCACGCCGTTGGCAGTCCAGTCCACGACCGGTTCGCCGGCCACACCCACGATCGCACCTTCACTCACCGCAACTGTCTCTAGATACGTCAGATTGCCGTAGAAGGGCCCATCTCCTTGACTGCCGCCAGTCGGCTGCCATCCCGTCACACGTGGCGTCTGGGCGATCATCGTCTTCGGGTCCATCTCCCACAGGGGTGCGGTGACGTCGACCATGAGTCCGTCCTCGCCCACGTCAAATGTGTCGGGATCGCTGATCATCACCTCGCCGCTCGCAAGGCGCGCGGTCACGTCACCCGAATTCTCAAGGTCCGCAGGTGGCGGCGCCTCGCACTGGAACACCTCGGACTCCGGTCCGGACAGCGGCTCACCCATCGCCTGAGTATCCGTTGATGTGGCACCCTCGGACGCACCGGCCTCCGCAGCCGCTGTCTGCTCCTGCGAGGGCCATTCGAACGGGCCGCTCGGAGGAGTCGGCTGGCATGGAAGGTCAGGGATGTTCTCGGGTGTGTAGTCGAACCGCAACTCCCACTTCGAGCCATCAGCAAGCGTGACGCGCAGCGCCACGTATTCGAGCGCGTTCGTGTCAATGTCTTCCCGCACGCTGGGCGTGGCACCACCGTTCAGCAACGCCCCGGTGTCTTCGCGACCATCCGTGTAGCCCGCCACAAAGTCGGTGGTGGCGCCGTCTGGCACCGCCCCGGGGTCATAGCCCGCGCCGCCGCCCGTGAGCGTGATTGCCAGCGTCTTCCACAGGTTGTCCAGGTTCACCCCGTCAGGAGCCGGCGCCGGCACGACCCGCGTCCAGGCATAACTGTCGAGCGCTGCATCCACCCAGATGTCGCCACCGCCAGAGTTCTGGGTGTAGTCGCCGACAAGCGGCGGCATGTCATTGGGCAAGTCCGGCCGTGAGAGGCTCCGCAGATGACCGTCGCCGAAGTCGAAAGGGTAGTCCCCATTGGGCCCCGGCTGGACCCGGGTCACGGTGCCGTCCGGGGTCACGGCAACCACAAAGCCGGACGCCGAGTCCACGTAGGCGCGGCCAATGTAGTACCCATCAGGCAGCACCTCCGCGTTGGCCGGAACGTACGCCGCACACTCCCCCAGCGAATACGGGTCGTCCATCACCAGTCGCTGCGCGGGGTTGAGCGCGTCACCGCCACCACCGCCCCCGACAACCCCCATCGCCGTCGCGACGATGCCGACCGCCGCCGCCGCAGCCACCGTGCTTGCGGCACCGGCCCGCCATGCGCGCCGGTTGCGAGTGTCTCGCGTCGAGCGCGCAGCCAACCCGCCCCACGACCTTCCAGCGTTCCCCAGCGCATCGGCATGGGACTCAAAACTCCCCTGAAGCACCTCTCGCAGGTCACGCATGTCTGTCACCTCGCCTGGTCGCCACCACAACGGTGATCTCCTGATCCTCTTCCCACGCGGTCACGTCCAGCAGTGGGAGAAGCTTTGCCCTTGCGTCGGACAGGTAGCGCTTGACGGTTCCCTCGGCCAGGCCCAACCGTGCCGCCACCTGGGGCACCGTCATGTCGTCGAAGAACCGCAACACGATGCACACCTGCTCACGCGGGGAGAGTTCCCTGAGAGCAGCTCGCACGTCCAGGCCCGCGTCAATGTCAGGGGTGTGCTCGGCGCGCTCGAACGCCCGTGTCAGCGCGCGACGCTTGCTCGCGGTCGAGCGGGCCTTGTCGATGACGATGCTGGGCATCGCAGACCGGACGTAGGCCTCTGCCTCGTCGACGGTGCACAGCGGCCGCGGCCGGGAGAACACCTTGACGACCGCGTCGTGGACCAGGTCTTCCGCGTCGCCGTCGCGCCCCACCAGCAAGGCGGCATAGGCCACCAGCCTCGACCCGCGTTCGGCGAGCAACTGCTCGACCAGCATTTGCCACCGTGCCACGTCCCCCACCTTTCGCCCCCACCCTGCCAAACGGAGGTGGGTCGCAAATCGTTGGGCGCTACGAGTTTCGGGTGCTACGCCGCGCGAGTCACGAGCGCCTCGGCGAACGCAATCAGCGCGTCCTTGACCTCGCCGGCAGGCAAGTCGTCGATCGCGCCCACCGCTTGACGGCTCCACTCGGTGGCGAGCGCCTCCGTCTCGTCGAGCACCGGGTGCGCGCGCAAACGCGCGACAACGTCGGCCAACGCGGCGTCGTCGGTCAGGTCGCCGTCGATCGCGGCCAGCAAGGCGTCGTCCTCCTCCGTGCCATCGGGGCCGACGGCGCGCTGGCGCAGCAACAGCACCGGCATGGTGGCCACGCCTTCGCGCAGGTCAGTCCCGGGGGTCTTGCCCGAGACGTCGCCGTCGGAGCGAATGTCGAGCACGTCGTCGGCGATCTGGAAGGCCACCCCGGCGAGTTCGCCATAGTGGGTGACCTGCTCGACGGTCTTGCGATCGCAGCCGGCAAACATGGCGCCAAAGCGGGCGGAGGTCGCGATGAGCGAGCCCGTCTTGTCGGCGAGCACCTGCAGGTAGTGCTTCACGGCGTCCTCGCCATCGGCGGGACCCACGGTCTCGTGCAGCTGGCCCAGGCACAGGCGCTCGAAGGTCGAGGCCTGAATCCGGACAGCCTCGGGGCCAAGCCCCGCCACCACGGCCGATGCGCGGGCAAACAGAAGATCGCCGGTCAGGATCGCCACCGAGTTGCCCCACACCTCGTGGGCCGCCGGAGCGCCGCGCCGCGTGGGCGCCGAGTCCATGACGTCGTCGTGATACAGGGTGGCCAGATGGGTCAGCTCGACCACGACGGCGGCGTCCAGCACCTCCGGCCGCGCGGCGTCGCCGAGCTGCGCGGTAAGTAGCGCGAGCATCGGGCGCAGCCGCTTGCCACCCGCATCCACGAGGTGGCGCGAGGTGGCGTCCGCGAGCCTGTCCGACTGCGCGACGGCGTCCCGCAGCCGTTCTTCGATCAGTGCCAGCCGTGGCGAGATCGAGACCTCGAGCGCGGCATTGCCGATGGGGAGGGCCATGGTGAAGGGCGCCTACCCGCCTGAGGTGACGGGATGCGACAGCAGGACGCCGGCGTCGTCCGCAAGGTTCAAGGCGCCCGCGGGCAGCACGCCGAGCGCCAGCACAATGACTCCCGCGACAATCGCCACCGCCCGGCCGATGCCGGTGACGCGCACCTCGACAAGGGGCGTGGCGTCGTCGGGGGCATCGGTGAAGAACATCAGCACCGCCAGGCGAATGTAGAAGAACGCGGCGGCCGCAGACGCGATGACCGCCACCAGCACGAGCGGCCAGGCGCCCGCCTCGATCGCGGCGCGGAACACCACAAACTTGCCCACAAACCCGGCGGTGAGCGGGATCCCGGCGAAGGAGATGAGGAACAGCGACATGAGGCCCGCGAGCAGCGGGTTGCGCTTGCCGAGGCCAGCCCACTGGCCAAGTCGGGTCGCCTCGGCACCCGCGGCACCGTCGGGCGTGAGCTCGCGCACCTGGGTGATCACGGCGAACGCGCCGAGGGTCGCGATGCCATACGTGGCCAGGTAGAACGGCAAGGCGGACAGGGCCGTGGGCGAGAATCCCGCGAACGCCACCAGCAGGAAGCCCGCGTGCGCCACCGATGAGTACGCCAGCATGCGCTTGACGTCCGTCTGAACGATCGCGAGCACGGTGCCGAACACCATGGAGGCGATCGCGACGGTCCACATCACCCAGTTGAGCTCCCAGGCGAACTTGTACAGCGCCAGGTAGGACAGGCGTGCCAGTGCGGCGACGGCGGCGGCCTTGGTGGCTGCGGCCATGAACGCTGTGACGGGAGAGGGGGCGCCTTGATAGGCATCGGGCACCCACATGTGGAATGGCACCGCGCCGATCTTGAAGAGCAGCCCCACGACCACCATGAACAGGCCGAGCAGCAGCAGGGTGTGCCGCTGTGGGTAGTAGTGCTCGAACAGGCCGGTCATGGCCGTCGTCTCCGTGGCGCCGTAGACCAGTGCGACGCCGAACAGGAGGATCGCTGAGGAGAAGGCTCCCAGCAGGAAGTACTTCAGCGACGCCTCCTGGCTGAGCAGGCGTCGTCGGCGCGCCAGCGCTACAAGGATGTACAGCGGCAGAGAGAACAACTCGAGAGCCACGAACAAGAACAGCAGGTCGTTGACGGTGGCGAACAGCATCATGCCGCCGGTCGCGAGCATCAGCAGGGGGAACGACTCGGTGACGGCCATCCCCTTGGCGCGGGCGACCGTCTCTTCGGACGATCCCGGCGCCACGGATGCCAGCGGTGTGAAGGCGTCCTCGCCCTCACGATTGCGGTCGGCAAACAGCAGCACGCCGCCGATGGCGAATACCACCAGCAGAAATTGCCACGCCAGCGCCTGGCGGTCGAGGGAGATCATGTTGCTCAGCACCACGACGCCGGCCCCGTCGATGGCGACCCACTGCCAGACGATGGCGAACGCCGAGAGCACGAGCGCCACGACGGCCAGCTGCAGCTGCACCATGCGGCGCATCGCGACACTGCGCATGAATGCCTCGATGAGCACACCCACGGCGCCCGCGACGAGCACGACGATGATGGGCACAAGGGGCGCCCAGGCGATATCGGGAGCGGTGTACGTCACAGCCCGGCCTCCTCAACACTGACAACGATGGCTGCGCTCGGATCCTTGAAGTAGTTCACCGCAAGGGCCGGCACAAACCCGAGCACGAGCATGGCCACGATCAGCGGCCAGACGGCCACGCGCTCCATGAGCGACAGCTCCTTGGTGGGCTCCATGGCCTTGGGAGCGGGGCCGGTGAACACCTTCTTGTACGTGAGCAGGATGTACAGGGCCGCGAGGATCACGCCCAGCGCGGCGATGATGACGCCCCACCTGGCTGCCTCGTAGGAGCCGATCAGCACCATGATCTCCGAAGCGAACGGCGACATGCCAGGCAGCGCGAGCGCCGACAGGCCGACGATCAGGAAGGTGCCCGCGAACACGGGAACGACTCGCTGCAGACCGCCGTAGGCCTCCACCGAGGCGGTGCCGTGTCGCTTCACCAGGAAGCCGACCAGCAGGAACAGGGCCCCCGTCGACAGTCCGTGGCTCACCATGTAGAACGTCGCGCCCTCGATGGAGGTACGGGTGAAGGCGAAGATTCCCAGCACCATGATGCCGAAGTGGCTCACCGAGGTGAATGCCACCAACCGGAACATGTTGTCCTGGCCGATCGCGGCGAGCGCGCCGTAGATCACGGAGATGACGGCCAGCACGATGACGACCGGTGCCGCCCACGCCGACGCCGCGGGGAACAACGTGAGGCACAGGGTGAGCATCCCGAAGGTGCCGACCTTGTCGAGGACGGCGACCAGGAGCGTCGTGGTCCCTGCGCGTGCCGACTCGGCCACCGTGGGCAACCACGTGTGAACGGGCACCATGGGCGCCTTGATCGCGAACGCGAAGAAGAATCCGAGGAACAGCAGGTTCTCGATCCATGGGGCGTCATACGTGAGGCCGGTGAGGTTGTCCGTAAGGAATGCCTGATCGCCGCCGGGGCCCGCAAAGTACAGCGCGATCACGGCTACCAGCATGACGAGGCCGCCGAGCAGCGAGTAGATCAGGAACTTTACCGCCGCATACCGGCGCTGCTCGCCGCCAAACGAGCCGATGAGGAAGTACAGCGGCAGCAGCATCGCCTCGAACAGCACGTAGAACAGGAAGACGTCGCGGGCCGCGAAGATGCCCACCATGAACGCCAGGGTGATGAGCAGCAGCCCGTAGTACTGCGCGCGGCGCGATTCCTCCTCGTCCTCGGTCCACCCGGCGAGCATCGTGAGTGGGGTGAGCAGTGCGGCCAACAGGATCAGGCTCAGCCCGATGCCGTTGATGCCGAGAGCCCAACTCGCGCCGATCTGCGGAATCCAGGAGTAGGTCTCGGCGAACTGGAACGCACCGGCGTCGCCGCGGTCGAAGGCGGCAAGCATGCCGATGACCGCGGCCAACTCCAGGCCGGCGACGGCCAGCGCGAACTGGCGTGCGACGGCACGCAACTGCGGAATCGTCAGCAGTGCCAGACCCGCCACGGCAGGTACGGCGATGAGGATCGTCAGAATGGCCATGGGTTATCCCCCCACCACGATGATGCTGGCGAGCACCAGGAATCCGAGCAGCATGAGCATCGCGTA
>NZ_JADQBE010000019.1:100680-114508 GCF_016278765.1 Demequina sp. | reverse complement strand
GTCGTCCTCGCCGCGATCATACTCTGGCTCGCATGACTTCAGAGACACGCCCTAGATCGCGAACGGCAAACCGTCAGACGAAACCGCTCCAGGAGCATCGACGTCATATCCCCAATCGGCTGCGGCAACTGAGTACTTTCGCGCAATGATCTCTCTATCAGCCGCCGCTCTCGTACCCCAGTAAAGCCGTGAGAGGGCTCGCCGACCGGTGTACGAACCGGGAAAACCGAAACCGCCGATGACAACCGGGGGATGAGACCACCCCCGGGGTGCGTCGCGCATCGCGTTCCAGTAATCCACGTATTTGCTTGATTGGTCACGCACACTCGAAACGTCAAAGTCGAAACGCGCGAGTCCTATCGAGGCCGCTAGCGCGTCCAGAACCTCCCGCGGTTGGGCGACCAGTGATTCATACCGCACCACCCAAACATCGCCCAGCCCTGCGGCGTCGGAACGGAAGGTGCTCATCGCGTGGCGCCAGTGATCGACGCGCTTCTCGATCCCAAATCCGGCGGACCCGCCGATACCCGACCACTTCTGAATAGCGAGCGCCTGAATCGCTGGGTGGCGCGTCACCACCACGAATGTCGAGTCCGGAAACACGGCCCTCAACCACCGCGTCTTGGTCAAGTTGCTCGGCGATTTCTCGATCAACACTGAGGCGTCAGAGTCGGTAACGTACGGCGCCCACGCCTTGGACAGCGAGTCTCGCGCAACCGAACTCTCTGCGACATCTTGCTCGGTAAGGTGAGCTTGTGGATGAAAAGCCCATCGAGTGGGACCACCCATGCGGTGATCGTCGGCGTAGACATCCTGGACGAATTGACCCTCGTCTTCATCAGTATGAGTTCCTGACAGACCTGCGGCGTCGGGGTGCTGTGCAAGAAGCCGCCCCAGCAGCGTGGTGCCACTGCGTTGCATGCCCCCGACAAAGATTTGGCGCGCGGGAATTTTTTCACTCACCAGGCGAGGTTAGCGGAGTCAATGGCCCGCGCACCTACCGATAGGGTCAGAATGTGACCAAAAGTGAACGCTCGACGCACGGCGGACCTAACCAGACCATGATCTTCGTTGGCGGGCTGCATCGCAGTGGCACGACCGTGGTCGCTCAAGTGGTTTCGGGTTCCCCGCAAGCCAGCGGTCTCACTGAGACCGGCGCCATGATGGATGAGGGGCAATTCCTACAAGACGCGTACCCGCAAGGGAGCGTTCTCGGAGGACCGACGGCGTGGGCGCTCAACCCCCGAGCGCACCTCACCGAGCGCGATGTCGAAAACCCTGACACTCTCCGCGAACAATTGTGGAACTCGTGGTCGCCGTACTGGGACCTGTCGCGAGAGTTCCTCGTCGAAAAGACCCCGCTAAATATCCTTCGCTCGCGCTATCTCCAAGCCGCGTTCCCGGATAGCGGATTCTTGTTCGTCGTGAGACACCCCATGCTTCAGGCCCTCGCAGTGGAAAAGTGGTACCCGGACATGCGCGGAAAAATGGGCTTCCGACTGGCCGGACTCGTGGAGTTGTGGTGCACTGCGCACGAGACTCTGAGTGCCGACCTACCCCACCTCCGAAGTGCCAGTGTCGCGAAGTACGAGCACATTGTTCAGGATCCGGTCGGCGAGTTCGAGCGGGTGGGAAGAGAGATCAAATTGCCCGCAGAACTCAAGGTGGAGAATCTCGCATCCAGCCGTTCGGAGCGCTATAGCCAACGGTGGGAGCAAATGGCCGTCAAGCGCGCCTCAAAAACGGTGCGCCCCCGATCGCGGGTCCGTAGCCGAGTTGATCTGCGGGAACTTGTGAGGGACGCAGTGAGCCCACTGCTCAGGCGGGAGTACGCGGCCGTTGTACGCGACTATGAGCCAAGGATCCAGCCATTCGGATATTCGTTGGAGGACCTAACAGCAGTGGAGCCCTGGCCTCCGAGCAGTCGATGAGAGTCTCTCCCGAACTGGTCCGGCACTTCGGCAACGATGGCCCTTGCTGGTCTCTACCACAACGTCTCTGAACCGTTTCACCGAATACAAGGCCCCGACGACGAGGGACGATGTGCACATTTCAAGTTGTTCAGCGAACGCCCCGTAGCGCGGCAATCTGCTGTCGGACCCCAGCAAAAAGCAGTCGGTGCGAACGGCTAACGACCAGAAGCGTCGAAATCACCAACGTCACGCCGCACCCGGCTAGCAAAATGCTGGCGATTGGACTCCCAGATATTCGAGAAAGGGCCGCCGCCAGGATCCCAGATGGCAGCAGGACGGTGGCGGTCAGCCAAACCACATGTTTAGCCATGGGGCGCAGTGACACACCGATTTTTCGCGAGACATACCAAAACAACACCGGAAGATAGAAGGCATTCGCCAAAGCGCTTGCAATCGCCACTCCAAGCGCCCCGCCGAGAAGTCCAATAAGGCTACATCCGAAGATTAATGGCTGAGCAATTATGCTCATGCGTAGCAAACCCGTAGAATAGCCACAACCAATGAGAATCCATTGTGGCACAAGCGCCAGCGTTCGCGCGAGAGCGACAATAGCGAGAATCCCAAGAAGCTTTCCCGCTACCAACCAACCCGGGCCGAGCACGATGAGGATAACATCTCGGCTTGTGACCGCAAGCGTGACATAAAATAAACCGACCGCCAAGAGAAAAAGGGATTGAACCTCTAGCCAAGCCCTGCCAACGCGCTCAGAGGATCCACTGATTGTCGAAAATAGTGGAATCCCAACACGCTGAAGCTGATTTAGGACAGACGTATGCGGAAACATTGCGACCTGCTGAGCTCGGTCAAACTGCCCGACAGCCGCCGTCGGCAGTTGCATTGCGATAACCGGGATGAGAAAGAATCGACCACTGTTCTCGAGTATGGCGGTACCTGCGATTCGGGTTCCGCTCGCCACCACCCTCCTGACGTCGACCCAATCTCCTAGACGGCTAGGAAGCCACCGAGCCATAATCAGAACCGCGACACTAGAAACCGCGGCGTATACAATTGGCAAAGCGACAATTGCCCAATAGCCGGCTCCCGCAACCGCCATTGTCACCGCCCCTGCGACGGAAACCAAACTACCTGCCGCCTCGGCCCCGGCCAGTCTTCCGAATTGATGCGAGCGGATCAACACCACTCGCGACTGGACCTGCACGCCGAGCAAGGCTGGGATCGTGGCAACCGCCACGAATACCCCAGTGAGACGAATATCCCCGTATAAGCGGGCAAACGAGGGGGCCGAAAGAAGCATAGCGACCATTACTAATAGCCCCATAGCCAGGTTGACTAACCATAGTGCGCTCTGTACCGGCTGGGTCAGTATCGGAATCTGAATGGCAGCACGCGACAAGCCCATGTTGATAACAACTTGCGCAAGACCTGCGATGGCTGTGGCGACAGCAACCATGCCGAAATCCTCAGGAACGAGAATGCGACCGAGCACAAGCATGGCTGTCAACTGGCTGACCAAATTCAACACTGCGGATGACAGCGTAAAAGCACCACCGCGCGCTGCAGTTGTGCGAAGGTCGTTCATGTGTTAGTTTCACCCACCTTGGATCGCATGCGAGTATCGTGCGCCACGCTTGGCGAGTGAGATGATTGGGGGCATCGACGAGAGCCCTTTTGGGTAAACGGGATTGAACACGATGACGATCTGCAGCGTATTGAGACGCACGGTATCATTGCTTGCGCGCCGGTATAGCTCTGTAATGGAGTCACGCTAGTCGATATCTCAAGGAAAGCGGATTGACTCGCGTGATATAGCAAGTCTGCCGAGAGGGAAATCTCGAGTGCAGCGACCGCGTGAGTCGATAAAGTGACCTCATCAGTTGTGACTCCGGCGTAAATCGAACCTATGACAGTTGCGCCCATAATGGCAACGGCAGCAGTCGGCTCAGGACTCTTCTTACCTCTTAACAGTCCGAGAGTATTCACGTTCTTTACTGGGCTCGCGTCCCGGTCGAGTTGGCGGCGGCGCGCAGTTCGCGTCTCACTCATCGCGATTCGCGCCCAGCGAATCGACTAAGAGTCGCCACGAGTCATCGACGCGCGCCCGCGCGTTGTCCAGAAGGCGGATTACATCGGGCTGCGGCACGGTTGCCACCTGTTTGGCGCGCTCAACATACTCTTCGGGTCGGCTCGAGTCGACCAGACCCTCGAACCCGTCACCAAGAAGATCCTCTAGGAATCCAGTGCGGGCGCCCAAGGTAGGCGTGGCGTTTTCTAGCGCCCGAACCGCGATGCCACTTTGGAAGTAGTGGGAATACGGCAGCAAAACCATGGACGCGCTAGCCAACAGGTCGTCGAGTTCAGTTTCTGGCACAAACCTCGCGTCAGTCTCCCAGCCGTCGATATCCGGCCAGCCGCGTCCTACGATCTGTGGCCTCAATCCGCTCTTTCGCAACTTCGGTCCGATCGCAGCTAGCAGTTCCAGGTCTCGAGCGGGTTTGAACTGACCTGCGACAAGAATTACCGGTTCTTGCGAAGTGCGGGTGGGTGGTGCGGCGTTCAGCATGGGATGTAGAGCACTCAAGAGCGCGTGGCGTGGCAGGAGCCGGCTTGCTTCCCGGTGCGCCGCGTCTGAATGCAAGAGGATGGTAGGGCGGCGACCCTGGCGCGCACGACTCGCCCATTCGCGCGCGGTGCGCCCAAACCCCACCTGCTGACGCAGAGGCACAGGGTCATGGAGTATGACCACTCTGGGATTGCGGCGAGCAGATACCAATCTTGCATCGAGTAGACCGAGCGAGGGCCACGTGGTCAATACGGCCGCGCTGGCGTCGCGCGAGACGCTCTCATTGTGTATCGCGTTGGCGAACATGCGCGCCTTGCCTAGGACGCCCTCGAGCCCTTCTACCGGACGCGCATCCAGGGCGACCGACTGTTCGCCAACCCGTGAAAGGGTCTCGCGCAGTTCGCGCTCGTAATGCGCTAGTGCGTCGGGTAACGGATTCATCACCGCGAGCCGTGGCGTCATCTTCCTGCTGTCTCCGTCAGAAGCCGCTCATAACTCGAACAAACGGCTTCCCAGTTGTATGTCTGGTCAATTCGTTTTCGCGCGCGGGCGACACGGGCTGTTTGATCGACCTTCAGGACATCCCGTAGCGCGTCTGCAATGGCATCCGGACGCGCGGGCACAAACACTCCCGCATCACCCAAGACTTCGCGGTTATACACGGTGTCACGCGCGACTACGGGCGCGCCGCAAGCCATAGCCTGTACAAGAGCGGGGTTCGTTCCACCCACACTGTGCCCATGAAAGTAAGCTCCGCAATGTTGCCAAAGGGATTGGATCCGGACGTCATCGCTCACGTGTCCAAGCCAACGAACATTTGCGTAGTCTCGCGCGAGATCTGCGGCCCGTTTGTCGAGATCGCCGCCATAGCCCGACGACCCAACAATCACCACGTCAGACTCCTCTGCCATCTGCGGTACTGCGGCCATGAACTCATGGAACGAGTTCTCCGGGACAAAGCGCGCGACGAAGAGGACATACTTGCCGTGCTCAAGCCCTTCTTCGACGGGAAGTTCGGTGCTCGGCGCCTCGCCACCGTACGGAATGAACTTTCCGTCGCGCGAGTAATGTTCTCGCCAATAGTCTCCGATCGCGTGCGAATCCGCCACAAGTTCGCTGGCAAACTTGGCGGTTGCTCTCGCTCCATTGCGGAACATGGCGCGCGCCGCTCGACCCCATTTCTCCCGCTCCCACTCGATGCCATCGACATTGACGACCGTCGGAATGCCGCGTGCCCTCAGAAAGGGAAGGAAGTATCCGTTGGCGACGTTCATCATGAGCACTACGTCGGGTCGATTCCGGCTGGCTGCAAGTGACGCGGTCAGGCCGTAGGAAAGGGTACTCAGGGACCGTGTCTCGAGCCCCGAGGTGAGTCTGGCCGTAACTCGCTCGTCACGCGGCCCGACCGTTGCGATGGCGCCCTTTCGGCCATAGACGGTCACCTCCCACCCCTGGTCCGCGAGATATGGGGCCAGGTAGCGCACCGCAGTCTCGAACCCTCCGTAGTAGCTCGGGTAGCCCCGCGTGCCTAAGATGCTCACTCGCTTCTTCTCCACTACGCTCCCTCTAGGCTTAGCGTGGACCCATCGGCACTTCGCACGGAACTCGTGAGATGAGCGGCAAGACTATCGACCCGCGACTTCGGAACGACGTCGCACACCATGGTTCAACACGAGTCTCGGTGACACTTCACAATTCAGCATGCGACACGGAGTGGTGTCCCCAGTGAAGTTCATGCACATCGCCGTTGCTCCGAACTGGTCACGCTGCAAGGGTACCCGCTCCAGACCTGGGTATACGCGCGCAAGCCTCGTCGATGAACTCGCGGTCTGTGTCATGGGGAGAGTCTGACGAATGGACACCGCCTGGGGCGCCGAAAAGCGGGCGCCGAACATCGAACCGTCTTCTACATGGGCAGTGCTGAAGATAACTTGTGCGATTGCGCGCTTGGGGATGTGTGCCGCAAAGAGATCGCCTGTTCCTCCATCGGCGAGAAGACGTCCTTAGACCAACCCCGTTGAGCCACCCGCTGAGGTTGGCAACCGGCCATCATGACCTGAATTGAATGCCATACTCAGCGCTAGCGAGCCAATGGCGCGCCAGGCGGGTCGTGCGCCGTGCTTGAAGTGAGAATCATCATTGAGGGCGCGCTCGCTGCCTCAACCGAAACCGTTGGCATCATCACCACCGATCCCGATTTACGGCGTGTAGAGAAGTGGAAGAGCAACCCAACTGCTGCAATCGTTGCTCGGGCGCGCTTCCTCAACTCCTTGAGATGCTAGGCCTAGAATTGGCGGGGCACGCCACCAAGCACTCCGTGCTCGATGACCGCAAGACCCGGAGCTCCATGACCGGGACGCCCCGTGCAAATGTGAACTGGTGGGTACTGTGATCTCACTGAGTTTATACATCGTAAATTGCGCTCGCGCACCACTTCGCGTCCCGCGCCTAGAGGAGGAGAATCGATGAGTTTCGTGTTGCTCGGCGTTCTCTCCGCAGTCTCGGTATGGTTCGCCTGGCGCCGGGCGTTCGACTGGCTCATCGTGATCACGTTAATAGCGGGTGTTCTTCAACGTACTCTCGTCACGTTCTTTCACGAACCATTGTTTGTATATACGGACGACATCACTGTCTCCGTAGCTTTGGCTAGCGCGTGTCTGCTGGCCCTGTCGCGGGACCGACGCGCGTTCGCGGTATACGCCTTTGTCGCAATCCTTGCCGGAGTCGCCTACCTCCGCGCCGCTGATCCCGTAACGGGCTTCGCGCAGTTGCGGCAGGTGCTTCTGCCGCTCGGTCTCCTCCTGGTTGGGAGGGTACTTGCTGGCAACGGTCGTCGCATTGGGTGGGCCGTGATCGGCCTTGCATCGTTTTCGGCAGTATGGGCCCTTCTGGAAGTCATGGTTCAAAGACCACTGCTGGATCCATCGTGGTACGCGACCGACGTACTCGGTGCCAGCGGCTCGGATTTTCGACACGGCCTGCCAGCTGCTTACTACGCGGACGGAGTCATAGGGGGCGAGCCGCTATTCAGAGCCGGGGGGCCGTTTTTCAACCCCCCGATGCTCGCACTCTTCCTAGCTGGCGGAGCCTACGCGGCTATGCGACAACTGAGGGGACTCGCGCGAATTGCCTTCCTCGCCGTCATCGCCGCCGCGTTGGCCGCAAGTTTCGGGCGCGCGGGGATGTTGATTTTCGCTACTGTGACTATCCTCGAGTTGCTGTGGCAAAAGGTCAACCATCTAGCCGTGCTAGTTGGCGTCGCCGTCGTCACCGTGGCCATTGGCTTCACATTCATGCAGCAGGGGAACACCAGCAGCCATCCCGAGGGATTCTTCTCCGGTCTGACAACGGCCCTTGCCAATCCTTTTGGAATTGGGTTCGGTTCTACCGGGTATCAGGCGGCGCTTCGCGGGGGTGAAGTTGGTCCAGGAAGCGAGAGTCTCCTAGGGCTTTACTTCGCCTGGCTCGGTCTGCCCCTGGTGCTACTCGTGATCGGTGTCGTGGTGTGGTTGTGTCGCGCGCTCGCCACGCATCGGCTCGCGTCGATCGAGGCCTTTATGGGCCTCAGTTTGCTTACCGTTGCCGCACTTTCCGAATCCGCTTCTGCGCTCGGTGCCACGGCCTTTCTCTGGTATTCGCTGGGAGTGACGCTCGCGCGCCAACCTGGAGCAAGTCAGCCACGCGCGATCAGCCACGGTGACGTTGCAGTGTAGCCAGACTCTTTAGCGCAGGCCCGTGCACAGTCCAGACACCAGGTGCGACACCACACGGCGATCACTGGTGGCGGTCAAGGCCTATCCCTCCTCACTGCCCCGCCCTCACCAACCTCATGAGACGCAACACCTAGTACGCCCCAGACTGTCGCAGAACCGTATAGATCGTCCTCAGGATGATCACCAGGTCACCGCCCAGGGACCAATTCTCAGCGTAGTAAAGGTCCAGGCGTACCGACTCTTCCCAGCTCAGATCCGACCGCCCCGAAACCTGCCAGAGCCCCGTGAGACCGGGCTTCACCAACTGACGACGCTCGACGTTGTCCTCCCATTGCTCCACCTCGCGGGCCAACGGTGGGCGCGGGCCCACCAGCGACATGTGGCCCAACAAGACGTTGAGTAACTGCGGCAACTCATCGAGCGAGAAACGTCGCAGCAGGCGGCCCACCGGAGTGATTCGCGGGTCATTCTTCATCTTGAACAGGGCCCCAGCCCCCTCGTCGTGCTCCAAAAGATCCTCGAGCCGCTCTTCCGCGTCCGCGTACATCGACCGGAACTTCAGCATCGGGAACGGCTTCATGCCCAACCCCACCCGCTCCTGGACAAAGAAGACCGGGCCAGGGGATCCCGCCCGGATCGCGATCGCGATGGCGAGCATCGGCAATGCTGTCAGCACCAGCAATACCAGTGCCCCCAGGCGATCCAGCACCGCCTTGACCACGTACCGCGTGCCCACAAACGTCGGCGCCGTCACCTCCAGGAGCGGCAAGCCGGCTACCGGCGTGACGTGTACGCGCGGGCCAGCCACGTCCGCCAGCGACGGCGCAATGAGCAAGCCGATGTCCGATCCCTCAAGTGCCCAACCCAACTTGTGGCTCTCCTCAAAAGACATCGCCTCGGTTCCCGCCACCACGATGTATTCGGCGCGCACCGAGGTGGCCTGCGCAAGCGGATCATCCAAGGAACCGAGCCGCGTAATCCTCGGGTCCAGGCCGGACCAGTCCTCCGTATGGCCGGGCACCGAGGCGACGCCCACCACGCGAAAGCCCGCGCGGCGCCCTCCGCGAAAACGGACCTCGAGTTCGCGCACGCTGGACTCGGCACCCACGATGAGCACGTTCGCCTGCAGGTAGCCCTTGTCGCGCTGCGCATGGATCCACAGGCGCCACAGTCCGCGCGTCACAAAGAGCCCCATCACTCCGACCGGCAACGCGACCAGCAGGTAGAAGCGCGAGATCTGCCACTGCGTCGCGAAGGCGATCATGGCCACCACAGCGAACACGCGCCACGAGGCGCTCACCAGCCGCTGCAACTCCTGCGGCCCGTGGCCCAGGACCGTCGCATCGCGCGAGCCACCGATGCCGAGCGCCCACCACCACCCCAACGCAATCAAGGCACTCATGAACATGTAGGACGGCGACCAGGGTCCGCCCGTGAGCGTGGCATCGGAATCAAACCCGAACCGCACCCCATGAGCAACCGCTACGGCGAACGTTGCGACCAGCAAGTCCGAACCGCCAAGGGCGGCACGCATCCAGACCGCCCAGCCCATGCTTTCGCGCATCGGCCGCGGCGACGTGCCCGAGTCACGGTCCGCCATCCCATACCCCCTGTGCTCTCAGAGGTTTCCAACACGACGCACAACCGTCAACCACAGTTGAGCCGTGTAGCCCCTCAGTTCACCCGCGCTATCCGCGCTCGGATGCCGTCACCACCCTACCAACGTGCGGTCGGGACCTTGTGCGCACTGCCCCCGGACCCGTCGGCCATTGATCTATTCGACCGGGCGGTCTTCCAGATCGGGGATCTGGTTGGGGTGCGCCGCGAGGTACTCCACCACTTTGTCGTCCCGCCACGCCTCCATGAACGGGTCGAACTTGTCATAGTCGATGCGAAGTGCCCACTGGTTCTGACCCGGAATGATGAGTCCCGACTCTGCGTGCGGGGCGGTCAAGAACTGCACAGAGCCCGGCCTGAGGTCCTTCACCTCCAGCGCCAACCCCGCCAAGTAATCGAAGGTGATGCCTTGGTCCACAGCCGAATAATCGAGCACGATGGTGATCAGCGAAGCCACCTTGGCGGGCGACTTCAGAACATCCTTGTTGAACACCTCGTGCATCATTCCCTTGATCCACGCCTGCTGGCGCCGCACCCGGTCGAGGTCGCCCTGGCTCACCGTGAAGCGATCATGGACAAAGTCAAACGCCTCTTCACCATTCATGCGCCTGTCGCCCTCAGCGGTCTTGACGGTGACGCCACCCAGCGCATCCGTCAACCTCTTGAAGCTGGTGAAGTCGAGCACAACAAAGTGTTCGATCGTGACGCCCGTGAGGTTCTGAACGGTCGAGATCGCTAGCTCCGGGCCGCCGTAGCTGTAAGCCCAGGTGATTTTCCCTTCACCGTGACCCTCGATGGGCACCCACGAATCGCGTGGAATCGACAGGACGTTGAGCGACGTGCGGTCACCCGAAATCTGCACCAGCATCATGGCGTCGGAGTTGCTGCCGCCCTCCACTACTTGGCCCAAATTGCCATCGGTGATGCGCGAGTCAGAGCCAAGCACCAAGAAATCGATGGGCGGGTCGCCCTGGGGCTCTGCGGTGGGGGTCGGCACATTGGGCAACACCGGGAAGGCCACTTCCACGTGATTGATGTTCGCGTTGATCTGATAGCGGACGACGAGCGCCGCGATGCCGGTGCCGGTGACGAGCACCGCGAATGCTGTGGCAATCGAGATGAGTACCTTGGCCCCACGGCTGAGACGGCGCGACGTGGCGGCATGTCGCGGTTGGGGCTGTGGCATCCCCATATCGTAATTGACGGGCGGCGAGCGGCACTCCATCCGCTCCCGACCGCGGGGGGTACGGGTCCGGGCGCGGGGAGGCTGGATCGTCCGTTGCGTCGGCGTCGTCCGTTGCGTCGGCGTCGTCCGTTGCGTCGGCGTCGTCCGTTGCCAGGCCGCCGGTGCGTCGGCGTCGTCCGTTGCCAGGCCGCCGGTGCGTCGTACCCAGGTCGACGCATCGTGCCCATTCCACAATTTGATGCCGTTTGACCCCATTTGTCAGACCCCCCTGCTTGAATGAATCCATGGACATTTCCACCGTCGCGATTGCCGCGGCCCTCGAGTCGCTCGCGGCATTCGAGGGGCGCGCTGTCGCGACGCTCGAGCCCGGCGAGCTGCTTGCAGCGCAGGGCGCTGCGGCCCAGGTGCGCCGGACCACCGAGGCGATGCTCGCGGCCCTCGCATTCGAAGTGGGCCGACGCTCCGCTCCCGAACTTGGCCCCGGCGGGCTGGCTCGGTCGCACGGGTTCTCCTCTCCTGGCCGCATGGTTGCCCAAGCCACCGGGGGGTCGCTCGGTGATGCCACACACCTGATCGACGCCGGCCGTGCGTTCGCGTCCGGCGTCACGTCGGACGATGCCCGCCACGACGACGCTGACACGGCGGCGCCTCCCGCCTATCCTCACGTGGCCGCAAGCCTGACCTCGGGGGAGATCGGCGCCCAAGCGGCGGCATTGGTCAGCCGCACCCTGGACGCGCTGGGCGAAGGCGCCTCCGAGGTGGAAGAGCGGCTCGTGGCGCGAGCGCGCGACCTCGACCTGGCCCAACTTCGCCGCGTGTGTCAGCGACTCCAGGCAAGCTCAGATCCGGCCGCGTGGGAGGAACGGGAACGTCGCCAGCACGACGCGCGACATGTGTCTGTCAGCGAGGAATCCGACGGCATGATGCTCATTCAGGCCAGGCTCGACCCTCCAGCCGCGGCGCCCGTCATTGCCTGGCTCGACGCTCAGGTGAAGGACGCCTTCCGACGCCGACGCGACGCCGACCCACTCGAGCGCGACACCCGCACGGTCGGCCAGATACGCGCCGATGCACTGGTGGGGCTCGCGCGCCACGGCATGGCCTGCGACGAGCCGACGTCAGGCGTGACCACCACGGTGGTGGTCCGCATGGGACTTGACGAAATGCGGACCGGCGCCGGACTGGGAGACAGTGACGACCTCCCCGTCCCGGTCAGTGCGGGAACCCTACGCGCCATGGCCGCCGACGCGGAGATCATCCCCCTGGTGCTGGGCGGCGGCTCCGAACCCCTCGATATAGGCCGCGCCCGGCGACTCTTCACGCGCGCCCAACGCCTCGCGCTGGTGGAGCGAGACGGAGGGTGCGCGATGTGCCATGCGCCGCCCTCATATTGCGAAGCTCACCACATTCGGTGGTGGGACCGACATCGCGGCAAGACCGACCTCGACAACGGGGTCCTGTTATGCACGGGCTGTCACCATCGCGTGCACCGAGACGGTTGGAAGCTTGACATCAAGAACGGTGAGGTGTGGATCACGGCGCCCCCGTCCGTGGACCCATCGCAGCGCCCACGGCGCGGCGGCCGAGCGCGCATGCGACTCGCCGCATAGCTGGAGTGGGTTTGTGGTGGGTCGCTGGGCGCGGGCGGTGCTGGCGTGGTGAGCAGGGCGGTGCTGGCGTGGTGAGCAGGGCGGTGCTGGCGTGGTGAGCAGGGCGGCGCTGACGTGGTGAGCAGGGCGGTGCTGGTTACAAGCTCGACCGTCAGCGCGGGTCGTGAGCGGGGTCGCCCCGCGCGACCATCATCGCTCCAGGCGCGCCGCCAACACCTGAGCCAGATGCAGACCCTCAACCCCCACAAAGGCGTCCGCCTGGGTCCGGCAACTGACGCCGTCGGCCAGGTAGACCACGCCGTCCGGGGCGTCGGCGCCCCGCACCCCAAAGTCAGTGCTCCCCTCTCCCGCGTCGACGGCGCGCACCCCAGCGTCGGCCGGAGCGAGCCCCGCGCCAGCGTCGGCGCCCGGCACCCCAGCGTCGGCCGGAGCGAGCCCCGCCTCGCGCAAAGCCGGCAGCAGCGAGTTCTCGGCGATCTGCCGGGACACGTCATAGTGGCCCTTCTCGTAGCCCCAGTTGCCCGCAAGGCCGCAGCACCCCGAGGCCTCGGTCACGGTGGCGCCCGCGCGCGCCAGCAGATCCCGGTCGGCTGTGAACCCCATCACCGAGTACTGGTGACAGTGCGGCTGCACCACGGCCGTGACGTCCGCCAAGCTGGGCACCTGCCAGCCGTCGCGCGGCTTGACCGGGGCACGCCCCGTGAGGATCTCGGCCAGCGTGAAGGTGGCGGCCGCGACGGCGTGGGCGCGCGGGTCGTCCGGCAGGAGCTCCGTCAAGTCGCCGCGCAGCACCGCCGTGCACGACGGCTCCACGCCGATGATCGGAATGCCATTGACCGCGAACGGGCCCAGCACCTCGAGCAGGTGGCCAAGGCGCTTCTTGGCGCCGTCGAGCTGACCGGTGGAGATCCAGGTGACGCCGCAGCACGCGTCGCCCGCCGTGACCAGCACGCGCAGCCCCGCGTCCTCAAGCACCCGCACGATCGCCTCGGGAATCTCGGGGCTGAGGCCGTCCGTGAAGGAGTCCGCCCACAGGACGACGGTGTTGCCGCGGATGTCGTGGCCAGGGGCCGTGTTCCCAGGGGCCGTGTTCCCAGGGGCCGTGTTCCCAGGGGCCGTGTTGCCGCGGATGTCGTGGCCAGGGGCCGTGTTCCCAGGGGCCGTGTTCCCAGGGGCCGTGTTCCCAGGGGCCGTGTTCCCAGGGGCCG
>NZ_JADQBE010000019.1:82518-100670 GCF_016278765.1 Demequina sp. | reverse complement strand
CCAGGGGCCGTGTTCCCAGGGGCCGTGTTCCCAGGGGCCGTGTTCCCAGGGGCCGTGTTGCCGCGGATGTCGTGGCCAGGGGCGGTGTTGCCAGGGGCGGTGTTCCCAAGGGCCGTGTTGCCAGGAGCGGCGGTGGCGTGGCCGGGGCCGGGGCCGGCGGACGTGCGCGCCTTCGCAAACTCAGAGCGATGGAACGGCTTCGAAGCGAACCGAGGCAACGAGCGGCGCCTATCCAACCCCACGATCGGCAGAACCAACCGCCGCAGCCAGTTCACGCCCATCACGCCGTTGACCAGCCGCGGTACCCGGCCGATGACCTTCATCCACCGCGGCAGCCACCCGATCGAGTAGTGCGCCATCGGCCGGAACTTGCCCTTGTACGTGCGGTCCAGCACCTCGGACTTGTACGCGGCCATGTCCACGCCCGACGGACAGTCGGCGCTGCACGCCTTACAGCTGAGGCACAGGTCGAGGCTCTCGCGCACCTCGGGTGCCGTCAGCCCGCCAATCAGCGTGCCGTTGATCGCGTCCTGCAGTACGCGAGCGCGCCCACGCGTCACGTCCTTCTCGTCCCCCGTGGCCGCATAGCTCGGGCACATGAATCCCGAGCCCTCGCCAATCGCATCGGCGCGGCATTTGCCCACGCCCGTGCAGCGGTGCACCGCCTCGGTGAGGTCGCCGTGATCGTGGGTGAAGGCGTGGCCGATGCCCGGGGTGCGCGGCGCGGCGGGGCGGCGCAGATCCCGATCCAGCGGCGCCGGATCCACCATGACGCCGGGGTTGAGCAGGCCATCCGGGTCAAACAGGGCCTTGACCTGGCCGAACAGCGCGATCGCCTCGGGGCTGTACATCGCGGGAAGTAGCTCGGATCGGGCGCGGCCGTCGCCGTGCTCGCCGCTGAGCGACCCGCCGTGGCGCGTCACAAGCTCGGCGGCATCGTGCATGAAGGCGCGCAGCACGGCGCCGTCCGGTTGCGACGGATCGTGCTGCAGGGGAATGTCGAGCCGCACGTGAATGCAGCCGTCCCCAAAGTGACCGAACGGCTGGCCGGTGACGCCGTGGCGCTCCATCACCTGGTCGAACTCCCGCAGGTACGCGCCCAGGTTCGCGGGCGGCACGGCCGCGTCCTCCCAGCCGGGCCAGCACTCCGCACCGTCGGAACTGCGGCCGGAGAGCCCGGCGCCGTCCGCACGGATCGCCCACAGCCGCGCCGCCTCCACCGGGTCCCGGACGATGCGATACGTCCCCGTGCCGGAATCGGCCGCGAGCGCGGCCATGGCCGCCTCGACCTCGTCGGCGGTGTCGGCACCCATCTCCACGAACAGCCAGCCCGCGCCGTCGGGAAGGTCCGGCACGCCCTGATTGCCCTTGGCCCCCGCGACGCGCTCCACCAGCCGCGCGTCCAAGCCCTCGACCGCCTGGGGCTTGTGGGCGAGCATCGGGACCACGGCATCGGCCGCCGACGCCATGTCGGTGTAGGCGAACACGCCCATGAGGCTTGCCTTGGGCACGTCCACCAGTTGGACCGTGGCCTCGAGGATGGTCGCGAGCGTCCCCTCGGAACCGGCCAGGAAGCGCGCCAGGTGGGCGCCGTTCTCCGGCAGCAGGTGCTCCAAGCTGTAGCCCGACACCTGGCGGCCGAAGCGCCCGAACTCGGTGCGGATGAGGCTGAGGTTGGCGGCCACGAGCTCGTCGAGCCCGGGCACGGCGGCCGCGCCACCCGGGCCCGCGGTGAAGCGTCGGCCGGCGCCGTCCACCACCTCTAGCGAGACCACGTTGTCGGAGGTCTTGCCGAACGCCACGGCGTGGGGGCCGCACGCGTTGTTGCCGATCAGGCCGCCAAAGGTCGCCCGGTTGGACGTGGAGGGGTCGGGCCCAAAGCGCAGGCCGTGCGGGGCGAGCCGCTCCTGCAGCACCGACAGCACCACGCCGGGCTGGACCCGGGCGGTCTTGGCCTCGACGTCGATCTTGAGGATCTGGTTCATGTGCCGCGACGTGTCGAGCACGATGCCCGGGCCAATCGCGTTGCCCGCAACGGAGGTGCCGCCGCCCCGCATCGTGAGGGGGGTGCCGGTCTGGCGAGAGATGGCGTGAACTGCGAGCACGTCGTCGGCGTCGCGCGGGTACACCACCACGAGCGGCACCACGCGGTAGTTGGAGGCATCCGTGCTGTACTCCGCGCGGCGGCGAGCCGAGGTGTCCACCTCGCCCGCGACGGCCGCGCGCAGGGCGGCGGCCAGGTCGGCGGTGGAGGTGGTGGACGTGGTGGAGGATGAGCGCGGCGCCGTTGTGGTCACGGGGTGATTCTTGCACGCGAGCGCTTCGATGCCGCCGACTCTCGTCCCGGTTGCGACGCCCTACTCGACTGGGGCCCGTGGGCCAGTCGGGCTCACCGGCCGTCGCGCCAGCACCGCCAATCGTGTTTCATTCCCGGATCCCCGTGTGCCGCAGCCGCCGAATGTCGATTCGCGGTGCTCACGCGACGGTGAGCGCCGGTAAGCGCCGGTAAGCGCCGGCGGGCGACGGTGAGCGCCGGTAAGCGACGAATGCGCCACCCCTCAGTGGCCGCGTCGCCGGGGTCGGTCAGGTCGGGGCCGCGCACTGGCACTCCAAGAGATGAGGTTGGCGCGCTCACCGGAAACCTGGGTCGACCTCGCTATTGCGCCCCGCCGCGCCGCGCCTAGATGATCGACGCGGCGACCGCGCGCACCTCATCCACACAATCGATCAGCGTGGACAGCGGGGTGCGGTAGGCGAGCGCGGAGACGCTCACCGCCCCCTCGCCGCTCGGCGTCACCACGCGCACCGCGATGCAGTTGATCCCCGGCTCGTTCTCCTGGTCGTCCACCGCGAACCCCCGCTCCCGCACGCGGGCGAGGTCCGCCGCCCACTCGGCATCGGACGTCAGCGTGTGCGGCGTGCGCTGCTCCACGGGATGGTCGGCCGCCCACTGCACCGCCTCGGCCGTCGTGGAAAGGTGGTGAGCAAGAATCGCCTTTCCCATGGCGGTCGCGCGCGCGGGGTTGCGGCCGCCGATGTACGACGTCAGCCGTATCGAGCCCGCCGCGGGATCGACCTTGGCGCGGTACACCACGTCGCCCCCCTCGAGCACCGCGTAGTGCGCGATCTCCCCAAAGCGCTCCGCAAGCTGGCGCAGTGCAGGCATCACCCGCGCCGCCTCCGGACGCGACTCCTGATACTCAAACGCGAGCCTCAGAAACTCGTCGCCCACGGCGTAACGCCCAAGCGATTCCCGCGTGGCCAGACCCGACCTGGTCAGCGAACCGAGCGCCCGATGCACGGTCGACTTGGCGCTGTTGAGGGCCACGGCAAGGTCGTCCAGGCTCGCGCCCTCCGGTCGCCGCGCCAACTCGATGAGCAGCGCGAGGACGCGGTCGGATCCCACCAGCCGCGCGTCGGCCGCCCCTGCGGTGTCTTCGGGGTTCGCCATGCACCGGACCCTACCATCTTGTTCCGTTTATCGGAATTGACTTCGCTTTATCTGAACATGATTACACTGGTGACGTTGCCCTCAGGCTCGATGGGAAGGACCCGCATGCGCGCCTTCGTCATCACCGGACCGGGCGTCGGCGCCGTCGCCGACGTCCCCGAGCCCGTCGCAGAGCCGGGCCAGGTGATCGTCGAGGTGGACCGGGTTGGCGTCTGCGGCACTGACATGGAGTTCTACGCGGGTGACATGGCCTACCTGCACTCGGGCGACGCGGCCTTTCCCGTGCGCATCGGCCACGAATGGTGCGGCCACGTAGTCGAGGCGGGCGCCGAGCCCGACGCCTCCTGGATCGGGCGCCGCGTCACGGGCGACACCATGCTCGGATGCCGCCGATGCTCGCGTTGCCTGGCCGGGCGCCAGCACCTGTGCGAGGAGCGGCACGAGATCGGCGTCCGCCACGGATGGCCCGGTGCACTCGCCGAACGCCTCACCGTGCCCACCTCCGCGCTTGTCGCACTGCCGGACGAGGTCGACTCGGTCCTCGGAGCGCTCGTGGAGCCCGGCGGGAACGCCCTGCGCGCAGTGCGCGGCGCGAGCCTGCTGCCCGGCGACTGCATGCTGGTGATCGGCGCCGGCGCCATCGGACTGCTCGTCGCCCAGATCGCCCAGGCGCGGGGCGCCGAGGTGCATATCGTCGGCCGGTCCCCACGCTCGTTGGACTTCGCGCGCGGCCTCGGCTTCGCGCGCACCACCACCCTGGACGGACTCGACCGCGGCCACGCCTTCCGCGCCGTCGTCGACGCGTCCAACAGCAAGGACTCCCCCACGCTCGCCGTGAACCTCGTGGACCCCGGCGGCCGCGTGGTGCTGATCGGGATCTCGGGCGAGCCCAGCCTCATCGACTCCCGCGACCTGGCCCTCAAAGACGTGACGGCGGTGGGGGTGCTGTCCGCGTCGGGCGGGCTCGAGGAGACCGTCGGCCTCTACGCGTCCGGCGCGGTAGACCCGCGGCCGCTCGTGGCCGCGACCGTGGGCCTTGACGCGACCGCCGCGATTCTTGCGGGTGAACGCCCGGCCGACGCCGGCGCCGGGCCCAAGTTCCACATCGACCCCCGCCGGTAGTGTCGCGGGTCAGGCAGGTTCACTACGGCCGAGGCGACCCCGGCTTCCCGGCGGCGTAGGCGGCGGCGCCAGCGTCGGCTTCGGCGGCGGCGTAGGCGTCGGCGTCGGTGACCCCCCGCGCCTGGCGCAGCGCCTCCCGCGCGCCGTCGGCGATCAGGCCGGTGTCCTGAGCAATCGTGACCATGGAGGCGCCGCGCGCGATCCAGTCGCGACCCATCTCGGGGTCCGAGCAATGCAGTCCCGCAGGCACACCCGCGGCCCGACACGCATCGACGATCTGCTGAATCAGCGCGGCCACCTCGGGGTCATCGCGGTACGTGCCGCGGCCAAACCCACACGCGAGGGCCAGGTCATTGGGGCCGATGTAGATGCCGTCGAGGCCCTCCGTCGCCAGGATCGCGTCCAGGACCGCGATCGCCTCCGCAGTCTCGATCATGACGATGCACAACGCCCCCGCGTCCTGCTCGGCCGGGGGCAGCGCGCCGTCGGAGCGCACGGTGCTCCACATGGGACCCCAGCTGCGCACGCCGACGGGCGGGAACCGGCAGGCGCTGACCGCGGCCTCCGCCTCGTCCGCGGACGAGACCATCGGCACCACCACCCCGCACGCGCCCGAGTCGAGCGCCCGCATGATCTGCGCCGGGTCCTTCCAGGGGACGCGCACCAGCGGGGCGTTGCCCGCCGCTCGCATCGCCTGCGCG
This sequence comes from Demequina sp., assembly GCF_016278765.1. Classification (GTDB taxonomy): domain Bacteria; phylum Actinomycetota; class Actinomycetes; order Actinomycetales; family Demequinaceae; genus Demequina. The sequence goes on along the minus strand of NZ_JADQBE010000019.1, from coordinate 95,396 downwards.
ATCACGGGAAGCTCCGTGAACGTGGCCACTCCATGTTGGAGGTCGACCACCACGTAGTCGTAGGGCAAGCCCGCCACGAGCTCGGCCACCGACGTGTCGGGGATGGAGCTCCACATGCCGTAGGCGCGGCCGGCCGACATGGCGGAGCGCAGGCGGGCCGCCGCGCTGGCGATGGTGCCGTGTTGGGGTTGCATCGTTCCTCCTTGTAGGCCGTCCGTCGACACGTGCGCAACACCTCGCGACTAGTGCGATTCCCGCGTCACACGCGCGCCGCTGGAGCCAACGAGGAAGTCGAGGTCGGCCCCCGTGTCGGCCTGCATCACATGGTCGACATACAGCCGTTCCCAGCCGCGCGTGGGTGCCGCGTAGGCGTCCGTCGTGGCCGCGCTCGCGGTGCGTGCCGCGAGGACGTCGTCGGGCACGTCGAGCGTGAGTCGGCGCCCGGCGACGTCCAGCTCGATCCAGTCCCCGCTCTGCACCAGGGACAGCGGCCCGCCCGCTGCGGCCTCTGGGGCAACATGGAGCACCACGGTGCCGTAGGCGGTGCCGCTCATGCGGCCGTCACACACGCGCACCACGTCGCGCACGCCCTGGGCGAGCAACTTGGCCGGAATGGGCATGTTCGAGACCTCGGGCATGCCCGGGTACCCCTTGGGCCCGCAACCGCGCAGCACCATCACGGAGTCCGCATCGACGTCCAGGTCCGGATCGTCGACGCGGGCGTGGAAGTCCTCGATGCTGTCGAACACGACGGCGCGGCCGCGGTGCTGCAGCAGGTGCGGGGAGGCCGCGGCGGGCTTGATCACGGCGCCGTCCGGGGCCAGGTTGCCCCTCAGGATGGCCAGGCCGGCCTCGGCGATGAGCGGCTCCTCGCGCGTGCGGATCACCTCGCGGTCCCACACCTCGGCTCCGTCCAGGTGGTCGACCAGGGGGCGGCCGGAGACCGTCAGCGCGGCAGGGTCGAGCAGGTCCTTCACCTCGTTCAGCACCGCCGCGAGGCCGCCCGCGCGGTAGAGGTCATCCATGAGGAACCGGCCCGCGGGCTGCAGGTCCACCAGCAGCGGCACGTGCGAGCCGATCCGGTCGAAGTCCTCGAGCGTCAGGTCCACCCCGACCCGGCCCGCGATGGCCAGGAGGTGCACCACCGCATTGGTGGAGCCGCCGATGGCCGCGAGCGCGATGATCGCGTTGTGAAAGGCCCCGCGCGTGAGGATCTGGCTGGGCCGACGGTCCGCCCGCACCATCTCCACGGCCAGGCGCCCTGCGGCGTGCGACTGCTGCAGCAGGCGAGAGTCGGGCGCAGGAATGCCGGCCGTCCCTGGCAGGACCATCCCGAGCGCCTCCGCGAGCAGGCCCATCGTCGACGCCGTGCCCATCGTGTTGCAGTGGCCCTTGGAGCGGACGGTCGACTTCTCGCTGTCCGTGAACTCCTGATGGGTGATGGTGCCCGCGCGCACCTCCTCGGACAGGCGCCACACCTCGGTGCCGCAGCCCATGGGGCGGCCGCGGAAGGTGCCGGTGAGCATCGGCCCGCCGGGAATCACCACGGCGGGGAGGTCGACGGACGACGCCGCCATCAGGAGGGAGGGAATGGTCTTGTCACAGCCGCCCAGGAGCACGACGCCGTCGATGGGGTTGGCGCGCAGCATCTCCTCGGTCGCCATCGCGGCCATGTTGCGCCACAGCATCGCGGTGGGGCGCACCTGGGTCTCGCCCAGCGACACCACCGGCAGTTCCAGTGGGATGCCGCCCGCCTCGTAGATGCCGTCGCGGACGGACTTCGCCACCTCGTGCAGGTGCACGTTGCACGGGGTGAGGTCCGACGCGGTGTTGGCGATCGCGATCTGGGGGCGCCCCTCGAAGGCGCTGTCGGGAGCGCCGCGCCTCATCCACCCGCGGTGGATATACGCGTTGCGAGTCTCGCCCTGGTACCAGTCGTCGCTCCGCAGAGGCATGCGCTCGTCTTTCTGTTTATCGGAATTGCTTGCTGAATAGAGAAAAGATGCCTTCAGCATAGACCCGCGACCACCCCGATGCCCCGTCGAGGGTCGACCCTGACCGCGGCAACGGACGGGGGCCACAAGCCTCCGGGGCCTCGTCACTCGCGTTCTTTGCTCGACCGCACGCCGGCACGTGAGTCGGTCGCCACCGTGGACCCGCTCACCGAGTTGGCCAGTCGACTGCCTTCGCTGGCATGACCCGGACAGGTTCAGTGGTCGAAGCTGCGTCGGCTCCCTCTCGTTCCTGGCCGCACCGGTGACTCCCTTGTGAAGGCTCCCCCACAAGGGTTTCACGTGTCGTGACCGAGCGACAGCGCCCGGCCACAAGATCATCGTGAGTCCCCACTTCCGGCAGCGTCTCGCGAAGGCAGCAGAATTCCTGCCGGGCGGTATCCTGTGTGAGGGAGTCAACGATGACCGCAGAGACCAGCCAAACCCTCATTTCGTCGGTTCAGCGCGCGTTGAACATCGTCGACATCGTGGCCAACGCACACAGACCGTTGCCGGTCAAGGTGATCGCCCAGTTAGCTGCACTGAGTCTCGGAACTGCTTACAACATCACGCGCACGCTCGTGCACGAGGGATACCTCGCCAGCGAGCCCGATGGGCTCGTTCTCGGCGTGAGGTTCCCTGGCCTGCGCCACGGTGACGACGAAGCTGTGTTGCTGGCCAGGGGTCGTCAGACCCTCCGCGACGTGACCGACGAACTCGGCGCGACCGCGTACCTGTCGCGTTTCGATGATGGCGAGGTGCGGATACTCGATATCGTCGACGCCGCGGCATCCCCGCGCGTGGATCTCTGGGTCGGGATCACGGACAGCGCACACGCAACGGCACTCGGCAAGCAAATTCTGGCCGAGCTTCACCCAGAGCAACGTTTGGACTATCTCTCCAGGCATCCACCCGAGGGGCTCACCCCGCACACCATCAGCGATCGACGTACCCTCTTGCGTCAATTGAAGTGCGCTGGGGGAGCATCCGTGGATCGGCAGGAATATGCCATTGGCTACACCTGCGTTGCAGTGGGGCTCCGCGCGCCCGGTCTCGTCGGTTCCCTGGCGATTTCTCGGCCGAACGGCAGGCCCGACATCAACCTAGACAAGACGATACGCACGCTCCAGACGTATGCTGCCCGGCTCTCGCTGCAACTGGGCGCGGACAGGTTCGGGCAGTTCACCATCTGAAATGTTGCCTCTGCCGCCGCCGATTTCATCGCGATAGCGTCAAAGAACGGAGTGCGACACTGTCGTCGTTCCCGTTTGAGGAGAAGCAATGACGCTATCCACCACACCGGAGCTCACCGAGGAGAGTCGGCGGAGCCTGTTGAACACCATGGTGTTGATCAGAACTTACGAAGAGGCGATTCGGCGCGAGTACTACGCCGACAAGATGCCCGCCTTCGACATTGGGGCAGGACTAGTGCCGGGCGAGATGCACCTCTCGGCTGGCCAGGAGCCCGTGGCCGCGGGCATCTGTGCCCATTTGACAGCGGACGACGCGCTGACGGCCACTCACCGTCCGCACCACGTGGCCATCGCGAAGGGTGTCGCATTGCGCCCCATGACGGCCGAGATCTTCGGCCGTGAAGATGGGTTTGGCCACGGCCGCGGCGGACACATGCACCTTTTCGACCCGAGCAACCACTTTTCCTGTTCCGGAATCATTGCCGAGGGGCTGCCACCGGCGCTGGGTCAGGCGTTCGCATTCAAACGCCAGGGCAACAACCGAGTGGTCGTGGCCGTCACGGGTGAAGGAGCAGCCAACCAGGGGGCCTTCCACGAATCGCTCAATCTTGCCGCCCTATGGAAATTGCCGGTGATCTTCGTGGTCGAAGACAACGACTGGGGCATCTCGGTTCCCCGCGCCGGATCAACGTCCGTCACCTCCAATGCCGTTCGTGCGGCGGCGTACGGCATGCCGGGAGTGCGCGTCGAAGACAACTCGGTTGAGGCCGTCTATGCCGCCGGCGGCGAGGCGGTGGCCCGTGCCCGTGCCGGCGGCGGCCCCTCACTGATCGAGGTGCACACTCTTCGGCTCTGGGGCCATTTCGAGGGTGACGCAGAGGGGTACCGGCCAGAACTCAAGAGCGTTCCCGATCACGACCCCATCCCCCGTTACCGGGATGAGCTTCTTCAAGCCGGCGGGCTCAGCGCCGAGCAGTTCCAGACGATGCAGGACCGTGCGGTCGAGCAGGTTGAAGACGCCATTCAATTCGCCAAGGCCTCACCGGCTCCGAACCCGAGTGAACACCTCAACTACGTCTTCTCCGAAGGAGTCAACTCATGACTACGGCGCCCACAGGTACCAAGCAGTCGACCACGCTGGCAGTAGAACCAGAGCCCGGTCGACGCAAACTGTCGACCGCCAAGGCAATGCAGGAGGCGATCAGCCAGCGAATGACACGCGACGAGTCCGTCTTCGTGATGGGCGAAGACGTCGGCCCCTACGGCGGCATCTTCTCCTCGACCACCGGACTGATAGATCGATTCGGTCCGGAACGCGTGATTGACACGCCCATCTCAGAAACGGCCTTCATCGGGCTGGGCATCGGCGCCGCCGTCGAGGGCATGCGCCCGGTGGTTGAGCTCATGTTTGCCGACTTCTTCGGTGTCTGCATGGACCAGATTTACAACCACATGGCCAAGATTCACTTCGAGTCGGGCGGAAACGTCAAGGTCCCTATGGTGCTGATGACCGCGACCGGCGGCGGGTATTCCGACGGCGCACAACACTCGCAGTGTCTTTGGGGCACGTTCGCACACCTGCCGGGGATGAAGGTGGTGGTGCCGTCCAACCCCTACGACGCGAAGGGCCTGATGGCCGCCGCTATCGACAGTGACGATCCGGTGGTCTTCATGTTCCACAAGGGCATCATGGGTCTCGGGTGGATGGCCAAGAACAATCGCGCGATCGGCGCCGTTCCCGAAGAGGAGTACATCGTCCCCATCGGGAAGGCGCGGGTCGCTCGTGAGGGCACGGATGTCACGATCGTGACTCTGTCGCTCTCGGTGCACCACAGCCTCGATGTGGCGGAGAAACTCGAAGCCGAGGGCATCAGCGTCGAGGTGATTGACTTGCGCAGCCTGGTACCGCTGGATCGTGACGCGATCGTGCGCTCGGTCACGAAGACCGGGCGTCTGGTCGTCGTCGACGAGGATTATCAGTCCTTTGGGCTGTCCGGCGAGGTCATCGCGGTCGTCGCCGAGCACGATGCGAGCCTGCTCACATCGGTCTCGCGGGTATGCGTCCCCGACGTGCCCATTCCTTACGCACGCGAGCTGGAAAGCATCGTGCTTCCCACTCCCGCGCGCATCGAGGCAGCCGTGCGCGAGGCCGTTGCGCGGTGACGGACGTACGCTTTCCCCACATGACCACCGCTGAGGGTGCGACCGGCGTTCTGGTGACCTGGTTCGTCGACTCCGGTGACGAGGTCACTCCGAAGACCCTGATCGCCGAAGTCGCCATGGACAAGGTCGATGCGGAGGTATATCCCGAGACATCCGGGACGATATCGCTGCTCGTCGAGGAGGGAGCAGAGGTTCCCCAAGGCTCGGTGATCGCGCAGGTCAACTGATGCTGCATGACCGTTGGCAAGGGGATTCGGCCGATGCACGGATGACGGCGGGCAGCACCCCCTGAAATCTGTGGCCGTATTTGTGACCTCATACGCCAAGAGGCCCCTCCCGAAGCAGGCACGACGGCCGCCGCGTGCACGGCCTGGCGAGCATGGCGGGCCAGGGTGCGTATCCTGGCGTCTGCACCTGAAGAACGGACCCACCCATGCTCGAGCTGCTCGGCGGTTCGCTGGTCGCCGCCTTGGTCATGGGGTTCGCGGCAATCGTCATCGGCTTCTCCAAGACGGCCCTGGGCGGCCTCTCCGTCGTCTCCATCGCCATCTTCGCCACGATTCTCCCCGCCAAGGAGTCCACGGCCGCCATCCTGCTGCTCCTCATCGTGGGCGACCTGGTCGCGGTGTGGCACTACCGGCACGACGCGGACTGGTCCCTGATCCGGCGGCTCCTCCCGGCGGTGCTCCCCGGGCTGTTGCTGGGGACTTTCTTTCTGCAGGTGGTGTCTGACAGCGTCCTGCGCCGCAGCATCGGAGGCGTCCTGCTGGTCCTCCTCCTCCTCCAACTCCTGGTGAAGTGGCGCAGCGTGGCTCCCGCATCGAGTGCGCACGAGCACAGGGTGGCGGTCTGGATCGCGGGGACCGGCGTGGGATTCGCGACCATGACGGCCAACGCCGCGGGCGCGGTGATGACCCTCTACCTGTCCGCGTCGGGCATCGAGAAGCGGCGCTTCATCGGCACCAACGCGTGGTTCTTCCTCATCGTCAACCTGGTCAAGGTGCCCTTCTCCGTGGGGCTCGGGCTGATGCACTGGGCCGACCTCGGACGGGCCGGGCTGCTCGCCCCGCTCATCCTGCTCGGAGGGATCCTGGGCTACGCGATCATTCGCCGCATCAGTCAGCGCCGCTTTGACGTTGCCGTGCTGCTCGCCTCGGCCGTCGCGGCCACGGCGCTGCTGCTCTAGAGGAAGTACCTGCTCACGCCCGGACACCCGGGCGGATGGAGCCGCCTAAGGGAATCGAACCCTTGACCTATTCATTACGAGTGAATCGCTCTGCCAACTGAGCTAAGGCGGCGTGCGCCACGGATGGCGCGGTCAGTAAGTCTAGCGCCTACCGACGGCGCGCAACATCACGCCGACGCAGGGGCTTCGGCGCCCGCGCGGGGGTCAACACTGCACGCCGTCTGGCGGCACCACACCGTCCACCAGGTAGGAGTCCACCACGTCCGTCACACACTGGTTGGACCGGCCGTAGGCCGTGTGACCCTCGCCCGTGTAGGTCAGCAGCGGGGCCCCCAGGTCACTCGCGAGCGACTTGGCCCATGTGTACGGCGTGGCCGGGTCGTTGGTGGTACCCACCACCAGAATGGGGGACGACGAAGTGGCGGCGGCGTCCAGGCTGGTGACCACCTCGTCGGCCGCGTACGGCCAGCCCTCGCAGCCGCCCGTTCCCGCAAACCACCAGCCAAAGGTGGGCGAAACCGCGTTCACCTTGCTCGCAAAGTCGCGCTGATCGGCCATGGTCCAGTCGCCCTCGGTGCCCGCGGAATCGAGGCAGGCGATCGCGGTGAAGGCCACGGCGGAGTTGCCGTTCCACGCGCCCGTCTCTTCGTTGCGATCGAGGTAGAAGTTTCCGAGCGAGTAGAAGATGCGCGCGGTGCCCACGGTGAGGACCTCGTTCAGGGCGAGCTCCAGGTACTCCCAGTTGGCCTCGTCGTAGAGCGTGACCACCATGCCGTAGACCATGAGATTGCCGTTGACGGGTATGCCCGCGTCCGAGGGATACGGCTGCTCAAGCGCGGTGCGGGCGATGGTGGCGATCTGCTTACGCGCGGACTCCACATTCGAATCCAGTTCACAGTCGGCGCGCGCCACACACCAGGTGAGGAAGCTGGTGAGCGCCCCCTCGAAGCCCGCGGCCTGCTGGAGCGACTGATCGGTCGAGTCGAGCAGCACGTCCACGGCGCCGTCCAGCACCACGCGCCCCACGTTCTGCGGGTACAGCTCGGCGTAGGTGGCGCCCAGCTGGGTGCCGTACGAGAAGCCCAGGTAGTGCAGCTTCGCGTCGCCCAGCACCGCCCGGATCACGTCCATGTCGCGCGCGGCGCTGACGGTGCCGACGTTCTCCAGCAGCGGTCCCGACAGTGCGCGGCAGTTCTGCGCAAACGCCTGATTGCGCTCGCGCGCGGCCTCGAGGTCGGCCTGCGTCTCGACCACAAAGTCCTGCACGTAGTAGTCGTCGAGCGTCTGCCCCGCACCACAGTCAAGGGGCGACGACTCCCCCACGCCGCGCGGATCGAAGCCCACGATGTCGTAGCTGGCCATGAGCTTGGCGCTCGCGAAGGTGTCGACGTTCCTCACCAGGTCGATCCCCGACCCGCCCGGCCCCCCCGGGTTGATAAGTAGCGATCCGACTCGCTTGTCCGGGTTGTCGGCGGGCCGCCGGGAGAGCGCCAAGGAGACGGTCTCGCCGTGGGGCACCGACCAGTCGAGCGGCACGTCGATGCTCGCGCACTCCAGGTCGCCACACGTGATCCAGTCCACCGTCTGCTGGTACACGGCCGAAGCCTCGGGATTCGCCGGCGGCCCGCTGGGGGTCGGACCCGGCGCGTTGGCGGTGAGGGGCGTCGGCTCCGTCGGCGCCTGCGCCCACGGGAACACCGAGCAGCTGGCGAGCGCGAGAGCGGCGGCCACCACGAGGACGATGCGTTTCATACGTCGAGGGTAGGCGGTCGTGGCCGGGCCAGGGTGCACCGTGCACGCCGTCCGGTGGATGCACGCCTTCAAGTGACTCCGGCGCGGCGTGATTCCGGCGCGGCGTGATTCCGGCGCGGCGTGCTTCCGGCGCGGCGTGATTCCGGCGCGGCGTGCTTCCGGCGCGGCGTGATTCCGGCGCGGCGTGCTTCCGGCGCGGCGTGCAGAGGTGGCTAGTTCCGCGGCCGCAGCGCCAGGATCATGGCCTCGATCGCGAGCAGCGGATGCACATTCGCGGCAAGCCGCTCCTTCGCGGTGCCCAGCGCGTCGATGCGCGCCATCGTTCCCGGCAGGTCCGTGCGGGCGGCCAGCTCCCTGATGCGACCCTCGTGAGCAATGTTGGTGAGCTCAGTGTCGGCGCCCAACTGCACGGCCGCCACGTCGCGGTACAGGGACATGAGGTCCGTCATCGCCCGGTCCAGCACGTCACGCTTGTGGCGCGTGGCGCGGCGCTTCTGGTCCTCCTCGAGCTCCCTCACCTGCGCGCGCAGCGCCGGCGGGATGGTGCCCGTCTCCGCTCCCAGCACCGCCAGCAACTCCGCCTTCTCGGCGGCGTCGCGCTCCTCGGTGGCCGCGGCGGCATCGTCCTCGGCGACCTTCACCAGGTCTGCGGCGGCCAACACCGCGTCTCCCACTCCCCGCACTTCGGTCGCGAGCGCAAGCACCTGGTCGCGCCTGGCCCTCGCCTTCGGGTCGCGCGCGAGCCTGCGTGCGATGCCGATGTGGCTCTGGGCGGCCAGGGCGCATTCGTGCGCCAGGGCGGGCTCCACCCCGTCGCGTTCCACGAGTAGCCGGGCCACCACGTCGGCCGGTGGGGTGCGCAACGCGACCACGCGGCTGCGGGAGCGGATGGTCACCGAGACGTCATGGGCGTGCGGAGCGCACAGCAGCCACACGGTGCGCGGCGGCGGCTCCTCGATGGCCTTGAGCAGCACGTTCGAGGTGCGCTCCGTCATGCGGTCCGCATCCTCGATGATGATGACGCGCCAGCGGCCCTCGCTTGGAGCCCGCTGCGCGAGCATGGACAGGTCCCTCACCTCGTCGATGCCGATGGTGACCTTCTCGGTCGCCAGCAGGGTGACGTCCGCGTGAGCCGCCGTGAGTGCGGTCTTGCACGCCTTGCACTCGCCGCAGCCGCCGTTCTTGCACTGCAGCGCCGCCGCGAAGGCGCGCGCGGCGTGGGACCGGCCCGATCCAGGTGGGCCCGTGATCAGCCACGCGTGGGTCATCGCGACCGGGCGGTCCACGGCGGCGCGCAACTGCGCGATTTGGGCGTCCTGGCCCACCACCTCCGCCCACACCCCTGGCAAGGCGACGCTTGCCTCCGGGGGCGCCGCGGACGGCGCGGACGATGCGGCGGCCGTCACGGGGTTCCCCACGGCTCCACGCCGGGAGAGTCAGCGTCAAAGCCGCTGGTTCCGCCTACTCGCTGCAACGCCGCGGCGACCCGGGAACGAACGTCGGCCGCGACGTCGGCGATGGGACGGGAGGCATCGACCACGGCGTACCGCTGCGGCGCGAGCTTGGCGCGATCCAGAAAGCCCTGCCTGATGCGGGCCGCGTGGGCAACCGTCTCGCGCTCGACGCGGTCCAGATCGCGGGCCATGCGCTCCGCGAGCGGCTCCATGTCCAACACCACCGTCAGGTCGGGAAGAGCCCCCTCGGTCGCCCACAGGGAGATGCGCTCGACCATGTCGCCTAGGCCGCGCGCCACACCCTGATACACCACCGACGAATCGAGGTAACGGTCCTGGACCACCACCTCGCCGCGCTCGAGCGCCGGACGCACTACCGTCGCGACGTGATGGCCGCGGTCCGCCGCATACAGCAGGGCCTCCGCGTGAGGCTCGACGTGTTCGCCGTGCATCACGGCCTGGCGCAGTTCCCTGCCAAGATCGGTGCCGCCGGGCTCGCGCGTGGTGACCACGGTGCGGGGGCCGGCATCGGCCGTGCGAAGCCACTCGGACAGCAAGGCAATCTGCGTGGACTTGCCCACGCCGTCGCCACCTTCGAAGACAATCCAGAACCCGCCACCAACCATGCGCCTACGGTACCGGCAAGCGCCGACGCGACGTGGCCGGCGGTCCGGGGGCTTGGGGACTCGCTGTCGCGCCGGTGCGCGGCGAAGGCTCTACCGCTCGTGGGGTGTCGCGCCCGTGCGCGGCGAAGGCTCTACCGCTCGTTCGGGTAGCGCACGCCAATCTGTGCGCGCACCAGATCCATCAGCGCCATCACCTCACGCGTGGCCTTCCACGGCATGATCGGACTCTCGGTGAGACCAGCGGCAATGCCCCTGGCCACCTCGGCCGCCTCAAACTGGAAGCCGTTCTCGACGCTGCCGTCAAACTCACGGATGGTCACATCGTCCTTGACCACGCGAATGGTGGTGGGCGTGTAGAACCAGCCGTCCACCTCAATGCGGCCCTTGGTGCCGATGACCTGGGCGGTGTTGGCGGACTTGGACACCATGGAGGTGTGAAGTAGCGCCTGCGCGTTCGGGTAGTCGAAGATCATGGCGACCTGGTTGTCCACGCCTCCATCGGAGAGCTGACCGACCGACGTCACCGAGGTAGGAACGCCCAGGAACGTGTGCGCGAAGGAGATTGGGTAGACGCCCAGGTCCAGCAGCGCACCGCCCGCGAGGTCCGCGCGGGCCATGCGAGGCACGTGCGTCAGCTGTTGGCCGTGGTCGGCGATCACGCAGGTGACCTCGCCGATCTCGCCAGCCGCGATGGCGGAACGAAGTTCGTACACGTGCGGCAGGTGGCGCGTCCACATGGCCTCCATGACAAACACTCCGGCCTCTTCTGCAGCCGCAAGAATGGCGTCGGTCTGGAGGGAGTTCTGCGCGAAAGACTTCTCTACCAACGCGTGCTTGCCCGCCTTGATCGCAAGGATCGCGGGCTCGTGGTGGTTGTTGTGCGTGGTCGCCACGTAGACGGCGTCCACGTCCTCGCGCGCTACCAACTCCTCGTAGGAATGGTAGGCGTCGCCAGCATCGTGCGCCGTGGCGAACTCTTGTGCCTTCTCGAGCGAGGACGCCGAGGCGACCGCCACGACCGAGGACGAGGTGTAGTCCTTCACGGCTTCGGCGAACTTGGCGGCAATCCCGCCAGCTCCGAGGATTCCCCACCGAATCGAGGGTGCTGTCATGGGATCTGGTGCGCTCATCCCGCCACCATATCTGACACGGGGTGGGCCGCGTCCCCGACCGGGCCCTGGGTCAGGCAGTCCCGCGGGTCGCGGCACAGCGACCCTTCCCGCCGCTGAGTGCTGTCGCTGACACGAACCTGACGGGGGTTGCGGCGCGTCGCCCGCAGCACACCGCATGGGACCCCGTCCACGGACTGACTGTCGCGTGGGCACCGCAGATCAACATTCACCGACCGAGTTGTGCGTGGCCAGAAAGGTGGATGTCGATTCGCGGTGCTGGCGCGACGCTGGCTGACCCCGCAGGGTCATTTCCTATGACCCAGCATCCATGCGAGTCGCCGGTCGAGATCCCTGCGCGGCTCCTTGCCCACGATCTGGGCAACCTGCCGCGCCACCGCCGCTAGATCCCCCCTCACCTCGTGCGAAGTGAACCGCATGACCGGCTTGCCGCGTGCCAACATCCCTCGGTCTCGCGCCCGATCGCGCTCGAATGCCTCGCGGCCCTGGTGGTACTCCCAACCATCGACTTCCACCGCGACGGCGTCCTCCACCACAAAGTCGACCCGGCCGACTCCACGCACGACGACTTGCTCCTGCACGGCCATTCCGGCCGCCGCCAACCCCGCCCGGGCCACCGTCTCCAGGGGCGACTCCGCCGCACTGGAAGCCATGCGCCTCAGCCATGCGCGGCGCCGCGCAGTCCCAGCACCAAAGTGCGCCACATCACCGGGCAAGAGCAGTTGGCTGTGCAACGCCGCGTCGACCAGAACGAGTTGCTCGACCGGCGTGGTGCACCACGCGGCCTGATCTATAGCACTCGTGACCGGAACCCAAACGCTGCCCGGCAACGGCCAGGAGGTGCGATGGAGGGTCACCTCAGCCAACTCGCCCGGGTCGCGTCGCGACGCGGAACGGTGGCGCGGCACCACCAGGTGGGTGCTGTTGTGCCTGCCCCACAATGGCAGGCCCCAGTGGTCACACGCGGAGACGCATCCGATCTGCGCTCTGAATAGGGTCGCCAAGGCGACTTCCCGTGCGGCCCATGGCAACGCATAGGTCCCGTGGCCGACCGCGAGCACCCGCTCTTCTTTGACGGCGCGCGCCATCGAGCGCTCCGGCACACCCGCTCGCAAGAGGTCGGAGCGTCGCGCCGCTCCTCCGGCCTCATCAAGGGCTCGTAGCAAGTCCACGGGCCCACCGTGCCCGGCCGTGAGGCCTGACGGGGGATCTGGGCGGGATCTGTGGATAGTGGGGGCGTCGCGTGAGCACCGCCTATCGACATTGTCCGGCCGCACTGTGCGGGGACCACCCAGCGAGTGTCGATTCGCGGTGCTGGCGCGACGCTCGCGACCTTGGCCGACGCTGGCGACCTTGGCCGACGCTGGCGACCTTGGCCGACGC
>NZ_JADQBE010000019.1:61803-82508 GCF_016278765.1 Demequina sp. | reverse complement strand
GCGACCTTGGCCGACGCTGGCGACCTTGGCCGACGCTGGCGACCTTGGCCGACGCTGGCGACCTTGGCCGACGCTGGCGCGACGCTGGCGACCTTAACTGGTGCTGGTGCGACGCTCGCGGGGTCGTCCCGCACGCTGGCGGGGTCAGAGCGCAATCTGTGGATAGTGGGGGCGTCGCGTGAGCACCGCCTATCGACATTGTCCGGCCGCACTGTGCGGGGACCACCCAGCGAGTGTCGATTGGCGGTGCTGGCGCGACGCTCACGACCCTGGGGGCGCTACTTCTTCTTGGGCGCGGCCCTCTTCGCCGCAGGCTTCTTGGCCGCCGGCTTGCGCTTGGCGGGCGCGCGGCGGGCCGGCTTCTTGGCCGGCCCCTTGGCGCGCTTCTCCACCAGCAGTTCCTGAGCCTTCTCGGGCGTGAGGGTCTCCACCGTCTCGCCGCGCGGGATCGTCACGTTGGTGATCCCGTCGGTGATGTAGTCACCAAAGCGGCCGGACTTGGCGACGATCGGCTTCTCGCTGACCGGGTCGATGCCAAATTCCGCAAGCGGCGGCGCCGCCTGGCGCCCACGTCCCCGCTTGGGCTCGGCATAGATCGCCAGCGCCTGCTCAAGCGTGATGTCGAACAGCAGATCCTCGGACTCGATGGTGCGGGAGTCCGCGCCCTTCTTCAGATACGGACCGTAGCGACCGTTCTGGGCGGTGACCTCGGCGCCGTCGGCGGGATCCACACCCACCACCCGCGGCAGCGACATGAGCTTCAGCGCATCCTGCAGCGTGACCGTCTCCAACTGCATCGAGTTGAACAACGACGCGGTGCGCGGCTTGATCTTCGAGTCCTCGGGCGTCACCTCCGTGACGTAGGGGCCGAAGCGGCCGGCCTTGGCGACGATCGGGAAGCCCGACTCGGGGTGGGTGCCGAGCTCCCGCTCGTCCCCGCCCTGGTTGGCGAACAGTTCCTCGCACAGCGCGACCGAAAGCTCGTCGGGCGCGGTGTCCTCTGGAACCGACGCGCGCTGGGTTTCGCCGTCCACCTCGCGCTCGATGTAGGGCCCGTAGCGCCCCACGCGCAGCGAGACGCCGTCGCCCACGGGGAACGTGTTGATGGCGCGGGCGTCGATGTCGCCCAGGTCCGCCACCAGGTGCTTGAGGCCCTCGGTGCGGCCGTGCGTGGCGCCCTCGGTGCCCAGGTAGAAGTCGGACAGCCAGTCGGTGCGGTTGACGTCGCCCGCCGCGATCTTGTCCAGCCCCTCTTCCATCTCGGCCGTGAAGTCGTAGTCGATCAGCCAGTCAAAGTGCTTCTCCAGCAGGCCGACGATCGAGAACGCGATCCACGTGGGGATGAGCGTCTGGCTCGCGACGCGCACGTAGCCGCGGGCCACGATCAGGTCCACGGTGGACGCGTAGGTGGAGGGTCGCCCAAACTTGCGGTCCTCGAGCTCCTTGATCATGGAGCCCTGCGTGAAGCGTGGGGGCGGCGTGGTGGCGTGGGTGACGGGTGCGAGGTCGGTCGCGTCCACGGCCTGACCCTCCGCAAGTTGTGGGAGTCGGGCCTCCTTGTCCTCGATGACCTTCGCCTCGTCGTCCTCGTAGCGGGACCTCTCGCGCGACTCCTCGTAGGCGGCCATGAAGCCCTGGAACGTGATGATCGTTCCCGATGCGGAGAATTCGACCGCGTGGTGGTTGGCGCTCGTGGCGCCGATGCGCACGGTGGAGGTGGTGCCGGCGGCGTCCGCCATCTGGGAGGCGACGGTGCGCTTCCAGATCATCTCGTACATGCGGAACTCGTCGCCGCGCAGTTCCGAGCGCACGCTCGCGGGAGTGCGGAAGCTGTCTCCGGCCGGGCGAATCGCCTCGTGCGCCTCTTGGGCGTTGGAGTCCTTGCTGGAGTACACCCGGGGTGCGCTGGGGACGGAGTCGGCGCCGTAGAGCTCGACGGCCTGCTTGCGGGCGGCCCGCACGGCCTCGCCGGACAGCGTGGGCGAGTCGGTACGCATATAGGTGATGTAGCCGCGCTCGTACAGCCCCTGGGCGACGCGCATCGCCTCGCGGGCGCCCAGGCGCAGTTTGCGGCTCGACTCCTGGATCAGCGTCGACGTGATGAAGGGGGCGGCCGGACGACGCTTGTACGGCTTGGAGTCGACGCTCACCACGGAGAAGTCCGCGTCCGACAGGCCGGCCGCGAGCGCTCCTGCGGCGCCGGCGGTGAGGTGGGTGACCTTGGCGGTGTCGGTGGTCAGCGACCCGCGGTCGTCGAAGTCCTTGCCCGACGCCACGCGCTTGCCGTCGACCGACGCGAGCCTCGCGCCAAAGGTACGCCCGGCATCGGCGCCATCCTTGGCCGCGAACGTCGCGGTGAGGTCCCAGTATTCGGCGGCCTGGAAGGCCATCCGCTCGCGTTCACGGTCCACCACCAGGCGCAGCGCGATGGACTGGACGCGGCCGGCGGACAGGCCCGGCGCGACCTTGCGCCACAGCACCGGCGAGACCTCGTAGCCGTAGAGGCGGTCCAGGACGCGGCGAGCCTCTTGGGCGTTGACCAGCTCCATGTCGACCTCGCGAGGGTGCTCCATCGCCCGCATGATGCCCTCTTTGGTGATCTCGTGGAATGCGAGGCGCTTCACGGGCACCTTCGGCTTCAGCACCTCGAGCAGGTGCCAGGCGATGGCCTCTCCCTCGCGGTCCTCATCGGTGGCGAGGTAGACCTCGGACGCATTCTTGAGCTTCGCCTTGATCTCCGCGACGACCTTCTTCTTCTCCGGGCTCACCACGTAGTACGGCGCGAAGCCGTTCTCGATGTCGACGGCGAACTTGCCGATCGAGCCCTCGCGCTTGTCCGCGGGCAGCTCGCTGGGCTGGGGAAGGTCGCGGATGTGGCCGACGCTGGAGACGACGTCGTAGTCGTCGCCCAGGTAGCCGCCGATGGTGCGCGACTTGGTGGGGGACTCCACGATGACGAGCTTGCGGGCCATGAAAACCTAACTTCTTGAGAGGGTGTGTCTCGGGGTCGAGTCCGTCACAGGATACATACGGTCAGCGATGCCCTCGCCCGACCCCGGTCCCGATGCGCGGGGCCTGCAGGCGCACCGGCGTCGCCTGCAACCTGAGACAATGGGGTGGTGAACCTCCCCAAGAACGCCGTCACCGAAGCCCTTTCCGACGCCGTCCTGGCGGCCATGACAGGCGCCGCCGGCGCCGAGATCCTGCCCCGTTGGCGGTCGCTTTCCGCCAACGAGATCCGCACCAAGGAACACGAATGGGACCTGGTGACCGACGCCGATGTCGAGGCAGAGAAGCTCCTCACGGTCGCCTTGCGCGACCTGCTCGACATCACGGTCGTGGGCGAGGAGGCCACCGCCGCCAACCCGGCCCTGCTGGACGAGGTGGGCACGGGCAAGCCGTGCTGGGTGGTGGACCCGGTGGACGGCACTCGCAACTTTGTCGACGGCAAGGAGACCTTCGCGTGCATGATCGCGCTGATCGACGGCGGCCGCACGCAGGCCGCATGGATCACGTATCCCACCAACGGCAGCGAGATTCATGCCGCGCGCGGCGTGGGCGCGTTCCTCAACGGCACCCCGCAGGCGACGCCCGCACCACCACGGCCCGACGCGCTACGCGGCGCCATCTCGGCGCTGTTCGCCGGCAAGGGCACGGATGACGCCATCCTGGAGCAAGCAAGCACGCTGGGCCCGGCGGCCCCCATCCGCTTCTGCGCGGGATGGGACTACCTGGACATCGTCACCGGCCGCACGGACTACACCACCTTCTCGCGCACGCTGCCGTGGGACCACGCCCCCGGCGCTCTGATCGCCATCGAAGCGGGACTCCGGTCGGCGCACTTCGACGGCAGCGAGTACCTGCCGGGGGATGGTCGCCCCGGGATCCTGACAGCGCACCCGAGCGTCTGGCAGCGCGTCAGCGACACCGTCGCACCGGCGCTCGAGACTCCTTAGGCCGCATACGCGAAAGGAGGGCCCCCGGTGGGGGCCCTCCTTTGGTTGCGAGTCGCGAGGCGGGTTACGCGTTCGCGGGCGCGTCGACCTTGGTGATGGTGGATGCGTCCTTGGCTTCGGGCTTCGTGGAGCCGGCCGTCATCCAGAACATGACGCCACCGGTGACCAGGAAGATCAGTCCGAGGCCGCCAAGGAGTCCGGAGACTCCGTAGCCCATGGTCAGGGTCGAGGCCGTCACGGAACCCACGCCGAGCTCGGCGATCAGGGCGTGTGCGGTCGCCGTCCACACTTGGGCACGAGCCGGGCCCTCGAGCGGGTGCATGCGGTCAAAGTCGGCCCAGTACTTGCCGTCGGTGGGGACGTCGTAGGTGCCAGCCTTGAAGGTCTCACCGTTGTACTCCACGTCCTCGGTCAGCGTCACCTCGGTGGAGCCGTTCAGGGTGTGGTAGGCGACGAGCGCCATCTGGTACATGTATTCGGAGCCGGTGTTGACCAGCGGGTCGTTGGGGTCCATCTCGGCGGACTTGACCGCGTAGCCCCAGTCGTCCTGCAGCAGGTCCATGATGGCCTGCGCGCCTTCGACGGTGCCGCGGTCGGTGAGCACGCCGTTCTCGTCGTACGACAGGGTGACGTTCTGAGCTGCGGAGAAGTCCTGCAGCGACTTCGAGCCGGCCTGCACCTGGGTGAAGGCGAAGATGCCGGCGGCGAGGAAGCCTAGTCCGGCGAGCGCGAAGAAGGCGCCGAGGAGCTTGAGCTTGGTGGCCATGATTTTCACTTCCGTTTCGAGGAGATCGTGGGGATTGAGTTGTCGTGCCGGGTTCATAGTGCCGGTACCTGGCGAGCCGTCACTGGGACTTTTAGCCCGACGCACACGTGTTGAGGGGTGCGTTTCTAGGACTCGCTATGGTGCCGAACGGGCGCTTCGGGACGTAGGTCCCACAAAAACGGCCCCTTCGGCTCCGGGCGAGGCCGGGACCGTCCCGGTGTCGGCCCTGTCCCTGCCCGTGACTCATCACACCGCCCGAAGGACCCCGGCGGCGCGGCAAGCGTGTCGCCAGCGCGGGCAGGTCGGGACCCTCCTGGCGACGGAGCTAGCGGGTCGCCAGTTCGGCCAGGTCGCGCTCGGTCAGCACGTCGCGCAACCGCAAGTGGCCGAGCGCGCGCTGGTAGGCGTCGGAGGCGCCATCGGGCCTCGCCTCCTGAATGATCGGCCGCGGCCCGCCCAACTCCTGAACACGCTCCATGATCGCCATGACGTCGTCGCGCGTGTGGGTGGTGGGGTCGACGGTGAGGCGCACCTCCACGTCGCCGCCCCAGTCAAGGGCGATCTCGAGGGACTGCCAGGCCTTAGCACCGGACGCCGACTGGCCCGTGATGTCCTGATAGCCCTCGGGCGTGGCCTTGATGTCGAGTCCGAGCCAGTCGGTGTGGTGAAGCGCCTCGCGCAGCCGGCCGGGGTAGGCGCCCGCCGAGTGAAGGCCCACCGCGAAGCCGCGTGCCTTGGCCTCGTGCATCGCGGGAATGAGGGCCGCCTGCCGCGTAGGTTCGCCGCCGCTGAAGACGATCCCGTCCAACTGGCCGGCCCGCCGAGCGAGATGCCCCAGCACGGTCGACCACGTCACCCGCCCGGCGGCGCGGGGGTCCTGAATATACGCGTTGTGGCAATACGTGCACTGCCACGGGCATCCCTGTGCGAACACCGTCGCCACCAGCTTGTCCGGCCAATCGACCGTGGAGAAGGGCTCGAATCCGGCAATCTGCAGGCCGTCGGCGCCGCCGCGGGCGTCCGGCCCGAACAGTTCGGCCACCTTGCTCACCCTTCCCCCGTTCTCGAGCGCGTCCCCGGCATCGTCCCGCCTCGCGTCCCCGGCATCGTCCCGCCTCGCGACGTCACGAGACGGGACCACGGTCCCCGTCACGCGAGCGGCGTCTTGATGGATTCCTCGCGGAAGTGCACCCGCTCCGCGTGCTCGCCCTTCTTGCCGATGTTGAAGGACTTCACGGGTCGGTGGTAGCCCATCACTCGGGTCCAGACCTCGCACTCGGTGACCTTGTCCTGTGCTGCACACAGCGGGCACGTGGGCTGCTCGCCGTCCAGGTAGCCGTGCTGCGGGCAGATGGAGAACGTGGGCGTGATGGTGATGTAGGGAAGGCGTGCGGTCTCGAGAGTGCGCTTGACCAGCATCTTGCAGGCGTGAGAGGAACTCACCCGCTCTCCCATATAGAGGTGCAGCACCGTGCCCCCCGTGTACTTGGACTGCATCTCGCTCTGGCGGGCCACCGCCTCGAATGGGTCGGACGTGAAGCCCACGGGGAGCTGGGACGAGTTGGTGTAGTACGGGTTCTCGTCCGTGCCCGCCTGAAGGATGCCCGCGTACCGGCGGCGGTCCTCCTTGGCGAAGCGATAGGTGGTGCCCTCCGCCGGGGTGGCCTCGAGGTTGTACAGGTGACCGGTGGACTCCTGGAACTCCACCATCCGGTCGCGCACGTGGTCGAGCACCTCGAGCGCGAACGCCTCGCCGTCGGGGGTGGTGATGTCGTCTGCGTCTCCGGTGAAGTTGCGGATCATCTCGTTGATGCCGTTGACGCCGATGGTGCTGAAGTGGTTGCGCAGGGTCCCCAGGTAGCGCTTGGTGTAGGGGAACAGGCCGTCGTCGATCGCCCTGCCGATCACCTCGCGCTTGACCTCAAGGCTGTCGCGGGACAGCGCCAGCAGGCGGTCGAGCGCGGTGTAGAGCGACGCCTTGTCTCCCTTGTGGAGGTATCCCAGCCGGGCCATGTTGATGGTGACGACGCCGAGCGACCCCGTCTGTTCCGCCGAGCCGAAGAGCCCGTTGCCGCGCTTGAGCAACTCCCGCAGGTCCAGCTGCAGGCGGCAGCACATGGAGCGGACCATGTGGGGCTCAAGGTCGGAGGAGATGAAGTTCTGGAAGTACGGCAGGCCGTACTTGGCGGTCATCTCGAACAGGGCGTCCACGTTGGGGCCGTCCCAGTCGAAGTCCTTGGTGATGTTGTAGGTGGGGATGGGGAACGTGAACACGCGGCCCTGCGCGTCGCCCGTGGTCATCACGTCGATGTAGGCGCGGTTGATCATGTCCATCTCGGACTGCAGGTCGCCATACGTGAAGTCCATCTCCCGACCGCCGATCACGGGCACCTGAGGGCGGAGGTCCTCGGGGCAGATCCAGTCGAACGTGAGGTTGGTGAACGGCGTCTGGGTGCCCCACCGCGACGGCACGTTGAGGTTGTAGATGAGCTCCTGAACGCCCTGGCGCACCTGCGTGTAGTCCAGGCCCTCGAGGCGGATGAACGGAGCCATGTAGGTGTCGAAGCTCGAGAACGCCTGCGCGCCCGCCCACTCGTTCTGCAGGGTGCCCAGGAAGTTGACGATCTGCCCGACGGCGGAGGAGAAGTGCTTGGCGGGGCTGGCCTCCACCTTGCCGCCGACGCCGTTGAAGCCTTCGGCGAGCAGGGTCCGCAGCGACCAGCCGGCGCAGTACCCGGAGAACATGTCGAGGTCGTGGATGTGGAGGTCGCCGGCCCGGTGCGCCTCGCCCACCTCGGGTTCGTACACGTGGCTCAGCCAGTAGTTGGCGATGACCTTGCCTGCGGTGTTCAAGATGAGCCCGCCCAGCGAGTATCCCTGGTTGGCGTTGGCGTTGACGCGCCAGTCGCGCCGGAACAGGTACTCCTCGATCGAGTCCTCCACGCTGATGAGCGGGGTGCCGTTGCGCGGCGTCGTGACGTCGATGCCCTGCGTCTGGGGGGTCGGGTCATCAACGATCGCGCGCGGCGCGGGGTCGATCAGGGGCGCGAGAACGCTGAGGTCGGTGGCGTCTTGAATAGAGGTCACAATTCTCCCTTGAACTGCAAGGGGCGATGGTCCAGACCACTACATCTAGTGGCACCTTTGCCCGTGGATACCTACATATAGTGTTCTACGCCCATTGGTATCGAGAAATCCGGGACCATGGTCCCCTTCGCGGCATCTCACGCGCGTCGCTCGCAGAGAGGCCTCCCATTCCCCGGGAGTCCGGCCTGGCGGTGTGCAACTCACTACCAGGCGCGCACGCCGCTCCACCATCACGCGGGCTTGGACGGCCCGCGGGCCACGCAGTAGTGAGTTCTTCACCGGGCGACTCCCAGAACCGGCGCAGGGTCGCTACGGGAACCGGGGCCCGCGCCGACGAGACTGCGCTAGGCGGGCTAGTGGCTCGCGCCGCCTTCGCCGCCGAGATCCAGCGCGCACTCGATCTCCGGACCGATCACACCCGTGAAGGTCCGCCCGGTTTCCACGAATCCGCAACGCGCGTATGCCGACCGCGCATGCGGGTTGTCGCGGTGAACGTCCAGGGTCAACGTGTCGAAACCCGCCGCACGCGTCCAGTTCGCCGCGTGCGCCAACAACGCGTCAAGCACTCCCTTGCCCCGGTGGGTGGGGCGCACGTAGACGCCCACCACGTCGGCGCGATCTTCAGTGGAGACGACTCCGTGATGATCGGTGTCTCCGCGGCGGCGCACCAGCACGGCCACCGATCCCACCCAGACCCCGTCGTCCTCGGCCACGAGTTGCGCGACGACTTCCGATTTCGCGCCGTTCGACGCCCGCTCTCGCCAGAAGTCGGGGTCCAGCTCCCGCGACGACTCAAGCGTTTCGAGAAAGGCGACCGCCGCGTCACTGTCCGCCAGCGACTCGAGACGCAGATCACGCACGCGTTCCCACTCGTCGGCACGGATGCGGCGAACCACCGGCCCGCTCACGCCGCCGCGCCCATCACCCGGCCAGCCGTGCGCGCACCGTGACGTGTCATGCCAGCATCGTCCCAGGAAAGTGGCTCGCTAGCGCGGGGGCGCCTACGGGATCTGCGCTCCCTCTTCGTCGTGACCCTCGGCAGTGGCGGCCTCGTCGGCCTCCAGTTCGACGCCGCCCGCGTGGGACCTCAAAGAGGCTGTGGCCACGGCGAACGCGGCAATGGCGGCCGCGATGATCGCGATGCCCCACCGCAACCACGGGTTGGCGCCGTCGCCGTAGCTCAGCGCGACCACGGCCGGGGCGATGAGCAGGGCCACCAGGTTCATGACCTTGAGGAGCGGGTTGATGGCCGGCCCCGCCGTGTCCTTGAACGGGTCGCCGATGGTGTCGCCGATGATGGTGGCCTCATGCGCCGGGGAGTACTTGCCGCCGTACTTGCCGTCCTCGACGATCTTCTTGGCGTTATCCCACGACCCTCCGGAATTGGACAGGAACACGGCCATCAGCACCCCCGTGCCGATCGCGCCCGCAAGGAAGCCCGCCAGAGCGCCCACGCCCAGCCCGAAGCCGACGACGATGGGGGCCATCGCGGCCAGGAGTCCTGGTGTGGTGAGTTCGCGCAACGAGTCGCGTGTGCAGATGTCCACCACGCGGCCGTACTCGGGGCGTTGCTCACCCGTCATGATTCCGGGCATCTCGCGGAACTGCCTGCGCACCTCGAACACGATGGCTCCCGCGGCGCGGGTCACCGCGTCGATCGCCAGCCCGGAGAACATGAAGACGGTCGCGCCGCCGATGATCACGCCCACCAGGGTGACGGGGTTGATGATCTCGTACGTGAAGTCGGTGGCCGACGCCGCGGCGGACAGCATCGCCTCGTTCACCGCATCGGAGTAGGAGCCGTAGAGCGCCGTCGCCGCGAGCACGGCGGTGGCGATCGCGATGCCCTTGGTGATCGCCTTGGTGGTGTTGCCTACCGCGTCCAGGTCGGTGAGGATCTGGGAGGCCTCCGCGTCCACCTCGCCCGACATCTCCGCGATGCCCTGGGCGTTGTCGCTCACGGGACCGAACGTGTCCATCGCGACAATCACGCCCACCGTGGTGAGCAGTCCGCAGCCCGCAAGCGCCACGAGGAACAGGGCGAGCGATAGCGAGCCAGCGGCAACGAAGTACAGGATGACGATGGCTCCGGCGATCACCATCGCGGTGTAGACAGCCGACTCGAGGCCCAAGCCGATGCCCGACAGCACCACGGTCGCGGCCCCCGTACGCGAGGTCTCGGCCACGCGCTTGGTGGGCTTGGATGCCGTGTCGGTGAAGTAGCCGGTCAGCCACAGGATCACGCCCGCGAGGCCGATGCCGATGAACACGGCCACGGTGGCGACGATGCGCGGGTCCGCGGTCAGGTCGGCCAGGGACGATCCGTGGAACTCGCTGAACGAGCTGGGCAGGTAGACGAATGCGGCAGTCGCGGACAGCACGGCGCCCACCGCGGCCGACGTGTAGAAGCCCCTGTTGATGGCGCGCAGCCCAGGCTCCCCGTCGCGCACCTTGGTGATGAACACGCCGAGCGCGGCCGTGAGAGCGCCCACCGAGGTGACGATCAGCGGAAAGATGAGCCCCTCCTCGCCGAAGGCCACCTTGCCCAGGATCAGCGCGGCCACCAGTGTCACGGCGTAGGACTCGAACAGGTCGGCGGCCATGCCGGCGCAGTCGCCGACGTTGTCGCCCACGTTGTCCGCAATGGTCGCAGGGTTGCGCGGGTCGTCCTCCGGAATGTGGTTCTCGACCTTGCCCACCAGGTCGGCTCCCACGTCGGCCGCCTTGGTGAAGATGCCCCCGCCGACGCGCATGAACATGGCCAGCAACGCCGCCCCAAAGCCGAAGCCCTCCAGCACCGCCGGTGCGTTTTCGCGGAAGATGAACACCACGGCCGTCGCCCCCGCGAGGCCCTGGCCCACCACGCCCATGCCGACCGCGCCTCCAGTACGGAACGCGAT
Source organism: Demequina sp. (assembly GCF_016278765.1). GTDB lineage: Bacteria > Actinomycetota > Actinomycetes > Actinomycetales > Demequinaceae > Demequina. The sequence continues at coordinate 71,799 of NZ_JADQBE010000019.1, read as the reverse complement.
CCGGGCGCCCTTTTCGCGGCCGCCGGGCTCGGTCGCGGCCGCGGCGACGCGCACGTTCGCGCGCACGGCCAGCCACATGCCCATGTAGCCAATGGAGGCCGAGCAGAAGGCGCCCAGCAAGAAGAAGAGCGAGCGGCCGATGCGCACGCCCGCGTCCCCTGGTAGCAGGAACAGCAGTCCGAACACCACGGCCGCGAACACCACGAGCGTGCGGAACTGACGATTCAGGTACGCCGCCGCACCCTCTTGGATCGCCTCAGCGATCTCCTGCATCTTCGACGTGCCGTCGCCAGCCTTCAGCACCTGTCGTCGCAGCGTCCACGACAACAGCAGCGCGGCAGTGGCGACAATGCCGATCACCACCACGATGACAACGCTGGACTGACCAAACTCAAAGTCCGGGACAGTGGCCAAATGCATTCGTCCTCCTTGACGACTTGCGCGGCACATTGCGCGCACTGCAGTACGCCGCGAGTCTAGGTCACAACAGGGGCATCGTGTCTCGCACCCAACGTTTTGCGGGCCCCAGGCGTCGACATGGTGAACAACCTTCAGGGAGGGCACATGGCCACCAGGCTCGAAGGGATGGAACGCCTGGTCCGCGAGCGCGAGAAGGCGCTGCTGGGCTACGCGTACGTGGTCTGCGGCGACCCGACGCTGGCTCAGGACCTCGTGCAGGATGCGCTGGTGAAGACATTCTCACGCCCCCGAGAGGGACTGTCACAAGTCAAGGCCGAGGCCTATGTGCGCCGCGCCATCACCACGATCTACGTGGATCACTACCGACGCCAGCAGCGCTGGCAGCGGGTGCAGCACCTGTTCCGCCCGCAGGTGGTCCAGGAATCCACGACTGTGTTCTCGGATCTCAGCGCCGACGTGGCGACCGCCCTGGCCGACCTGCCCCCGCGCGTGCGCGCCTGCGTGGTGCTCCGCTTCTTTGACGACCTCACGGTGCCGGACATCGCGGGCCAACTCGGCCTCGCACCCGGCTCCGTCAAGCGCTACCTCTCCGATGGCATGCGCGCTCTCGAACTTCGACTCGGCGCCCTGGACGACGCGGACCACGCGCTCGCCCCAGAGGTCGACGTCGCCCCCCAAGAAAGGAAACTCCCATGACGAGGCTCTCCGATCACCTGCGCGGCCTGGCCGACAGGGCGCCCGTGGCCGACTCGGTCATCTCCGTTGAGGTCGCCTCGCGGCGCATTCACCGCCACCGCCGGTTGCGCGCTGGCGCCAACGCCGCTGCCGGCGTGGGCGCGGCCGCGGTCATCGCCTTTGCCGCGATGAACCCTGGCGGCGGCGCCAAGAACACCACCGCGGATGCCGCCATGGAGCCCGCGGGTGGCAGCCAGGGTGACGCGGCGATGATGGGCCCCGAGGACGCCACGCGCCTCGCCTGGGGCACGTGCGGGTCCTATCCGCTCGCCGACTCTGTGGCGGTGGATCCCGTCAACTCGCTCACGCTGACCGGCGCACCGGACGAGGCCGTGGGGGGCGAAACCCTCACGCTCGACGCGACGCTGGTTCCGGCATCGTCCGGAGAGGTGGAGACCTTCGGTCCGCAGGCTCTGATCTTGTGGGACGGGATGGTCGTCGCATCCGGCACGACCGCGGCCGCCGAGTCCGCGGCCCTGTCCTTGACTGCGGGCGAGCCCCTTGAGCAGACGGTCGCTGCGGATCTGGTGGACTGCTGGGAGGGCGCACCCCTGCCCGGCGGCACGTATCAGGTGATCGCCATGCAGGAGCTGTTCACCGCAGCGGAGGTTCCCCCTGCGGTGCCGCCGGTGTCGACCGTCGAGCCTGACGAGCCTGGCGTTCCTGTCGAGCCTGACGAGCCTGGCGTTCCTGTCGAGCCAGCCCCTGACACCCCCACCCAGACCACCGTGGTGGACGGCGGCATCGCGGCGGATGCGGGCGGTTACCTCCGGGTCGTGTCGTCGCCGGTCGACCTGGCGATCGCTGGCGACGTGCCGGAGGACCCCTTCGGCCAGTACCTGCCCAAGCCGGTGGAGCCGATCGACACACCCGATGACCTCCTCACTCCCGCCGATGCGCGGGACGGTTTCGCCGCACACGTGACCTCAACGCCGTGGGCCATGGAGGCGGGCTCGCAGCGGGTTCTCAAGGTCAACGACTCGGCGGAACAGGCTGATGAGACGTCGTGGGCGCGAAACTACTTTGGTTGTGCGTGGGACGCCACCATGAATGCGTCGTTTCCTGCGACGAGCGCGACCTGGGACCTGCTGGATGTGACCGCCACGTTGCCACGCAACATCGATGTCTCGTATGGCTGGGTGGTGGAGGACAACCCCACCGTCGAGCTGAAGGTGACCAATGTCTCCGGCCACACGTTGCCGGGCTATTGGGGCTCCGACCCCAACACGACCCTGATGCTGGTGCGCGGCGGCAAGGTGGTCGCGGAGGGATACCCGGTGCCTGCGCGGCGTGACTCCGGCGTGCTCCTTGAGTCCGGCGTGCTCCGTGACTCCGGCATGATCGCGGCCGAACAGGACAGCATGCTGAACCCGGGCGAAGGTCTCGGTGGAACCTACCTGTGGCGCGACGTGAACGGTTGCTCCACGGGAACCAAGATCGCGGACGTCTCGCCCGGCACGTACACGGTGCTCAATGTCCAGTCGATCTACGTTGACTCCGGCCAGGTGTACTACGAAACCTACGTCGAGGAAGGCGTCGCTGACCCGGCCCTTGGCGCTCCTACCATGCAGAAAGATGCCGCCACCGGCGGCGGAGTCGACTCGTCCGGATCCGCGCGCGGTGCGATTGCACCCGTGCCTGCGCCCGGACCCGCACCAGCCCCCGGGGACTACGACTGGATCGAACTCCAGGTGTGGACATCGCTCGGGACCATCACGGTGAGTTAATTACCGTTCCCTCACCGTGCGGCGGCACGGCCGACGACCCCCGCGTCGGCCGTGCCGCCCCTCTTCTTGCCGACTTCCTGCCAGCCTTGAGCCGGCTTTGAGCCGACTTTGTGCCCACACGACGTGTCGAATACATCACATTTTGACCGAATCGTCGGCTATATTCCCGCGTTGGAGTCTCACAACTGGCAGCCGCTCGGCGTACTCTGGGACCAGCCCGGCGGCGGCCCAGATCCCTCAGCCTGAGTCGTCGTCGGGTCTCCTTATGCCCGGCACCTCAACCCCACGCAGAGCCCGCGCGCGCGCGTGCAGTCGCTGCGGTGGGCCATCCCGGGATGGTCACCCTCACGGCCACCACCACCGACGAGCCCGCACCCCTCACGCACCCCGTCAGCGTGGCCGCGTTGCGGCCGGACACATCCTTGGCCACGCGGCATGCGCTCGTGAGAGAGGAGGCCGGGCTCACCCCCTCTGCGCGAAGATCACGGTCCTGGCCGGCCGCCGCAAGAGCCGCGAGGTCGGCGGCTCCGCTCGCTCGGGCGTCCGCGATGAGACCCGCCCCCACCTGAGCAAGCGCCGCGGCGATCACCATCATCACGGCGATCACCCCCACCACGAGGGGAGTAGCCGAGCCACGCTCGAGACGCGCTTGGCCCACCCAGCGGGCGTGAGGCTTCCGGGCCACCATCCGCACGGGCGTCATGGAGTGGACCGTGCGGTCGCACAGCGCTCATAGGCGGGCCATGGAGCCCTGCGGCCACCCACGCACGCGGTGACGTAGTCCGCAGTGCGAGACAGCGTCACGCGACCGTTCCCCGACACGCGCTGCCCCACTGCGACGGCGCGTGCATCCGACTCGACGATCGCGGCGCGCGCCGCCTCGCTCGCGCCGCGTTGAGCCGTCTGCACGTCGAGCGTCCACGCCATCGCACTGAGAGCGAGAGCCAGCACGAGCACCACGCTGGGCAATCCGAGCGCAAACTCGACCGTCACGGAGCCGCGGTCCGTTCCAGGCGCATGCGGGTGGCGCGCCGCGTGCCTAGCCACCGGCGAGCGCGCCGCTCACCAGAGACCCAAGGGCGGACCGTACTTCCGGCGATTTGATGATGGCGATGAGCACGGCTGCGAAGGCGGCGGCCGCCACCGTGACCAGCGCGTACTCGACGGTGGCCATGCCATCCTCCCTGCGCGCATCCAGTCTGGTCATCCAGCGAGTGATCATGGGTGTCTCCCTTCGTGGGCGGGGCGTGCGCCCCGCGATGATGACCCGGCGTCCGCCGGGCACGTCTTAGCCCGGTGCCGCGATCACGGCACCGGCCCCGTTGCGCCGCCCATCACCGAGCCCGCCAGGGCGACCAGCAGCGGCACGATGCCCGTGAGGACGAACGCGGGCATCAGGCACAGGGCGAGGGGCAAGGCAATGCGCACGCCCAGCTCTGCGGCGGCGCTCTCACCCGCCGCGCTGGCCGTGTCGAGCAGCGCCTCGTTCAGCGCTGCCAAGGAGTCCACGGGGCTCGCTCCCCGGTGCCATGCCGGCGCGAGCGCACGTGCCAGCGCCTCAAAGCGAGAGGGCGTCACGTCCCATGCGGCCTCCCAGGACACGCCGACGCCGAGGGCCGCGGCCACCGCGCACAGGGCCTGCGCATCCCCACCGCACGCGCGGCCGACGTGATCGAGCGCGCCTCTCACGTCGAGCCCAGAACGGACGGCGGCACCCGTGAGCGCTGCGACGGCAACCAACGAGATCGGCTCGGTCATGGGACGCCCCCGGCCGCGACGGCGCTGCGAACAAGTCGTCGCATCCACCACCGTCCAAGCCATACGAGCAGGCCCGACGCGCCAAGAAGCGCCCACCCGAACGGTGTTCCCAGCAACACCGTCGCGGTGCGCGGCTCCACCGCCAGGCCGAGCGCCATTCCGACGGCCGGCAGCCATGCGAGTACCCGGGCGGACGCCCGCGCCCCGGCGAGCGCTGCCTGACGCCGCCTCGCCGCACCGATGCGTGCACGCTCCACGCGGGCGAGCGCGTCCAAGACGTCGGCAAGCGGCACGCCTGAGGCGTGGGCCAGTCGTGCGGCGGCGCGCGCCTCTGCCGCCAACGCATCCTCGCGGTCCCATGCGGGCGCCCCGTCACCGTCCAGGGTGAGCGCCGGGTCCCAGGCGCGCCAGGCGTCGGCCGCGCCGAGCCCGGCCCGCGAGCCGGCGGCAACCGCGACGATCCGCTCGACGTCCGTGGGCTGGGCGTTCATGCGACCCTCGCGAGCGCGGGCCCGGCGATCACACCGGCGGCCCGAACAAGGCGAGGCCATGCGGCGCCCGGGGTGAGGTGCCCGTCGGCGTCGACCTCGGCCGCGGGAACGGTCCTCAGCTGACCCTCGGACGCCTCGAGGAGCGCGACCTGCCCCACCCGGCGCCGACCGTCCTGCCTGACCAGGTGGATCACGGCGGAGAAAGCCGCGGCCGCGTGAAGCGCGACGGCCCGCTCGCTGAGATCGGCAAGCGCCCCAAGCCCCGCGAGTCGCGCGGGCACATCCTCCGCCGCATTCGCGTGCAGCGTGGTGAGGCTGCCGCGGTGGCCGGTGTTGAGGGCGAGCAGCACGTCTCTGATTTCCGCGCCCCTGCACTCCCCCAGCACGATGCGGTCGGGGCGCATGCGCAGCGCCTCCCGCACGAGCCTCGCGAGGCCCACCGCGCCGGCTCCGTCCACGTTGGCGGCGCGTTCCACAAGCCGCACCACGTGAGGATGGTCGGGCCGGAGCTCCCCCGCCTCTTCGATCAACACGATGCGTTCTGTCGGCTCCACCTGGGCCAGGCACGATGCCAGCAGAGTGGTCTTGCCGGAGCCAGTCGCCCCGGACAGGATCAGGGATTGTCGCGAGCGCACGAGCCCGCGGATCACGGGCGCCAGGTCACCGTGGACCATCCCGCAGATCACCAGGTCCTCCCACTCGAACGAGGAGGACCTGACCATGCGCACAGACACGGCGGCGCAACCGTCCGCAACCGGCGGCAGCACGGCGTGCAGTCGGGAGCCATCCGGGAGGCGGGCGTCGACCGCGGGCGCGGCGTCGTCAAGCCGCCGCCCCCCGAGCGATGCGAGACGCACCGCGAGCGCCCGGACGTCTGAGACCCGCCAGTCCGGCAACACTCCAGGCGCCACGTCGTTCGCGTGTTCCATGCCCAACCCACGGTCGATCCAGACGTCGCGGGGCGAGTTGATGAGCACGTCCGTGATGCCCGGCACCTCGAAGAGGCGGCGCAGCCAGTCGGGAAGCCAGTCAAGCGTTGTCATGAGGCAACGGTGGCGTCGGCGGGGACCCTGTGCGGGTTCGACCGCGTCCGCTCGGGGAGACGCGGCGGGCCGCCCGCCTGGGCACGACGTCGCCCGCCTTTCGCCCGTCACTGCGGGCAGTTAGGCTGAACTCATGGCCCGCCTCAGCGCCGCGTTCTTCGATCTCGACAAGACGATCATTGCCACCTCGTCTTCGGCGGCGTTCTCGCGCCCGTTCATGCGTGAAGGACTCTTCACCCGGACCGACGCGGTGCGCGCCGCATATGCGCACTTCCTGTTTTCGGTGGGCGGCGCCGACGAACGCCAGACGAACAGGCTGCGCGATGCGCTGTCCGAACTGGTCAAGGGTTGGGAAGTCGCCAAGGTGACAGGCATCGTCTCCGAGACGATCCACGAACTCATCGACCCCGTGGTGTACCAGGAGGCACTCGCGCTCATCCGCCGGCACCAGCAGAACGGCCGCGAAGTCGTCATCGTCAGCGCGTCCGGGGCGGAACTCGTGGCGCCCATCGCGGAGCTGCTGGGAGCCGACCACTGGATCGCCTCCGAGATGGAGATCAAGGACGGCACCTACACGGGCGAAATCACGTTCTACGCGTACGGCGAGAGCAAGGCCATCGCGTTGCGGAAGCTTGCGAAGAAACGGGGATACGACCTGGACGCGTCCTACGCGTACTCGGATTCCATCACCGACGCCCCGATGCTCAATGCTGTGGGACACGGCTTTGTGGTGAACCCGGACAGGGCGTTGCGCCGAGCGGCCGCCAAGAATGGCTGGGGCGTCCTGTACTTCCGCAAGCCAGTGGCCCTTCGCAGGGCCGACGCGACAGGTCCCGCGATCGCCACCGTCACCTTTGTGGCCCTCGGGGTCATCATCGGAGCGCTGATCATGAGGGCCGCCCGGCGGAGTCGCTTCGGGCCCTGATGTTCACGGCGCGGCGGGTTGCCCTCGCTCGCGAGGCGTTGCCGTCCGTGGTCGCGTGGGCGGAACTTGTGACTGATCCCCAGCGCGCAGCGCAACTCGCCTCGAATGCCGTGGTCGCCGCAGCCTCTGCGCGGGGCATCACCACATTGCCCCAGTTGGCGCGCGCGGCCCGCGACGCCGCCGCCCACGCCGAGCGCCTTGCCGACGCCTTGCCGAGTTTGCGGCCGCACGAGCGATTGGCGGCTGTGAGGTTCTATCTTGACGGCGAGTCCGTGGACTCGATCGCACAACTGTTTGGCATCGTGCGCGCCGCGGCTTCGCGCGGCACTGGCCGCGGCCTACCGAGAGCGGCCAATCGCCTCGGAGGCGCTCACGCCGGGGCAGGAGCGATCTATTGGCCGTCGTGTGGACGGCAAGCATCGAGGCCCTCAGCGGTGACGTCGTCTCGGTCGAGTCGGCGCCCGAGGAGGATCACGTCGGCCGGAGCGAGCCGGTGATCGGAATGGGCGTCATGGAGGTTCTCGTGGCGCGGGACGGCGCCATCGTCGGGATGCTCATCACCCAAGACTCCACTCTTGGCTGGCAGCAGCACGGTCACACGAGCACCGTCACCGGGCACGCGACGCTCTCCGCCGACCAGTTCTACTGCATCGGTCTGGACGGTCTGTCGGGCGCGTACCTGTACCACGAGGTGGAGCTCGGACCAGGAGCCTACGAGGCGTTCGCGGTCTCCCGGGTGTGATTCCCACCGCCACCCTGGACGAGGACGCCGGTACGGTGACGATGCTGTACGACGCCTCGGCGCTGCCCGAGGAGTTCGACGTGACCATGGCGACCGCTCCGCTGACGATGGTGGTCGAATGAGCGTTGCTCGCGGTCGCCGACCACGCCGATGCCGGGGCGTTGGCCACGCCGACGCCGCCGGTTCCAGACTTTGCCGTGCCTGGCGTCGCGCACATCCCTCTGGCCGGAGGGCCGGATGGCGCCTCCCTCAACGACTACCCCCTCTGCGGCCAGCCCGCTCCGCAACCTCAGCCGACGGCTCATGGCTTCACGATCGCGGCGTCGGTGGGCCCCAGCAGAGACCCGTGGCCCAACCAGAGCGTCGAGTCGCTGACCGCGAGCGTCACGCACAACGCCGGCGACGCCGGACGCGGGCGGCCCGCAGTTCGCCATTCCCGCGTACAGCGACATGTTTGCGTGCCGCAAGCTGTCGCTGCGCGGCCCACGCGAGTACGACCTGTTCCCGGTGGAGCCGGGCGACTGCACGGTGCTCGAGTCGTTTGACCAGATGGTCAGGGCCTGCCTGCCCGATGTCGTGCCGGGCACCCAGGTGGACGCCCTGGCGCACCCGTCCACTGACACCGTCCAGGCATCCGTGATGCCGAGGGTCGCCCCGGACAGATCCTCCGTACGCCTCGATGCGGGGGCCCGCATGGTGTATCTGCGCCACAAGGCTGCGACCAGGGACTTAGGTTGGGGAGACTTCGAGGTGGTGGGCTTCGCACCGATTGAGATGTTCGGGGTGATTCCCTACGACCGCTATTCGGGACACACCAGCGTGTTACTGCGCGTTGATGAAGCCCAGCGGTGCCCCGGCGTCGACGGCGATGCCGCCCGGTTCGCCACGGACACCGCCGTGCTGGGGACGTGGACCGTCACCCCTCCAGACGGCCCTCAGGCCAAGCACGAACTCATCTCCCCCTACCGGCGCGTGGCTGCCGAGCCGCGGTTCAGAGGAGCGCGACGGCTAGGATCGCGGCTTCAGAGTTCCGGCGTTGTGGGACCAAGGCGCTCCGCCGACCGCCGCCAGCCCGTCACCCGGTCTTGCGCCGGAACTGCGTTGGCGCGTGACCCGCGCCGTTGCCGTGCAGGTGCGACCCGGGGCCGGTGGGCCCGCCGGAGACGCGGCCGGTCGAATTCTGCTCGCCCGCTGCGTCGGCCATGAGTTGCTGCTCGTCACCGTCCGCAATGGCGGCCAGAAAACTCTTGGCATCGGCACCTTTCAGCATCTTGGCAAGTTTGCCGCGATGGAAAATGTGAACCTCTCCGTTGGGGCGGGTGCGATAGTCAAATCCATTAGGTCCACTCATGTGCTCATGGGACCACGTGCAGGGGCGGGGCGCAAGCGGTAACGAATCGGTGAGCATGCGGCCTCTTATCGCCACCACCCGGCACGCCAGTAATGCTCGCGAAATATCCCGGTGAAAGAGCGCAACGATCCTTTGTCATGGTTTGGGGGGGTTCGAATACCCCCGCCGGTGTCCCTATATCACATACCGCTGGATTTTCCTTGTAGGCGGGACCTAAGTCGCGTAGTGTGAGTTGCGTCACATGCCGTGCGATTCGTCACACCTTGTGTGTCGCCACCAATGAGGGGCCAGGCGCACTCCCAGCACCTGGCCGGTAGCTGAGGAGCACCAGAAATGTTTAAATTACGGGCACGGAGCATGAAGGCGGTAGCAGTAGTCGCCCTCAGTTTCCTTTTCGCAGGCGTGGGCGCTACGGCGGCAACTGCCGACGAGTCGACTGGCAACGTCGATAATCCTAATGATGCGCCCTACTGGGAGGCTCAGAACCCCGGCTATGTCTGCCACAAAATCGAGCCCCCGGACGAACAAAACGACTACGGCGCGCTGAGCGACGCCCAGACCGTGAAGCTCTACAGTGATCAGGCCCTTCTCGTAGTCAAGGGCGCCAATAATGAGGACGGCGGCAATTACGTAAAGGAAGACCCCCTTGCTGGCGTGGGCTACCAGGCCCCACCGCAACTCCATGAAAATCCTAATGGCGACTTCTACACACAGCCTGACATCAGCCACTGGATTGTCTGTGAATACCCCGTGGATGACACCCCGGTTTTGCCTGTCGCGCTCACCGCGACTGACCTCTGTGGC
>NZ_JADQBE010000019.1:0-61793 GCF_016278765.1 Demequina sp. | reverse complement strand
CGTGGATGACACCCCGGTTTTGCCTGTCGCGCTCACCGCGACTGACCTCTGTGGCGTCGACAACGACACCGTCACCGGTGTTCCTGACGACGGCCGCTACAGCAACGTCACGGTGGACGGAAACACGCAAACCGTCACCTTCACCCCTGGCGATGACGAAGTTCTCGACTCCCCCCTCCCCAGCGGATGGACTGCCAACGAGGACGGCACAGCGACGTACAGCCACACCTTCACCAATGTGGCGTGCGACGTGGATGACACCCCGGTTTTGCCTGTCGCGCTCACCGCGACTGACCTCTGTGGCGTCGACAACGACACCGTCACCGGTGTTCCTGACGACGGCCGCTACAGCAACGTCACGGTGGACGGAAACACGCAAACCGTCACCTTCACCCCTGGCGATGACGAAGTTCTCGACTCCCCCCTCCCCAGCGGATGGACTGCCAACGAGGACGGCACAGCGACGTACAGCCACACCTTCACCAATGTGGCCTGCCCCGTTGATATTGAACTGGCGGAGGTGGAGTACGCGCCTACGTGGACTCCGATCTGCCTGCCCAATAACGACACGGTGGACTTCCCTGACGTTGCTGGTGTGACCTACACCGACACCGGCTGGGTTGGCGGTCAGCGCACCATCACCGCCGCTGCCGACGAGGGCTACACCCTCGGGGGAGAGACCTCGTGGACGTTCACCGACACGCCCGCTGCGGAATGCCCCGACGAACAGGGCGACTCCTTCCAGCCCCCGAGCGAGCTCGCCTACACGGGCGCATCGAGCAGCACCAACGGACTGACCGCCCTGGCGATCTTCCTGATGGCCAGCGGTACCGTCCTGGTGGGTCTCAGGACCCGGTCAGTGAGGTAACCGCGAAGTAAGCAATGCCAAAGCCCCCCTCTTCCACTTCGGTGGAGGCGGGGGGCTTTGCTTTGCTCGAGGGTTCCGGGCACGCGGGGTCATGGTCCCGGCCGCCGACCCATACCGCGCGCCCCAGAAGTAACCCCCTTTGCGCCGTTTACGTGGTTTGCGCACACACTCTGTGTATCGATTTCACCAAGCGCCAAGATTTCCCTCGTGGGGGTGCCCTAGGTCCTGTACTGTGACTTTCACCACACTGTGACATTCGCCACACCTGCCTTGTCATCACCCATGAGGACTCGGTTGGGCAGGGGCAGCAGTCGTGGAAGCTGAGGAGCGACTGGACATGATCAAGTTGAGGGCACGGGGCATGAGGGCGGCAGCGGTTGTCGCCATGGGCTTCCTTTTCGCAAGCGTGGGCGCAACTGCGGCCTCCGCCTCCGCCTCTAACGCCAACCAGGTGGACTACTGGCAGGCCAAGTACCCGAACGTGGGTGAATGCGTCAAGATTGATCCGCCCGGCACGGCCAATTCATACGGGTCCGTGAGCGACGACGGAAAGTCCGTGGTGCTCACGGCAGATCAGGCTCTTCTGATCGTCAAAGGTGGTTCGGACGGCGATGACGGTGACGGCAACAACGTGTTCGTCAACCCCCTCGCTGGCGTCTCCTACCAGTCTCCGCCGGTCGGCAAGAACGAGATCGTTCCCGCCGTCAGTCACTGGATTGTCTGCGAGTTCAAGACCCCTCCGGTCGTCGACAAGACTGTCGTGACCCCCGAGGTCATCACGACCGACCCGTGTGACGCCGACAACGCCACCATCGCAGGAGTTCCCGCCGACGGCATCGTGTGGTCTGACGTGACGAAAGACCCCGACGGCACCCTCCGGATCACCGCGTCCCTCTCGGACGGCACCAAGTACACCTTCGGTGACAACCAGACCACGTTCAGCATCAAGGACAGCGGCGTGCCCTGCGAGGTCGACGACAGGACGGTGGTGCAGCCGAGCTTCCCCACGCCGATCGACCCCACCTGTGACGCCGCCGGACAGCTTCCGGACGAGCCCGATGACACCGAGGGCATCGCATACACGTGGTCGGGCAACACTCTGACCGCGACTGCCAAGGAAGGCTACGTCTTCCCCGAAGACGCCACCACGGACAGCCGCACGTATGACGAACCGGGTTCCGCCATCGGCTACCAGTCGAGCGACGCGCAAGCCGCCTGCTACACCCCCCAGCCCGAGGCGGAGTCGGGCCAAGAGATGGAAATGACGGGCCAATGCCGCGACGGCTCCTTCACGACGGTCATCACGACCACGCCGTGGACCCGCGCGTACGAGCTCGACACCGTCACCGGCGGGTGGTCTCTTGGCGACAAGGTCAGGGGCGTGCCCGTAGTCACCACGACGGTGAAGGACGACTCCTTCTGCGAGACCACCGAGACCGAACTCGCCGAGGTCGACTACGCGCCCACGTGGACGCCCGTCTGTCTGCCCGACAACGACATCGTGAGCTTCCCCGCAGTTGACGGCGTGACGTACACGGACACTGGCTGGGACGGCGGTCAGCGCACCATCACCGCCTCCGCCGACGAGGGCATCGTCCTGCTCGGAGAAACGTCGTGGACCTTCACTGACACGCCCGCGGCCGAGTGCCCCGATGAGCAAGGCAACTCCTACCAGCCCCCGGGCGAGCTCGCCTACACGGGTGCCTCAAGCAGCACCGGTGGGCTTGCGGCCCTTGCGGCCTTGCTTGTCGCCAGCGGAGTCGTGCTACTCACCCGCAAGATGCGCGCGTAACAGCGAGCACCACGAAAGCCCCCTCTTCGCCCCAGCCGAAGAGGGGGCTTCGCTGTCGACGGTGGGACTTGGCTTTGCTGCGCAAGGACTTCTGCAGAGAGACCGGCGCCTGCCCCCAAGCCGATGGCGCCGGATAACGGGTGCACAACCGTATGGGTGCCGATGCTCGTAGTACTAGCAACGGCATGGGCCACAATGGAGGCACAAGGGGGAACGCGTGGCACGGTGGCAGGGCTTCTACGACGAGTTGGCAGCAGATCGCTACCCCGCGCTGCTCGCCTACGCCATCGCCTTCACCGGGCAACGCGCCACCGCCGAGGACCTGGTCCAGGAGGCCATGATCCGCACGTTCTCCTCGCCGCGGCGGCTCACCTCGGCCGCGCACGCCGAGCACTACGTCCGCCGCGCGATCGCCTCCGTCTTCATTGACGACGCCCGCCGCGAGAAGCTGTTCCGCCGTACGGCGCATCGGCTGGTGGGGGCCGACTCCGGGCCGGACCACGCCCCTGAGGCCGACGCCCGCGACGCCGTCGCCGACGCCCTCGCGACGCTCACGCCCCAGGTGAGGGCCTGCGTGGTGCTGCGCTACTACGACGACCTCACCGTGGCCCAGGTGGCGGACCGCCTGCACCTGGCCATCGGCACCGTCAAGCGCTACCTGCACGACGGCGGCGCGGCGTTGCGGGACACCCTCGGCGCGGATCCCGACGCCGAACGCGTCGACGTCACCGTGGTGACCGCCTTCCGAAGGGAGAAGTGACATGCCCACACTTCACGACCTGATGGCCGACTCCGTTGACGGCCGGGCCCGGAGCCTGCGCACCGCCGAGACGCTGCCCTCCACGCGGGGCCTCATCGCGCGCCGCAGGCGACGCAACGCGGCGGTGACCGGGGGCGCCTCCGCCCTCGCGATCGGTGGACTGGTGGTCGCGGGAATCGTGCAGGACGCCCGGATGGACGATGCCCCCGCGTCGTCCGATCCTGACGCGATCCGCTACGTCACGATGGACGCCGACGCCTTCGCCAACCTCGACACGGGCTTCCTGTACTGCGGAGACCAGGTGCCGCCCCCCTTGACCGAGGAGCAAGGCTTCGCCCAGTCGATCGCGGTTGACAAGGCAACGTCCGGCGACATTCTGCGCATCACGGCTGCCGTGAGTTACGACGGCCCGGACCGCGCGCCCGCGTTTATCAACCGTGGCTACGCGGTGCTGACCTACAACAACGCGGTGGTCGGCTACGCCCCCGCGAGGGGTAGCAGGGGCGAAGGTTTCGAGACGGTGACTCGCGGCAGCCAATGGAACGCCGGCACGGTACTCGACGAGGAACTCTTCCAGCAGGCGCCTTGCGGGGACTACTACGGCGCATGGCCGAGTCCCGACGACGTCGCATTCCAGGCGGGCGGCTACCAGGTCTACGTCGTGTCACAGGCGTTCACGAGTGCCGCCGCGGTCGCGCAACACGAGCTCGCGGCCAGCGGATACTACGTGGCGAGCAGCGCGAGCGGTGTATGGAACCCGGGCTCGATCGACTGTCAGAGGGCTGTCGAGAATGCCGGGCGCGGGGATGGCCCTGTCCCCGTCCAGTGCGCCGAGGCCCTGCCGCCCGGCGTGCAACTAGACCGGGAGTCTGGCTCCTTGACGCTGCCGTACCACCCGGCGGACTACTCGGACGATCTGGATGTCACCCTGGTCTCCGAACCCGTCGACGTGACACTTGACCACACCATCACCTTTGGCGACTTGGGCTTCCCGTCGCCCCCAACCGAGCCGGGCACGCCCCAGCCCCTTGCCTGCGGCGCGATTACCGGCGACATCGGGGGCGCGCTGCAGACGAACTTCACCGACATCCCCAGTTTCGCGGACCTCGCCGCGGGCGCCGAGGTGCCGATCCTGATCGACCAACCGTACGGGGGCGGGAACCAACGCCGCGGCACGCTGCACCTCGCGGAGGGCGCCACCGCGGCGCTGCTGATTGAGCAAGGGCTCGGGAGCTATTGGGTAGCGCAGACGGCCACTCCGGTGTTCACGCCCACCCAGGTGCCCATCGACCGCACCCAGGGCTACCCCGACGCGTCTGTTCGACTCGAGAACGTGACCGAGTGCCCCGAGCCCACCGAAGCGCCGTGGACCCTGCTCAACCGCGACCCCACGGTGGTGACCTGGCTGCTGGAGATCCAGGGTGGCTTCCGCATCGACTGGGAAGACGGCACCACCACCACGGCGGACTCGATCACGCTGAGCGGCCGCGCGGAAGGTTAGCGCTGGCCGGCGTGTCTCCACAATTCGTGCGTCGCTGGCCACTGCGTCAGTCGCGCGAGATACGCTGGGGTCTACCGACGGAAGGAGCGCAGGATGACCGCATCTGTGCCGATGCCCGATCACTCCGAACAGGGCTCGCCGTCTGAGGACGCGATGGGCGAGGTCTCCGCAGTGCTCCTCAACTTGGAACACACCATCGCGCGCGCCAAGAAGGGCCTCATCAAGGTCCGCAGGGCGGGCGGCGACGCCAACGTCGAACTCGCGCTTGAGTCGGCCATCACCGACCTCACCAAGCAGCACAAGCGACTGATGCAAGACACGTACTATGCCGGGGATGCCATCCGCCTGCTGTAGGCGTGGATGCGGTGCAATCTGAGGGGGTCCTGTGCGTAGCGGTGCCGAGATCGAAACGGCGCTCGAAGCGTTCGTGAGGCGTTGAGGCTCCTACGGGGGGGCTCCGAGCGGTCGGAAGCGCAGACCTTTCTCAACGAACTCTTCGCCGCGTACGGAACGGACCGCAAGGCCGCAGGAGCTCTGTTTGAGGACTTCAAGTCCTCTGCGGGTTTCATGGACCTGCACTGGCCCAGCCACCTCATCGTCGAGATGAAAAAGCCAGGCATCCCCCTGGAGAAGGCCGACGACCAGCGCATCCGGTACTGGCAGGAGTCGTCCGATGCCGCGAACGGCATTCCCGCCGCGCGCTGGGTGATCCTGTGCAACTTCCACGAGTTTGAGGTGTGGGAGCCGGGGCGTTTTCCCAAGGCGGCCCGCCTCAAGCTCACTCTTGACGAACTTCCTGACCGCGCCGAGGCCTTCTTGTTTCTGCAGCAGGGCCAGGTGGAGCCGGTCTTCACTGAACAGCGGCGTGCCCTCACGGCCGAGGCGGCCGAGCACGTGGCCTGGCTCTACACCTCGATGGCGGATAGGGGCGCGGCTCCGGTCGAGGAGATCCAGCGTTTCACCATGCAGTTGGTGTGGTGCATGTTTGCCGAGGACCTCAAGCTGCTCGACGGGCTCCCGCTGTCTCATGCGGTGGAGACCATCTTGCGCGATTCGCAACTCAACTCCACGCGCGAGTTCGACTACCTCTTTGGCCTGCTGAACAAGAAGTCCGACAGCGGCCGCGTGGGCGATTACGCGGGCACCCGCTACGTCAATGGCGAGTTGTTCGCCGATGTCGCCTCGCCGATGCTCACCCGGCCGGAGTTGGAGCACCTCAAGCAGGCGGTGGAGTTCGATTGGAAGCAGGTGAACCCCACCATTTTCGGCTCGCTGCTGGAGGGGGTGCTTGGCTCCGAGCGGCGCTCGGCGCTGGGCGCGCACTACACGCACGAGGCCGACATCATGAAGATCGTCACGCCCACCATCGTGCGGCCCTGGCGACAGCGGATTGCGGCGGTAGCGACCGTCGCCGCTGCACGCGACCTGCTGGATGAGCTGTGCGCCTTCACTGTGCTGGATCCCGCGTGCGGTTGCGGCAACTTCCTCTACGTCGCCTACCGGGAACTGCGGGCGCTCGAGTACGAGCTCAAGGCCAAGATCGTGACCCTCGCGGAGATCACGGGGGTCGCCAAGCCTGCGGGACCTCTTCCGTATGTGCCGCTGACCAACATGCACGGCATCGACATCTAGCGCGTGGCCGTGATGATCGCTCGCGTGACACTGTGGATGGGTCACCGCCAGGTGATGGACATGTACGGAGAGGCCGAGTCACCGCTCCCGTTGGTGAGCCTGCCGGGCGTTCGCCAGGCCGACGCGTTGCGCGTCGCGTGGCCGCAGGTGGATGCGATTATTGGCAACCCGCCGTTCTTGGGCGGAGGTCAACTTCGCGGAACCCTGGGCGGGGATTACGTCGAGTGGCTCGGCAAGCAGTTCGACACCGGAATCCGTGACCTGTGCACGTATTGGTTCCGCAAGGCTCAGGACCACATGGCACCGGGCCAACGCGCAGGGTTTGTTGGGACCAACTCGATCCCGCAGAACATGGGGCGAGAAGCCTCGCTTGACTATGTGGTCGCCAACGGCGGAATCATCACCGATGCCGTGTGCAGTCAGAAGTGGCCGGGCGAGGCGAAGGTGCACGTCTCGATTGTGAACTGGGTCAAGTCACCAAGCGACCGCCCCGAGCGGTTCGAACTTGACGGCGAACCGGTGCTCGGAATCACATCAAGCTTACGACCGGTAGGGACGGACGACTGGAGTGCACTGGCGCTCGACTCCAACAAGGGACGATGCTTCGAAGGTCCGAGCCCCAAGTCAAGCGGTCTCATCATCAAAGCGGAAGTAGCGCTCAGTCTCAGGTCCCGCGCCGACGCCGACTATTCCGGAGTCGTTAAGCCCTACCTAACTGCCCGCGATATTGCGGACAGCCCGACGCAAACTGCCTCTCGATGGACCATCGACTTTGGACTCATGCCGCTCGAGACAGCGATGAAGTACCCGGCAGCGCTAGACATTGTGCGCCGCGACGTAAGGCCCGAACGCGAGAAGAACAACCGGAAGACCTACCGTGACTTGTGGTGGATCTTCGCGGAGCCCCGTCGGGGGATGCGCTCCGCTCTCAAGGGCCTTCCCCGGTACGCGGCAGCAGCTGGCCACTCGAAGCGCCTGGTGATCACATGGATCGATGCGAGAACTCTCGCTAGCAACGCAACCGATGTCTTCGCCTTTGATGACGACTACTCCATGGGCATCCTGCTCTCACGGGCTCACGATGCCTGGGCATGGGCACAGTCCTCAACCCTGAAGGGCGACCTCCGCTACACCCCCACGACTGTATTCGCGACCTTCCCCTGGCCCGAGCCCACGGACCCCCAACGCGACAAAATCGCCGCCGCGTCGGCCGCGCTGTACGAGCGCCGCTCCGCACTCTGCATCGAGCACAACGTGGGCCTCACCAAGCTCTACAACCTGATGGACGAGGGCGGCTTCCAGGACCTGAAGAAGCTCCACAAAGACCTGGACGAGACGGTCGCGGACGCATACGGCTGGCCCAAGTCGATCGCCCAGGACGGCCCCGAACTGGTGCGCCGCCTGCGCGCGCTCAACCGCGACATCGTCGAAGGCAAGCACCCCTACTCGCCGTTCGAGTGACGCAACAATGGGGTAGTGCTGTATTGATACTGCACTACCCCATTGTTGGTACTAGCCTTGAGTCACTCCGGCATCCCTTCAGTTTGCGACCGTTGGATGCGGAGATCGTGGACTCGCGTGGGGGTCCGCTAAGCGGGCCTCCACGTGAAGCTCCGGCTACTTGCCGGACTTCTTGCGGGACTCGACGACGGTCGTCTTGGGATGACGTGCCGCCGTGGACGGCTTGACGTACCGACCGGTGATTGCGCTTCGTGCGTGTCCAGTCTTCTTGGTCATGATTCCTCCTCCTTCCTCTTCTTGGTCATTCGTTGACCTGACGCGGTGCGGGGGCATCCGCACACTTGCAATTGTAAATGGCGGGAGCGACGCTCAACAAAGAAAACCACAACATCTAGTACAATCGATGGTTTTCTCCACAATATGTAGTGCCATACTGTGGACAAGTCGAGGGTTCCTGTGAACAAGCTCCCACTGGCCGATGCTCCGGACTATTGTTCGCTCACAGTGCGCGTGGCGTGTCGGTGGGAACCACCCGCGCCCACGCCGTGCCAACGCACGGTGGGCGAGAGGGTCACGTGCCGCGACCCCCTCGATGGCGACGACATGCGCCGAGTCGCGATTGATCGATGAAGACCGTCAGGTCGGAGGCAGGGACCGATCCGAAGCCTGAGTCAGTGGTCGCGATGCAGCCCTCGCTTGAGTAGATCGCGGTGAGGGCATGCACTGCGTCATATGAAGCGAGCCCCCGCTTGCCCATCGCCGCTGGGACACCGTCGGCGACCTCCTGGAGTTCAATACGTAGCGACGGAATCGACTCAAGAACGTCGTGCCAAGATCCGAGGAGGTCTTCAGAGAGCCGCGCAGCGCGCTTCCGAACTCTGCCGTCGCGCCGCTTGGCAGGATTGAACTTGCCAAAGCGTTCCTTAATGGCGAGCTTGAATGACACCTCGACGAGTTCAATCTCCAGCAGACGGTTGTACACCACGAGAGACTGACGAGTCACGATCCGGTTGAGGAAGCCCAATGCCTCGATGTGGCAGGGCTCGGCTTGGCTGAGGCAAGCCACGACGAAAGAGGTGTCGAGGGTGATCTCGGGCGGCGGGTCCGAGTCCCGAAGGCTGTAAACGCCGCGCGCATGTGGTCGGCGCCCTGACAACCGCTAGCCCTGACCGCGCTTCTTGCCAGACTTGACGACGACTGCCTTCGGGTGACGCGCCGATGCGCTTGGCGCGACATATCGGCCCGTGACCGCGCTGCGGGCAACAGTGCGCTGGGACGCCACATTGACCTTCGCTACGCGCGAACCCGCAGACCCCTGCGCCTGCTTGGTGCGTGAGGCCTTTTCCTGCGCGCTCAACTTGTCCATACACAGACTGTATCTCGTCGGAGCTCACAGATCTATGGTCCTGTGGATGGGCAAGATCACGGCTCGGGGTCGTCTCAGTCGCGCAGTTGCGTCACGGTGGACGCGCACAACTGTTCGAGCCTGGGCATAATGCGCTGGCTGAGATGAGCTGCGTCGGCCCGGTCCAGTTCGTGGAAGAACGCGGTCGGGATAGCGTCGGCCTGGCGACGCACCTCATCCCGCAGCCTGCCGGAATCGACCTTGAGCCCGGACGCAAGCCGATCCCAATGGCGTCCGTGCACCGTTCCAAACACTCGTCGCCCGCCGATCGACATCGCCGCTTGGTTGATCTCGGAGCCACCCACGGCGTCGTACGGCAGCGCGGACGCCACGTCGTAGAGCGGCGTGATGCGCGTCAGGCCCGGAGCGTGCATGACCGAGTAGTTCTTCGCGTGAGCGTCAGGCGCACCGATGAGGTAGTTGAACACGAGCGCCTGCGCGAACTCCCACACGTCGGCCTCGCCATCGGTGCTGTTGTCGCGCAGCAGGCGAGCGATGTCGGCGGCCGACGGGCCGCCGCTCGCCTCGTACTTCTCGCGCGGGTACACCGCGAGGGCCTGGCACATGTCTTCCTGATGAACGCGCACCACGGAGCCGTCGCGCGCGCGCCGTCGATCGAACCGCGTCACGACCAGCGCGGGTTCGCCGTCGAACTCGCGGAACTCGGTCTTGGCGGCACGCAGCCCCACCGCTCGGGCTACCTGCATTGAGACGTGCTCCACCAGCGCCTGGTCGCGATACTCCCCAATGCCCGGCTTGACGATGTGCGTCGAGGGTGAGGTGCCCCGTGTCTCACACCACTCCCCCGACGGCGACCTCGCGAGGATGAACTTGCTCTGCGCCCCGGCCAAAGACCACCGTTCTCCGGCCACCTGCCAACCCGCCGGATCCCGAGCGAGATCGCGGAGGCGCTGGCCGATCTGCACATCCGAGAGCGGTGAGGTGTCGGGCCCCAAGTCGAGTCGATCGTCGGCAACAAACTCCACCGCGCCCGCGCAGTCCCGACCAATGTGGCTGAGCAACGCGAACGCGTTGCGCGGCGACACTCGAAAACGTCGCGCCCATGCCTCGCGCACCTCGACGCTGTCAGGCAAGAGCCCCTCGAGGAACGGCACGATGCGCGATGGAGCATACGAGGGCGTGCCGAGCGGCATCGACAGCGACAGCGACACTGCGGGCCCAGCGTCGGCGACCGCCGCGTCGTACGCGAACGAAACGCGCCCGCGTTTGTCCTGGGTGATAGCGCCGATGCGAGCGCCATAGAGGCGGACCTCTAGCGTCTGGCCCCCGTTCATAGCTCGTCGGTCTCATTGAGAATGGACGTGCCGGGCTCATCGCGCGCCGTCAGCGACAGCTCCAACCGCAGCGCCTTCATCAGGGCAAGCAGGGTCGCGATCTCAAAGCGCGATCCAGACTCGACGCCGATGACCGTCGCTCGGTTCACGCCCGCCCGCTCTGCGAGCGCCGCCTGCGTGAGCCCCTCGCGCAAGCGCGCACCCCGAATGGCCGATCCTAAAGAGGAGAGTGAGGTGATTCCGCGCATGATGTCAGTCTAGATCAACATTCCGGAATGTTGGTCAGAGTTGACAATTTCATCGTCGTCGCGATCGCCATCGTCGCGGCGGTTGCCGAGCACCAGGACCTTCGTCATAGGCTGGCCCCATGGTCAACGACGCCCACGTCCCCGGCGGCTACGCCCCGTCCCGCCACACGCTCGAGAACCTGCACACGGAGAAGCGGATCTTTCCGCCGCTCGTGGGCATGGCCGCTCACGCCAACGCGACCGGCTACGAGTACAAGAAAGCCAAGGTCGACACGCTCGAGTACTGGCGCGAGGCCGCCTTGCGCCTGGCTTGGCACGAGCCCTTCACCGAGATCCTCGACTGGTCCGACGCCCCGGTGGCGCGCTGGTTCCACGACGGCACCCTCAACGCGTGCGACAACGCGGTGGACCGGCACGTGCGCGAGGGCCGCGGCGACCGCGTCGCCTTCCACTTTGTGGGCGAGCCCGGAGACACCCAGACCCTCACCTACGCCGACATGCTGGAGCGCGTCCAGAAGGCCGCCCGCGGCCTCGAGTCGATCGGCATCGGCAAGGGCGACCGCGTGGCCATCTATCTGCCCCAAATCCCCGAAGCCGTGGTCGCAATGCTGGCGTGCGCCCGCATCGGCGCCATCCATTCCGTCATCTTTGGCGGCTTCAGCGCGGAAAGCCTGCGCCAACGCATCGACGACGCCGAGGCCAAGCTGGTCATCACGGCCGACGGCGGCAACAGGCGGGGCTCCCACCTCGCCCTCAAGCCCCTGGTGGACGAGGCGCTCGCGCCCACGGCCGAGCACCCCACTGCGTGCAAGTCCGTCGAGCACATCCTCACGGTCAAGCGCACGGGCCAGGACACCGCCTGGCAGGACGGTCGCGACCTGTGGTGGCACGACGTGGTCGACCCGCAGCCTGCCGACCACGAGCCCGTCTGGGTCGAGGCCGAGCACCCGCTGTTCATCCTGTACACGTCCGGCACCACCGGCAAGCCCAAGGGGCTCTATCACACCACCGGCGGCTACCTCACGGGCGTGGCCCACACGCATCGGATCGTGTTCGACATCAAACCGGAGACGGACGTGTATTGGTGCAGCGCGGACGTCGGCTGGATCACCGGGCACAGCTACATCGTCTACGGCCCCATGATCAACGGCACCACCCAGGTGCTGTACGAGGGCACGCCGAACACCCCACACGAGGGCCGTTGGTGGGAGATCATCCAGGAGTACAAGGTCACCATCCTGTACACCGCGCCCACCGCGATCCGCACGTTCATGAAGTGGGGCGAGGCGATCCCGGACAAGTACGACCTCAGCTCGCTGCGGCTGCTCGGCTCGGTGGGTGAACCCATCAACCCCGAGGCGTGGATGTGGTACCGCCGGGTCATTGGCTACGACCGTTGCCCCATCGTCGACACGTGGTGGCAGACCGAGACCGGCTCGATCATGATCTCCCCTCTTCCGGGCGTGACGGGCACCAAGCCCGGCTCCGCCATGACGGCCATTCCGGGCATCGCGATCGAGGTGGTGGACGACACCGGCGCACCGGTGCGCAACGGCGAGGGCGGCTACCTGGTCATCACCGAACCGTGGCCGTCGATGCTGCGCGGCATCTGGGGCGACCGCCACCGCTACCAGTCCACCTACTGGAACCACTTTGACGGCATGTACTTTGCCGGCGACGGGGCCAAGAAGGACGTCGACGGAGACCTGTGGCTGCTGGGCCGCGTGGACGACGTCATGAACGTCTCGGGCCATCGGCTCACCACCACCGAGATCGAGCACGCGCTCGTGTCGCACCCGTGGGTCGCCGAGGCGGCCGTGGTGGGCGCCAACGACGAGATCACCGGACAGGCAGTGGTCGCGTTCGTGATCGTTCGCTCCGACGCCGCCGACGTGCCCGAAGACGGCGAGGCCGTCACCACGGCGCTACGCAATCACGTGCGCAAGCAGATCGGCCCGCTCGCGAAGCCGCGCGACATCCTGGTGGTCGCCGAGGTGCCCAAGACGCGCTCCGGCAAGATCATGCGTCGGCTGCTGCGCGACGTGGCCGAGAACCGGCCGGTCGGCGACGTGACGACGCTCGCCGACTCCTCGGTCATGGACGCGATCCGCACAGGCTTGGCTGAGGGCAAGGCTGACTAGCGCGGCCGCTGTCTACTTCTTCTTCTTGCCGCCCGGCTTTGACTTGGCCTTCTTCTTGCCGCCCGGCTTTGACTTGGCCTTCTTCTTGGCGTCCTTCTTCTTGGCGTCCTTCTTCTTCCGGTCGGGCAGGTTGGCGGGAATCGCGTCCGCCGTCGTGGCAACGGCCGCGGCGACGGTTGCCTTGCTTGCGAATCGACCGTCGGCGGATCGTGCACGGCCGTTCGTGGTTGCCTCTGTCGTCATGAGTGGCTTCCCCTATCTACGCAGTGGTCGCAGCGCCTGCCCGCGCCAATGCGGGTGATCGCTACCTGATCGTAACCGTGCGTCGCCAGCTCATACCGGGCTAACCCCCTTCGACGCGCCGCGCCCTCTGCCATCAGAGTCCCTCTCACACGTTTGAGGCCCAACACCGTCGCCCTCATGCCACACTTCCCTTGTGAGAATCGAGCGCGAGGATCCGGTCACGCCCGACGTCGTCGCGCTGCTCGAACAGCACCTCGCGGTCACGAGGGACACGGCGCCTCCCGAGTCCTGCCACGCACTTGACGCGGGCGAATTACGCGCGCCGCACATCACTTTCCTGGCGGCACGGGACGACGACGGGACGCTGCTCGGCATAGGCGCGCTCGCGGACCTGGGCAATGCCCACGGCGAGATCAAGTCGATGCACACCGCCTTGGCCGCTCGCGGGCGCGGGATTGCCGCCGCCGTGCTGACCCTCCTGGTCGAGATCGCGCGGGAGGCGGGCTACACGCGCGTGAGCCTCGAGACGGGCACGCAGGACTTCTTCGCGCCCGCCCACCGGCTCTACGAGCGCCAAGGCTTCACCGAGTGTGCGCCATTCGATACCTACGTGGCGGACCCTCACTCGCGCTTCTACACGCTGAACCTTTCCGGCGAACCGGGCTAGAGAGTCGCCCCCGCTAAAGAGCCTCGTCGGCCGCCCTCAATCCTTCCCACACTGCGCGGCGCTCGGCCTGCGCATCGGGGTCCGGCACCGGTAGCGAGGCCAGGAGCCGCTGGGTGTACGGCTCGCGCGGCGAGCCGAGTACCTCGTCGCCCGTGCCCTCCTCGACCAGCTTGCCGCGGTGGAGCACCGCGATGCGATCTGCGAGCATGTCCACCACCGCAAGGTCGTGGCTGATGAACAGGGCCGCAAAGCCCAGCTCGCGGTGCAATTCATCGAACAGGTCGAGCACGCGCGCCTGGACGGATACGTCGAGCGCGGAAGTCGGCTCGTCGGCGATGAGCAGTTCGGGGTTGAGTGCGATCGCCCGGGCGAGGCTCGCCCGCTGGCGCTGCCCGCCGGACAGTTCGTGGGGGTAGCGCTCGCGGAAGTAGGTGGGCAACTGCACGGCCTCAAGCAATTCGTCGACCCTCGCACGGGCGTCGGCCGCGTTCTCGGCCTCGCCATGCACCACCAGCGGCTCGGCCACGCACTCGGCGATGGTGAGCAGGGGGTTGAAGCTCGTCGCAGGATCCTGGAACACAAAGCCGATGCGGCGCCGCAAGGGGCGGAAATTCCGCTCGCGCATCCCGTGCATCTCGGCACCCAGCACCGTGAGCGAGCCGCCGGAGACCCGGGTGAGGCCCGCCATGGCCCGGCCGATGGTGGTCTTGCCAGAGCCGGACTCGCCCACAAGTCCCAGCATCTCGCCGGGACGGATGCGGAGGTCGACGCCGTCCACGGCCACGAAGTCGGGCTGCCGGAAGCGACCGGGATAGGTGATCCGGAGGCTCTTGGCCTGGACCACGGGCGTGTGATCGTCCCAGCCCTCGGGTCGAGCGGCGGCCCGCTCGTGAGCCCGCGCGAGGCCCTCGCCGATGCGCGGGACTGCGGCGAGAAGCTGCTTCGTGTAGGGGTCCTTGGGCGAGTTGAAGAGCGTACGGACGTCGGCCTGCTCCACCAACTTGCCCTGGTACATCACTGCCACCCGGTCGGCGAGGTCGGCTACGACTCCCATGTTGTGGGTGATCAGGACAATGGCCGTGCCGAACTCGTCGCGGACTCGGCGCAGCAAGTCCAGGATCTCGGCCTGCACCGTCACGTCGAGAGCGGTGGTGGGCTCGTCGGCGACGATCACGCCGGGCTTGAGCACCAGCGCCTGCGCGATGACGATGCGCTGCTTCTGGCCGCCTGAGAACTGGTGAGGGTAGTGGTCGACGCGCACCTCGGGATCGGGAATCCCGACGCGGCGCATCACGTCGATCGCGGCAATCCGCGCATCCTTCTTCGAGATCTTCTGGTGCGCGTGCAGGCCCTCGGCAATCTGCCAGCCGACGGTGAACACGGGGTTGAGCGCGGTCGACGGCTCCTGGAACACCATCGCGGCGTCGCGCCCGCGCACCTCGCGCAAGTGAGAACCGGACATCGTGACGATGTCGCCGTCGCTCGCGCCGTCCCTGCGCGTGAGCAGCACTGCACCGCGCACGGTCGCGGTCTCGGGCAAGAGGCCAAGAATGGTCTTCGCGGTCACGGTCTTGCCGCTGCCGGACTCGCCCACGATCGCGAGCACCTCGCCAGGGTGCACGGCGAGGCTCACGCCGTCCACGGCGCGCACCGGTCCCGCGTCGGTCTGGAACGTCACCGCGAGGTCGCGGATTTCGACGACGTCGCTCATGGCGTCCCCTCTCGCGGGGTGGGGGGGTCCGGCGGGTCAGTCGACTCCTGCGAGGGGGTCGACCCCTGCCCAGTGGTGGGTTCCTGCTGGCCGTCCACGCCCAGGTCCTCGCCCAGGTCCTCGACGGGCTCGGCCCCCGCGACGCGCTTGCGCAGCCGCGGATCGGCCAGGTCGTTCAGGCTTTCCCCGACCAGTGTGAGGCCGAGCACCACCAGCACGATTGCCGCGCCGGGGAACACCGAGGTCCACCAGATGCCGCTCGTGACATCGGAGATCGCCTTGTTGAGGTCGTAGCCCCATTCGGCGGCCTCAGTCTGCTCGATGCCAAAGCCCAGGAAGCCGAGCCCTGCCAGCGTGAGGATCGACTCCGAAGCGTTGAGGGTGAGGATCAGCGGCAGGGTGCGAGTGGAGTTGCGCAGCACGTGCTTGGTCATGATCCGGAAGTTCGACGCGCCCATCACGCGAGCGGACTCCACGAAGGCTTCGGACTTGATGCGCACCACCTCGGCGCGCGTCACCCGCAAATACTGTGGGATGAAGATCACGCTGATCGATAACGCGGCCGCGAAGATTCCTCCCCACATGCTCGACTGTCCCCCGCTGATGACGATGGCCAACACGATGGCGAGCAGCAGCGAAGGGAAGGAGTACACGGCGTCGGCAATCACGATCATCACCCGGTCGAGCCAGCCGCCAAAATAGCCGGAGATCAAACCAAGCGCGACGCCGATGAAGAGGGACGCGATGACCGCGACGACGATGACGTAGAGCGCGGTGCGCGAACCCCAGATGAGTCGCGACAGCACGTCGAGTCCGCCTTGGGTCGTGCCGAGCCAATGCTCGCTCGAGGGCGGCTGCTGGGCGCCGAATGCTCCGCTCTCGTCCCGCAACTGGCTGAAGCCGTGCGGGGAGAGCAGCGGCGCGAAGAGAGCGGTGAGCAGGAAGATCGCTGTCAGCACCAGCCCGCCGATGAGCATGCCGCGCTGCAGGCCGACGCTTACACGCAGGTGGGACACGATCGGCACGCGCGACCACCGGGACCGGTGGTGGACCTCGGTCTCGGTGGCGGGGTGGGAAGCCCGTGCCATGTCAGTACCTCACCCGGGGGTCGATGAGCGCGGCGATGACGTCGACGATGAAGTTGGTCACCGCGACGATGACCGCGAGCAGTACGACGATGCCCTGGACGGCCACGAAGTCCCGCGCCTGCAGGTATTGGGCCAGTTGGAAGCCGAGGCCCTTCCATTCAAACGTGGTCTCGGTCAGTACCGCGCCGCTGAGCAGGAGTGCGATCTGGAGGCCGATGACGGTGATGATGGGAATCAGCGCGGGCTTGTAGGCGTGCTTGCGCAGCAGGCGCCGTTCGGACACGCCGCGAGAGCGCGCGGCCTCAACGAACCCCGCGCCGAATGTTGAGATGACGTTGGTCCGCACCAACCGCAGGAACACACCTGCTGTGAGGAGACCGAGCGCGGCCGCCGGAAGCACGGCGTGCTGGAGGACGTCCCACACGATGTCGGGGTCGCCGGTGCGGACCGCATCGATGATGTAGATGCCCGTCGGATTGTCGAGCTTGTGCAAGTCGAGTTCGGTGCGCGTGGACGCTCTGCCCGCCACGGGAAGCACGTTGAGCCACACCGCAAAGATGAGCTTCAGGAGCAGTCCGGCGAAGAACACCGGCGTCGCGTAGGCCAGAATTGCGCCGATGCGAAGCACGGCGTCGGGGGCCTTGTCCCGGCGGTAGGCGGCGATTCGTCCCAGCGGGATCCCGATCAGGAAGGCGACGATGAGGGCATACGCCGCCAACTCAAGCGTCGCACCACCGAAGTGGGTGAGCACCTCGGTGACGGGGCGGCGGTCGGACAGCGTCGTGCCGAAGTCTCCGGTCAGCAGGCCGCCGAGGTAGTCGACATATTGGACGAGGATCGGACGGTCGTAGCCCGCTTGATGGATGCGTTCGGCGAGCTGGTCGGCGGGCAACCTTCCGCCCTGCGAAGCCGTGATCGGGTCGCCCGTGGCGCGCATCAGCACGAACACGGTCGTGACAAGGATGAACACGGTGGGGATGATCAGGAGCGCCCGCACCACGAGATAGCGCACAAGCGAGCCCCCGGACTTCTTGGAGCTCGCTTCCGGTGCGTCCGCGACGACGGGCGTGGTCATACCGTGATCCTCAATGTCCACGTGGGGACTCTACAGGGAGCGCAAACGCGAAAGCGTGGGGGGACCGGTTGCCCGGTCCCCCCACGCATCGCGACTAGCCCTTGGACAGGGCGCCGTAGCGGAACTTGAATGAGGCGTCCAAGGTGTCCTCTGCGCCCGAGATGTCGGCACCAGTGATCGCCACCTGAGCGCCCTGCAACAGCGGCACGGTGGACAGGTCGGCGGCGACGGCATCCTGGATCTGCTCAATGAGAGCGGTGCGGGCGGCGGGGTCAACGGTGACCGCCTGCTCCTGGATCATGTCGGTGACGTCCTGGTTCACGTAGTGGTTTCCCAGGAAGTTGTCGATCTGGAAGAACGGCGCCAGGTAGTTGTCGGCGTCGGAGTAGTCCGGGAACCAACCCAGCTGGTAGGCGGGGTAGACGTCCGCGGTGCGGTCCTTGGCGTACTGCACCCACTCGGTGGACTGCAGGTTGACCGTGAACAGGCCGCTCGACTCGAGCTGGTCCTTGACCAACGCGTACTCGTCGGCCGAGCCGCCACCGTAGTGGTCAGGGTTGTACTGCAGGTTCAGCTCGACGGGCGTGGTCACGCCCGCGTCTGCCAACCTTGCAGCGGCCTTGTCGGCATCCGGTCCGCCAGACCCATCGCCGTACATCCCCTTGAGGGACTCGGTCGCGCCGGTCAGTCCGGCGGGAACGTAGGAGTACAACGGCGTGAAGGTGCCGCGGTAAACCTGAGTCGAGATCTCCTCGCGGTTGATGAGATCGGCGACCGCCTGGCGCACGGCGAGGGCCTTGGCCGAGTCGGCGTCGGCAGTCGTCGCACCATAGGGCATCGTGTCGAAGTTGAACACGATGTAGCGGATCTCGCCGCCAGGACCGTCGACAACCTTGACGTTCTCGTCGCCGCGCAGGTCCTCGATGTCGGTGGCCGACAGCGAGCGGTGTGCCACATCAATGTTGCCCTGCTGAACGTCGAGCTTGAGGTTCGACTCTTCGGCGTAGTACTTGACGTCAATGACCGAGGTCTTGGGGGCGCCGAGTACGCCCTCGTAGCCCGGGTTTGCGGCGTAGCTCACCAGGTTGTTCAAGTCGTAGCTCGTGATGACATACGGGCCGGCGAAGGCGTTGGCGGCGACGATGTCGGCGTCCGGCGTCAGTGCGTCGGCCGCGAAGACATCTTCATCGACGATCGGGCCTGCGGGGCTGGACAGGATCTGGGGGAAGATCTGGTCGTTGGGCGACTTCAGGTTGAAGACCACCGTGGTGTCGTCGGGAGCGTCGACGCTTTCCAGGTTGTAGAGCAGCGAGCCGGGACCATTGCCGTCGTCGGCGCCGGACTCGAAGATCGCCATTTGGCGGTCAAACGTGAACTTCACGTCGGAGGACGTGAGGGGGTTGCCGTTGGCAAACGTGAGGTCGGGCTTCAGCGTGACCGTGTATGCGGTCGGCTCGGTGAACTCGGCGGACACGGCGATGTCGGGCTCCACGTCGGAGGTGCCGTACGGAGAGTTCATCAGGAACGGGAACACCTGGTTCATCACTGCGAACGAGCCGTTGTCGTACGAGCCAGCCGGGTCGATCGTCGTGATCTTGTCGGTGGTGCCGATGACGATGGACCCACTGGAGTCGCCACTGGAGCCGGAGTCTGAATTGTTGCTCGAGCAAGCGGCAAGGGTCAGCGTCGCGATGGCGATGCTGGACACGAGCGCTGCGCGGCGGTGGTTTCGCGAAAGCAAAATACGTACCTTCTCTCAAGGATGGTCGTCGCGCGAGCGAACGACAGTGGTGCGAACTTCCTTGGTAGCACAATTGCTCCACACCACACCGGTCGACGAGATTTTTTTTACATTCCCGCAACAATCTGTCTGTCGCGTGCCGCTTGCCGTGTCCAAATCGTGATCTTTGCTGGTATAAGCGGAAATGCTGTCGTCGAGGGGAATTTCCCGGCCCCCGGCACGCTTCCCTACACATGGCCCTCCATCACACAGAGTTCGACACCATCGTCATCGGCGGTGGCCAAGCAGGCCCGTTCCTGGCGTCCAAGCTCGACGCCCGTGGCGAGAAGGTCGCCATCTTTCAGGAGGGCCCCTTTGGCGGGACGTGCCTGAACGACGGCTGCCGGCCCACCAAGGCTCTGCGGGCATCGGCCCACGCCGCCCACGCCGCCCGCACCGCCGCTCCCTACGGCGTCCATGTCGAGGGCGTCTCCGTGAACATGGCCGAGGCGATCGACCGCAAGGACGCCATCATCGACGCCTGGCGCGACGGCGCGACCGACTACTACGAGAACCACGAGACCATCAGCTACGTCACCGCGCGTGCCCGCCTGACCGGCAAGGACGGCGATCACTTCCTCGTGACATTCGACGACACCACCGTCACCGCTGCGCGCGTCATTCTCAACCCGGGAGCACGCTCCGTGCCCCCGCCGATCAAGGGTCTGGACGCGGTCGACTACCTGGACCACCACACCCTGCTCGACCTCAAGGAGGCCCCCGGGCACCTCATCGTCATCGGCGGCTCGTACATCGGCCTGGAACTGGGCCAGGTGTGGGCGCGCTTTGGCTCCAGGGTGACGATCCTGGAGCACGGAGATCACGTGATCGCCCGCGAAGATCCCGACATGTCCGATGCCATCGCCCAGATGCTGCGCGACGAGGGCCTGGACGTGCGCACCGGCGTTCAGATCGACAGCGTCGAGGCCGACGGCGACGGCGTGGTGGTGGCGTTGGCGAGCGGTGAACGCCTTGCTGGCGATCGCCTGCTGGTTGCGGCGGGACGGGTCCCCAATAGCGACGACCTCGGCCTGGACACGGTGGGCGTGAAGACCGACAAGCGCGGCTACATCGCCACGGACGAGCACTTCCTCACGTCAGCACCGGGCATCTACGCGGTGGGCGACGTGAACGGCCGGGGCGCCTTCACTCACACCAGCTACCGGGACCACGAGATTCTCGCGGACCATCTGGCGGGAGGTGACCAATCAGTAGCGGGACGCATACCTACTTATGCGCTGTTCACCGACCCTCCACTTGGACGGGTGGGCATGACCGAGACCCAGGCCCGCGAGGCCGGACTGAACATCACGGTCGGCAACTACGAAATGGCGTCGTTGACCCGAGCCGTGCTCGATGGCATCAGCCCCGGAAAGATGCGGCTCGTGGTGGACGCCGATGCGGATCGCGTCGTGGGAGCGGCGTTTTTTGGCCTTCACGGCGACGAGGTCATTCAGGCCGTGTCTTTGCTGATGCACGTCGACGCTCCAGCATCCGCCCTCGCCACCTGGCTCCCGATCCACCCCACCGTGGCGGAGTTCCTGCCGACCATCTACGGGGGCCTCGAGCCCGCATAACTTCCGCGGCCCGGCGAGAACCCACTCCGATGGACCCGGGGTCGATTGCGGCGATCCGCTCCGCCTGCCCGGCTAGGCAGGAGGAGGCGGCGCGGCGGCCGCGCGCCGTTGTCTGAGGTCAAGCCGGCGCGAGGCGGCCACCACCACACCGAGGGTCACGACTCCAAGGCAGACGCCCGCGAGCACGTCGGTCACAAAGTGGTAGCCCAGGTACAGGCGGCTACCTCCCACGAGCGCGATGATCCCCGTCGACGCCACCAGCCACCACGCGAGCGAGCGGCCGTTGCGGCGATGCCGCCACAGCAGGTACGCGGCGACCAGCACCAGCGTGGCTGCACCCGCGGTATGGCCCGAGGGGAACGAGTAGGACGCCTCGAGTCTCGGGATCACCTGCAGGCTGCCTGCAGGGCGCGGCCGGGCGACGATCATCTTGACCACCACGGCAATCACGGTCGACATCGCCATCGCCGACACCAGCAACAGCGGGTCTCGCCACCCGCCCGAGACCTTGCCCCACACGGCACAGGCGACCCCCACCAGAATGGGCAGAATCCCCGGCCCGAAGGCGTTGGTGATCCACGTGAGCACCGCGGTGAGCCAGTCCTCGCGGATGCTGGCAAGCCAGTTCAAGGCGGGTTGGTCGAGCAGGTAGATGTCGTCGCGGTCGAGGAAATGATCGAGCACACGCCAAAAGGCGAACGCGCCCGCTGCCGTGAGCAGCAGCCCAGGCAACAACGCCCGGATCGTGGGCGACGGGATGCGATAGAAGATGTCCCGAATCATCGTCCCAGCGTAGGCGCGCCATCCCCGCGGCCACGCGCG
Source organism: Demequina sp. (assembly GCF_016278765.1). Taxonomy (GTDB): domain Bacteria; phylum Actinomycetota; class Actinomycetes; order Actinomycetales; family Demequinaceae; genus Demequina. Next base: position 39,727 of record NZ_JADQBE010000019.1, on the reverse strand, counting down.
TCGCCCGTCATGCCAGGCCGTCCGCCAAGAAGCCTCTCGCCACGGGCCGCGCGAACATGCCACGATGGGGTCATGCCAGGTGACCCTCAGCAGGACGACATCGCCGTGCCCGAAGTCAACGACGCGGACTATGAGCTGACGGACGGGGTCGCCATGTCGCCCGACGGGTCGTTCCTCGCCTCCGGATACCCGCCGCCGGCGGACCCGCACATGGAATCCCTCACCGTCGTGGCGTCGGAAGAAACGTTCCCCGTGCCCATGCTGCCGAATCCGCTGAAGCCCAGTCACGAGGCGCCCACCGGCCTGCCCGCGGACCGGTTCCTTGACCGCGAACTCAGCTGGCTGGCATTCAACGAAAGGGTGCTGGAGCTCGCGGAAGACGAGTCGACGCCGCTGTTGGAGCGCGCGCGATTCCTCGCGATCTTCGCGTCCAACCTGGACGAGTTCTTCATGGTGCGCGTGGCGGGCCTCAAGCGCCGCATCGCGGCCGGATTCGCGGTGCCGAGCGCCACGGGGCTCAGCCCCACGCGCCTGGTCGAGCTGCTCACCGAGAACGCCCATGAACTCATGGACCGTCACGCCGACGAGTTTCACGATCGCCTACGGCCGGCGCTTGCCGCCGAGGGCATCACGCTGGTCAGGCACGACGACCTTGAGGAACCTGAGCGCGGGCGCCTGCGCAAGCTGTTCCGGTCCGACATCTTCCCGGTGCTCACGCCGCTCGCCGTCGACCCCGCACACCCCTTCCCCTACATCTCGGGGCTGTCGCTCAACCTTGCGGTGGAGATCAGGGACCCGGACACCGGCAAGGAGTACTTCGCCCGCGTCAAGGTGCCGGAGACGCTGCCCCGATTCCTCAGCGTCGACGCCAAGGGCAAAGCCTCTCAGGTGACCGACGCGTCGGTCCTGTCCGATGAACCGCGCAGCTTTGTGCCGCTCGAGGAGGTCATCGGCGCCCACCTGGACTACCTGTTCCCCGGCATGGACGTGGTCGACCACTACACCTTCCGGGTCACGCGCAACGAGGACGTCGAGGTCGAGGAAGACGACGCCGAAAACCTCCTCAAGGCGATGGAGCGAGAGCTGTTGCGGCGCCGCTTTGGCCCCGCGGTCCGGCTCGAGGTGGCCGAGGACCTCTCCCCCAAGGTGAGGGAGCTGCTGGTGCGCGAGCTCGGCATCTCCGATTCAGACGTCTATCACCTGCCCGCCCCCCTGGATCTGCGCGGGCTCGACGTCATCGCCGACCTCGACCGGCCGCAGTTGCAGTTCCCCGCGTTTAGGCCCACCACGCACCACAAGCTGGCGCCCGTGGAGACGGCCGACGAGCAGAACGTCTTCGAGGCGATCAGCCGCTCCGACGTGCTGCTTCACCACCCCTATGATTCCTTCTCCACCTCGGTGCAGGCGTTTGTGGCCCAGGCGGCAACCGACCCCAAGGTGCTCGCCATCAAGCAGACCCTGTACCGCACGTCGGGCGACTCGCCCATCGTCGACGCCCTGATCGAGGCCGCGCGCAACGGCAAGCAGGTGCTCGCGCTCGTGGAAATCAAGGCAAGGTTCGACGAACAGCGCAACATCTCGTGGGCGCGCAAACTCGAGCAGGCCGGCGTGCACGTCGTGTACGGGCTTGTGGGACTGAAGACGCACTGCAAGCTCCTGCTGGTGGTACGCCAGGAGGACGACGGCCTGCACCGCTACTGCCACATCGGCACCGGCAACTACCACCCTCGCACCGCGCGGCTGTATGAGGATTACGGCCTCCTGACCAAGGACCCCGACGTCGGCTCGGACCTCACCAAGCTCTTCAACCAGCTGTCGGGCTACGCCCCCAAGGCCAAGTTCCGCCGCCTCATGGTCGCGCCCACGTCGGTGCGCGCGGGGCTCCTCGACCTGATCGACGCCGAGGCCGACCGTGCCCGCGACGGCAAGGAGGCCTGGGTCAAATTCAAGCTCAACTCGGTGGTGGATGAACGGATCATCGACGCTCTGTACCGCGCGTCACAGGCGGGCGTGAAGGTGGACCTCGTGGTCCGCGGCATCTGCGCCATGCGCGCCGGAGTGCCCGGGCTCAGCGAGAACATCCGCATCCGATCGGTGCTGGGTCGGTTCCTGGAGCACTCTCGCCTGTACGCCTTCCACGGCGAAGACGAGCCGGTGGTGTACATCGGCTCGGCAGACCTGATGCACCGCAACCTGGACCGCCGCATCGAGGCGCTCATCTCGATCTCAGACCCCACCCAACGGGAATCGCTGATCGAGAATATCGACGTGGCCATGGCGGCCGATGTGTCGGCTTGGGAGCTCGGCGCTGACGGGTCCTGGGAGCGTGCGAAGGGCACCGTGGAAGCCCCGCTCCGCGACCTGCAGACCATGTTCATTGAGCGCCAGCCCGAGCGCAGGACCCAACGCAGGACCCAGCGCAAGTGAAAGTAGAACCCGCCGAGGCCGTTCTTGCCGCGGGCGCCTTGGTGTGGCGCGTGCGCAAGGGCGAGTTACAGATTCTCGCCGTGCACCGTCCTCGCTACGACGACTGGTCGTGGCCCAAAGGCAAACTCGACATCGGGGAGACCCTGCCGGCGTGTGCGGTTCGCGAAGTCGCAGAAGAGACCGGGCAGGTGATCGAGCTCGGCCAGCCGCTGCCCACGCTGCGCTATCCCATCGCCGGCGGCAAGGTGAAAATTGTGCGGTACTGGGCGGCGCACGTCATCTCGCCCGAGTCGCCCGCGGCCCTCGCGCGGGAGGCGGTCAAGGACGCCTCCAAGAATGAGATCGACAGCGTGAAGTGGCTGACGGTTGATGAGGCGCGGCACCTCATCACGTTCCACGACGACCTTCGCCCACTCGAACGACTGATCGACGAGTACGAGGCCGGCAGGCTGCGCAGTCGCGTGCTGATTCTCACCCGCCACGCCCGCGCCAAGCGACGCAAGGCCTGGAGGGACAACGACCTTGAGCGCCCCATCACCAAGGGCGGCAAGGTGCGGGCGCGCGAACTGGTGGGCCTGTTTGCCGCGTTCGGCGCGTCCAAAGTCACCTCGTCACCCGCACTGCGTTGCCTCCAGACACTGGAGCCCTACGCCGAGGCCGCCGGCCTGCCGATCCGCACCATCGCTTCGTTCACCGAGCCGGCCCATGCGAAGCAGCCGGAACGCACCGCAAAGGCCTTCAGGGAGCTGCTGGGCAAGAAGCGCGACCGAGTAGTGAGCGTGCACCGACCCACGCTGCCGACCATCGTCAAGGTCCTGCGCGAACACACGTCATCAAAGACGCGGGGTGCACTGCCGCGCACGATGCCGTACCTGCCTGCGGGAGGAGTGTTGATCGCCCACGTGATCGACCACGAGGGCCAGCCGCGCGTGATCGCGGTAGAGACCCATCTGCTCAGACCCGGGCTGTAACAGGCGGCGGGCGCGGGCATGAAAGAGACGCCGGACCGGGAGCGCCAGACGGCGCGAAGGCCGCTCAAGGCGGCTGGTGTTGGAGCCCGGGGCTGCCACGATCCGACGCCTCTTTCAGGATACTCCGACATGAGAATTCCGGCTTCACATCCGTGAGGAAGGCGACACGCGTGGCGTGGCGGGACCTTGCTAGTCGAGCTTCTCTTCCCGCCACAGCATGGCCGAGCGCTCGAGTTCCTCGCCCGTACGCACCAGTTGGGCGGCCCGCAACGTCGCCTCGTGGGCGCGCGCATCGGCATGGCCCTCGTCGGACTGTGCCTCGAACGCCGCGCCCGTGGCGACCACGCGGCAGAATGCCCCGGCGCGCTCGAGTGCAACGGCCAGGTCGCCGGTGAACACCCCCGACAGGATCAGGTCCGCGAGCGTGCGCACCTCGTCCGGGCCCGGGGGGTCCTCGACTCCCGCGATCGCGTGCCGCACCTGCGCGGCCTGGACCCCGTGGTGGTAGGACCGCGCCACGGACTCGGCCGAGAACTTGACCCATTCGCGCAGCATGTAGATGCGCCACAGGGCACCGGGCAGGGTGTGCGGTTCCGCCTTGGACCACATCATGGCCACGGTGTCGATGCCCTCTTCGTCGACCAGTCGAATCAGGCGAGCCGTGACCTCAGGATCACGCAACGCCCGTGCCTGAGCAACCACCGCCGCCGCGGATTCGTGGGCCACGAGCGCGCGATCCAAGGGGTCGATGTCGCCCACGATCTGCTCGGCTTCCTCCATGTCGAGCATGGCGGGGCGCCGGTAGCGTCGTTGCTCCACCACTTAGTTGGCCCCGCCAGACCTGGCATCGTCAACGGGTGCAGCGTCGTCAACGGGTGCAGCGTCGTCAAAGGTCAGCGACACCGAGTTGATGCAGAAGCGGTTGCCGGTAGGCGTCTGCGGGGCGTCGGGGAACACGTGACCCAGGTGTGAGTCGCACGCGGCGCAACGCGCCTCGACCCGCACCATGCCCAGGGTGCGATCTTCGAGCAACGTGACCGCATCGTTCTCCGCCTCGAAGAAGCTCGGCCATCCGCAGTGCGAATCAAACTTGGTGTCCGAGCGGAACAGTTCCGCATTGCACGCGCGGCAGCGATAGATGCCGTCGCGCTTCTCTTCCAGCAGTTCGCCGGTCCACGGGCGTTCGGTGGCGGCCTCCCGCAACACCTTGTACTCGAAGTCCCCGAGCTGGGCGCGCCACTCGGCGTCCGTCTTCACGATCTTGTTGGATGACATTGCCACTCCTTCCGTGACTCACGCTAACGGGCCGCGCAGGGTCTCTCGACAATGCAGTGTCTCTCGACAGTGCAGCGCAACTCGACGATCCAGTCGCCATGCGAACCGGGCCTGACGCGGCGTCGGCCGCCGCGCACCCGGCAGAGTGCGAGACTCACGGGGAGACAGATGGCAGGCGCCCAACTCCGAGGGGGGGTTGGAGCCGGGCGCCGCACTTCTTCATCTCCCCGTGAGGCTCGCGCCTTGGCGGGTACACCGTTCCCAACGCGGGGAACGCGCGACTTGTTCCCACCATTGTCGCGGATCGTGAGTCGGATCTTCACACGTGGACCGCCACTGACCAGGACGGCCCCGACGCTCGTGCCACACTGGCTCGGTGACGCCACCCCAGCCCGTGTCCGGCTCGTCAGGCCGCGCCGGCGGCGCGGTCACAAGGGGCCCGGTTCTTGGCATCGGCCGCCTGCAATGGGCCGATGCGTGGTCGGGGCTCAAGGCGATCGCGCCGCTGATGCCGGGTTCCGTCGCGTTCGGCCTTGCCTTTGGCGCGCTCGTGTCGGCGACGGGGATCAGCCCGTGGACAGGTCTCTACGCGTCGGCGACCGTCGTGGGCGGCGCCAGCCAGATCTCGGCGATCGAGTCGGTGCGCGCGGGCGCTCCCGCCGTGATCGCCATCGCGACGGCACTCATCATCAACGCACGGTTTGCGCTGTATTCGGCGGCGCTGGGACCGGTGTTTGCCGCGTTCCCCCGCCGCTGGAAGCTGGGCCTGGCCCACCTCATGACCGACCAGGCCGCGGTGGTGGCCCTGCAACGCGCCGATGAATACCCGGACCCGGTGCGCAGGCGCTGGTTTGTCCTCGGTGCCGCGCTGCCGTTCGTCGCGGTGTGGATCGCGGGCACGGCGGCAGGTGTCGCGGCGGGTCCGATCCTCCCCGATGCGTGGCAGATCAGCTTCATCGTGCCGCTCATGTTCATCGCCGTGATGGTTCCGACGCTGCGGCGGTCCGAGGACGTGGTCGCGGTGGGTGTCACCGGCCTTGTGGTGCTCGCGTCCCGCGAGCTGCCCTTTGGGCTCAACGTGCTGGTGGGGATCGTGAGCGGAATCGCGGTGGGGACGCTGTGGGCCGAGCGGGCCGACGCGCGGCGGCGGCGCCGGGGGCAGCACGTTGACAGCGTGACCGAGGCCGCCGAGCACGAGGCCGGAGGCGGGTTGTGAGCGTCTTGCTGATCTTCACGGCCGTGGCCGTCGGGACCTACCTCCTTCGCATCTCCGGCATCGTGCTGCTCAGCAATCCGGAGAAGTTGCCTCCCCGACTGCGCCGCGCCCTGGGTCTGGTCGCACCCACGGCAATGGGCGCCATCCTCGTCAACTCGCTGTTCTTGGACGAGGGTCAATGGCGGTCGTTCGGGGCGTGGCACCTGGCCGCAGCGGTGGCCATCGGCGTCGCCCTGTGGAAGAGGTCGGCAGGCTGGGCGATGTCGCTCGGCGCCGCGTCGTTTGCCCTGCTGCTTGTCGCGGGCCTGTAGGACCCTTCACCGTTGCTTCGGCTCACTCCTGCGTGCATGCTGATGGTGTGTGACGGTGAGGGCAGGCACGGTGCCTGCCGGAAACGGAGCTCCTCATGCCGCAGCACGTGCTGTTCGTGAAGGACCATTGGGCGCGCGCCGGCCTGCTTGCCATCGCGGCGGCGGTGCTGGTCTTCGTCACCGCGTGCACGCCGGGAGTCACCGGCTCGTCTGCCAGCCCGTCGGCGTCGGCCACTCCCGTCGCGAGCGCGACACCAGCGTCGGCGTCGGCAACGCCATCACCCCCTGCCACGGCCACCGCGGGGGACTGCTCGGACGATGGAATCGTGCCAGGGCGCCTCGGCTGCCTCGACGCCAACCTGCCCGTCACCGGCAATCCAGGCGAGGCCGCCGTCACCTGGGATGGCGACCACTGCTCCCCTGGCGACGGGCGCTTCGTGTTCACTGCAGCACCCGACCGCGTGGGCCTGGGCGGCGCGGACGGCGGCGAGATCGGCCGCATCGACGTGTACGACCCCACCCTGACCACTGCCGAGGGCATTCACGTGGGCTCCACCCGGGACGAGGTGGTGTCCGCGTACCCGTCGACGCCGGTGGTGACGTCCTTCTCCGGTACCGGGCTCGTGGTGATCGCCGGCCCCGAGGGATTCATCACCATCGAGTTGGCAAATGGGTGGGGCAGCGAGCCCTGGACCGTCGCCAACATCCGCATCTACGCGGCGGACCAGGACCCCAACGTGCCCGTGTACGGTACCGAGGACTTCGCTGGCGCGTGCCCCTTGGGAGTGTGACGGGCGGGACCCCGCAGCGTAGCGGGGGTATTCGCCGTGAAACACTGAGCCAGTGACCGACCTCGACGCCTTCTCGCTGCGCGTCCCGCGTCACCTTCGGCGGCAGTTCGTCGAGGGCGCCAAGCAGATGCTGCCGTTGTCGGTGGGCGGTGCCGTGTTTGGGCTGGCCATGGGCGCGCTCATCGCGGCGTACAACATGCCCAACTGGGCGGGTGCCGTCGGCACCGTGATGCTCAACGCTGGCGCGGCGCAACTGGCGCTGATGGACCTCGCGGACAAGGGTGCACCGTGGGTCATCATCATCGCCACCGTTGCGGTGGTGCAGGCGCGATTCGCCCTGTACTCGGCCTCGCTCGCCAAGGTCTACCAGGTGTTTCCGCGCCGATGGCGGATCGCGCTCGCGTTCCTGCTGACCGATCAGGCGGCGGCCTTCGAGAAGCACTTCACCCCACTCATCCCTGACCCGGTGCGCCGGCGCTGGTTCTTCCTTGGCGGGGCTTCCTTGTTCGCGGGGATGGCGATCGCGGGCACGCTCGTCGGCATCCTGTTGGGACCCGTGTTGCCGCGATCGTGGCAGGTCGGGTTCATCGTCCCGCTCATGTTCCTGGCGATCATCCTGCGCACCGTGAGCGACCGGCCGGGCGTCATGGCCGCGGTCGTGGCCGCCGCGGTCGCCGTCACGGCTCACGCCATGCCGTATGGCTCCAACGTCATCGTCGCGACGCTCGCCGGGATCCTGGTGACCCGCCTGGTCGCGCCCGCGTCCTGGTATCGGGGTGCGCCCACGGGCGAGGACCTCGAACCCCGGGAGGGCGCACCGTGAGCACCCTGATTCTCTTCGCCCTCGCGGCCGCGCTCACGTTTGTGATCCGCTACTCGGGCATCGCACTGTTCGCCGGCGACCGCGAACTCTCGCCGGGCTGGGCGCGCACGCTCGAACTTGCGGGGCCCGCAGCCATGGCCGCCATCGCGGCCAATACGCTGCTGCTGGACCACGGCGACTTCCGCGTGTTTGGCGCGTGGCACCTCATGGCCGTTGTCGCGGCCGCCGTGGCGATCTGGAAGCGCGACACCAACTGGATCCTGCTGGGCGGGGCCGTGGGCTTTGTCGTGTTTCGACTGCTGGGAATGTGACGATGCCGACGGCCCCAGCCCACATCCGGCTTAGTTCTTGCCCTCCCAGCCCGAGTGGTTCATACCCTGGCTGCGCTGCTGCTTCTGGATCTGGGAGGCGGGTGGCTGCTTGGAGTCGGGGTTCTGATCCGCGCCCTTGCGGTCGTGTGACTCGCTCTGCCACGCGGGCGCTCCCGCGTCGGCCGGCCGATGGTCTGCGGCGTTTTCGATGTCGACCGGCTTGTCCTGGTCACGGTGCTTGTGATCGGTCATCATGAACTCCCTTCGTGGAAACGGCCCGTCCCTCGTACAACGATATCGCCGAACCACCTCATCCCTCCTGGTCACCTTGAGTGTGGCCCGAGGGCACCTTCAGCTGGCGCCAGTCGTTGACCGCGCACAAGGAGGCACGTGATGCAGAGCGGCTGGGAGTCGTTCGGCGTGACGACGGGGGTGCTCGTCGGCGTCGGAGTCGTTGCCTCGCTCACGCTGGCCGTCGTGGTGGTCGCCGTCGTTGGCGGGATGCGCCGTGCCCTCCGATTCACGCCGTGGGTGCTGTTGGCCATGACCACGGTAGCAATTCTGGTGGCGACGCTCGGTTTCAGCGTGGGCGACCCCGATGCTTCGGCGGGAATCAATCTGCACCCGCTGACGGAGATCCGACGCGGCCTGCGCGCCGGCGCGTCCGAGGCCGTCGCGGCGAACGTGTGGGGCAACATCACCATGTTCGTGCCGCTGGGCCTGCTGCTCATGTGGCTGTGGACGTCGCCGCTCATCGCGCGCGTGCTGATGGCGACCATCGCGGGCGCGGGGCTGTCGGTCATCATCGAGCTGACTCAGCTCAGCCTGCACCGCGTGGCCGACATTGACGACGTGATTCTCAACGGCGCTGGTGCCCTGCTGGGCGCGCTGGTGGGGATGGTCACCGTGTTGCTGTGGCGGCTGGGCCGGTGGCTGGTGCGACTGGTCCGCGGACGTGGGAACCCCGCTGCGGCGGCGAGCTGAGAGCCCTCCAGCCCCGAGATCGCTCCACGAACCTAGTCCTCAGTGCCGCGAAGCTTCACCGCTCGATACGCGAGTTGCAGCATCGTCACGATCATGAGGCCAAAGAACAGCAGCCCCGAAATGAACGGGCTGATGCGGTAGGCAAACGCGACGCCTAACCACGACGCGGCCGACGCCGCCGCGCCCACTACCAGGCCATCCCCCACCTTCACAAGGTGGCCGTGCATGTTCGCGCCCGAACCCGTCATCGCGGCCGGAATCATCGCGACCAGCGACGTTCCCTTCGCGAGCAGGTCCGATGCCCCGAAGCCCGCGATCAGGATTGGCACGACAATCACGCCGCCCCCGACGCCAAGAAGACCGGACGCGACACCCATCAGCACGCCGACAAGCAGGAGCATCAGGACGGACACCGGGGTGAGAGAGATGTCCGAGTCGCGTGAGGGAATGTCGATGAGTGTCTGAACGGCACCCACCCCGAGCAGTCCGATGAACATCCACCGCAGCACCCCGATGGGCAGCCTGCGGAGCAGCCGCGAACCGAGCAGCGAGCCGCCAATGGCCCCCACCCCTAGGACCGCACCGGCGACGATGGCGACGTGCCCGCCGATTCCGTAGGTAAGTGCCCCGACGATGGCGGTCGGAACGATAGCCACGAGCGACGTCGCCGCAGCGCGCCGCTGGCCCACGCCCAGCAACCAGATCAAGAGCGGCACCATCACCGCGCCTCCGCCGACTCCGAACAGACCAGAGAGCAGCCCACCGAGCAGCCCAACCATGACGAGCAGCGCCCAGCGTCGGGCGGGTGCGGGCGCTACGGGCATGCGGAATCTCGTTTCGAACGGTGGAGTGACCCTTAGTTACCGTAATGGCTCGTCGAGCGTCCCTCGCCCAGGTACCTGTCCACCAAGGCTGGCACGGCAATGTCGATGGGCTCGCGAATCACCTCGCTCGCGAGGCGGTCGTACTCGGTCGGCTCCGCGTTGACGATGATCAGGTCCGCTCCGGAATCCACGGCCAGGCCCGCCAACGACGCAACGGGATAGACCGAGAGCGTGGTGCCGATCGCGATGAACACGTCGCACTTCTCTGCGCCTTCAACTGCGCGGTCGATCGCGTCGGCGGGTAGCGCCTCGCCAAAGTAGACGATGTCCGGCTTGAGGATGCCGCCACACGTGGCGCACGCCGGGTCGGGGTTGGCGATCAAGCTTGCCACCACGGCGGCCGTGTCGACGTGTTCGCCGCACCTCGTGCAGGACGTGGTGTGCAGCGTGCCGTGCATCTCGACCACCTGGCTGCCTGAGAGACCGCCCGTCTGGTGAAGGCCGTCGAAGTTCTGCGTGAGGACCACCCCCAGTCCGCCGGCGTCGGCGAGGCGTGCGAGTGCACGGTGGGCGACGCTCGGCTCGGATGTCCATGCCGGATGGTCGCGCCACTCACGCCAACCCGCGACACGCACCTCTCGATCCGACATGAACGCGTCGATGTCAAGCAGGCGCATACGTTCGGGGTGGAGGGTCCACACGCCGACGGGACCGCGAAAGTCCGGGATTCCGGACCCGGTGGAAATCCCGGCGCCCGTGAGGACGGTGATCCGGGAAGCGGGCATGGTGCGAGGGTACGCCGGGACCAGGGGGGCCGGTGGTCGATGATGAACCACGCGCGGACTCCCCTTAAGATTGCGGGGCGGGCCTCTAGCTCAGTTGGTAGAGCAGCGGACTTTTAATCCGCGGGTCGTGGGTTCGAGCCCCACGGGGCCCACCTACGGAAACGCACGTGACTCGCCGGATTCTGTGGCATGACCGCTGGCGAGCCAGCTCCACGGCACAGGAATCGGGCGTGTGGCTCTTCGGTTTTCACCTGCGGCCGACGCGGTGCGCCTGTCGGGCGCGCTCGCGGCCCATGTTTGGATGATGGCATCGCGGCTCGGGAAGACCCCACTATAGTTGGCGGCCGCGTACTATAGTGGGATCCAGGAGGTGTGGAATGCAGGTGCAACGTCCGTTTGCTGTGGTGACTCCCACCCTGGACGGAGAGATCCTTGCCGTGCTCGCGCGCGTCGACGCAAGCCTCACGGTCGGCCAGATTCGGTCGCTGCTGCCGCATCGCTCCGACGAGGGGATTAGGAAGGCGCTACGTCGACTCGCCGCGCAGGGCACTGTGGACTCACAGCCGGTAGGAGATGTCGTCGGCCATCGACTGAACCGAAGTCATCTCGCGGCACCGCAGATCATTGCGATCGCGCACCTTCGAGAGACACTTATCCAGCGCATGCGAGACAGCCTCGAGGCGTGGCCCACGCGACCGCGATGGGCGGCGCTGTTCGGATCGACCGCGCGCGGCGAGATGGAAGCAGAGTCCGACATCGACATCTTCTTAGTCGCACCTGAGGTCGATGCTGATCTGTGGGAGGAGTGGACGCGCGCATTCGCGGCCGACGTGTCTGCCTGGACCGGCAACGACGCACGTATCCTCAGTCTCACCGAGCATGAGGTTCGGCTCAGCGCTACCACACGAGACCCGATCATCGAGTCATTACTCGCGGACGCGGTTGCGGTGTCGGGACCGGCGGACTGGCTGCGCCGCGCGGTAAGGAATGCCCGCCGATGACCCCGAGAACAGTGCGCGCCGATGCCGTTGCGAGGTCTGGTCGGATGAGGATCGCCTTGCAGTTCTCCGAGGCCGCGGAGATCGTACGCGAGCTCGCAGATGATGGCGGCGACGTCACGAATGCGTACGTGACATTGTGTGTGCATGCAGGCATCGCCGCGGCTGATGTTCGTTGCGCAGCTGCGCTGGGTGAGTACGCGCACGGCGAGAACCATGTCGAGGCGGTTGCACTTCTGGCGAAGGTCGATAGGTCCGCTGCAAAGCACCTGGACGCGCTCCTGAAACTCAAGACCGTGGCCGGGTACGGCACCACGACGATCAGCGCCGACCGCGTCCGACGTGCGACTCGTGCGATGGAGGCACTGGTCGAGTCAGCGCGCGTAGCCTAAGACGCCACATGTTCTCAACGTGCGCCTATTCGGGCGGAACCACGGCCTCGACGGTGACGGGCTCTCGCTGCGACGTCAGCGCGATCGCGGCCGAGACCGCGACCAGCCCGATGACCTCAACGAGGGTGGGAACCTCCGCGAGCATCACGGCGCCCACCAGCAGGGCGGTGGCGGGGAACACGGACAACAGCACGGAGAACCGTGCCGTCGGAGCATGGCGCAGCACGATCTGATCAATGCCGTAGGGCAGCACCGACGAGAACAGTGCCACCACGAGCAGCAGCGCCATCAGGTGCGGATCGGCAAGAGGCGCCGTGTCGCCGCTCACCATGCCGGGCAGTCCGATGGGGGCGAACACGACGGCTCCTGCCGCCATCGACACGGACAGTGATTCCAGGCCCGAGGGCTCTCCGGGCGCCGGAGTCGCCACCATGCGGCCCAGCATGATGTAACCCGCCCACCCCGCGGCGGCGAGGAGAATCCACACCAAGCCGATGCCAGCGTCGGCGCCGCCGACGTCGAGCGTCACCCCGACGATCATCACGACCCCGATGGCGGCCAGCGCGATGGCCGCGCGCTCTCGCCAGCCGCGACCCGTGAGGGCGCCGACGGCAACCGGACCGATGAACTCCACCGCGACCGCGGTGCCCAGCGGAAGACGCTCGAGCGCCAGGTAGAAAGTGATGTTCATGCCCGCGAGCACCGTGCCGAAGGCCACAGCACGCCACCAGGTGCGACGGGTCCACTGGCGTCGCCACGGGCGCAGCAGAATGATCAGCACGACCGCCGCGATAACGATCCTGGACCAGGCAACCGAGACCGGGGACAGGCGGTCGAACAACCCCACGGCCACGCCCGCGCCCACGTACTGGAACGTGCCAGACAGGACGAACACGAGTGGCGCGAGCATCACGAATGCCGAGCGGCGGGTCACGGCGTCACGCTAGCACCGCCAACTCTCGGTGCCTCGCCGCTGAGGCACTGAGGCTAACTAGGCGAAGAACGCGGCCCTGGGGAGCACCTGCTTTTCGCGGAGCCGCCGCTTGTCCGCTGCACTCAAACGCGCGATCTCGGCAGCAGCGTCCCAGTGCTCGCTAATGCTGGACACGACTTGGTCGACGATATCGCGGCCCTTTGCCGCACTCAACCCGTAGGTCTCCGACTCTCGGATGAGCGCCGCGAAGTTGGACACCTTCGCACCGCCGTCACCTCGCCCAAAAGCCATCGCCTGCTCGAAGGTATCGCCTGACCTGTGCCCCGGCGCAAGGTCGTAAGCTGGCGTCAGCTCCAGGTGCGTCCCGTCCCAGAAGGCCGCATGGTTCCGCGCGTGGTCGTCATTGTTGCTGATGGCGATATTCATGGCGATGCGCCGGAACAGCTCCGGGCCCGGCTGAGTGGCGTCCTTCGCATACATGCGGAGCACATCGAGAATCTGCGGGTAGGACACGTAGCGTGCATACAGCTCGTCCGTCTGCGACATCGTCAAGCCAGAGACCACGTGACGCCTCCCGCCCTTGCCATCGCGGTCAAATCGCTTGACCAGAAGGACTTCCTTGCCAAGGGAAGACACGACCTTGCTCTCGGGCACATTCATGCCTGCCCTACGCGCAAGTTCGAGCATCGCACCTTCGGCATTCACCACCGAAAAGACGCGATCGTCCGACGAGGAGAACTTGGCGAGCCACTCGCTTCCATCGGCGTCGGTAAGGGTCGCCTTGGGCCGCGCACCTCCGAGGCTCGTGCCGTGCAAGAGTGCCGCGTCGAGACCCGCCGAAAGCTCACGTCCCTCATCGACGATGGCGGCTGCCTGGTGTAGCTCATCGAGGGTCGCGGAATCCCCCCTGGGGACATAATTCTCACGACCAACCTGAAAGTCCAGCGCTCCAAAGCGATTCGATCCCGAGCTGAGCATGTAGTCGATTTCGCTGGGCGAGTTTGGCGCTACGCCTCGCCTGCGTTCGATGACGCCGCGACCCCACCTGTCCGGGCTCCCATCCCTGAGCACGCCAGCGATAGTCAGCCCATCGCCAGGCTCCTGGACACGCGGTCGCAGCGGAAGTTCGGGCGCGAACAGGCTGATCGCGTCGGGCCTGGATCGATACCTCAGCGCATAGATGAAGGTGAGGACCGGTCCGGCCTGGTCCACCCTTCCTGCCAGGACGGGCTCAGTCTGGCCGGGTAGCCACGTCCAGACGTACAACTCATCAGAAGTCGTCATCGACGGGTCCGTTCCTTGGGCGCCGCACACTGCTTGGAAGCAGCGCCAGCATCTCCTCGCCGCGCTGACGACGAATCGCGATCTCGGCGCGATCTTCAATCCCGAAGAGGGGCACACCGACGAGGTCCGCAAGATCCATCATGGTGCCCACGGACGTGCCACGATGGCCGGACTCTGCGGCTAGCACCGTTTGCTCCGAGATGTTTCCGCGCGCAGCGAGGTCCTTGGCAGTCCATCCCCGCTCGAGCCGTCCGCGCCGGATGAGTTGACCCCAAACGTCGAGGGCGTCCTGGATGTGCGGCCGTAGCGCGACCGTGCGCTTCGCCATCGTTCGCCTCCTTAAAACAGGTCTCAACATTATCTAGACATGTTTTATCATAACCACGATGAGACCGCTCCGCTAGTCATCACCGCAACCGCTCAGCTGTCCTGCCCGTTACCCCAGTTCTCGATGACGTAGTCCATGTCCTTGTCGCCGCGTCCGCTGAGGTTCACCAGCACCGTGCCCGTGCCCATCTCGCGGGCGGTGACCAGCGCGTGTGCCACGGCGTGCGCACTCTCGAGCGCGGGGATGATGCCCTCCTTGCGGCTCAACGCGAAGAAGGCGTCGCGGCAGTCGTCGTCGCTCGCCGTGACGTAGCGGACCCGGCCTGTGTCCTTCAGGTAGCTGTGCTCCGGCCCGACGCCCGGGTAGTCCAGCCCGCTCGCGCACGAGTACACGGGCGACGGGTTGCCGTCGGAGTCCTGAAGCAGGTAGCAGTTGAAGCCGTGGATGACGCCGGGCGTGCCGTAGGTCATCGACGCGGCGTTGTCGCCCACGGCCGTCCCGCGCCCGAGCGGCTCGACGCCGATGAGCTCGACAGGATCGTCCAGGAACGCCGAGAAGATGCCGATCGCGTTGGACCCGCCGCCGACGCAGGCCTCGACCACGTCTGGCAGGTTGCCGGTCATCTCGTGGAACTGCTCGCGGGCCTCGATGCCTACTACCTTCTGGAAGTCGCGCACCATCATCGGGAACGGGTGCGGGCCCACCACGGAGCCGATGCAGTAGATCGAGTTCTCGTAGTCGGCGAGGTACGCATCGAACGCCGAATCCACGGCCTCCTTGAGCGTCCGCAGCCCGTCTGTCACGGGAACCACGGTCGCGCCGAGCAGCTGCATGCGGCTGACGTTCGGCGCCTGCTTCTCGATGTCGACCTGGCCCATGTGGATCTCACACTCGAGGCCAAAGTGCGCGGCGGCGGTCGCGAGCGCCACACCGTGTTGCCCTGCGCCCGTTTCCGCGATGAGCTTCTTCTTGCCCATGTACTTGGCCAGCAGACCCTCACCCATGCAGTGGTTGAGCTTGTGCGCGCCGGTGTGGTTCAGGTCCTCGCGCTTGAGGTAGATCTGCGCGCCGCCGTTGTCCAAGGAGAGCGTGCGCGCGTGGTACACCGGCGTCGGCCGTCCCTGGAAGTGCGTGCGGATGTAGCGCAGCTCGTTGATGAACGCCGCGTCATTCTCGATCTCGTGATACGCCCTGGTGATCTCCGCGAAGGGACCTTCAAGTTGCGGCGGAAGGAACTGCCCGCCGAAGGCTCCAAAGAAGCCGCTCTCATCAGGGACGGTCGCGCGGCGGAAGTTCTCGCGCGTACTGGTCTGCTCGCTCATCACACACCTCATCGTGGTCGGTCAACTCGCGCGGCGAGCCTACACCCGGGACTCGCGAGCGGGATGGGACCCACAACCCTGGTGAGTGAGCCAACGAGCTTCGCGTGCTTCCCCTGTCAGCAAGGGCGGCGAACGGCGAGGCGAGAGCACGGGGCAAAGGACTGGAGAGCACATGCGGCCGCGCCTAGTCGGACTGGGTTTGCGGCGTGGGTAGACCTTGAGACCGGTCGCGGATCGCCGTGAGTCGGCATGAGACCGGAGCGGAGCCGCCGGAGACTCCACCCGGTGGTCGGCGACGGCGGTCAAAGATCACTGCATTGATCTGCCATCCAGTCTTTGGCCGACGTCAAAGCCCCGACGCCAGCACCCTTCGTGTCGTGGTCGGGTGCGATGGGGCTCTGGTAGAAGTTGCCTTCACGGTTCCCCATCAGCGCAAAGGAGAGCGTCACGACGGCGCCGTCGGGCAGCTCAAAACCGTTGTTCACGGTCGTAAAACCGCCGGTCTTGGAGCCAAACGCCTCCACTCCCTCCTGCCCAGCAAACGCAACGATCACCGACTCTGCGGCACTCGCTGTGACACCCGACTGAACGATCGCGATTGGCCTGCTAGCGAACTTTGTCGGCTCTCCTGGCAGGCTGCCCCACTCTTGGTCGTCCCATGTCACCGTGTTCCCGTTCACGACGACGTTGCTCGTGGAGCCGTCACGATCGCGAAAGGCCTCGACCACGCCGTCGTCCAGCAACGGACTCACCGCCACGAGCATCTCCCACAAGTTGCCTCCACCATTGGCACTCAGGTCGATGACCCATCCGCAGGCCGTGCGGGCACGTTCCGACTCGAAGACCGCAACCGCGGCCCCAAGATATTGGTCGATCTCACTCTGGTCATCACTTGAGAACCCTGGAACCGTGACGGTCGCGACCATGCCGTCGTACGTCACGGTGGGCATTGGCACACCGCCTGGCGGAAAAGGCTGATCCCACACTGCGACATCCGCTGGCGTCGAAAAGAAGCTGTGCTTACCACCGGCGACCTTGGTCAACCGCCGCAGAGCCTCATAGGTGTCCGGGATGGAGTCTGAGGCGTACAGACCGGGAAGTGCCTCCTCGACGGCTTCGTCCCATGCGTCAGAATCAGCGTAGTACCCCTCGCTGAGCCCTGAGATGGCCTCGTCGACGTACTCGCGAACGCCCCGGTCGCTTGACCGCGAACAACCGGAGATGACAAGCAACAGCACTGTTACCCCCACCGCGACTGCGCGTCGGGAACCAGCCCCGTTCGTCACCGCTCCTCCCCTCGTCGTTCTTGAGGTGAGCCACCCGACAATAACGAGCCGCTCGACCACTATTCGAGGGTATCCGGTCGGCCTGAGTCGCAACGCTACCCACAACAGTTCGGAAGCGAACGCATCGCTCGGCACCGTAGAAGTACCTACGGAACCGGCGTCGGGCGCGATCCCAGCGGGTCGGACGGACGACAATCCGGGTTGACAGCCTGAGTCCCCCGCCACGAGGGTGCGTGAGTGCCCCGTACGGTTCCAGCGTGCACTTTGCGGGTGCGTGAGTGCCCCGTACGGTTCCAGCGTGCACTTTGCGGGTGCGTGAGTGCCCCGCAGGATGGATTGGCGATAGGTGGGTTGCCGTTGGGGACCGCGCCCGCGGGGGCGTCCCGCTGTCAATCTGCGCGAGACCCGCAGATCTCACGTCAATACGCCCACGTAAGAGGACACCTCGCATTACGTCTACGTAATGGCATACACTTCATTACGTTCACGTAACGACACCGCACTCCCGGCAAGGACGTCACCATGGCCCACGGCACGCTGCGCTCCCCTGCCGACCTGGGCCGCGCCGTGCGTCACGCCCGCAGGGACCTCGGCCTGTCGCAAGCAGAACTCGCCGCCAGGCTCGACGTCACCCCACGGTGGCTCTCGGAACTCGAGACCGGAAAACCCAAGATCCTCGACGCCCGCCTCTTCGACGTCGTCGCACAGTTGGGCCTCAACCTCACCTGGACCCTCGATGACTGACACCGGCATCGGCGTCCACCTGCACGGCCAACCCTTGGGCCGCCTGGAACAGCGTCGCGGCGGCGCCACCTGGATAGCCGACCCTGCCGCATTGGAGCGCTACGGCATCGGCTCCACCGTGCTGTCGCTCGCCCTGCCACTGGAGAACACCCCCGCGCCCATCGCTGCCACCGAGGCGTTCTTTGGCGGCCTACTCCCCGAAGGCCCCCGCCTCGAAGCCCTGCTCAGCGACATCAGGGGCCTCAGCCGCGACAACCTCGTCGGCCTGCTGACCGCGGTGGGCCGAGACGTGGCCGGCGGGCTGGTGCTCCCCGGTCCCGCAATCACCGCCCTTGGTCCCCTCCTCACCGACGCCGAGGCCGCCCACGAGGTGGCGAACCCGCGCCGGTATCTCGCGGGCGGCGGCTCCGGCATCGCAGGCATGCGCCCCAAAGTGGCGCTGGCGAAGTCGGCCGCGGGCTGGCATGCCGCGCGCGACGGGCACCCGTCATCCCACATCGTCAAGCCCTCCTCACCGGACGCGCTCCGCGACGCCCACGCCGAGGTCTGGGTCATGAACCTGGCACGCGCGGCGGGACTTACCGACTACCGCGTGGACCTTGAGTGGTTCGGCCAACTGCCCGCCGTGGTCATCGAGCGCTTCGACCGTGTGCCCCGCCCCGACGGCGGCCTGGAGCGCCTTCACCAAGAGGACGCCGCGCAGGCTCTGGGCCTGGCCTGGGGCGGCGACGCCAAGTTCGAGTGGCACGGCTCCGGCGCGTCACTGCGGGCGATCGCGGCGCTCCTGGATCGCGACCGCACGCTGCGCTCCATCGGGCCAAGCGACAAGGAGCGCCTGCTCGCGCAGACCGTGTTCCGGCTGGTCATAGGCGACACGGACGGTCACGCCAAGAACCACGCCCTGCTGCACGATGCCCGGGGCGGCGTGACGCTCGCGCCGCTCTACGACACGACGCCCACCGTGCTGTACGGACAGGGCGCCGTGATCGCGCTTGAGGTGGCCGGGCATCGGCTGCTCAACCAGATCGACGCCGACGCCCTGGTGACCGAGGCCAGCGCGTGGGGCCTGCGCGAGCACGCGGCGCGTGCGGTCATCGAGCACACCGCAGAGGAGACGCTCGCCGCGGCGCGGGCCGCCGATGCGCCCGAAGACATCGCGCCACACCTACCTGGCTACGTCACCCAGGCATGTGCGGCACTACTTGCCGGCAAGCCCGTAGGACTCGGCTTGGGCGAGTTCCCCACGGTCGCACCCTTGCACGTGGTGTAGTTCACCGTCACCCGGCGTCCTCCGCCTCCATCGCCAGTCAGGATCACGCCGTTCACGTAGTCATTCGGCTGGACCCATGCTGCTATCCCCCCGCGCCGCACCGCGCTATCGCCGACGCCGCAGGTGCGCCGCCACCACACGCCCGTTGCGCATGTGTTCCGACACCCACACCGTGTCGGGCCTCGTCGCCTGGCCAATCGATGACGCTGTGTGCAGACCTCGTGCGCGGGTGGCGCGTTGCTTGGCGGCGTCGAGGTGCTCCGCCAGGCGAGGCATCGTGCGGTCGCGGAGCTGTTGGGCCTCGCGCCCCACATCGGCGAACGCCTCGGCGAACGCCTGCGGCAGCGCATCCGCCATCTGATGCACTCGGTCGACCACATACTCCCCGCTCAGGCCCGCTTCGCGGCCGAGTGCCTCCCAGTGGTCCGACCCAATCTTCGACAGCGACCGCTCTCCGCCGATGCCCAGCGCGAGCTTTCCTGGGCCCGTGTCGTACGGCAGGTCGGACGCCATGTCGTACAGTGGCGCGAGTCTCACCCGTTCGCGCTCAAGTAGGAGCGAGTAGTTCTTCGCGTGCCCGTCAGTGGACGCGGTGAGTGCCGAGAAGATCAGCGAGTCGACAAAGGCCCGGACCGAGGCGTCCTCGTCGTCGCGCGAGATCGAGTAACCGCGGAGTACAGCGAGCACATCGGTCGACGTCACCCCTTCCCTGGAGTCATCGACGTCGTACTTGTTGCGACCCATCCCGATGGCCTGGTGGAGGTCCTCCTGGTGCAGGCGCCTCACTGTCCCGTCGTGGCGCGCGCGGTCGTAGCGGGTTGACACGACGGCGCTCTGGGACTTGAACTCAAGCCACCGTGACTCGGCGCAGTCGAGGCCGATCCGGGCGGCCGCGGCGAGCGTGATGTGCTCGTCAAGGGCTTGCGCGGCGATGCCGCGGACGCCGGGCTTGAGGATGTGGGTGTCGCCTCAGACCCCGTCGCGGTGAACCACCGTCCGTCCTCCTCGCGCAGCGCGAGCTTCGGCTGCATGCCTGCGAGCGACCAGTGCTCGTGGCGCTTCACCCACGACACCGCGTCGTCCATCTCCATCTCGGCCAACCGCACCTCGATGTCCGAGTCGGACTCCGGCTCGAGCGAGCCCCCTCGGCGGATCGCGTCGGCGGCGTCTTCGGTGCAGAATTGCACCGCCCCCGCGCAGTCAAGCCCCGCGCCGTGAAGCAGCGAGAACGCATCGGTGGTGCCGATCTGGAAGTGCCTGGCCATCGCTGCGCGCGTGCCGGGGTGCTCGGGAAGTAACCCGTCCAGGAAGTGTGTGACGCGCCGGTCGGTGTAGCGCGCGGGTGACACCGGCAAGGCCAGGGACAGGGGCGTCGCGCCCGCAGCGCGGCCCGTTGAGGTGTATTCGAGCGACACGGCTCCCGTCCGCGCTCGCGACACGTCCGCGACATGCTCCCCGGACAGGAATACCAGGAGACGCTCCCCTGTCTTCACTGCGACCTCGTCGTCGCGCGCAGCGTGGTATCGAGCGTGTCGAAGACGGCAAGCACCATCCCCAGGCGCGCATTGTCGCCCTTGCCGGCCTCGAGGTCGATGATCCACCGCCTGGAAGTTCCGGATCGCTCGGCTAGCTCCTGCTGAGTGAGTCCGCGCTCGAGCCGCAGGGTGCGAATGGCAATACCCAGCAGCGTGGGCGTGCGAAGCGGCCTGTCCATAGCGACCTCCAGCCAGTCGGAATGTCACTGTACCTTCACATGTGCTACATGCGCAAGAACCTGCACGTGTAGAGCGGGTGCAGGTTCCTGCACATCCACTAGCCGCGCAGAGTGTGACCGCGACGCCCGTGGCTCACACCCCGGCAGGGTCCTCCGCCTCCATCGCCGCGTTGAACTCGCGCTTGCTCGACTGCCAACGGTCCTCGTTGAGGCCGGTTCGCCAGTAGCCGGAGATCGACACCCGCGCGCGATCAAGGCCCGCGTCACCGAACAGGAAGCGTCGCAGCGGCTTCACCATGTCCGCATTGCCGTGCACGAACGCTTCCACCACACCGTCGGGCACCCCCGCCGCCATCACGGCCCGCACCAGCGCCTCGCCGTATGGCAGCCCGTGTTCGTCCCGATGCACCCACGTCACCGTGGTGCGCGACGGCACCCGCAGCGGCTGATGATGATCGGCCGATGCCACCTCCAGGAAAACCGACGCCCTAGCATCGGCCGGGAGGGCCTCGAGTGCGGCCGCGATCGCGGGGATCGCCGCCTCGTCGCCCACCAGCAGGTGAGCGTCGGCGTCGTCGGCGGGAGCCCACGCCCCACCCGGCCCCGTAAACGAGATCTCATCTCCCGGCCGCGCGGACGCCGCCCACGGACCCGCAAGGCCCTCGTCGCCGTGGATCACAAAGTCGATGGCCATCTCGTTCGCGACGCGGTCGAGCCACCGGATGGTGTACGTCCGCGTCACCTCGCCAAACTTCAGTTTGACGTAGTGGTCAGTGAACGTGAGGTCAGGGAGGGCGCGCACACCGTCGCCACCAAGGATCACGCGCACCATGTCGGGCGCAGTGACCTCGGTGCGAGACACCGTCGCAGTGTGGACGGGACGCGGGGGGCGGTTGGGGGTAGTCATCGTGAACTAGCGTACGAGCGCCAAGCCCCGCAAGCCACCTTCCTCAGGGATCACGCCGCGCGGGCCCGTCATGCCCGACCTACGATGGCAAAGATGAACGCTTCCCCTCCCGATCATCTTGTCAGTGAGAGCACCTCCGCCGACGCGGCAGAGCGTCCAGCGCGTTGCCGATGCCCTCGCCGCCGACGGATTGGTCGCCGCCAAGCCCGAACCTGACCACAAGACGGCCCCGTTGCTGGCGACAAGCCCCATGGGGCAGAAGGTGCCCGCACAACTCGTAGCAGCGTCCGACAAGGATCGCGGGGCACGCCTCTCGTGCACCGACGTGACGGCACAGGAACTCGCCGCCGCACGCGCCACGGTGCGCAAGGTGCTTGGCGCGCTGGCGGACTAGCTGCTCAACCTGACCGCAACCACGCGCCGCCTGCTAGCGTCGCTCGCGTGACAGCCAACCTGGTCTTCCGGCCCGCGGACATCCCATGAGCAGCGACATCACGCCGCCAGTAGCTCACCCTTCGATCACGCACGACACTGTGGTGAGACTTGTCACGGAGCAACTCCCCGACTTCGTCCACCTCGGAATCGGCGAGCGCTTTGACGGCTGGGACTGTGCGATGTTCCGCCTGGGCGAGCAGTACGCCGTCCGCCTCCCCCGGACCCAAGGCGCGGTGCGATTCCTGCAGGCCGAGATGCACTGGGTGCCGCAACTTTCGGGCGGCTGGGACTTTCCGGCGCCCCGCTTTGTCGCGCACGGACTGCCCAGCCAGGGCTACCCGTGGCCGTGGGCGGTCGTCACCTGGGTTCCTGGTGAGACGGCCGATACCGTCCCCCTTCGCGCCGACGCCGGGGCGGCGGTGGGCAGGGCCCTCGTCCAAGTCCACACCCCCGCGCCGGACGACGCGCCTTTCAACACCGAGCAGTCGATCCCCATGGCGGATCGCGACCCGAAGGTCCGCGAGCGCGTGACTGAACTCGCCAAGGAGCCCGGGCCGCTTGGGGAGACGATGAACGTGGCTGCGGCCCTCACGATCTGGGACGCCGCACTCGCGGCACGCGAGCACACCGAGTGGGTCTGGTCACATGCGGACTTCCACGGCGCGAACGTCCTCAGCCACGACGGCGCGTTCGGCGGCATCGTCGACTGGGGCTCGATGGCCATGTGCGACCCGGCCGTGGACCTCGGCTTCGTCCACACCCTCATGCCGCGGGCCGGCGTTGACGCCGCCGTTGCCGAATACGGCCGCCTCACCGGGCGGGTCGACAACGACTTCCTGGCGCGCGCACGCGGCATCGCGCTCAGCAAATGCGTCGGCGTCGCCATGTCCCCTCGACCCGTCACGACGGCGATGGGCTGGCGCGGACTCGTGGCGCTGGGCGCGGCTTCCACCGCGTAACCTAAGTCTCTCCGACACCAGAAGGACTCTCGTGCGTCAGACTCGCGCCCCCATCGCCAGCCGCATGGCGTGGCTGGTGTTCGCCACCGCCGCGGCCGCCTACTTCACGGCCGTGCTGCACCGCACCGCGCTGGGAGTGGCTGGCGTGGAGGCGCTCGACAGGTTTGGCATCGAGGCCACCGCGCTGTCGCTGTTGGCGGTCATCCAGATCACCATGTACGCCGCGATGCAGGTGCCCGCGGGTACCCTGCTGGATCGCTTTGGGCCCGCCGCCGTGATGGTGGCCGGATCGCTGGTGATGGCCGTGGGTCAAGGCATGATGGCGTTCGCCCCCGACTACGGATGGGCGCTCGCGGCGCGCCTGCTGATCGGCGCGGGTGACGCCCCGATCTTCATCGCCGCCACGCGCCTCGTGGCCCATCATTTCCCGCCGCGGCGGGTGCCCGTCATGGTGCAGATCACCGGTCTGGTCGGCCAGGCGGGCCAACTCGCCACCGCCCTCCCCTTGGCGTTCGTCCTCCACACGGCCGGTTGGGAGCCCGCATTCGGCTCGCTCGCGGTCGTGGGGGCTGTGGTCGCATCGGTGGTGTGGTGGGTGCTCGTTCGCCCTAAGAACCCGTCCTTCTCGCCGGAACGCTCCGCTTCCATGTCGGTGCGCGCGGCCCTGACCACGTCCATGCGCACGCCCGGGGTGAGGCTGGGATTCTGGAGCCACTTCCTGGGGCCCTTCTCGGCCAATACGGTCGCGTTACTGTGGGGGTTTCCCTACTTCACCACCGCTCAGGGCCGCTCCTCCGCGGAGGCCAGTCTGCTGCTGACCTCGATGGTCATTGCCAGCGTCACGGTGGCCCCGGTCATCGGCACCCTCACGGGACGCCACCCGCTGCGGCGCAGCTGGCTGGTCCTGGGCGGGGCAGTGGTCGTGGCGCTCACCTGGGTCGTGATCCTGCTGCCCACCACGCCGAGGCCGCTGTGGCAGCTCGTCGCCTTCGCGCTCGTGGTGGGCGCGGGCGGCCCGATGTCGCTCATCGGGATGGACTTCGCGCGCACCCACGCGGTGCGGGAGCGGCTCGGTAGCGCCACGGGCTTCGTGAACATGGGCGGCTTCATCTCGACCATCATCAGCGTGCTGCTGGTGGGCGTGGTGCTGCAAGCGGTCTCCCCCGCGGGCGCGTCGGAATACACGCTCGGCGAGTATCGTGTCGCGTTCGCCGCGTTGACGGTCCCGTGGATCATCGGCGTGGTGGGGGTCTTCACCAGCCGACGCGACGCGAGGGCGGTCCTGGCGGCCGAAGGTGTCTTGGTCCCCAGCGTGCGCGAGGTGTGGCGGCGCTACCGGGCGCGCTGAGCCCGCCGAACTGGGCGGACACCGTCGCGCCAGCACCGCGAATCCACAATCCACCTTCATTGCCTGCAGGCGGAGCCAGGACAATGTCGATTGGCGGTGCGCACGCGACGCCTCGACGCGCTAGCCGATCACGGAGATGTGCTCCCGGTGATGCGCCCCGGCGTCGACGAGGTCCACGATCGCCATGGCGAAGTCGGGCGCGGAAATGAAGGACTTGCCATCCTCATCCACCATCGCCACGTCGCCTCCCACCCGGTACGTGCCGGTCGCTTCGCCCGGAACCCAGGCACCGAAGCTCGCCGCCGGGCTCACAAACGTCCAGTCCAGCTCCGCGGGCGCGGCCAGCAACGACTCGAGAACGGCGTGGCCGGCCTGAGCCTCAATCCGGTACTGCTCGGCGACCTCGCCTTCGACAAAGCGGGGCTGGCCTGGTGCGGGACGGAGCGAGGAATACCCACCCACGACAATCAACCGGGCACCCGACTCGATGGCCGACTCCATCAGCAGTTGCGACAACTCGACTTGCTTGTCCACCATGTCGCCGCGCGGGGCGGTGGCGGTGATGACGGCCTCGGCGCCCGCAATGGCGCGCGCCCGCAGATCCGCCGACAACGCCGAACCCTGCAGGTAGGCCACGCCGTCGATGGGCACCATGGGCACCGAGCGGGCCATGGCAGTGACGCGGTGACCACGCGCGGCGGCCTCCGCGACGATCGCGGCTCCCGCATATCCGGTGCCGCCGATGACGGTGATGTGTGCCATGAGTGCCTCCTTGTGGCCGCGACGCGCGTTCGCGGCGCCATGTGGGCGAAACACCTGCGGGTCGCCGACCATTCCGGCGAGACGCCACCGTGACAAGGCTCGCGGCCGTCGCCAGCCAACTCTCAGTCGGGTCTGCACAATGCTTCAGGTGTCGCCACCGCGACCATCGCTGGGGACACTTGCGAGCACGCTGGCCTGATTCTCGGGGCGGGTTGGTCGTAGCCTGAGCGCATGAGCATCCCACAGCACACCCTCAACGACGGCCACCGCATTCCGGCGATCGGCTTTGGCACCTACCCGCTGGTGGGCAAGGAGGGCTACGATGCGGTCAGGTCCGCGCTCGACAACGGCTACCGGCTCATCGACACCGCAGTCAACTACGAGAACGAGGGCACGGTGGGCCGCGCCATCCGCGACTTTGTGCGCGAATCCGGCGTGGATCGATCCGAGATCACCGTGCAGACCAAGCTTCCCGGTCGCCACCACCACACCGACCGCGCCATCAAGTCCGGCTACGAGTCGCTGCAACGCCTGGGGCTCGACCAGATCGACGTGCTGCTGATCCACTGGCCCAATCCGATTGCCGGCACGTTCGTGGACGCCTGGCGGGGTCTGGTGAGGCTGCGCGAGCGGGGCATCGTGCGCAGCATCGGCGTCAGCAACTTCACCGAGAGTCACCTGGAAAGCGTCATCGCCGACTCCGGCGTGACGCCGGTGATCAACCAGATCGAGCTCCACCCCCTGTTCACCCAGGAGGCGATGCGCGCGGTGCACGATCGCCTGGGAATCGTCACGGAGTCCTGGAGCCCGCTGGGGAAGAGTTCCGCGCCGTTCGCCGAGGGGGCCGTCGCGAAGGCGGCCGACGCTCATGGCGTCACCCCCGCGCAGGTGGTGCTGCGGTGGCAGGTGCAACTGGGAAACGTGCCGCTTCCCAAGTCCGCCAACGCGGCGCGCCAGGCGGCCAACCTGGACGTGTTCACCTTCTCCCTCAGCGAGGATGAGATGACAGCCGTCAGCGCGCTCAACCGGACCGATGGTCGGCTGTTCGGAGGCGACCCGACCACGCACGAAGAGATGTAGTACCGCCACCCACACGCCAAAGACCTAGGAGCCGCCATGGCCTCACGTGCCTCCCGCCGCGCCTGGTGGATCTTCGCGGCGGCCAGCGCAGCGTACTTCATGGCGATCATGCACCGCACCGCCTTGGGCGTCGCGGGCGTGGAGGCCCTCGACCGCTTCGGCATCGGCGCAACCGCCCTTGCCGCACTGTCGATCACGCAGATCGCCGCGTATGCGACCCTGCAGATGCCCGCCGGACGGCTGCTGGATCGGTTCGGCCCCCGCACCGCGATGGTGGGCGGGTCTCTCCTCATGGCGGTGGGGCAAGTGCTGATGGCCACCACCCACAACTACACGTGGGCACTCGTGGCCCGGGTGCTGATCGGCGCGGGAGACGCACCCATCTTCATTTCCGCCTCACGGCTCGTGACGCAGTGGTTCCCACCGCGCAGGGCCCCGCAGATGGTGCAGTTGACCGCCCAGATCGGCCAGGCTGGCCAGCTCGCGAGCGCCATTCCTGTGGCGTGGTTGCTGCACTCCCAAGGATGGTCCACCACCTTCCTACTGATCGCCGGCATGGGCGTGGTCGCGGCGGTCATTGTGTTCAGCGTGCGCCTACCCGGGGCGGCCGATGCCGAGTCGGTCTCCTCACCGACCACGGGCGGGTCCCGGCACACCATCTCCCGGGCCGGCGTGCGGCTCGGATTCTGGACGCACTTCACCTCGCTGTTCTCCGCCAACACCGTGGCCCTGCTGTGGGGCGTCCCCTTCTTCATCACCGCTCAGGGCCGTTCCGTCGCGGAGGCGAGCCTGCTCCTCACGGTGCTGACGCTGTCCAAGTTTGTGGTGAGTCCGTTTGTCGGGACGGCCACCGCGCGCCACCCATTGCGGCGCTCGTGGATGGTGCTGATGTTCGCGTGCGTCACGGCGGTGGCATGGACCCTGCTGCTCATCCCGAGCACACCCAGACCCATGTGGCAGCTCGTGCTGTTTGTCATGGCGATCGGCGCGGGCGGGCCCGTCTCGCTCGTGGGCCTCGACTACGCCCGTACCTTCGCCGACCGCGAGCACCTGGGCGCCGCGAGCGGACTGGTCAACACGGGGGGATTCGTGTCGACGATCGTGGCGGTCGGTCTGGTGGGCGCCGTGCTCCAAGTGACGGCACCGCACGGCGACTACGGACTCGATGCGTACCGCCTCGCCTTCGCGGCACTCGCCATTCCTTGGGCCCTGGGCGTGACGGGAATCCTCCGCAACCGCGCCAAGGCGCGTGCGGATTGGGCCGTCGATGGTGTGGTGGTGCCTCCCATACGGGAGGCGCTCGAGCGTCGGCGCTTGCGGCGCATGGGCGAGTAGCGCCGCCGCGAAACTGACGCGGGCGCGCCGCCCCAACGGCCTCTTTGTACACCTTGCCCATGTCGCAGCAACTTCGCATGGTTGCCACGGCACGCCTCGGCGCCTCGACGCTCGTGCTCTTCGCGTTGGCCCTCACCCTCACGGACACGTCGGGCCTGGTCCCTGCACGCGTGATCGACCTGCTGGGCTACGACACGCTGCAGGCCAACGTCATCGCCCTGGCAGTGTGGGTCGCCCTCACCTTTGCTGCCGCGCGGCCCACATCGGCGAAGGTGCAGCGGGCACTCGAGTATGCACGCGCCTTCGCCATCGCCAACCTCGTGCTTGTCGCCATCCTCTACTGGGTGATGATCGCGCCGCTGGGCCTTGAGGCTGGCCCGCAACTCGCGACAGTGATGGTCATCTCGCACATCGTGACGCCTGTCTACGCAACAATCGACTATCTGGTGGTCGGCCCCGCTGAACCCCTGCCGATGCGCGGCTGGCGGGGGTTCTTCGCGGTCCCCACCGTGTGGGTTAGCCGTGGCCATGGCGCGCATCTACGCGGGCGGCTGGGTGCCGTACAACTACTTGGACCCGGCGCGCGGGCTGCGGGCAATCGTCGGCACCGTGTCGCTGCAAGGCTTCCGGCTCGCGGCATTGGCCGTCGCTGCGCTCCGGATCCGAGCGCGGCGGAGCGTGCCCCACTTCCAGCTGGCCGAGGCTGACCCCGAGGGTTCGGCGCCGTTAGACCTCGATCGCGCCGTCGCGTAGCGGGGGTTTCTACGCCGCCAGGCGGTAGTGGATCACCTTGGGCGCGCGGGTGAAGAGCCATGAGACCCCCGCAACCAGAGTGGGGACCGCGACCAGCGCGAGGGCCATGAGTAGCCACGGAGCCTCGAGCCTGCCGGTGGCGACATCGCGCATCGTCACCGATGCGACCGCCGAACCAAGCGCCACACCGATCACCCCTGCCAGTCCGACGACGATGCCCGCCTGCCATGCCGCCACGCTCTTGGCGAGCGCGGGAGACGCGCCCAGCGACGCTAGGGTCGCGTCGTCGCGCGCGGCCTCTTGACGCGCCAGTCCCACCGCTATCGCCGTGCACGCGCCGCCGATGATCAGCACCGCCCCGAGCGACAGGAGCGCAATGTAGAGCGCGTAGTTATCCGGCGCGCGCGAGACCGAGATCCACAGATCCGCCACCCTGAACAACGAGCCCTGAATCGCGTCCTGTTGCTCTTGGCTCAGGCCCCCGTCCACGTGCACCAGCACTTGGCTCGGTTCCACCGTTGCCCCCATCTGTGCGGCGACCTCCGGCGAGACGATGGCACTGAAGCCCCTGCCACTCAGCGCGGTCGAGTCGGACACGACGGCGTCGAGCGTGAACGTCTTGTCGGGCGCATTCGCGGCGTCGGGGAAGTTTCCCTTCCCGTAGTCCCAGACGTCGAAGGTCGCCGTGCCGTCCTCGACGTAGAGATCGCCGAAGACGACGGCACCTCCGTCGCTGAGCGCGGTCGCTTCGGCGGCGGTCGGCTCGCGGCCGACGATCGCTGCCAGTTGCTCGACGCCGCCCACCGCGATGCCCGAGGCGTAGACCCCGACGGTATCCGACCGGCCGCAGCGGTCATCGGCCGCGTACTCCTTCTCGGTCATGACGGAGCGGTTCGAGAGCCACTCGGGGCAAATGTTTGCCTTGGGCATGTCGAGCGTGGCCACCATCGCGGCGCCGGCCGCGCCGTCGCCGTCAGGGGAGACGCCGTTCTCGCCCTGCAAGGTGCTCACGGCGACCGCCTGAGCGTCGGGGACCGCCGACGTGATCGCATCCTGCACCTGAGCGGCGTCGATGTACACGGTCTTCTCGCCGTCCGATGAGTCGAGGCGAACCTGGCCGTCGCCGTACGGTGCGCTCAACTCTTCAGTATTGAGGCGGGACTCGTGGTCCGCGCTGACGGCACCGAGCGTCGCGAGTGCCACGGTGATGGCAATCGCCGCCACGACGGGAACGGTGCGGAACGCATGCCTGGACGCATCGCGCGCGGCGATCCGTGCAGCTACGCCAAGGGGCGAGAGGGCCCGGGCAAGCGCACGCAGCGCGAGCGGGGCGGCGAACGACGCGCCCACGAGCCCGACGATCAGCGCGATGACCGCAATGAGGGTGGCCCTTTGCCCCTCGTCATACGAGTTCTCGCGCGAGATCTCCCATGAGTGCTCGTACATCCGCGCCGCCCAGACGAAGAGGGCTGCGGACGCGGCCGCGAGCGCGGCACCCACGATCGTGGGCCACGCGCGGGGTCGAGCGGGCCGCTGACTTCCACGCAACGAGGCCACGATGTCGACGCGCGCCGCCACCAGGGCCGGAATGAGCGAGGCCAAGGCCCCGACCACGACGGCAAAGACCACGGTGCCGACGATGTACTCGGGGACGACGTGGTAGCCCCAGATGCCGCCATCTCCCCCAGAGCCGCCTGAACGCGTCTGCAGCCAGATCCACCCCCACGCGGCGGCGAGCCCGAGGGGGACGCCCACGACTCCCCCCAACAGACCAAGCCACGCACCAGTCGCGACGCCGACGCTCACCAGGGTCCCGCGGGGCGCACCGGTGGCGCCCAGGAGGGCAAGGTTGCGCTGATTACTCCGCATCGTCACCATGAATCCGGCCCCCGCGAGGAGCAGCATCTCGAAGGCGCCTATACCCACCGTTCCTGTGATGCCCGAGTTGCCGAACGCGTTGGTAATGACGGACATACCCGAGCCGACGGGCCCGCTGGGACGCCCCTCCTCAGTCACCTCGCGCGAGAACACGAGCAGTCCGTGAGCATTGAGATCGTCCTGTTGCGCCCGAGTAACGGGGGTGTTCGGCAGGTACCACGTACGAGAGAAGGGCTCGCCGACGGCACCGGTGTCGTCAACAGCACCTAGATCATCAACAGGGCCCAGATCGTCGGCAAACCCGTAGACGGTGCCCGACCAATACGCGTTGCCGCCGCCAAGCACGCCCACGAGCTTCACGTCATGCGCGGGCCGACCGACCGACAGGGTGTCGCCCACGTGCGCGTTGAGCCGGTTAGCGGCATCAGGGGAGAGCATCACCTGGCCGGGCCCCGTGGGGACGATGCCAGACTCCACGTGGAACCGACCGGCGAGCGCGGGATCCCAGGCCTCGCCCACGATGGAGCCGAGGCGCGCCACCAAGTCCCCCGCGCCGACGATCGCGGTCGACTCGTCGAGCGCAAGGGTGAGGGTGCCCACGGGAAGGAGGGAAGGCACATCGGCATAGGAAGGGTTGTCGTCGTAGGAAGAGTCGTCGGGGACGGGCTCCAAGGTGCCCTGCCACTGCGCCGTGTACGGATCCTGATTCACGGCGGTGCCATCGGGCTCCGAGACCTTGATCCACGCCTGGCTTTGCCCGACCTCGTTTGCAACGAGCTCCGCCCTAGTGGGGTTCTGGCTTGCGTACACCGTGCCGACCGTCATGAGCACCGTGGACGGCAACGCCACGAGCGCCACAATCAGGCGCACCTTGCGCCGATCCCTGCGGAGCTGCTTGCCCGCGATCCGCAGGGTCGAGGCGGCTCGGCGCAGCGGAAAGAGCGCGCGGCTCACCGCGCGCCACCGGACAGTAGCTGTTCGGGCCGTGCCGACGACGCCTCGTCGATGATGCGCCCGTCAGCGATGTACACGATGCGATCGGCCCACGCGGCGTGACGCGCGTCGTGGGTGACGAGGACGACCGCGGCACCCTCGTCGGCGCGCTCGCGCAACACCTGCAGGACGGTGTCGCCCGTGACCGAGTCGAGCGCGCCCGTGGGCTCGTCGGCGAGCACGAGGCGCCGTCGGCCCACGATGGCCCGGGCAATGGCGACGCGTTGGCGCTGGCCGCCCGAGAGGTCGTCCGGGTAGGACGCGCCTCGCCCGCGTAGCCCCACCACGGCGAGGGCGCGTCGGGCGTCGGACCTGCTCCCCGCCGCCGACTGGCCCGCGAGGTCGAGAGGCAGCGCCACGTTCTCGAGCACGGTAAGAGACGGCAGCAGGTTGAAGTCCTGGAACACGAAGCCGATGCGTTCGCGGCGGATGCGAGCGAGACCCTTGACGCGCAGGCGTCCCAGCTCGACTCCTCCGACGCTTACCGTGCCCGAAGTGGCCGCGAGCAACCCGCCAGCGATGGTGAGCAGGGTCGACTTGCCCGACCCGGACGTGCCCATCACGGCCACCATCTCGCCAGCGTTCACGTCGAGAGAGACACCAGCGAGCGCGTGCACTGCGGAGTCACCTTCGCCGTAGGTCTTGACCACGTCTCGCAGCGAGAGCACGGGTACGTTCGGGTCGGTCATTTGCACGGTCATGAGCGCACCTCGTCCAGGCTGGTTTCAGAAGTGGAAACGGCGGGGGCTGCGGCCTGAGTCGCGCCCGCCTTGCGATCGCGATCGGCTCGCCGGGAGAGCCGCGACTCGGTGTGGTCAAGCCAGCGCACCTCTGCCTCGGCGCGGAAGATCATGGCGTCGGCCACCAGCTCCCACGCATCGTCCCTGTCTGCGGAGGCGCGCTTGGTGCGGGTGAGATCCTGAAGCATGGACATCGTCGCCTTGCGTTGAGTCTGGATGACGGCGCGAACGTCCACGCCGGGGCTGGTGGCCGCAAGCGCGACCTTGAGCGCAACATCGTCCCTGCTGGGGACTGTCGCCCCAGTGGGCGTGACCCACCAGTCCTCGGCCTCTGCGCGGCCCGCGTCGGTGAGCGAGTAGAACACCTGGCGGTCGGCGTCGGCCTCGTGGCGCTCCACCATCCCGTCGCGCTCAAGCCGATCCAGGGTGGTGTACACCTGGCCGATGTTGAGGGGCCATGCCCCGCCGGTGCGCTCTTCAAAACCGGCGCGCAATTCGTAGCCATACTGCTCCCCCTCGACGAGCAGCGCGAGCAACGCATTCTTGACCGACATGGCCCCGCCCCCAACTAGGTACTCAGTCTCTGCATACTGAGTATGGTGCGGGCGCGTGGCCGTGTCAAGAACCATCCGCGATGGGTCAGGTCAGCCCGTGGCGTTCGGCGTCAGCGGACCTCGATCGAGCCGTCCCGTAACGACTCTTCCCACTGACCCTTCTCGCGCGCAGCGAGGATCGACATGACGCCCCACAGTCCCAGGTCGTCGATGTAGCCGATGAACGGCAGAAACAGTTCCGGGATCACGTCGATGGGCGACACCACGTAGACGAGGGCGCCGATCGCGGCAACCCACGACATCGGCGACAGCGTCCAGTCGCCCCTCAGCACCGCCTTGAGGAACTTGCCCCACATGCGCATGGTCACGCCCTTCGTTTTGGTCTCAGGAGAGGGGCAGCCCTACACGACCTCGCGCAGCTTCCCGGAGTGCACGTCGAACACGAAGCCGCGCACTTGAGTTGCGTCCACCAGGAACGGGCAGCGTTGCAGACGCGCCATCGACTGGCGCAGGTCCGCATCCAGGTCCTTGAACGACTCGGGGCTCCAGGTGGGCTTGAGGCCGGTCTCGTCCAGGAGTTCGTTGCGTAGCTCGTCGTCGGTGAACGTCAGGGCGCCGCAGTCGGTGTGATGGATGAGGATGATCTCGCGCGTGCCCAACTTGCGCTGAGAGATGGTCAGCGATCGGATCACGTCGTCCGTGACCACGCCGCCCGCGTTCCTGATGACGTGCGCGTCACCAATGTTGAGGCCAAGCATCGCGAACGTGTCGAGCCGCGAGTCCATACAGGCCACCACCGCGAGGTGGCGCTTCGGAGCAAGGGGACGGTCGGGGATGTACTCGGCTGCGTAGGCCGCGTTGTACTCGAGGAGCTCGTCGGTGATTCCCATGGGCCATACGCTAACCCGTGCCACCGCAATAGCGCAGCCCAACGCACACGTTGTGACACACAAGAAGGCCTCATGGCACGCATCTTCGTGACGGGATCCACCCGCGGCATCGGCGCGGAGACGGCTCGGCAGCTGATCGAACTCGGACACGAGGTGGTGGTTCACGCACGGAACTCCGGCCGGGAGCAGGAGGCCCGCGCCAGCTTTCCCGACGCGCGCGGCGTGGATCCCGGATGCATCAGGACCGACATGGGCGGGCCAACCGCGCCGGACCCCGTCGAGCTGGGCGCCGAGACCCAGGCGTGGCTCGCGACCTCAGACGACGACGAGACCACGATGCCCCGCCGAACCGCCTCCGCACGCGCGGTTCGACGAGGCATCGCCGTCGGGCACACCGCGGGGAGTATGCCCGATCGGAGACGTCTTGCTACTTAGTGCCGGCCCGTCGCTTGTTGTAGACGTCGAACGCCACCGCGAGCAGCAACACGAGGCCCTTGACCATCTGCTGTTCGGGAAGGCCCAAGCTCATGAGCGACATGCCGTTGGACAGCACGGCCATGATCAAACCACCGATCATGGCGCCAGTCACCCGGCCCACACCACCTGTCACGGCGGCACCGCCAATGAACGACGCGGCAATCGCGTCGAGCTCGAAAAGGTTACCTGCGGCCGGCTGAGCAGAGTTGGTGCGTGCCGAGTACAGGATTCCGGCCACACCCGCCAAGAAGCCCATGTTGAGCATGATGCCGAAGTTGACCCACTTGACCTTGACGCCGGACAGCGTCGCCGCGGTCAGGTTGCCGCCGATCGCGTACACGTGGCGACCGAACACCGTGCGCGTCGTCACGACGGTGTAGATCATGATCAGCACTCCGAGAATGATGAGCACGTAGGGAAGCCCGCGCTCGTTCGCAAGCTGCCAGGCGAAGGCCATCACCACGGCGGCGACCACGATGATCTTGAGAACGAACAGCGTGATCGACTCGACGGACTGGTTGTATGCGACGCGCGCCCGACGGCTGCGGAACGAATTGAAGGCGTAGCCCACCACAGCGAACGCAAAGATCAGGATGGTGAACAGGTCGTACCCGTTGCCACCCAACCATCCGTTGGCGAATCCATTTCCGATGTCTTGATACGCCTTGGGGAACGGCGACAGGGAAATCGAGCCGAGGACAAACCACGTTGCACCGCGGAACAGCAGCATGCCGGCCAGCGTGGTGATGAACGCCGGGATACCCACGAAGGCCACCCAGAAGCCCTGCCAGGCACCCACCAGCAGCCCAATCACGATGCCGACGACCACGCCGACGCCCCACGGCATCCCTTCCTTGATGACCAAGATTCCGGACACGGCGCTCGACAGAGCCGCCACCGATCCCACCGACAAGTCGATGTGACCGCCGATAATGACGATCACCATGCCGATGGCGAGCACCAGGATGTACGAGTACTGCAAGACGATGTTGGTGAGGTTGCCGGCGACGAGACTCACGTAATGTGCTCGCGAAATGGGGTGCGTGCCTCATTTGGGTTCCGCATGCTGGTCGAGGCGCCGTGACGCGCCGGCGCGGACTACGCGCTTGGCGCCGCTACCGACTCACGCACAATGAGCTCGGCGGGCAAGGGTGTGGTGTCCGGAAGCTCCTCGCCCGCCAGTGCCGCGACCAGAACGCTCACCGCGAGCGCGCCCACCCGAGCGAAGTCCTGCCGGATGGTCGTGAGCGGCGGCAACGTGTGCGCCGCCTCCGGAATGTCGTCAAAACCGATCAGGGAGATGTCCCGCGGCACGTCGATGCCCCTCAGGCCGAGCGCATGGATCAGGCCGAGCGCCATCTGGTCGTTTCCGCAGAAGACCGCCGTCGCGGAGGGATCCAGCTGGGAGCCGGCATCGAAACCGGACTGCGCCGACCAATCTCCCTCGATCATGGGCAGGCGCGGCAGCCTCAGGCGCATGATCTCCGCCACAAACGCGTTCTGGCGCAGTTGAGCCTCAGTCGCGTCGGCCGGCCCGGCGATGTGCTGGATGCGCGTGTGCCCCATCGCAACGAGGTGTTCAATCGCAAGCCGCACTCCCTGGCCCTGGTCGACGGAGATGGACCACGGCTTGCGCTCATCGCCGGTCAGCAGATACGCGACAGGGACGGCGCTCGCGTGCGCATCCGCCTGGTGGAGCACTGCCCGGGTGGGCGCCATCAACACCAGCGCCTCGATCGAGCGCCCAAAGAGGAAGTCGAGCGCCTCATCGACTGACTCGGCGTCATTGGCGGTCGCGGTGCTCAGCGCCTGAAAGCCCGCGTCTCTGAGGGCGCGTTCGACCGCAAAGAAACTGGAGGTCGGGCCGAAGTCGGGCGTATTGGGGATCAGCACTCCGACGGCCTGCGATCGCCCTGTCGCAAGCGAACGCGCGGCGACGTTGCGGCGATAGCCCAAATCCGCGATCGCGGCGAGCACTCGTTCCCTGGTGCCGGGACGAATGCCCTCGAAACCGTTGAGAACTCGCGACACGGTCTGGTGCGAGACCCCCGCGCGCGCGGCGACGTCGTGCATGCTCGGACCGCGCACCACGTTCGCCATTGAAACCTCGCTGTCTTGAGTACCGACATCGAGAGACTAGCCGCCATGCCGCCTTGCAGACGACGGGGCGCGCCCTCGATGGCGCCTGATGTTGGCGTTAACATCATCACACACACCGGGCGGCCCCGCGACCCCTCACACCCGCCCGCCGCGACGCGCGGGACCTGGTGCTCAGCGGCTCCGGGCCTCCTGCCCCTAGAGTTCGACCAGGTCGGGAGCAAAGGCAGGCCCGGCGATGGAGAAAACACGGCAAAGGAGCCCCATGTCTACCGTCCTGTCAAGACTCAATAGCTTCATGAGCTGGACCGTCCACGGCGACGGCAAGCACATCTCGACCAACCAGGCCGTGGCGCCCGACGAGCGCCTCACGTACCCCCGCACCATCGGCATCGGCGCCCAACACGTTCTGGCAATGATGGGTTCGACCCTGTTGGTGCCAGCGATCACCGGCATGCCGGCCTCGACCACCCTGTTCTTCAGCGCGATCGGTACGGCGCTGTTCCTGACGATCACCGGCAACAAGGTGCCGTCCTACCTGGGTTCTAGTTTCGCGTTCATCGCCCCCCTCGCGGCGGCAGGCGTCAACGCGGGCAACGGCCCACTCGACGGCGCGACCATCGCCAAGGGCCTCGGCGGCATCCTGCTCGCCGGTGTGTTGCTCGCCACGGTGGGCGCCTTGGTGCACCTGCTCGGCGCAGGCTGGATCCAGAGGCTCATGCCTCCCGCCGTCACCGGAACCATCGTGGCTCTCATCGGACTCAACCTCGCTGGCGCCGCCAAGGGCATGTGGAACGGCAGCCCCTGGACCGCGCTCGTGACCCTGGCTGCCGTGCTGCTGCTCATGGTGCTCTCCAAGGGCTTCCTGGGGCGCATCGCGATCCTTGCGGGCGCCGTCCTCGGCGGCGTGTTCGCCGCCTTCCGCGGCGAGTGGGACGGGGCCGGGACCGTCATCGGTGGCGCGTCGTGGTTTGGGTTCCCCGAGTACCACGCGCCCACTTTCGAAGGATCGGTGCTGATCGCGTTCGTGCCCGTCGTGCTCGTGCTGATTGCCGAGAACATCGGACACGTGAAGTCGGTCGCCGCGATGACCAACAGGGACCTGGATCCCATGACCGGTCGTGCGCTCTTCGCGGACGGCGTGGCCACCACCCTTGCCGGCCTCGGCGGCGGCTCCGGTACCACCACGTACGCAGAAAATATCGGCGTCATGGCGGCTACCCGGGTGTACTCGACGCTCGCCTACTGGGTTGCCGCTGGGGTGGCCCTCCTCCTGAGCCTCGTGCCCAAGTTCGGCGCGCTCGTGGCCGTCATTCCGGTCGGGGTCCTGGGCGGTCTCGCGACCCTCCTGTTCGGCCTGATCGCGGTGCTGGGCGCGCGCATCTGGGTGCAGAACGGAGTCAACTTCTCCCACCCGGTGAACCTGGTGACCGCCGCCGTCGCGCTCATCATCGGCACCGCCGACTACGTGGCGGTGTGGGGCAAGATGACGTTCAACGGCATCGCGCTGGGCACCATCGCGGCCCTGGTGATCTACCACGGGCTGTCCTGGCTAGCCCAGAAGCGGGGCACGCAAGAGACGCCTCCCACGGCCCCCGCCCTCGTCGAGGCGGACGTGGTGGCGGTCCGGGCCGCCGCCGGAAAGACCACGGTCAGGCCCCCGGTCAAGAAGAAGAGGTAGTACCCGAGCCGAACGCCGCACCTGCCTCAGCGGGCGCGGCGTTCGTGCGCCGCCTCTGGCCCCCTGGCCGCTCAAGACCGACCCAGCGCCCCCGCACTCCCACTGGCCACACCCGCCAGCCTCGCTGGCCACACCCGCCAGCCTCGCTGGCCACACCCGCCGTCAAGAACTCACTACGAACTCGACGACTGTTGCGGTCCCTCCGCACCGACTGGCGCGCCTCGGTCCGACGGGTAGTGAGTTCTTCACGGAGTGGCGGTTCGTTGCGGGCCTCCCCGCTCACCGAAGATAGGTCAGGGCCCCGGAGGCACCCACCGCGCACCCACCCTCGGGAACCTACCGACTCGCCGCCCGCGCGGCGCGGACCACAGCGACCACCTGCTCCACCACGCCGTCAATGTCGCCCATCACGTCGGCGTAGCCGAATCGCATCACCGGGTAGCCCGCGATCAGCGCGGCTCGGTCGCGCCTTCGGTCGGTATCGAAGGCTGCTGAGAGTGCGTGGGTGGCGCGCCCGTCGGTCTCCACGACGACCTTGCCGTCTATCAGGAAATCAACGCGGCCGACGCCGGGGATTGGCACCTGTGGTTGTGCCCGCAGGCCCGCCGCACGCAGTGCGAACCTCGTGCGAGTCTCGAGCAAGGACTGACTCCGTCCATCACAGTGACGTGCGAGCCATCGTCGCGTGCGGGCTGACGTCAGGCGCATCCCGCCGATGTCGCCCTCAAGCATGAGGCCCATGTTCAGGGCCGCGTCCACCATCTCGAGTTGCTCCATGCGCGAGACGCAGCGCGCCGTGGAGTCGATGACATCCGCAGCGCCGACCACTCTCAGCGGGATCGCGCCAGACATGTGGACCACGATCGACCGCGGGGGCCACGCGTTGGGGCGAGCCGAACTGCGATCGCTGGCCACTGCCACATGAAGTCGGTCGTCCCGGGACGAGGTTGGCAAGCCGAGACGTCTCGCTGCGGTGACGCACGTCGGTTCGCAGCGCCACGCGACGCGAGCCACTTCCACGGGATCGGCGCCCGGGAGCGCGTAAATCCCACGCCTGACACGCACGACGGTGCCCGCCGCCGTTGAGCCCGCGATCCGGCCGTCACTCAGCCCGTGCTCTCGCAACTGCTTTCTCGTTGCCGCGCCGCCGACCAACGCGAGGACTCGCTCCGGGCTCATGCGCCGAATCCTGGCCCCGACTTGCACATTCCGCGCGCAACATACCTGGCATCTGGGGATAACTGCGCCTTGTGGATGGGTCTCGAAATGGTCCCGTCACTTGGAACCGGCGCGAACTCACTACCAGACGGAATCCGGAGTGTGGCGGCGTGCAGCACCGCAGGCACACATGTCAGCTCAGTAGTGAGTTCGCGCGGGGACGGGTGGCCGTGGGTGGGGCCGCTAGCCCCAGCCCAGCGCGTGCAGGCGGTCGTCGTCGATCCCAAAGTGGTGGGCGATCTCGTGAACCACGGTCACGGCAACCTCGTCGCGCACCTCGTCGGCGTCCTCGCACATGCTCAGCGTCGGGTTGCGATAGATGAAGATGCGGTCAGGGAGTTCGCCGAAACCCCAGTCCGCTCCCCTGTCTGTAAGGGAGACGCCATCGTACAAGCCCAGCAGTTCGGGCTCACCCTCGGGCGAATCGTCCTCGATCAGAATCACGACGTTGTCCATCAGGTCCAGGAGTTCGTCCGGCACCAACTCAAGTGCGTCATCGACCGCGTGCTCGAACTCCTCCGGGGACATGGCGACCATGAGCCCATTGTCGCCCACGCGTGGGTGGACCCACCCTTCGACTACCCCTATCATTGACACTTGGCTCAGCCCCTATCGTCTAGTGGCCTAGGA
>NZ_JADQBE010000007.1:86424-123491 GCF_016278765.1 Demequina sp. | reverse complement strand
TTGCCCCCTTCTGTGGTCCAAACACGGCGGCTGCCCCAGTGGGACCGAGCAGCGGCGCCGTCACGTCCGTGAGCACGGTGACGCCGCCAGGGGGCGGCGACATCAGGGCGGAGCGATCGACTCCGTGGAGAAGCGCAAGCGCGCCCCCACCCCGCTTCACGGGCGTCCCGACGGCGTCGTGCAGTTGCAACCCCAGAGCCCCGAGCGCACCCGCTCCCCCGTCCGTCGAGGCCGACCCGCCAAGCGTGATCACGAGCGCCGTCGCCCCCGCGTCGAGGGCCGCCGCAATGGTCTGCCCCAGCCCGCGCGTCGAGCTCCCGAGGGGGTCAAGGCTTCGCATCATCGGCAGGCCACACATCTGCGCCAGTTCCACCACCGCAGTGCCGTCGGGAAGCATGAGCCACTCGCCGCGCGTGGGGCGGCCGTCGGGACCGTCGACCGGGAAGACGTCGTGTCGGCGCGCACCCGCCACGCATGCCTCGATCGCGTCCAGCGTGCCCTCGCCCCCGTCGGCCTGCGGCAGGAGCAGGAGTTCGTCGCCGGGGCGAGCCGCGCGCCACCCGGCCGCGATGGACCGCGCGGCGGCGTCGGCCGAGAGGGACCCCTTGAACGAGTCCGGCGCGATCGCGACTCTCATCTTCGGAGTCTAGGACATCTGTCACCAATGCGCCCCGCGTCCGAACCGCACGTGATTCGCGGGACGGGTCCGCTCACAGGGCCTCATGCGTTTGCGCAGAGGCCCCGATAAGCGATGTACTTGAGGCAACATCTCTAGGAGGCATGATGAACACCGCCCGCTTTGGCAAGTACCTGGTGAACGCATTGGTGGCGGCTGTCGCTGGCCAGGCCGTGGGGATCATGCGCACCGAGCTCGACGACGCCAAGACCGAGATGGTGCAGAAGGCCAAGGGCATCGGCATCGGCGTGGGCCTGGTGGCTGGCGCCGCGTCGTTCCTCTTCTTCGCCACG
The DNA here is from genome assembly GCF_016278765.1 of Demequina sp. Classification (GTDB taxonomy): domain Bacteria; phylum Actinomycetota; class Actinomycetes; order Actinomycetales; family Demequinaceae; genus Demequina. The sequence continues at coordinate 122,522 of NZ_JADQBE010000007.1, read as the reverse complement.
GGCACGTTCCTCGTGGCCGCCGTACTGGGCCTGGCAGAAGTCTGGCCCGCCTGGCTCGCGGCGCTCGTGGTGGGCGGCGCACTGCTGCTCATCGGCGGACTCCTGGTCGCCATCGGCGCTGCGAAGATCAACAAGAATAAGGATCTCAAGCCCGAGCGCGCGATCAAAAACCTGCGCCGCTACTTCGCCAGTTAGGCCACGTCCACGGACGGCGCCCCGGGCGGGGTTGCCGCAGGAGGCGGAGGTGGTTTCGGTGGGGTACGGCCAGCGAGCCACACCCCGACGAACACGACGAGCGCGCCGATGGGTTCGTACCACTGAAGGGTCTCGCCCAGCACCGCAATGCCCAGGATGGTGGCGACCACGGGCACCACGAACGTCACCGACGTGGCCGCAGTCGCGCCCGCGAGTTTCACGACCTTCCAGAACATGACATAGGCGAAGGATGTACCGATCACGCCGAGGGCGAGAACGCCCCACAGTGCCGGCCCCGTGGGCGAGAACGCGCCTTCGTCCGGCGCGCCCGAAAGCACGGCCACCGGCGCCAGCATGACGGCTGAGAGCCCGATCTGCGCCATCGACAGCGCCGCCGGGCCGGTGCTCACCCGCGTCAGGAGCATTCGTGACAACGTGCCGCCGATGCCGTAGAACGCGGTCGCGGTCAACATCAACACCGTGCCTCGCAGCGAGAACTCATGCACGTCCCACGCGCCCACCAGCACGGCGATTCCGGCAGCACCCACGAGAAGGCCCACCAACTGGGCACGGGTGGTCCGCTCCGCGGGAATGAGGAGTGCGACAAACAGGGCGGTCCACAGCGGCGTTGACGCGTTCAGCAGGCTGGCAAGGATCGAGGTGATTTCTTGCTCTGCCATGGGGATCAGCACCATCGGCACGCCAGACATAGCCACGCCGACCACGGCAATGGCGCCCACCTGCTTCCACGTGAAGTGTGGCCAGCGTCGGGAGAACGCCACCATGGCTACGAGTACCGCCGCCCCCACCAAAAGGCGGCCGAAACCGACCTGCGCGGGCGTGAAGGCCTCAAGGCCCATCTTGATGAAGAGGAACGACGACCCCCATCCCAACGCGGCCACCATCAACGATGGCAGCCACATCCGCAAGGGTGCGTGGTGTGCGGCCGGGGCCCCGCTCATCGATTGCCTCCCGCGCGCCGTGCGGCGGTCCACTCCACGCCGACCGCGGGCGCGACATCGTCCGGGCGAGCCTCGCGCCCGGCGCGTAGCATCGCCGCGTCACCCCATCCCGCCTCGAAGGCGAGCAACGCGGCCTTGCTTCCCACGCCGTCGGGGCCGTACTGCCCCAACCTCCCACCCGAAGCGATCACGCGATGACACGGAACGAACAGCGCGATGGCGTTGTGTCCGCAGGCCGTGCCCGCCGCCCGCATCGCCCGCGGACTGCCCGCCGCCGCGGCCACCTCTTGGTAGGACTGTGGCTGCCCGGGCACGATGCACCTGGTGGCTTCCCACACTTGCTGAAAGAAGGGGCCACCCTCTTGGCTTACCGGAACCGCGGCAATCGCGTCCCCATCGCCATCCAGCCACGCCTCGACGGCCTCCCTCACGTGCGGCACCCTACCCGCCGACCATCCGTGATCGAGGAGCTCGGCGGGCAACTGCGCCGCCACCTGAGCCTCCGGACGGAAGCCGGCGGCGCGCACCACGCCGTCCTCGCCAGCGAACACGCTGAGATCGCCGACGGGGGTCTCGAAGCGCGCGTGCGCCAGGGCTGCAGTCATGAGCCAAGATTACGGCCAAGATGAGAGCCCGACTGGGGGCCACGCGCGCTCCGGGTGGCACCGCTCGGCGGCGGACCTGGCCGCTGGTGCACTGCGGGCGTGGGAACGGCCCCCATCCTTGCGGGACGGGGGCCGTGCTCGTGTGCGGATGTTAAGCGGAGTGGGCCTGATCCTGCGCCTCAGCGAGCAGGGTACGTACTTCTTGCTCGCGAAAGCGCCGGTGACCACCCAGGGTGCGGATCGAAGAAAGCTTGCCAACCTTGGCCCAACGGGTCACGGTCTTGGGGTCGACGCGGAAGATTGCGGCAACCTCACTTGGCGTGAGCAGCTTCTCCGGGTCATGGAGAGTATCAGCCATCATTTTCATTCCCTCAGTAGTGCCGGGTGCCCTGCGGGCCTCGTACCCCATGAGACTCCCGACTCGTACGATTATGACGCGGTTCCGGAAAGATTTCCCATTTTGGCGGGTTTGTCCAGAGATTCGCGAGTGGTCGAACGAAGGTTGTAGAGTATCCGCAGGACTCGAAGCGGAGGACCGCAGTTTTGCGTGTCCTCAGTAGTCAGAAGGGACGGGCGAACATGGGGCGCGGCCGTCAAAAGGCAAAAGACGCGAAGATAGCGCGTCAGCTCAAGTACACCGACCACAGCAGCGATCTGCGCGAGTTGGAACGAGAGCTCATTGGTCACTCCAGCGTGCCTGCGCAACAGTCGGAGGACGACGGTCCCGACCGCCGGGCCGACGACGACGACTAGACCCGATTCCGTAGCGCCAGCAGTCGGCTCACGTTGTCGGCGCACCCACTAGACGCGGTAGGCGCCGCCGAGATACACGGCGCCGCCCTGGACGCCCTTGGCTCCTCGCACGACATCCGCCGACGCCGCGCGCCCATCGTCCGCCGTGACCCTTCCCAGTTCCCATGCCGGGACGCCCGCCGCGGTCGAAGCCGCCATCACCGCGTCGGCATCGGACTCGGACACCACGGCCACCATGCCGACGCCCATATTGAGGGTCGACTCGAGATCGTGCATGGGAACGTTGCCCGCGCCGGCCACCGCATCGAAGATCGCCGGAAGTTGCCACGCGTCGCGCGCCACGGTGGCCGCGAGCCCCACGGGAATGATGCGTGCGAGGTTCGCCGCAAGCCCCCCGCCGGTGATGTGGGAGAAGGCATGGAGGCCCGGCACCGTGGCCGCGAGACTCACACACAACGTGGCGTAGATGCGCGTGGGCTCCAACAACTCCTCGCCCACGGTGCGGCCCAGATCGCTCACGTGGCGGTCGAGCGTCCAGCCCGCATGCGCCATGACGGACCGGACCAACGAGTACCCGTTCGAATGCAGCCCGGACGACGCCATGGCGACCACCACGTCCCCTGAGGCCACCTTGTCGGGGCCCAGCAGGGCGTCGGCCTCGACCACGCCGATGGCGGCCCCTGCGACGTCGTAGTCGTCGGGCGCCATCACTCCCGGGTGCTCGGCGGTCTCGCCCCCCACGAGCGCAGTGCCCGCCATCAAGCAGCCCTCGGCGATGCCGCGCACGATGTCGGCGATGCGCTCCGGCACCACCTTTCCGCACGCGATGTAGTCCGTCATGACGAGCGGCTTGGCGCCGCACACGACGATGTCATCCACGACCATGGCGACCAGGTCCTGGCCGATCGTGTCGTGGATGTCCATCGCGCGCGCGATGACGATCTTGGTGCCCACGCCATCGGTGGAGGAGGCGAGCAGCGGGCGGCGGTACTCCTTGAGCGCTGAAGCATCGAAGAGACCCGCGAACGCGCCGACTCCCCCCAGCACCTCGGGGCCGTGCGTCTTGCCCACCGCCTCCTTCATCAACTCCACCGCGCGGTCCCCCGCGCGCGTGTCGACGCCAGCCGAGGCGTAGGTCATGGGGTCGGTGCTCACGTAGCGACCCCCTCGGGCTGACTAAGAAGCAGGTGACGTGCGTCCACGGGCGGCGCGATCGGATAGTTGCCGGTGAAGCAGGCGGTGCACAAGCGGGACTCGGCGACTTTCGTCGCCTCAAGCATGCCCTCGAGCGAGATGTGGCCCAGGGAGTCGGCGCCGATCTGATCGCGCACGTCGTCCATCGTCTTGCTCACGGCGACCAGTTCTTCGCGCGTGGGGAAGTCGATTCCGTAGAAGCACGGCCACTGAATGGGCGGCGACGAGATCCGCACGTGGACCTCCGCCGCGCCCGCTTCACGAAGCATCTTGACGATCGCCCGCTGGGTGTTTCCGCGCACGATCGAGTCGTCCACGACGATCAGCCGCTTACCCTCGATGACCTCGCGCAAGGGGTTGAGTTTGAGGCGGATTCCCAGCTGGCGGAGGGTTTGAGAGGGCTGGATAAACGTGCGGCCCACATACGTGTTCTTCACGAGGCCCTGGCCGAACGGGATGCCCGATGCCTGGGCGTAGCCGACCGCGGCGGGGGTTCCCGATTCGGGGGTCGGGATGACCAGGTCCGCTTCGACGGGGAACTCGCGTGCCAGCTGCCGGCCCATCTCGAGACGCGCTGCGTGCACCGAGCGACCGGCGATCGTGGTGTCGGGGCGGGCCAGGTAGACGTATTCGAAGATGCAGCCCTTGGGGTCGGCGTCGGCGAATCGCTCGGAGTGAACTCCCTCGTCGTCGATGATGAGCAGCTCGCCCGGCTCGACTTCGCGGACCTGTCGTGCTCCGACGATGTCCAGTGCCGCCGTCTCGGATGCAACCACCCAGCCGCCGGAGGGCAACTCGCCCAGCACGAGGGGGCGAACCCCTTGCGGGTCACGCGCCGCGTACAGGGCGTGCTCATCCATGAAGACAAAGGAGTATGCGCCGCGCAAGTACGGCAGCAGTTCCAAGGCGGTCTCGGCGAGCGTGTCCTGCGCGTCGTACCCCAACAGCGCGGTCACGATGGCCGTGTCGGTGCACTTGCCGCCCTTGAGATCCAGCCGCTTGGCCATGCCCTCCCGGCTGATCAGCAGGTCGATGAGCTCTTGGGTGTTCGTCAGGTTGCCGTTGTGGCCCAACGCCACTGTGCCGTGGGCGGTGGGGCCCAACGTCGGCTGGGCGTTCGCCCACGTCGAGGCGCCGGTGGTGGAGTAGCGCGCGTGGCCCACCGCAATGTGGCCCTGGAGTGCCTCCAGCGCGCCTTCATCAAACACCTGGGAGACCAGACCCATGTCCTTGAAGACAAGGATCTTGTGGCCGTCGGACGTGGCGATGCCCGCGGACTCCTGACCGCGGTGCTGTAGCGCGTAGAGGCCGAAGTACGTGAGCTTGGCGACCTCTTCGCCCGGCGCGTACACCCCGAACACGCCGCACGCGTCCTGAGGGCCCTTCTCGCCGGGCATCAGGTCATGATTGAGCCGTCCGTCACCGCGGGCCATCGGCCGTCCATTCATCGTCGTGTGGCTCAAGGCTGGTCATCGTCTCGGCCTCGATCGCCGCGCGCTGGCGGTCTGCCGAACGCCCAGAAACGTATTCGATGATCGCGGCCTGCGCGCCCGTGATGAGGCCCCCCGCGAGCGCTCCCGCGAGGCCGACGAGCAGCATCCCCACGGCTCTGCCGACGCCGGTGCCGGCGGGAAGGATGGCTCCCAGGACAAGCCCCACGAGCAGGCCGATGCCAGCGCCCGTCAGGATGAAGCGCTCCGTCCGGGGCGCTCGCCGATAGGTTGCCGGAATGGCGCTGTCGCGCACGTTGTCCGGGGTGGGCTCAGTACCGTCGGTCACGGGACGAGTCTAGGCGCTGACACGCCCGCGCCGGTGCGAGACCGGCGCGGGCGGTGCCATCAGCCCTTAGTCGAGCCGGCCAGCAGGCCGCGCACGAAGTACCGCTGAAGCGAGAAGAACACGATCAGCGGGATGATCATCGAGATGAATGCAGCGGGCGGGACCAGATACGCCCATTGGCCGTATTGACCGGCCAGGTTCGAGATCGGGTACGTGAGCGGGAAGGTGCTTCTACCACCGAATACCGAAGACACCAGCAGGTCGTTCCACACCCACAGGAACTGGAAGATCGCCAATGACGCCACCGCAGGCAGCGACAAAGGAATAATGATCCGGAAGAACGTCTGAGTGTGACTGGCTCCATCCACGCGTGCGGCCTCGAGAATGTCGCTGGGTATCTGCGACACAAAGTTGTGTAACAGGAACACGGCAAGCGGCATCGCGAAGATCGTGTGCGCTATCCAGACGCCAGGGAATTGCCCGGCGATGTTGAGGTTATTCGGGCCGAGGATCTTGAGCAGCGGGATGAGGGCCAACTGCAACGGCACCACCTGCAACGCGAAGATCGACACGAACAGGAAGTTCGAGCCCTTGAAGGGGATCCACGCGATCGCATACGCCGCCATGAGGCCGAACACGAGGGGGAAGACGACCGACGGTACGGTCACCACGATCGAGTTGATCACGTTGCCGAGCAGCGGCGGTGCGGTCGAGTTGTCCCCGAACGAATTGAACAACACGTAGCTGAAGTTGGAGAAGGTCAGACCGCCGTCGGCGGCGACCGTCCACCACGCGTCGACGCGGTATCTGTCCCCAGGGATCAAGGCCGTCATGAACAGCGCCACCGTGGGAATTGTCCACAGCATGGCGATGATGATTGCGGCCGCAGTCGCCCACGGCGATGTGAGGTTCTCCTTTGCTTGACCGGCCCGCGTCTTCTTGCGAGTCGGCGCCGCGTCAGGGGTGACCTCAGGACCAGCGGGAGGCATCGTGACACTCATCAGCGAGTCTCCTTCACCTTGTTGAGCGACCGCACGTTGTAGATGACGATCGGGATGACAAAGATAAACAGGATGACGGCCAGTGAAGCGCCCAAAGGCTCGCGGCCCTCCACGAAGCTCAGCACGTACATCTTGTTGGCGACAATGTCCGTACCGTCACGACCCTGCGTGAGCGTCCGGACGATGTCGTAGACCTTGAGCGAGGCGATCGTAATGGTCGTGAGAACCACCACCAGCGTGGCGCGAATCGACGGCACCGTGATCGACCAGAAGCGTTGCCACGCGTTGGCGCCGTCGAGAGACGCCGCCTCATTCATCTCGATCGGAACACCCTTGATGGCCGCAGAGATAATCACCATGGCGAAACCGGTTTGGATCCACACCAAAATCAAGATCAGGAAGACCGTGTTCCACGGCTGTTCCGTCAGGAAGTTGACCGCAGGAAACCCGAACTGGGTCAGCGCGGCGTTGAGCATGCCCGTCTGGGTTCCGACCTGGTTGTAGTCGTACATGATCGAGCCCCAGATCACCGAGGCACCCACGAAGGAGATGGCCATCGGCATGAAAACCAAGGACTTGAGGACCCTCTCACCTTTGGCTCGGTCAATGAACACCGCATAGGCCAGTCCGATGCCGGTCGACAGCGCTGGTACCAGGACCATCCACACCATGGTGTTGATGACGGAGCGCAACGTCGTCGGGTCGGTGAACGCGAACTGGTAGTTGTCGAGACCCACAAACTGCGTCACCGTGGTGTAAATGCCGGTCACCGGGTCCGGGACCTTGACCACATCGTTGAAGGACAACCAGACGGTGCTAAGCGCCGGATAGATCAGGCCGACTGCAAGAAGAAAAAGCACTGGCGAGATGAGGACCACCAGCTGAACCTTGTCGCGGACCACGCCGCGAACCATGTCGGCGCCGTACATGACGAGCGCCACCACCACGAGAAATACCACGATCGCGACGAGGGCGAGTAAGACATTGCTGCCCTGCGTTGACCAGAACTCTCCATCAAGTCCTGCCATGGGCAACCCCCGGATCAAAGACAAGGGCACCTCAGTCGACATCATCGTCGACTCCTTTCACCTCGTTGGCACGCACCGGCTGGGCCCCGCGACAATGCGCGAGGCCCAGCCAGCTATGGACTCTTAACCCTTACGGCCAAGCGTTCTCAATGTCCGACAGAACGGTGTCAAGGGGGGTTCCCGTGACGTAGTCGTTCATGCTGGTCCAGAATGCCGAGGCACCCACTTCAGCAGGCATGAGGTCCGAAGCGTCGAAACGGAACACGGTGTCCTCTCCCTGCAGGATCTCAACCGATGCCTTGCCCACCGGGCTGGAGGCGTTGTTGGGGTCCAGGCCCTTGTTGGCCGAGATCACACCACCAAGCGAGACGCGGTTGTTGGCCCAGGTGTCCGAGGCCATGTAGGTCTGAACCGCGACGGTTGCGTCGTTGTCGTTGAACGCGCCCACAAACTCGCCGCCACCGGTGACGGCAGCGGGGTCGCCCACGGCCATCGGGGGCGTCAGGAATGCCCAGACATCACCGTCAGGTGCGACGTTGGTGCCCTCCGGCCACTGGCTCTCGTAGAACGATGCCTGGTGGTGGAGCGAGCAACTGCCATCGAGGATCGGCAGGCCGCCCTCTTGGAAGGAGGTCGCGACGATGGACGCCGAGTCACCAAGGCCACCGTTGACGTAGTCGGGGTTCAGCGCGATTGCGCCAAAGGTCTCGAACGCCTCCTTGATCTCTGGTGACGTGAAGTCGAGGTCGCCGGCCACCCACTGGTCGTAGGCGTCCGCGCCCTGCTGACGCAACACGATGTCTTCGAGCCAGTCGGTGCCAGCCCAGCCGGTCGCGGTGCCGGACTCGAAGCCAATGCACCACGGCTTGTAGTTGGGGCCGGTGCCGCCGTTGGCAGCCATCGTCGCCGTGAGGTCCATCATCTCGGCCCACGTGGTCGGAACCTCGTAGGCGTTGGCGGCGAAGTCGCTGGGCGAGTACCAGATGTAGCCCTTGACGGACGCCATCAGCGGTGCCGCGTAGAACGTGGAACCGACGGTTCCGTAGTTCTTCCAGTCAGCAGACCACCACTTGTCCACGTTGTCGGAAACCGACGCGGGAGCCGGAACGATGGCGCCGGTGCCCACCACGCGCTGGAGCAGGCCAGGCTGCGGGAAGATGCCGAGGTCGGGCGGGTTGCCGCCGTCGACGCGAATGTTGATCTGGGTCTCGAACTGGTCATCACCGTTGTAGGTCACGGCGACACCCGTGCAGTTGGTGAAATCGTCGAACGTCGCCTGCAGGTTTTCTGCCTCGACGCCCGTAATGGTGCCGTAGAGCTCGACCGTGCCGCCTTCGTGCACTCCGTAGGCCTCGTAGTCCTCGCATCCTGCGGGCATCGAACCGCCGTCACTGCTTGTCATGGCGCTCGAGCTGGTCGGCGTGTCAGTGGATGACGAACAACCGGCTAGCAAGAGACCAGAAACAGCGACGGCAGCAAGCTGAACCTTCATGATTCGCTTCATTTGCGTAGCTTTCCTCTCCGTTGAGTCGTGCATGTGCTCCCACCGGATTCGGCGAAGGGTCATTCCCTCACCTGCCTGGTGGGTAGCCGCGACGGTCACCTTGGAGTGACCACCGCTCGCGACCATTTCCACCATAGGCAAACGATTAGGCTCACGGCAATCGCAGAACCGACTTGAGACCCATTCGTTGTCGTCGATAACGTTTTCGTTATCACTTTGCAACCGTTATCACGCGCCCGGGACGACGACCCAAATTGCTGCGCCGCTTCACCGAAAAGTTCCGACGCGAGCGCGCGACACCGCACGCCCGCGACGGGTCCGCAGTCGCAGGTGACGTCGAACCCGCCTGGCACCTCGCCGCCGATGCGAGTGTGCTTGCGGGGCCAGCGGCGTGCGGAGGCTTGCCGATCGAACCCCTGCCGCGTCCAGCGGCGCTAGTCAGCGATCAGGGGCAACCACGGGGAGAGATCCGCGCGTTCACCCGATGCCCGCGCCTGGCCCCGCGTCATCGCATCGGCCCACGTCATGGTGCCCATGCCCAGCGCAATCCAGGTCTGCGCATCCATTTCAATCACCGCCGGCGGCGTTCCGCGCCGATGCGACGTTCCCTCGATGCACTGCACCGCTCCAAAAGGAGGCACCCGGACCTCGACGCTGCGCCCGGGCGCGCGGTCTGCGAGCTCCTGAAGCAGGTACCGCACGGCGGTCCCCAGCGTGTCTCGGTCTGGATCCTTCCCCGAGGCGCGCTCGACGGCGGCGCGCCCAATGGCGCTGTCAGTGCGACGAGGCATGGCACCAGGGTGACACGGCGGAGCAGTCGTGGGGTCGAGCGGCGGCGCGAGACTCAAGCGAAGTGGGCGGGCAGCGGGCCGTCCCAGGCCTCACGCAACTCGGCAAGGGGTAGCGTGAACTGTCCCTGCACCTCGATGACCGGCTCGTCCTGGGTGACGCCGATGCGCGCGAACGGCACGCGGCGCGCCTCGAGCATCGCGACCCAGCGGGGTTCCTCCGTGCGCGGGATCGCCACCAGGATGCGGCCCTGAGACTCGCTCAGCCACGCCTGCGCGGGACTGACTGAGTCGCGAGTGACAATCTCGTCCAGCACGATGCGCGCGCCCACTCCGTAGCGCAGCGCGCCCGCCGCGACGGCCGCGGCGAGGCCGCCCTCGGTCACCTCGCGGGCAGCATCGGCAAGTCCATCGCGTGATGCAGAGACCATGACCTCGGCCAGCACCTTCTCGGCGGCGAAGTCCACGGCAGGCGGCAGCCCGCCCAGGTGGCCGTGCAGGCCGGCGAATGCGGAGCCGTCGAGCTCGGCGCGCGTGGCGCCCACCAGGTACAGCGCCTGGCCCACCTCCCGCCAACCGGAGGGAGTGGCGCGGCGGACGTCGTCGAAGACGCCCAGGATGCCGACGATGGGCGTGGGGTTGATCGACGAGTCGATGCGGCCCGGCTCGCCCGTGCCGTTATACAGCGACACGTTCCCGCCGGTGACGGGCACGCCCAACTCGAGGCACGCGTCGGCGATGCCGCGCACGGCCTCGGCGAACTGCCACATCGAGTCGGGATCTTCGGGCGAGCCGAAGTTCAGCCCATCAGTGACGGCGCGCGGCTCGGCGCCGGCGATCGCGACGGCGCGGTACGCGGCGGCAACGGCCTGCTCGGCACCGGCGTACGGGTCGAGTTTGGTGTAGCGGTCGTTGGAGCGGGTCGCGATGGCGACGCCGCGACCAGTAACCTCGTCGACGCGCACCACGCCCACCTCGTCGGGCCGGGCCTGGGCCGTATTGCCCTGCACGTACCGGTCGTACTGGCTGGTGACCCACGCGCGGTTCGCGAGCGACGGGGAGCCGAGCAGCGCCAGCGTCGTCGCCTTCAAGGCGTCGCCGTCTGCAGGAAGCGCGAGGGCCGACGACGTATCGGCCTGGAGGCCGTCCATCCACGCGGGGCGCGCGTAGGGGCGATGGTAGGTGGGGCCTTCGTGGGCGACGGTGCGGGGGTCCACGTCGACGATGCGCTGGCCGTGGTGGTCGATCGTGAGGCGGCCGGAGTCGTTGACCTCGCCCACCACGGAGGACTCAATCTCCCACTTGCCGGTGATCGCCATGAACTGGTCGAGCTTCTCGGGAGTGACGACCGCCATCATCCGCTCTTGGGATTCCGACATCAGGATCTCGCCAGCGTTGAGGGTGGGGTCGCGTAGCAGGACGTCGTCGAGCCACACATGCATGCCGCCGGAACCGTTGGACGCGAGCTCGGAGGTGGCACACGAAATCCCGGCCGCGCCCAGGTCCTGAATGCCCTGCACCACATCGGCCGCAAACAACTCGAGGCAGCACTCGATGAGCACTTTCTCCATGAAGGGGTCGCCCACCTGGACGGAGGGGCGCTTAGCTGGCACGCCGTCCTCAAAGGTCTCGCTGGCGAGGATCGATGCCCCGCCGATGCCGTCACCGCCGGTGCGCGCGCCAAACAGGACCACCTTGTTGCCCACGCCCTCGGCACTTGCCAGGTGAATGTCCTCGTGCTTCATGACGCCCACGCACAGCGCGTTGACCAGAGGGTTGCCCTGGAAGGAGGGGTCAAAGGAACAGCCGCCGCCGATGTTCGGCAGGCCCAGGGAGTTGCCGTAGCCGCCCACGCCCGCGACCACTCCGTGCACCACGCGGGCCGTGTCGGGGTGGTCGATCGCGCCAAAGCGCAGCTCGTCCATGACTGCGACCGGGCGCGCGCCCATCGCCAGGATGTCCCGCACGATGCCGCCCACGCCGGTCGCCGCACCCTGGTAGGGCTCCACATAGGACGGGTGGTTGTGGGACTCGACCTTGAAGGTCACGGCCCAGCCATCGCCGATGTCCACCACTCCCGCGTTCTCGCCGATGCCCACCATGAGGTGCTTCTTCATCTGATCGGTGGTCTTGTCGCCGAACTGGCGCAGGTGCACCTTGGAGGACTTGTAAGAACAGTGTTCCGACCACATGACGGAGTACATCGCGAGTTCCGCGGCAGTGGGGCGGCGGTCCAAGAGGCCCACGATCTGCTGGTACTCATCGGCCTTGAGGCCCAGGGCGGCGTACGGCATGTCCTGGTCGGCGGTCGCGTGCGCGTGCGCGACGGTGTCAAGGTGCGAACCCGTCGAACGTGCGTCGGGTTGATTGGCGTGGGCGGGCCTGGCGGCGGGCGCGTCGGTCATGCGGGTCCCTACTGTTTTCGGGGGGTCGGCGGCTGGGGTTCAGCCTACCGGCGCGCGCGTCGCAACGCGGCCCTCAGTCGACGTATGGCTCCCGATTTACTGGGACGCGAGGTAGTCGGCGAGCGCGTCTTGCGCCTCGCGCAGCAGGTCCTCCCACTCGAGGCCGGGCGCTCGAACGTGAAGAAGTTCGTTGCCTTCCCAGCCGTACGACTCGACGCCGACGACGCGGCCCAGGATGACACCCAACTGGCTGACCGCCGACGCGCCAAGAAGCAGTTCGGCCGAAGGCGCGATGAGGAGCACGTGGGTGTAGCCCGCCACTCGGGAGGTCCCGCAGTCCAGCAGGACCGCGCGCGGTCCGACCGGCACACGCGGACCACGTGCGAGGGCCTCACCCGGCGAGCGCCCGGGGAGACCTTGGGCTTCGTCGGCTTCGCTGGGCGCGTACTCGGACGCGCCATCACGAAGGCGGTGTGTGAGCGTCTGCAACGCGGCGGTGTCGATGTTGCCCATGCCCCGAGTGGTCATCCCATTACCCCTGTTAAACCGAATCGTCCACTTCCATTAACCCCCCGGTCGCACTCGGCGTCCAGTTCATGTCGCCAATCCCACACCGGAAAGACCCGCACCGCCATGGCCGATCCGCCCGTTCTGCCCCCGGCATCGGCGCCGACGTGGTGCGATGCTTCCCCGCATTTACCTCGCCACACAGAACAGTCGTGTCGACGCGTTCTACCCGGATGAGTTTGCCCAGGCCGAACCCACGCGCGGGTGAAGCAGGAGCGTTGGGGACGCAGGGCCGGGAGCGTCACCACAGATTGGGGCGTGACGGTGCCCACCGCGCGTGTGAGGATCCCCGTTGTCGCAAAGCGTTGTGCCTAGCGGGGCGCGCCAAGCCGGTGCGCGCAGTCAGGCGAGGCGCTACGCAACCTCGGAGCCGAGGGACCACAGGCACCCGGGCGACGCGCAGCCGGGCCGGGCTCACCGCTCGCCGTCGTCGGCCTATCGACGGCGGTGTGCCTTATCTTGTGGCGGGCCCGACACCGGGCTGGGCTCGTTGTCGTCTTCGTCATCGGTGAAATGGGCGTCGGGGTCGACCGAGGTCTCGAACGCCGCGGCCATGTCTTCCCCCGAGGTGTGATGCTGGCCTTGTCGTAGCGGGGATTCGCGAAGGAAGAGCAGGATGATGAACCCGACCAGCGCGAAGGGGACGGCGGCGAGGAACGTGGTCTGCAGCGCCTCGGCGAACCCGGTCGTGACCGCGAGATGGACGGGCTCGGGCAGTGCGGCGATCTGGTCGGGGCTGCCCAAGGAGGAGGATCCGCCGGGCATCTGGCCGGGGGAGACCCCGGCTGCCTTCAGTTGTGCTGGGATGGTGTCGCGGAGCCGATGGGTGAGCAGCGCGCCGAAGACTGCCACTCCCATCGCGCCGCCGAGGGAGCGGAAGAACGTTGCTCCGGAGGTGGCCACGCCAAGATCAGCATGAGGCACCGCATTCTGGGTGGCTAGTACGAGGACCTGCATCACCATCCCGATGCCGGCGCCGGTGACGAACATGAACACTCCTGCGAGCCAGAGCGGGGTGTCCACCGCCAGTCGGCTCATCAGTGCCAGCCCACCGGCTGCGACCAGCAAGCCCACCACCGGGAAGATCTTGTACCGCCCGGTGCGAGTGATGAGTCGCCCCGATCCGATCGAGGTGATCAGTAGGCCGACCATCATGGGAAGGGTGAGCAGACCGGAGGCGGTGGGTGACTCGCCCTTGACGATCTGCAGGTACTGCGGCAGGAAGATGATGGCGCCGAACATGGCGATCCCGACCACGAAGCCGGCCATGCTCGTGATGATGAACGTGTGGTTGGCGAACAGCCGCGGAGGCATGATCGGTTCCGATGCCCGGCGTTCCTGCCAGATCGTGAGCGCGAGCATGATCAGCGCTGCGGCGGTCAACCCGTAGGTCCAGGCCGAGTTCCAAGCGAACTCCTTGCCGCCGAGCGAGAGCATCAGCAGGAGGGCGCTGATGCCGGCGACGATGAAGAACGCTCCCAGCCAGTCGATGGAGTGCTGGCGGCGCGGGAACGGCAGCTTCAGCACACGTTCGGTCACGATCAGGGCCACGATGCCGATGGGGATTCCGACCCAGAAGGTCCATCGCCACGAAAGGTGCTCCACCAGGAAGCCTCCGAGCAGCGGCCCGGCGACAGTGGCCAGGCCGAAGACTGAGCCGATGTAGCCCTGGTAGCGGCCGCGTTCGCGGGGACTCACGACATCGCCGATAATCGCCTGGGACAGTGCCATGAGCCCACCCACGCCAATTCCCATCACGGCCCGGAATGCGACGAGTTGCCCCATGTTCTGGGCAAACCCGGAGGCAAGCGAAGACACCAGAAAGATGCCGATCGCGAGCTGGAACATGATCTTGCGACCGTAGAGGTCCGACAGCTTGCCCCAGATCGGTGTGGAGGCGGTTGAGGTCAGCAGCGTGGCCGAAACAATCCAGGCCAGCTGGTCTTGGCCGCCGAGCTCGCCGACGATGGTGGGTAGCGCCGTGGCGACAATGGTCTGAGACAAGGCGGCGACCAACATGCCCAACATCAGCCCCACCAGGACGGTGAGGATCTGGCGGTGCGTCAGGTTGGGCATCACCTGTTCGGTGGACGCCTCGGGCTGATCGACTCCACGGGATGGGGGCAAACTCATGGATGGCTCATTTCTGTCGAATGGGGATGGGGACTTAGAAGGTCGTCGAGGCCTGTGTTGAAGGCCGTCAGCAGAGACGCGAGGTCCGCCACATCCGTCGGCGACCATGACTGCAGGAGTTCGCGAACGACTCCACGCCGTTCCGCCCGCGTCGTGACCAGCACCCTCTGGCCGTGCTCGGTAAGCCGCACCTGACAGGCCCGCCCGTCCTCGGGATCGGGTTCCCGCGTGACCAGGCCAGCCTGCTCAAGAGACGTGACCTGACGGCTAATCGTGGAGGCGTCCAGATGAAAGTGCGCCGCAAGTGCGCTGGCTCGCAACGGACCGTCGTCGTGCAGACACGCAAGAATCCCATAGGTCGCCCGTTCCACCACGTGCTTGGCGGGAACACCGCGGAGGTGCACTTTCTGGGCGCGCCGCACCAGCAGCGTCAATTCCTGCTCAATGCGCTCCACCTCGACGAGATCGCCCCTCGCATCTAATACATGCATATGCCAACTATAACCGGTCAAGGTACTCGAGTTTCACCTCGCGTTGCTTCGCGGGCTGGGCCGTGGAGTCAAGGTTTCGCGAACAACGTGACGTGATTCGGCCGGGCTTTGTTCCGACTTTTCAGGAAGGATGGAACCCGTGACTCGATACACGCCAGAGATGCGCGAGCGCGCGTCGCGGATGCTCACGGAGGCGCGGTCTGAACACCCGGACCTGATGAGCCCAGAGACGCATCGAGTCTGGCAGTGCCGCTGCGACGTCGACGCCAGCGAGCGGCCCGCTGACGGCAAGTCGAGCCATCGCACCCGAGGCGGTGGTCACCTCGACGGTGCGCCCGTCGGAGAGCCATTGATACGAGTCCCGGGCGGAGGCCACCGGAGTCGCCAGGGCCACCATGAATGAAGCCGCCAGCACTGACGCTACCGCGCGCGGTACGAGCACAGATCCCGCTCAGAGAACACAGAACTGCGCTGATGGTGGCGAGGTGGAGCGCCAATGACAACCCCCGTTCTGGGGGCGCGCATATCTGGGCATAGCAGGAAGTTCTGCACGCGATGGGTGCACGGAAGGGACGAACCGCCTCCCGGCGGCACACGCATGTGAGGAATATCACTCACGCTGATCGCTCGTTCCCGAACCCCAGACCCCGGACCCCGGACCCAACGCATTGACCCCGCTCAAGCGTCATCGTCGTAAAGAGGTTGCTCATGACCAGACCCAGTCACCACTTGGCCGTCGCCATTACGGCGGCCGCGAGTCTCGCTTTGGCGGCGTGCGCGTCACCCGGCTCGTCCACGCCAGATCCCGACGTGGCGCGTCCCGCCCCTGACTCGCCGCACGCCGAAGCGCTCGCGCGCTCGCTCAACGATGCCGGGCTCGCGATCTTCCGTGCCGCCGCCAAGGACGACCAGAACACCGCGGTCTCCCCGCTCAGCATCGGCGCCGCGTTTGCGATGCTCAACGAGGGCGCCACGGCGCCGGTGGCGGGCGCGCTCGACCAGGCGTTCGGGTGGCCCGTCGACGGCGAGGCCCTGCTCGGCGCCTTCAACTCGCTCAGCCGGCGCGCGTCGTCGGAACCTGACGACTTCCCCGCCCCCGGCGAGGACGAACCCGACCACGCCGTCGTCCGCATCGCGAACCGCATGTACGTGGATGACGGTTTCGCCCCGGAACAGGCGTACCGTGAGGCGCTCGCCACGTACTTTGGCGCGGGCGCCGAAGAGACGCCCATGAGCACGGACCCGGAGAAGGCGGCGGACGCGATCAATGGCTGGGTCAAGGACCGGACCGAGGGGCTGATCCCGGTACTGGTGACGCCCGACGTCTTCGACTCCGATTCGCGACTCGCTCTGGTCAACGCTCTGTACCTGAAGGCCGCGTGGCAGCAGCCGTTCGAGGAGTCCGCGACGTCTGACGATCCCTTCACGCTTGCTGGCGGCAACAGCGCGGACGTGCCGATGATGCACACCGGCACTCGCGACGGCATGGTCTACCAGGGAGACGACTTCGTCGCGGTCGGACTTCCGTACGCGTACGGCGAGCTCGAAATGACGCTCATCGTCCCGACCCTCGGAGGCCTCGAGGCGGTCAGGTCGGGCCTCGATCAGGACCTGCTCGACGCGATCGACGCTGGGGCGGCAAGCACGGGTTACACCCTCGCGATGCCCCGCTTCACCGCCGAAACCAGAACGAATCTGCGCTCCGTCATGGAGGACGATATGGGCATCGACCACCTGTTCGGGGTGGTCGGGCTGGACGGCATCGCGCCGGACCTCTACGTGAGCGACGCGCTGCATGCGACCAAGGTGATCGTGGACGAGGCCGGCACCGAGGCGGCCGCCGCCACCGCCATCATCGTCGGCACCACAAGCGCCCCGCCGACCCCCGATGTGGAGATCCGCGCCGATCACCCGTTCCTGTACGTGATGCGCGACGCGGACACGGGCGCGGTGCTGTTCGTGGGCCAGGTGCTCGACCCGCGGTAGCCCCGCCCGCCCAGTGGCTGGATCCGTACCGGCTTCTGGCCGCAGCGGGCGCCCGGTGGCTCAATCCGTACCGTCGCGTCGCCCGTCTCCCGGTGGACCGTCGCGTGAGCACCGCGAATCCACTTGAGGCGCGCACGCCGTGCGGGGCGGCAGCGGCGGATGTCGATTGGCGGTGCTGGCGCGACGCGGTGCTAGCGCGACGCGGTGCTGGCGCGACGCGGTGCTGGCGCGACGGCGCGCGGTGCCATCTCGATCGCGTTCGACGTGAGCCGAGATAGCAGCCACAGAGTTGCGGTCGCGGAGCCCTAGCCGTGCGGGTTCCCCCTGCCTAGACTGTGCACACACTTAATCCGGAGGAGACTTCATGGCCGAGTACGAGGGCGACATCACACCCGAAGAGGCGTGGGAGATGATGCTGGACAATCCCCAGGCCGTCCTGGTGGACGTGCGCACCGAGGCCGAGTGGCGTTTCGTCGGCGTACCGGACACCTCCGAGACCGGCCGGGAGCCCGTGTTCGTGGAGTGGGTCAATTACCCCGAGGGTGCGCGCAACGCCAACTTTGTCGAGCAGTTGACCGAAGCCGGGATCGGCCAGGAGACCGGCGCACCGGTGATCTTCCTGTGTCGCTCCGGACAGCGCAGTATTGGCGCCGCGATCGCGGCGACGGCCGCGGGGATGCGCCCCGCGTACAACGTCTTGGACGGTTTTGAGGGCGCTCCCGACCAGGACGGTCACCGCGGCGTGCAGGGCTGGAAGGCCGCCGGCCTTCCGTGGCGTCAGGGGTAGTGGCGAGCGCCGAACGCCAAAGAAGGCCCCCACCGCGTAAGCCGTGGGGGCCTTCTGATGTTCCGGCGACTGCTTAGCCAGCGGTGAGGGGGCCGAGCGTGTCGTCGTTCGCGTAGACCTCAGCGGCGTTGGCCTGAGTCACGATCTTCGGCGTCAGCAGGAACGCGGGCACGATCTTCACGCCGTTGTCGTACTGCTCGGTGTCGTTGATCGGGATCTCGCCACAGTTCTGCAACTCGACGATCGAGGCGATCGTCTGGGCCACGAGTTCGCGGGTGTCCTTGTAGATCGTCGAGTACTGCTCTCCTGCGACGATCGACTTGACGGACTCCACTTCGGAGTCCTGACCGGTGATGACCGGGGTGACCTTGCCGGCCTGGGCAACCGCGACGAGCGCGGCGCGTGCCAGGGTGTCGTTCGGCGACAGGATGCCGTCAAGCGCCACGTCGCCCGCGTAGAAGCCGGAGAGGACGGTGTCCATGCGCTTCTGCGCGTTCTCCGCCTTCCAGCCCTGCGTGGCGACCTGCTCGAACGTGGTCTGACCGGAGACGACCGTGAGCGTTCCGTCGTCGATCTTCGGCTGCAGGATGCTCATGGCACCCTCGAAGAACGGCATGGCGTTCGCATCGTCAGAGGAGCCAGCGATCAGTTCGATGTTGTAGGGACCGTCGCCAACACGCTCGGCGAGGCCTTCCAGCAGTGCCGTGCCCTGGAGCACACCGACCTGGTAGTTGTCGAAGGCGATGTACGCATCGACGGCTTCGGTGTTCTTCACCAAGCGGTCATATGCGATGACCGTCGCACCGGTTGCCTTTGCGGCCTCGAGCTGGGTACCCAGCTGCGAACCGTCAATGGCGCCGACAACGATGACCTTGGCGCCGGCCTCGACCATGGCGTCAATCTGGTTCTGCTGCTCGGTGACACCGCTGTTGCCGAACTGCACGATCGGCTCAAAACCGGCGGCGGTGAGGCCGTCGTTGAAGAGCTGCTCCGCCAGAACCCAGTTCTCAGAGGTCTTCTGCGGCAGGGAAACGCCGATCGTGGAGCCCTCGGGAATGCACAGTTCGGTACCGGAGGCCGTCGATCCAGTGGTCGAGTCGGTGGCCGGGTTGTCTACCCGGTCCGACGAGCAAGCGGTGAGCGCGAGAGTGCTCGCCGCCGCGAGGGCGATTAGCCCTGGAAGGGTCTTGCGCATTACGTCCTACCTTCTTTGTCTTGTGCATCCGCCGTTGGATGCTGTTCGTGGGCAGCAACGTTCGTGGGCTCCGCGCCTACGTTCGCCACTTCTGCAGTCCGTGAATCGACGTTGATGGGCGTCTCAGCCCCGTCGTCCACGGAATCTTCTGGAGCAGGGCGGCTCCTAAAGAGGTGCCCGATGATCGACGGGCGGCCCTGCTGCTTGTTATAGACATCGAAAGCGACCGCCAGCAGAAGCACGAGACCCTTGATGATCTGCGTGCGGTCCGAGCCGACGCCCATGAGTTGAAGTCCGTTGTTGAGCGTCGCCATCACCAGGCCACCGATGATGGACCCGGTCACCGTGCCGATGCCTCCGGAGACGGCCGCGCCGCCGATGAACACGGCCGCGATGGCGTCGAGCTCCCACATGTTCCCGTCGAAAGGTCCCGAGGCGGTGGAGCGGCCGATGAAGACCATTCCTGCGACGGCCGCCAGGATCGACATGTTCATCATCACGAAGAAGTACGTGCGCTTGGTGGAGACTCCGGACAGCGAGGCCGCCACTCGGTTGCCGCCGACGGCGAAGATGTGGCGTCCGATGACGGTGCGCTGCGTGAGCACGTGATACAGAATTACGAGGCCCACCAACAGCAGGCCGGGTACCGGGAATGACGTTCCCACGCGGCCAGATCCGAACAGGTACGTGATGTAGGCGATGACCAGGATCAGCAGACCCGCACGGGTACCGGCGATCCCGTAGCTCTGGGGCTGCGAGCCGATGCGAAGCGCCTTCTTGCGCAGCTTCCACTCGTGCCACACCACATACACGCCTGCGAGGATGCCGAGCAGGAGAGTCGAGTTGTTGAGCCCGGTGTTCGGCCCCCACTCCCCGAGGTAACCCGCGCCGATGAACTGAAACTCGTCAGGAACGGGAACGGAGTTCGACTTGCCGATGAACTGGTTGAGCCCGCGGAAGAGCATCATGCCCGCGAGCGTCGTGATGAAGCCGGGTATCCCCACATAGGCGACCCACCAGCCCTGCCAGGCACCGATCGCGGCGCCGACGAGGAGCCCGAGCAGCATTCCCGCCCACCACGGGATGCCCCAGTCGCGGATGGCCATCGCCACGATGATGCCCGTCACCGCAGCGACGGAACCCACGGACAGGTCGATGTGCCCGACCACGATCACCATCACCATGCCGATAGCGAGGATCAGCACGTAGGAGTTGCCGTTGATCAGGTTCACCATGTTGGTCGGCGTCAGGACCTTGCCGTTGGTCATGATCTGGAAGAACAGGAGCAGCGCAACGAGCGCACCGAGCATCGTGAACTGGCGGACGTCTCCGCCGAACAGGCTTTTAAAGGATTTCATCGTTGATTTTCCTTCTGTGGGTCGAGGCCGGTCAGGCAGCGCTTGCGGTGGTGGTTGTCATGAGGCGCATCAACTTCTCTTGGTCAGCATCCGCGTGGTCGACGACACCGGAAATGCGTCCCTCACACACGGTGTAGATGCGGTCGCAGAGTCCGATGACCTCGGGAAGTTCAGACGAGATGACCACGACACCCTTGCCTGCCTCGGCAAGCCTCTGGATGAGGCCGTAGATCTCGTACTTGGCCCCGACGTCGATGCCGCGGGTCGGCTCGTCGAGGATGAGGATCTCTGGCTCCGTGAACATCCACTTGCCCAGGACCACCTTCTGCTGGTTGCCGCCCGAGAGCTTGTTGACACCCTCGTTGACGCTGGGGGTCTTGATGCGCAGCGACTCCCGGTACTCCTCTGCTGCGAGCAGTTCCGCGTCCTCGTCGATCATGGAGAGGCGGCTGATCTTGCGTAACCCCGCTGCAACGATCGTCTTGCGGATCGTGTCAAGGAGATTCATGCCCAGCGTCTTGCGATCCTCGGGTACGTAAGCGATGCCGTGCGCGATCGCGGACTGCACGGTGGGAATGGAGACAGCCTTGCCGTCGATGAAGATCTGTCCGGAGCGGTAAATCCCGTATGAGCGTCCGAAGACGGAGCGCGCCAGTTCGGTGCGCCCGGCGCCCATCACGCCGGCGAAGCCCACGATCTCGCCTCTGCGGACAAAGAAGTCAGAACCCTTGCACACCAAGCGACCCGCGACTTGAGGGTCCTCGACGGTCCATCCGCGTACCTCGAAGAACTTCTCGCCGATGACGGGCGTGTGCTCGGGGAAGCGGGATTCGAGCGACCGCCCGACCATGCCGCGAATGATGCGGTCCTCGTCGAGCGGTTCGTCCTCCACGTTCAGTGTCTCCACCTTGACGCCGTCGCGGATGATGGTCACGGCGTCGGCAATCTCTGCGATCTCATTGAGCTTGTGGCTGATCATGATGGAGGTCAGCCCGCGCTGCTTAAGTCCGCGCAGAAGGTTGAGGAGGTTCTCCGAGTCCTCCGCGTTGAGCGCGGACGTCGGCTCGTCGAGGATAAGAAGGCGCACGTCCTTCGACAGCGCCTTGGCAATCTCGACCAGCTGCTGCTGACCGACGCCAAGCGCCTTGATCGGGAGGTTGGGGTCCACACGCAGTCCCACGCGCTCCAGCAAGTCAAGGGTGCGGATGTGCGCCTCGTCCCAGTCGATCAGGCCAGCGCGCACCACCTCGTTGCCGAGGAAGATATTCTCCGTGACGGATAACTCCGGAATGAGCGCAAGTTCCTGGTGGATGATGACGATGCCAGCGTGCTCCGACGCCTTGAGGTCACGGAACTCGACGTGCTTACCTTCCAAGACGATCTGGCCCTCGTACGTGCCGTGGGGGTAGACGCCTGAAAGCACTTTCATCAGCGTTGACTTGCCGGCGCCGTTCTCTCCGCAGATGGCGTGGATGTCGCCGCGCCTCACAGCGATCGACACGTCATCCAGCGCCCTGACACCTGGGAACACCTTCGTGATATGGCGCATCTCAAGTGTTACATGCGTCTGTGCCACGTCGTCTCCCAACGCCTCATCGAGCCCGGAGTAATGGTTCACGGTCTTGTACCGGTTCAGACGCTATTCCCGACGATTATTGTCGTCAAGTTTCGAACGCAACTGTAATCATTTCGTTACAGGAAACAAAGAAAGTTCCGTCTAGAGGGTCACGTGGCGGCGCACGATTCTCCGCCTCAAACGCATGCGATGGCGAGGCGCGGCCGCGAGCCGCTGCCATCGCACAGCATGGAATCGCAACTCAAACTCAAGCCTCCTAAACGATTCGCCTGGATTCGAGTGTCGAACCCAATGCTGGTGCGAGCGAGACTCTCCGGGTACTCTCATCCTGTGGCGGGACACGTGCTGTCGTCAGGGTCGCAGTCGGCACTGCGCGAGGCGAATAGCGCCCGTTTACTCGGGGCCGTTCGCCAATTCGGCGGCATCACACAGGTTGAGCTCGCCGAAGCCACCGGACTATCCCCCGCAACCGTCTCCACCATCGTCAAGCAATTGCTTCTCGCCGGAATCGTCGAGACTCGGTCCACCACGCGCAGCGGGCGTCGAGCGCAGATGGTGACTCTCGCCCACAAATCCGGACTGCTCGTGGGCGCGCACATCGGAACCAGGGCGCTTCGGCTTGCAATCGCAGACTCCCGCTTCGAAATCCTCGCCGAGCGCACCCTTCCACTACCGTCCGACCATCGCCTCGACACCACCCTGGATCGCACAGCATTGCTCGCCATGGAACTCGTCGACGGGCTCGGCTCCACGACATCTGAGATTCTCGGAGTCGGCATCGGCCTGCCGGCCCCCGTCGATCCGACCACGGGAATGATCCTTGACCAAGGGCTCATGAGGGGCTGGGCCAACGTCGCCATCGCAGACGTGGTGAGTTCCCGCATCAACTCCCCCGTAGCTGTCGACAACGACGCCAACCTCAGTGCACTCGGCGAAGCGCGCTTCGGTGCGGGGCGCGGCTTTCGCGACGTGCTCTACGTGTGGGCCTCGTACGGGACCGGCGCGGGGCTCATCATCGACGGCGAGATCCACCGCGGACCCCGCGGCACTGCTGGGGAAATCGGCCACACGCTCGTCGACCCGCAGGGTCCCATCTGCCGATGCGGCAGCCGTGGCTGCCTCGACACTCTCGTGGGGGCACAAGCGCTCATCGACTCGCTCCGGATCAGCCGCGGTCCCATGTCGCTCAGCGACCTGCTTGAGTTCGCCTCCTCGGGAGACCCAGGCTGCCGACAAGTGGTCGCCGATGCGGGCGCCGCGATCGGCGTCGCCGTCGCGAACCTTGCGGTCGCCTTCAATCCCGAAGTCGTCGTGGTCGGCGGCGAACTCGCCCAAACAGACGTGATCTTTCTGGATCCGATCCGCGCCGCCGTGAACCACCGAGTCCTCATCTCCAGGGAAAACCCTCTCGAAGTGCGTCGGGGTGAGCTGGGGTCGCTCGCACCCGTCCAAGGAGCCCTCGCCATGGCGGCCGAACTCGCCCACGTTCCCGGAGGTCGATGATGATCGACCGGGCACTAGGGGCAAGACAGGACACAACAATGACTGCACCACCGTTGCTGCGCATGCGTCACATCTCCAAGTCCTTCGGAGCGGTTCAGGCTCTGATCAACGTGGACTTCGAGGTCAATCACCATGAAATCGTCGCGCTGGTGGGCGACAACGCGGCTGGCAAGTCGACGCTGGCACGTGTTATCGCGGGAGTGCACCAGCCCGAGTCA
Organism: Demequina sp.; assembly: GCF_016278765.1. Classification (GTDB taxonomy): domain Bacteria; phylum Actinomycetota; class Actinomycetes; order Actinomycetales; family Demequinaceae; genus Demequina. The sequence goes on along the minus strand of NZ_JADQBE010000007.1, from coordinate 98,494 downwards.
GGCACCATCGAGATCAACGGCGAACCGGTCACCCTTCCACGGACGGCCGTCGCACAAGCGCGCGGCATCGCCACGGTGTTCCAGGGACTCGCACTCGCGGAGAATCTCGACGTCACGGCCAACATCTTCCTCGGCCGCGAAGTGCGCGAACACGGGCTCCTCGCCGAGGAACACATGGAAACCCTGGCGCGCGACTATCTCGAGCGCCTCAACGCACGCATCCCCTCACCGCGCACCCCGGTCTCACACCTCTCGGCGGGGCAGCGCCAATGTGTCGCCATTGCGCGCACCCTCGTGGGCGACCCCCAACTGATCGTGCTCGACGAGCCCACCGCCTCCCTGTCCGTGGCACAGACCGCAGAGGTGCTCACCCACATCCAGAGCCTCAGGAGCCTCGGACTCGGCGTCGTGTTCATCAGCCACAACCTCACCGACGTGCGCGCCGTCGCCGACCGCATCGAGGTCTTGAGACACGGACGATTCAACGGCTCGTTCAGTGCTCCGCACGACGCCTACGAGGAGGTCATCGCCGCCATCACGGGGGCGACCACAATCCGCAACTGACCGACGCACGACATGGGCACTAACCTGTGGGCATGACAGACGCATCGTCTTCGAAAGCATCGTCCCCCCACGGCGCAGCCTCCAGCGCCGCAGAATCAACCGTTCCGCCGCACGGTCCGAGCGCACTTCGCCCCGACACGCTCGCCGTGCGCGGCGGCATGCACCGCACGCCGTTCGACGAGATGTCGGAGCCGATCTTCCTCACGCAGGGCTACGTGTACCCCACGGCCGCCAACGCCGAGGCCGCCTTCGCGGGCGAGATCGATCGCTATCAGTACAGCCGCTACGGCAACCCCACGGTCACGACGTTCGAGGAGCGCCTGGCGTTGATCGAGGGTGCCGAGGCCTGTTTCGCGACCGCAACCGGCATGGCGGCCGTGTTCGTCTCGCTCGCGTCGGTCCTCACGCAGGGCTCGCGCCTGGTGGCGGCCCGCGCGCTGTTCGGATCGTCGGTCTCGGTGTTCAACGACTACTTCGTCGAGTGGGGCATCCGGGTCGACTACGTGGACGGCCACGTCAACGCGGACTGGGAACGTGCGCTCGCCACCCCGGCGGACGCGATCTACGTGGAGTCCCCCACCAACCCCATGCAGGACGTCATCGACATCCCCTTCGTGGCCGCGCTCGCCAAGCAGGCCGGGGCACTGTTCATCGTGGACAACGTGTTCGCGACCCCGATCGGCCAGAGGCCGCTCGAGTTGGGCGCCGACGCCGTGGTGTACTCGGCGACCAAGCACATCGACGGCCAAGGCCGCGTGCTAGGTGGCGCGATTCTCGGTTCGTCCGAGTACATCGACGGCCCCGTGAAGACGATGGTGCGGACGATGGGCGCGACCATGAGCCCCTTCACCGCCTGGGTGCTCGCCAAGTCCCTGGAAACCCTGTCGGTCCGCGTCAAGGCGATGACCGCATCGGCGCGGGACCTGGCCGCCTGGCTCGAGGCCCACCCCAAGGTGGCCGTGGCCCGCTACCCCCTGCTGCCCTCGCACCCGCAGTACGAGCGTGCCAAGGCGCAGATGACGCTGGGCGGCACGCTCGTCACGATCGACATCGCCCTTCCCGACGGGGTCGACCCCCACGGCCCCGAGGCGAAGGCCGCTGCGTTCCGCTTCATGGACGCGCTCCAGGTGATCGACATCTCCAACAACCTGGGCGACGCCAAGTCGATCGCGACCCACCCTGCCACCACGACGCATCGCAAGCTGGGCGCCGAGGGCCGCGCGGCCGTGGGCATGTCCGCCGCGACCGTGCGCCTCAGCATCGGCCTCGAGGACGTCGAGGACCTGCGCGAGGACCTCGAACAGGCGCTGGCTGCGGTTGACTGGAACACCACGATCAGCATGGTTCTACCTAGTACGCGGTCAACCACCGTCCCTGGGCAGTACAACGAGTAGCGATCCGAGACGACGAAGAGGCCTCTCGCCGGACATGGCGGGGCCGTGAGGTGTGTTTGTGCCCGCGGGCCCTCAGTGGGATTCTGCTGGCGATGCCCATACGGCCGCAAGATCCGCAAATGCGGCGGCGCCGAGCGCACCTAGACTGGGCGCGTCCGCGAAGCCCGAGCGACGCAGTTCGAGGTCCCGCACCAGCGCACTGCGCACCAGCGCCACGGTGGTGCGTGCCAGCGTTTGGGCTCGGAAGTCGAGGTCCGGTCCGTCGGCGTGCCCGTCCATGCGCAGGCGCTCACGGACTGGAGCGACCAGGGCATCCTCGATCGCGAGAATGCGCCCCGGGAAGGCCCGCCCGCCCATGCGCCGCATCAGTTCCGCGGGCCTGTTGTCGGCAAACAACGACAGCACCGTGGGCCTGGCACTGGAGCGCAGTTCGCGCTCGAGCTCGACCACTGCGGCGCCGATGGCCTCGACCGCGCGCTCGGCAACCGGCCTGGCGCGAATCAGGCCAACGAAGCGGGGAATTCCCGTCATCGCCTCGTCCAGCACCAGCTCCTCCTTGGCCGCGAAGTAGCGGAAGAAGGTGCGCTCGGTCACGCCAGCGGCCTCGGCGATGTCGCGCACAGTGGTGCGGTCGTAACCGCGCTCGGCGAACAGAGCATCGGCGGCGCGCAACAGTGACGCACGCGTCTCTCGCTTGCCGCGTTCGCGCTTTCCGAGATCGTCGTCGATGGCGGCCATGGCTACATCTTGTCATGACTGACAGAATGTGACAAAGTGTCAGTCATGACATCTGTTGACCCGGACGGCGCGATCGTCGCCCAGCGCGTCCACAAGACGTACCACCTCGGGTCGGTCGAGGTGAGGGCCCTCGAGGATGTCTCGGTCACCGCCGCCCCCGGCGAGATGATTTGCATCATGGGCAAGTCCGGATCGGGCAAGTCCACGCTGCTGCGCCAACTGAGCCTCATCGACCGCCCCACCGCGGGAGAGGTGCTGATCGACGGGGTCGCCACGACCGGGATGCGCGAGTCGCGCCGCGCGCAGTTGCGGCTCGAACGCTTGGGTTACGTGTTCCAGGAGTACGCCCTCATCCCGGAGCTGACCGCCACCGAGAACGTGCTGCTTCCCGCCCTGCAGCGCGACGGCCGCGCCGGACGCGACCGCGACCGCGCCGCCGAGCTGCTCGACGCCGTGGGCCTCGGCGACCGCCTCCACCACCGCCCCAAGGAACTCTCCGGCGGACAGCAGCAACGCGTCGCCATCGCGCGGGCCCTCGTCAACTCCCCCTCCATCGTCTTCGCGGACGAGCCCACCGCCAACCTCGACTCCGCGTCGGGCAAGGCGGTCATGGACACCCTCACCCGGCTCAACCGCGAGACCGGCATCACGGTGCTGTTCGTTTCTCACGATCCGGACTACGCCGTCTACGCGAGCCGGCTGATCCACCTGGCCGATGGGCACCTCGTCGAGGAGGCGACCCCATGATCCGGCGCGACCTGCGGGTGGCGGGCTTCCTGGCCTCCCGATCCATTACACGCGGCAACGCGGGCGTCACCACGATGGCGATCGCCATGGTCGCGGCCGTGTTCGTGTCCATCATGTTCCTGCCCTCGCTCATCGCCGGCGCTTCCACCTCGATCGAGGCGCAGATCACGGACACGCTGACGGGCGACCTCGTGATCACCGGCCGCGACCGCGCGCCCATCGACGACGCCGACGCCTACCTCGAGCAGGTGCGCGCGGTCGACGGCGTGGAGGCGGCCACCGCCCGGCGCGTCGTCGGCAACCAGATCGCCTACGGCGAGGACTTCAACGCGTGGACCGTCGCCGCGGTGGACCCCGTCAGCTATGCGGACGTCTTCACCACGCCCGAGCACCTGATCGAGGGCGACTGGCTGGAGCCCTCCGACGAGGACGGCATCGTGCTAGGGGTCGGCATCGCCGGCGCCGATCAGCCCGACCTGCGCACCTACGGGACGTCCCTCAAGACGGTCCACGTGGGCGACGAGGTGGAGGTCAGCCTGCTGGGCGGCACCACCGCGGTGTTCACCGTGCGCGGCATCTACGCCAACAACTTCTCGCTCACCGACCAGAGCGCCTTCATCACCCTCGCCGCCGCCGACGCGGCCATCCCCGAGACGGACCCCGCCGACCAGATCGCGGAGATGTTCGACGGGATCGACGCCATGGGCGAGTCCCTCGACGAAGCCTCCGCACAGGCGGCCAGCCTGTCCGAGGGCCTCGACGCGCTGGCCGATGCGAGCGACTCTATCGCTTCGGGTGCGTCGGGGGTGTCCAGCGGTGCCGACGGCCTCGCTTCGGGTGCGTCGGGGGTGTCCAGCGGTGCCGACGGTGTCGCGGACGGCGCCTCAGGCGTCGCCGGAGGTGCCTCTGGGCTGGCCAGCGGGGCGGCCGGGGTTGACGACGCCGTCGACGCGCTCGGCGACAGCGCGCAGGCGCTTGCGGACGGCGCGGCTTCGCTCGCCGTGAGCACCCACGCGATCGCCGACGCGATGGCCGATGCCGCCGCCGCCTTCGAGTCCTCGGCCGGAGCCGCGGCGACGGCGGCCTCCGACCAGGCTGCCGCGGTGGCCACGAACGCACAGGCGGTCGCCGCCGCCTGTCCCGCGGCGGACGCGCCCGAGTATTGCCAGCAGGTGGTCGATCTCGCCGCCGAGGCGGCCGCCGCCGCCGCAACGGCATCGGTCTCCCAGGATGCTGTCGACGCGGCCGTAGAGGGCATGTCCGTGCTCGCCGGCCAGTCGGCGGCGCTGGCCGCACGAGCCGACGACCTCTCTAGCGGGGCATCGGCTCTCGTCAACGGCGCCTCCGACCTGTCCTTCTCCTCGGCGGACCTCGCCGCGGCGGCCGGATCGCTCGCCGACTCCTCGTCCGACCTCGCCAACGGCTCCTCCACGCTCGCGAACTCGACCACGTCGCTGGCAGCCTCCGCGGCGACCCTGGCGGGCTCCGCCACAGGCTTGGCCGATGGCGCCACAACCCTTGCAGGCCAGACCGACGAGGCCGCCGACGGCACCTCCGCCCTGGCGGACGCGCTCGAGGAGGGCGCGGACTCCGTCCCCGACATCGCGGAATCGGAGCGCGACGACCTGCTCAGCCTGTTCGACATGGCCGAACTCCCCGCCGCGGGCACAGCCTCCACCATCGTCGTGCTCGGCGCGGACGGCATGACCACCGACGGCCTCATCGCCGCGATCGACCCGCTAGGCTCCGACGTCGAGTTCCAGACCCCCGAACAGCTTTCGCTGGCCATCCAGGATCAGCTCGACACATTCGAACTGATCGACTCCATAATGCGGGTGATCTCGCTGCTCGTGGCCGCGATCACCGTGTTCATCATCACCTACGTGGACCTCAGCAACCGGCGACGCCAGATCGGCATCGAGCGTGCCATCGGCATCCGCTCCACCGCCATCGTCACCAGCTACGTGTTCAAGTCCGTCCTCACCGGGGCCGTGGGCAGCGTGGTGGGCTTTGTGCTGTTCCGCTTCGCCGTCGTCCCCATGGTGGACCGCCACCCGTTCGTCTTTCCCAACGGTCCGGTCACGCTGGAGGTCAGCGGGCAGTCCATGCTCAACGCTGCGCTGATCCTGCTGGTCGTGTCAGCAGTCTCGGCGCTGATCCCGGCGATCCAGGCGGTGAGGATGCGGATCCTGGACGCGATCTGGGGATGACGCGACTCGGAGGCACGTGCACGTTCGGCAAAGCCCGTGACCGCATGCGCGGCGCGCAATACGCGGACGGCAAGGGAAGCCTTCGCTGCCTGGTGGCGGCTTATCGGTAGCCCGAGCAGCGGGGCGGTTCGGGTTTTCGACGCGACGCGACCGTGCGACTCAGCATCGGCCTCGAGGATGTCGAGGACCTGCGCGAGGACCTCGAACAGGCGCTCGCCGCAGTCTGAAGGAACGCCGTCTAGGTAGCTCGCAGCAATCCCACGCCCAGGGTGATGGCCGACGCCGCGAACAGCGCGGCTCCTAGCCAGACGAGCATCATCCAGCGGTTTGGCATGGTGGCGCCGCGGTGGAGCGAACTGAAGAAGAATCCGGCGGGCATGACGATGCCAGCTATGGCGATCCCGGATCGCGCCAGCCAGAGCCACGCGCCGGTGAGGTCGGTGGCTTCGCTCACTACCGCGGCGACGATGCCGAGCGTCACGAACATCCCGGCGTGGCCGTGCCCCGCGCGGTGGAACGACTTCTGGAACTCGGTCAATTCATGCCCGCCGGTGGCAACCCGCGTGAGGTACCAGCCGCCTGATTCGATGGTGACGAACGCCAGGAAGAGGCTCCCGACGAGGATGAGGGTGGGGTCTGACAGGGAAATCATCGTGGACTCCAGGGACGAGGAGGGATTCGGAACGGTGTTATGTAACAACGTTAGGCTACAGTCTTCCGTATGGCCCGTCCAGTGCTCTACGACGACAAGACACGCGAGCGCCTCCTCGCAGCGGCGTCCCGTCGGGTCCACAAGCGCGGGCTCGAGGGCCTCAGCCTGCGTGGACTCGCTCGCGACACCGGCACGACTACCGCAGCCGTCTACGCGCTGTATGGAGGAAAGGACGGCTTGGTCGCTGCGGTATACGAGCGCGCGGTGATCCAGTTCGCCGCCACGCTGCGGAGTGCGCCAAGGCATGAGGATCCGCAGTCCGATGTGCTCTCTCTCGGACTCGCCTACCGGGAGAGCGCGTTGGCCGATCCGCATGGCTATCGGGTGATGTTCGGGGGCGCGGTCGATCCGCGCACAGTGCCAGCGCACATCTCCGTCGTGGCCGCTGACGCGTTCAGGCTCCTTCGCCAACGCGTCGCGGAGGCGCAATCGGTGGGTGCCCTGCGCACGGACGTGCCAGCCTCTGCGATCGCCACCTCCCTGTGGGCACATACCCACGGGCTCGTGTTGCTCGAACTTGAGACGCCGACGCCGCCGGACTCTGTCGATCCTGCAGCTCTTGCAGAGGCCGCACTGCGCGCACACCTTCGGGGGTGGGCGCCCGCCACCGCATGAACGCCCCGCGCGCGTCACGGCGAGCTCCACTGAGTCCCGCGTCGGGAATCGACGCGAAACGGCCCCCAAGTGGGGCGGGGTCGAAGCAGTGGCTGGCGAGTGCGGCCTAGGCCTGCGCGTCGTAGCGGCGCAGGCGCAGCGAGTTGCCCACCACAAAGAGGCTTGACCCGCCCATCGCGGCGGCCGCGATCATGGGGTTGAGCAGGCCGGCGGCCGCGAGCGGGATCGCCACCACGTTGTAGGCGAACGCCCAGAACAGGTTGCCGCGAATCGTGCCGAGGGTCTTGCGTGCCAGGCCGATGGCGTGGGCAACGCCGCGCAGGTCGCCGTTCACGAGCGTCAGGTCCGAAGCCTCGCGCGCCACGTCAGCGCCGGTGCCAATCGCGATGCCGACGTCGGCCTGGGCGAGCGCAGGCGAGTCGTTCACGCCATCCCCGACCATCACCACGCGGCGGCCGCCGTGCTGCAGCTCCACGATGACATTGGACTTGTCGCCGGGCAGCACCTCCGCGATGACGCGGTCGATTCCCAACTCTTCACCCACGGCGCGTGCTGCGCGCTCGTTGTCGCCCGACAGCAGCACGACGTCAAGGCCGAGCGCCTTGAGACTGTCGATCGCCTCGCGCGACGTCGGCTTCACGGTGTCGCGCACGGCGATCGCGGCCTCGGCGGCGAGCGGCGCACGCGTGGGAACGTCGTCGCCGGGCCCGGTCAGTAGACCCCCTGCCAGCGGGGCCGCGCGCCCGACGAAGACCACGGTGGCGCCCGAGCGCTCCTGCGAGTGTGTCCAGTCGGCCAACCCGACTGGAACCGTGTCAAACAGGCGACGCGAGCCCACCGTGACCTCGGCCACAGCGTTGTCTCCGCCATCGGCGCCGGGCAGGCCGAGCCCCCTCACCGTCGCCGTCACTCCCTGGCCGGGCGCGGACCGGAAGCCCTTGATGAGCATCGAATTCGGGTGTGACTGGGCGATCACGCGTGCGATGGGGTGCTCGGACCGGTCCTCGACCGCGGCGGCGGCATCGAAAAGCACCGCAGCCTCGTCGGCGTCCAACCCCGGCGCGAACTCGTCGACCAAAGACATGCGACCCTCGGTGACGGTGCCGGTCTTGTCGAGCACCACGGTGTGGAGTCGACGGGTGTCCTCGAGCACTTGCGGGCCACGGATCAGGATGCCCATCTGGGCGCCTCGACCCACGCCCACCATGATGGCGAGAGGGGTGGCGAGCCCGAGCGCGCACGGACAGGAAATGATGAGCACGGCCACGGCCGCGGTGAACGCGCGGTCCACGTCGCCGGTCGCGAGCAGCCAGCCCACCAGGGTCACGAGCGCGAGGCCGATGACCACGGGCACAAACACGGCCGCAATGCGGTCGGCAAGTCTTTGGATGTTGGCGCGGCCGGACTGGGCCTCGTCCACCATGCGGGCAATCTGCGCGAGCATCGTCTCCGCGCCCACGCGGGTCGCCTCGATTGTCAGGGCGCCGTCGGCCGCGACCGTGCCTCCCACCACCTCGGAGCCAGGGGCGACGGCCACGGGTGCGGACTCGCCGGTGACGAGCGACGCGTCGACCGCCGCCTCGCCCTCGATCACCAGTCCATCGGTCGCGATCGTCTCGCCGGGCCGCACCACAAAGCGCATCCCGATGCCGAGGTCGTCGCGAGCGATCACGGTGCCGTCCTCAAGCGTGGCGGTCGCACTTTGCCGTGCGCTGAGGGCGCGAATCGCGTCTCCCGCGTGCGCCGTCGACCGCACTTCCAGCCACTTTCCCAGCACGATCAAGGTGACAATCACGGCCGCGGTCTCGAAGTAGACGTGGCCGGTGCCACGCAGCAGCACAACCATCGACCACGTCCACGCCGTCACGGAGCCGACGGTGACAAGGGTGTCCATCGTGGTGGCACGATGGCGGGCGGACATCACCGTGGAGCGATGGAACGGCCAACCGCTGTAGAACACCACCGGCGTCGCGAGCGCCGCGACCACCCATTCCCAGCCAGCGAACTGCCACGCGGGAATCATCGAGATGAGCACGGTGGGCAGCGCCAGCGCCGCGCCGACGACGAAGCGGCGCCGGAAGTCGGCGATGCGCGCGGCATCGGCCTGGGTGTGTGCGGCGTGTTCATCGGCGAGCGACATGGACTCAGCGCCCGCCTCTGGGGTCTGACCCTTGGCCGGGGTGAGCACCTGATAGCCGAGCCCGATGATCGCCGCCCGCATCATGTCCTCGAGTTCGGCCGGGTCCATCTCACCATCGATGTTGACCGTCGCGCGGCGGGTGGCGATGTTGACGGCGGCGACGTCCACACCGGGCAGTAGGGCGAGACCCCGCTGGATGGTCGAGGCGCATCCCGCGCACGTCATTCCGCCGACGGCCAGGTTGATGGTCTGCTGCTCGGACTCAGTGGTGGTCATGGGTGCTCCAGGGTGTGCAGTGGCGGGATGCGTCGCTAGGAGACGACGCTGTAGCCCGCTTCATGCACGGCCCCGTCGATCGCGAATTCGAGGTCTCCCCGGTCCACCGTTCCGTCGGGGTGGACGCTTACCCGTCCACTCGCCACATCAATATCGGCGCCTGTGACGCCAGCGGTGGCGGTCAGTGCCGAACGGACCTTGCTCGCGCAACCATCACACGTCATGCCTTCGACGGTGACGTCGATGCTGGGGATCTCATGGGCAGTGGTCATGACGATGCTTCCTCTCTGCGGGCCGACAGGTGAACCGGGGGTGATAGCAAAGATAAACCTTGCCCTGGACCGGAAGGTCAAGCCGAGGTCTCGTGGCGCGCTCTGCCGCCTGACGAGGGCTCAGGCGAGCGGCAGCAGGCGGTGGTGCGGAGCGCGGCGGGGCGGGGCGGCCTCGGCCGCCGCCCTCGCCTCAATCACCTGGCAACGCGCGGGGTCATTGCACGACTCGGGATTCATCGCCGCCGCGCGTTCCGCCATCGCCCGCAACTCGTTGCGGGTGGCCAGCAACCGGTCGATTTGAGCGTCGACCTCGGCCAGGTGCAAGGCCAGGAGGTCGCGGGTGTGAGCACACGTGGACTGGCCCGCGGCCTTCATGCCAATGATTTCGCCCGTCTCGGCGAGGGTGAGCCCCGCCGCCTGGGCGTCGCGGATGAATCGCAGTCGCTCGGCGGCGTCGTCCCCGTAGTCGCGGTACCCATTGGTGTGGCGGTCGGGCTCCTCCATGAGCCCGATCTGCTCGTAGTACCGGACCGTCTTGGTCGTGAGGCCCGTCTGCTGGGCAAGTTCTCCGATGCGCATCGTCCCATTCTACAGCAACGTTCCAGTGAGATGGAATGATCGCCGCTCGTGTTCCCGGTCGCCGGGGCCCCTCTGGCACTGGGCCAGCGGCATAGCCTGACGCTATGCGTACCTCGCCTCGCAAGGTCGGCCTGCTCGGCGGCATCACCTGGCACTCGACCCTCGACCACAGGCGCCTGATCCACCAAGGCGTCATCGCCGGGTGCACTGAGATCCCGATGGCGATGACGGCTCAGGGCGTCGACGCACCCTACCTGAACGCTCTCGCGCTCCACGCCCGGGCCGCTGTCACGTACGCCCGCGGCGACTGACGAACCGGCCGATTACGACATAACGCCACGTAACTGGGTGTTTCGCCCATAATGGGTGCCCCCTATATACCGCGACGAAATCGCGGTCTATCGTGAAAGACACGCATACGAGCTGAGGGGGTCTCGGAGTGACACTGCCACCGCGCGTTGTCTCCCCGTCCCAGGCTGCGACACCTGATTGGTGCCTGCGTGATCAGATGGCCGCAAGCCACCTGGTCGCACATGACGCACTACGTCGCGGCCCTCGTGAGCGCGCCCAGATGCTACGGCGCATCGGCATCCACAAGATCGTGTGGGACTGGCGCGACGAGCACTTGGCCACGTTCGACGTCGAGCTCGACGCTCTGCGCCAGTACCAGGTTGAGCTCTCCGGGATGTGGACGCCGCTTCCCATGCCGGCGTATGAAGAGCCGGACTACGCCAGCCGATTCGGCATCGTCCCCACCGCGATCAAGACGCTCATCACCGAGGCGGCGCGGCGCGGATATGCCCCGGACCTGTGGACCCAGATCGGGTTCGGTCCGCCGGGAGCGCCCCCGCCGATGTCGGAGCAGGCGCATCTCACCGAAGTCCACCGTGCGGCCGACCACCTCGCGGGGCTGGCGCGGCTGGCCCGAGGTCACGGCATGTGCGTGATGCTCACCAACCATGGCGGATGGGCCGGTGAGCCACGCACGCTGGTTGACGTGGTGAGGGAACTCGCACGCCGCGGACTCGGCAACGTGGGAATTGGGTTCAGGCTCCAGCACGCCCACCACCTCATCGCGGACCTCGACCTCCACCTGAGGACGATGGACGAATACCTGGTGGCACTCATGCTGAGCGGCGCCGATGCCGGGGCCGAGCTGACGGGCCGCGTCATCCTTCCCTTTGGCGCAGGAAGTCGGGACCGCTGGGTGACACACGCCCTGCTCGAGTCCGGCTGGCGCGGTCAGCTGGTGGTGCACGCGGTGGGTCAAGACGACTCGGAGGCGCGGCTGCTGGACAGTCTCGAGGGCTGGGAGTGGTCGGTCGACCGCTTCCTGAGGCATCCGCGGACTCGTCCCGCGCCGCGAGTCCTGGAGCCCACCTGGCCCCCGAACTCGGAGTGGACCGGACGGGCCCTGCGTACCGCTCGCGGCGAGCACGCACTGCGCGCCGACGCGAAGCTGGCGCCGACGGCCCAGGCGGGCGTGGGCGGTCCTCCCGCACCGGGCGCGGCCCCCGCCAGTCCTGACACGTACGTGCCGGGTCCTCGCGTGCCGACCCCCTACGGGCAACCCACGCCCCAGCGGCAGCCCGCGCGCAGTGCCTCCGCGGCCGCCTACTTTCGCGCGCAGCCGATCCCGACGGCGCAGCCTGCAGCAACGGCGCAGCCTGCGGCGGCACCAGCGTCGGCCGCACCAGTGTCGGCCGCACCGGCAACGGCGGCACCAGCGCCAGGGTCGACACCAGTGCCAACGCGCCGTCGGTCCACCGCCCCAGGAATCGGCGCGGCCCCAGGAATCGGCGCGGCCCCAGGAATCGGCGCGG
>NZ_JADQBE010000007.1:0-86414 GCF_016278765.1 Demequina sp. | reverse complement strand
GCCCCAGGAATCGGCGCGGCCCCAGGAATCGGCGCGGCCCCAGGAATCGGCGCGGCCCCAGGAATCGGCGCGGCCCCAGGAGTCGGCACAGCCCCGCCGCTCCGGCCTCGGAGCGCGGCGCCGCCCGTGGCGCCGCGGGTGGAGCGGCCGTCGACGCCCACCGGGCCCTGGATTCCGCCTCGCCCGGTACCCGCGCCGGCAACACCCGCCTTCAATCTGGGGCTGTCCCGCAGGCAACGGCGTGCCGAGCGCGAGCGCGGGCACGAGGAGCGCGACGCGCGAGACGCCACCAAGGAGGCGAGTCAGGCGCAGCGGGAGGTACTGCGCGGGCCGGACCGCATCGGCCATCGGGACGTCCGCATCATCGCGCCGGACCCCTATACCGGCGCGATCCACGCTCTGCTCTTGCACCTCGAGGATGCGGGCTTCAAGGGTGCGCCACGATCGTTCGGGTGGGACGACAAGGGACGGCACCTCGTTGAGTTTGTGCCGGGCACTCGTGCCGACCACCCCAAGGCCCCGGACGAGGCGCTCGACCCGGCGCGCATCGGACGCTTCATGCACGACATGCACGATGCGCTTGAGAGCTTCGAACCACCCGACTTTGCCCTCTGGTTCGACGGATTGGGGGCCCCGGGTCACGACCTGATCGTGCACCACGACATCGCGCCGTCGAACATTGTGGTGAAGTCGGACGGCACCCTCGCCGCCATCGACTGGGATGCCGCAGGACCGGGTACCCGACTGTGGGACTTGGCGTACGCCGCGCACTCCTTCGCCCCGCTGTACCAGGCCGATGGCGACCTTGCCAGCGCCTCGCGGCGTCTGCGGCGGCTCGTGGATGGGTACGGTCTGGACGACGAGCAACGCAAGGCTTTGGTGCCGCTACTGTCGATGCGGTCCAGGCGCATGTACGAGTTCTTGGACAAGATGCGCGCCACCGAAGCTGATCTGTGGACCGACCTGTGGGAGCGCGGCATCGGGACGGTCTGGAAGGCAGACGCCCAGTGGATCTACGACCACTCCGACGTGTGGGAAGGCGCCCTACTGGGCTAGGTTCTCCGCACCCGGAACCCACCAGCCCGCCACGTCGAGTATCTGCCGGGCCACCTCCTGACTGGGGGTGGCGTCGGTCGCGACCACCCCGTCGTCCAGGTCGATGCCGTCCAAAATCTCGTCCAACTCCCGCGATCGCGCGATGCTCAGGTCTCGCCGCCGGCCCACGGGTTCGCGCGCGGTGAGGCGTTCCACGCGCGTCTCGTCTGCGACCGTCACCCTCACCACGGAGACCTGCGCGGGCCCGACGCGCGACGCAAACACCCGGGCGTAGCGGTTGCGGTCCTCGGGGTCTTCCACCGCCCTGGCGACCACCACGCAGCCGTAGCCGCGCGCCCGATAGATCGGTGCGAGCGCGGTCACGTTCAGCCACATCAGGTGTTGCTGGAAGGGGTCGTTCACGGGCTCGGGCCGTGCCTGACACAGGGTGTCCGCGTCGATGAAGGCCACCCGCACGCCCGCGTCGCTCAGGACATCGACAATGGCCGATCCGGCAGCGGTCTTGCCCGCGCCCATCGCTCCGTTGACCACCAGCAGCCGCGTCGGAAGTGACTTCGCCATGCAGATCGAGCGCGCGTCCGCCGCATGGGTGCCGAACGACGGGATCCGCGTGTAGCCGATGCCGGTGTACAGCGCCACCGCTTCAGGCTGCGCCTGGCCCGTTGCAAGAACGAGCCTGGTTGCGCCCACGCGAAACGCCGCCCGCTCGATGGCGCCCATCATCACGCGAGCGTGGCCGTGGCCGCGGTGTTCTGACCGCACATACAGCCGCTTGATCTCCACGGTCCCTGGCCGGTCCGGGTGGTCGCGGGACCATCGGAGCAAGACGGTGCCGATGGGTTCGTCGGCCTCGGAGAGCGCGAGGATCACGACGACGATTCCGTCGGGGCTGATCGGGGTGACGAGCTCGGGTTCGCCGTAGCGGTGCCCGAGTTCCGCGTCGAGCTCTTGCCACAACGCGACGGCACGGGGATCGTCCGCGCCCACCGACTGCACCGAGATCATGTGCCGAGCGTATCGCCGCGGTGCCAGGAATAGCGGGTCCTGCGGGCCGGTTCCTTCCCCAGATGATGACGTGTCAACCAGCACTGTGAAAGGATGCGGCCGTGAAGAACATCGGCTTCCTGTCGTTTGGGTGGTACTCCAAGGCGCCAGGTTCCAAGGTCCGGACGCCCGGCGACCTGATGCACGACACGATCGCGCTGGCCGAGGCGGCCGAGGACGCGGGCATGGATGGCGCATGGATCCGCATCCACCACTTCGACCAGAACATGTCCTCCCCGTTCCCCATGCTCGCGGCCATGGGCGCGCGGACGGCCAGGGTTGAGCTGGGCACCGGCGTGATCAACATGCGCTACGAAAACCCGCTGTATATGGCGGAGGCCGCCGCGACGGCTGACCTCATCGCGGGCGGCCGCCTGCAATTGGGCGTCTCACGGGGGTCACCCGAACCCGCCGCGGACGGGCCGGCAACGTTTGGGTACCCGCTGCGAGACGGCAAGCTCCCCGTCCAGGACGCCGCCGAACGCATCGCGCGTTTCCGGGAGGCCGTCTCCGGCGTCGGCATCGCGGAGCCCGGCTCGCACGCGCACGTGCTGCCCGGCAAGAAGTTGCCCATCACCCCGCAGTCCCCGGGACTCAGCGAGCGCATCTGGTACGGAGCGGGCAACACGGAGTCCGCGCGGCGCGTGGGTGCGCTGGGGATGCACCTCATGTCCTCGACACTCGTGCTTGAGGCCACCGGCGAGCCGTTAGCCGTGGTGCAGCACCGCCAGATCGAGGCGTTCCGCGAGTCGTGGCGCGAGGCGCGCCACGCCGGCGTTCCGCGCGTGTCCGTCTCCCGGTCCATCATGCCGATCGTCGACGACCAGACGCGGCTCTACTTTGGCCCGCTCCTCGAGCGCGACGCGATGGGCGGCAACAAGGACCAGGTGGGCGAGCTCGACGACGCCCTGGGCACGTTCGGGAAGTCGTATGTGGGTGACGTGGACAAGATTGTGCGAGAACTGCGCGAGGACGACGCGGTGGTGTCGGCCGATACCGTGCTCGTCACGATCCCCAACCAACTTGGTGCGGATTTCAACCGGACCACCTTCGACGCGCTCGTGGAGATTCGGGACCAGCTCTCGCGCGGGCACACGGGCTAAGCGGCGCTAGAGACCGCCGCCCGACTTCACGATGCGCGGCGCGGAGGGGTCCGCGTTGTCCACCACAATCTGCGCGCGCTCGGTGGGCGTACAGGTGCGCTGATAGTGGCGCTGGGTCTCGGTGTAGCGCAGATTGCTGGGCGCCTCGGGATCCGTGGGGAAGCCGTCCCTCACCGCCAGCCGCCTGTACGTCTCCTCGAAGGGCACGTCCAGGTAGATCGCCAAATTCAGATTGCCCACCACCTCGCGGCGCTGGAGCAGGACTCCGTCGAGCAACAGAATGGCGTGGGGTGCCGCCGTGAGCCACGGCGCGTCGACCGGCGTGTCCGTGTCGAGATCGTGAGACGTGGTCCTATATGTCAGGGTGCCGCGGGGGCCGAGCGGTTCCAGCAAGTCGGAGACCAGCCGCTCATAGTCGAAAGCCCCCGCCCAGTACCCCTCCCACGAGTCCCGACCCATCGCGTAGCGGATCGCCTTGGGGTAGTGGAAGTCGTCCACCGTGGCCTCGATAATGTCGGCGCCGCGGCCTCGCAGCACGTCCGCCAACTCGCGGCGCAGGATCGTCTTGCCCGACCCGTCGGGCCCGTCAATGCCCACCCGCGCCGGATGCGTCATGTGCTCGGCGGACCGCTCCATCACCGCGTCGGCAAGAGACGCGAGAACCTGGGCGCGGGCGTCGGAGATCATCAGGCCTTCGCCAACAGGCCCTTGATGGCGGAGGTGAAGAACGCGATGCCGTCGGTTCCCGTGCGACCGCCCTCGACGGAGTCCGGCCCAAAGCCGGGTTCGACCGCATGCTCCGGGTGCGGCATGAGGCCCACCACGTTGCCGCGCGTGTTGGTGATGCCGGCGATGTCGCGGCGTGAGCCGTTGGGGTTCCAGCCCACGTAGCGGAACGCCACGCGGCCCTCGCCCTCGAGTTCGTCGAGCGTGTGCTCGTCCGCCACGTACTGGCCGTCCTGGTTCTTCAGCGGGACCACGATCTCTTCACCCTCGCGGTATTCCGTGGTCCAGGCCGTCTCGGCGTTCTCCACGCGCAGTGTCTGGTCCCGGCACACAAAGTGAAGGTGCTCGTTCTTGATCATCGAGCCGGGCAGCAGGTGCACCTCGGTGAGCACCTGGAAGCCGTTGCAGATGCCCAGCACCGGCATGCCGCCGTTCGCGGCATCGACGATCGGATCCATGATGGGCGCGAAGCGCGCGATCGCGCCCGCCCGCAGGTAGTCGCCGTAGCTGAAGCCGCCGGGCAGGACGATGGCGTCGACGCCCTTGAGATCGGCGTCGGCGTGGAAGAGAGGGACCGCCTCCGCACCCGCGAGCCGCACGGCGCGCAAGGCGTCACGGTCGTCGAGCGAGCCGGGAAAGGTGACGACGCCGATGCGTGCGGTCACGCCAGCAGGTCCTTCTGACCGTTGGGCGCCTCCTCGGACTTGGCGTGGCCGCAGCCGCAATTGCCGCCGCACTCCTTCTGCTTGACGGAGACCACGTCTTCGATCACGGGGTTGCTCAGCAACGTCTCGGCGGCGTGCCGCACCTTGGCGAGCACCTCGTCGGTGATCTCGCCGTGCACCTTGAGCTCGAACCGCTTGCCCTGTCGGACCTCACGGAAGCCCTCGATGCCCAGGCGGGTAAGGGCGGCGCCGATGGCCTTGCCCTGAGGGTCGAGGATCTCGGGCTTGGGCATCACGTCAACGATGATTTTTGGCATGGGTGCAGTCTAGCGGCGCCGCGGGGTGCCGGATCGGCACTAGCAGACCCAGTTGTAGGTGATCTCCCGGTGGGTCAGCCAGGTGTCCACATCTCCGGAGTCCGAGATCCAATACGCGAAGCCGCCCTCGTAGACCGTCAAGGTGCCTACATCGTCTCCTGGCCCTGGGGCGATCACCATGCCCAGCGAGGTCGAAGCGCGGCCGGGCGCAGATGCCGCAGCGACGCCGCTGGTGTCCGGGACCGCCGCGCTCGCGTCGTCGGCCGTCGGCATCGGGAAGTCCTCCGGGTTGGCGGGCCGGAAAGAGAACCACACCTTGCCCTCATGCGCGAGGGTCTCGTCTGCGCACGCCGGGTAGAAGCGCACACCGTCGTAGGTTGCGAGCTGGGCGCCGGGACTTCCCAGATCAAGGCGTCCGTCGGGTCCTGGAAGCGGGGCAGGCGAGCCTCCAGGCGTGGCGCACGCACCGATGCCCACGAGCATTCCGGCCGCGAAGGCGACGGCAGCGGCGATGACGCGGAGTCTCCTCATACTGCTAGGACGCGCGGAAGCGCCGAAGCGTTGGGTTACCCCACCAGTCGGTCGTACGCCTCGAGATAGCGCTGGCGCGTCTTCTCGACCACGTCGTCCGGGAGCGCTGGCGGCGGCGCGTCGCCGTGACGGTCCCAGCCCGATGCCGGGGAGGTCAGCCAGTCGCGCACGTACTGCTTGTCGAAACTGGGTTGGGCGTGGCCAGGCTCCCACGTGTCGGCGGGCCAGAAGCGGCTGGAGTCCGGGGTGAGCACCTCGTCGGCCAGGACGATGTCGCCGGACGCCGAGCGCCCAAATTCGAACTTGGTGTCCGCGAGCACGATGCCCTTGGTGCGGGCGATCTCGTGGGCGAGGCCATAGACGGCCAGGGTGAGGTGACGCAGGGCCTCGGCGTCCTCGCGGCCGATGAGGGCGGCGACGGCGTCGAGAGTCACGTTTTCGTCGTGTTCGCCCACCTGGGCCTTGGTCGCGGGGGTGAAGATCGGCGCGGGCAGACGGGAACCGTCCACCAGGCCGACGGGGAGCTCCACGCCGCACACCGATCCCGTGGCGCGGTACTCCGCCAGGCCAGAGCCCGTCAGGTAGCCGCGGGCCACACACTCCACGGGGAACATGTCCAGGCGCTGGCAGATCATCGCGCGGCCCGCCACTTCGTCGGGGACGGGCGCCTCAACGGTGTGGTTGGGAACGATCGCTCGCAATCGGTCGAACCACCACAGGGTCAAGGCCGTGAGCACCGCCCCCTTGCCGGGAATCTCGGTCGGGAGCACCCAGTCGTAGGCGCTGATGCGGTCGGACGCGACCACCAGCATCACGTCGCCCTGTGGATGGGGCTCGACGGGCTCGTAGAGGTCGCGGATCTTTCCCGTATAGATGTGCCGCCAGCCGGGAATCTCCTCCGGGAGCGGTACCTCGACAAAACCGGGCATCAGCCCTGTCCCGCCTCGGCGACCGCCTTCGCGATGTCCTTGCGATGGTGCGATCCGTCCAGCTTGATGTAGTCCACCCCGCGGTACGCCCGCTCTCGCGCGGCCGCCAGCGACGGGCCGTAGCCCACCACGGACAACACCCGCCCCCCGGCGGAGACCAGCGCGCCGTCGTCCGAGAACTCGGTGCCGGCGTGGAGCACGTGCACTCCGGGCTCGTCCTCGACCTCGCCGAGCCCGCCGATCGCGTCGCCCGTGCGCGGCGACGCCGGGTATCCCTTGGCCGCGATCACCACGGTGACGGCGCCGCCCTCGGCCCACTCGAGCGGGGGCGCGTCGGCGAGCCGACCCTCGGCCGCGGCCAGGAGGACCCCCGCCAGCGGGGTCACCAGCTGACACAGCACGGCTTGCGTCTCGGGATCGCCAAAGCGGGCGTTGAATTCGATCACCCGCACGCCCTTGGACGTGAGGGCCAGGCCGCAATACAGGACGCCGACGAACGGGGTCCCGCGCTTGGCCATCTCGTCGATGGTGGGTTGAGCGATGGTCGCGACCACCTCGTTCACCAGCCCGGCCGGGGCCCACGGAAGCGGGGTGTAGGCGCCCATGCCGCCGGTATTCGGGCCAGCGTCGCCGTCGAAGGCGCGCTTGAAGTCTTGCGCGGGCTGCAGCGGCACCACGGTCTTGCCGTCGGACAGGCAGAACAGGCTCACCTCCGGGCCGTCGAGGAACTCCTCGACCACCACGGTGCCGCCGGCGTCGATGATGCCCTGACCGTGGGCTCGTGCGAGTTCCCAGTCCTGGGTCACGACCACGCCCTTGCCCGCCGCGAGGCCGTCGTCCTTGACCACATGCGGGGAGCCGAACTCGTCGAGCGCGTCCTCCAACTCGTCGGTGGTGCGACACACGCGAGGATCGGCGGTGGGCACCCCGGCGGCGGCCATCACCTCCTTGGCGAAGGATTTGGAACCCTCCAGTGTCGCTGCCGCGGCGTCGGGTCCGAACACGGGGAATCCCGCAGCCCGCACCGCGTCGCCGACTCCCGCCACGAGCGGCGCCTCGGGGCCGATAATCACCAGGTCCGCGCCGATTTCGGCCGCGAGCGCGGCCACATCGGTGGGGTCGAGTGGATCGCGCGTGTGCCGCATCGTGGGCCGCCCCGTGCTGCTCACCAAGGAGCCGATGCCGGGGTTTCCGGGGAGTGCGTGCAGTTCGGTCACAGCGGGGTCAAGGCTGAGGGAGCGGGCGATCGCGTGCTCGCGCGCGCCCGAGCCGACCAGGAGGATCTTCACATGACCCAGCCTACCTATGCCGCCCACGCGCGGAGTTTTCCTACTGACCACCTGTTCAGTACATTGAACACATGGCCAGTGACCGGGACGTGACCGCACGTGCGCAAATCCGCAACTGCGCGCTGAGGCTCTTTGGCGAGCGCGGCCCAGACGCCGTGACGGTGCGCGACATCGCCGCCTGTGCAAACGTCTCGCCCGGCCTGGTGCTCCACCACTTTGGCTCCAAGCAGGGCCTGCGGGACGCCGTCGACGCCCACGTGCTGTCCATGTTTGACGCGATGCTCGCCACCGCGATCGAAGATCCAGCCGCCTTCGCGAAGGGCGGCACCCCACAGATCTCCAGCTTCGCCGAGCTGTTCGCCTCCGCGATCCCCGCAGGATCGCCCATCCCCGCCTACCTCCGCCGCCTGCTGCTGTCGGGCGACCCAATGGGCAAGAAGCTCATCCAACAGTGGTTTGAGTTGACGGTCACCACCGTCGACGCCCTGGCGGCGAGCGGCAATCTCCAGCCCACTCAGGACCGTGCCGCACTGGCCGCGTTCCTCCTGGTCAACGACCTCGCGATGATCGTGCTGCACGACTACGTCGCCGACGCGCTCGGCACCGACCCGCTCAGCCCGGAGGGCATGCGGCGATGGGCTTCCACCGCCTTCGACGTGTACCGCCACGGCGCATTCACCAAGGAGGAGTCATGACAGCGACACCGGAGGCCGTCGCCACCGATACCGCGGTCCTTCTCGAGGCGGTCACCAAGGTGTTCGGCACTGACGACGCCGCAGTGCACGCCCTCCGGGGCGTCGACCTCGAGATCCGCGCCGGACAGTTTGCGGTCGTCCTGGGCCCTTCCGGTTCCGGAAAGACCACCCTGTGCAACATCATCGGCGGCATCGAGGCCGCCACGAGCGGCTCCGTCACCGTGGGCGGCGAACAGATTGGTGAGCGCAAGCCCGCGGACCTTGGGGACTTCCGCCGCAATCACGTGGGTTTCGTCTTTCAGTTCTTCAACCTCATCCCCACGCTCACGGCGCGCGAGAACATTGAGGTGATCATCGAGCTGACCGGGCGCGGCGACAAGGCTCGCGTCACGGCGTTGCTCGACGCCGTCGGGCTCGCGGACCGCGCCGACAACTTCCCGTCGCAACTGAGCGGCGGCGAGCAGCAGCGCGTGGCGCTCGCACGCGCGCTGGCCACCGACCCGGCCATCCTGCTCGCCGACGAACCCACCGGCGCCCTCGACCTCGACACCGGGCGCCAGATCCTCGGGCTCCTGCAGGATCTGCGCCGCCAGGGCCGCACCGTCGTCCTCATCACCCACAATGCGTCGGTCGCCCAGATCGCGGACCGTGTCATCACCGTGGTGGACGGACGCATCGAGTCGACGGAAGACAACGATTCCCCGGCCGACGCCTCCGACGTCACCTGGTGATCGCCATGCAGGCCACCACGCGAAAGAGCTTCAGGGACCTCGCCAGGCAGCGCGCGCAAGTCGGCGCCGTGGGAGTGACCATCCTGCTGGGCGTCATGCTCTACGTTGCGACGGCGGGGGCATTCCTCAACCTCAGCGACTCGTACCAGAAGACGTACGACCGCCTGCACTTCGCGGACCTGGTTGCGACCGGACCTGACGCACGGGCCGCGGCCGACGCCGCGCTGTCCGCGGGTGCAGCCACCGCGATCACGCGGATCCAGGTGGACCCGCCGATGCGGATCGGCGGCACTGCGCTGGTGGGTCGCGTCATCTCGATGCCCGACTCCGGGCGAGCCACCGTAGACGACGTCGACGTGATCGACGGCAACTACCTCGACACGGGCGCGGCCAGTCACGACCGTGGCGCCCAGATACTGGTGGAGAAGCACGCCGCGGACACCTTCGGACTCACACCCGGCGACACCCTTGAGGTGTTCGGGCAAGGCGCGTGGCACACCGCCACCGTGCGCGGGATTGTGGTCTCACCCGAGTACATCTGGGCGGCGCGCAGCCGCCAAGAGGTCATCGCCGATCCGAAGTCGTTCGCCGTGATTTTCGCCCCCGAAAGCCTCGCGCGGGACTGGCTTGGTGCCGCACCCACCCAGGCTCTCGTCCTGCTTCCCCAGGAGACTGACGCCGACCCGTCGGGCCCCGTCGCCATGGCGATGCGCAGCGCGGGCGCCGACGATGTGGTGACGTGGCGGAACCAGCCGTCGCAAGCGACGCTTCAGGAGGATCTCGACGGCTTCAACGAGATGTCCGTGGCCTTTCCACTGCTGTTTCTCACGGCTGCAGGGGTCTCGTCCTACGTGATGCTGGCACGTCGGATCCTGCGTGAGCGGCCCATCATCGGAACGCTCATGGCGTCGGGCGCGCGGCGCGGCCGAGTCATGCGCCATTACCTGTCGCAGGGCGCCATCGTTGGCCTCGCTGGCGCCGTCATCGGCGTGATCTTGGGTGCCGCGGCGAACGGCGCCGTCACCTCCGCGTATACGGGCGCTCTCGGGATTCCGGACACCGTGGTGCGCATGCACCCCTGGATGCTCGTGGCGGGCGTCGCCTTCGGTGTCGCGGTCGGCCTGCTTGGCGCCTTCGGTCCCGCCTTGACCGCGTCTCGCACCGCACCCGCGGAGGCGATGCGCCAGAGCGCCGTGCCCGTCAAGCCCGGGCCGTGGAGTCGGTTCGTGGCCCGTCGGCTGAGCGGCCTGCCCGTCAGCACCCGCATGGCGCTGCGCGACGTGGGCCGGAACCGCCGAAGGACGACTGCGACCGCCTTGGGCGGAGTGCTCGCCTTGGTGGTCGTGATCGCCTCCGTGGGCATGATGACCAGCATGCTTGACGCCCTGCGCATCCAGTATCACGACGTAGAAACCCAGGACGCGACCGTCACGGTCGCCTCCGGCGGCACCGGCGGCGATGCCCTGGCGGCGGTGCCCGGCGTCGCCGCGGTCGAGCCCACGGTGGTGGGCAGCGCGACCGCAGTCGCGGGCAACAAGAGTTACGCGACCACTCTCCAGGGATTCCAGCCGGGCACAGCCATGCACGGCTTTCTGGCGCCCGACGGCGCCTCGATGACTCTGCCACAGGACGGCGTCCTCGCGGGAAAGGCGCTCGCCGACCTCCTTGACGTCAAGGTGGGCGACGCCATCACCCTCGCCGTCGGAGGGCAGGATCATCAGGTACGCCTCGCCGGTCTCGTGAACGAGCCGCTGGGCACCGCCCTCTACGCGACCACGTCGGTCGCCTCGGGCATCGTCCCCGCCCAGGGACTGGACACCTACGTGCTGCGCATCGACTCTGGCGCGAGCCGCGACCAGGTGCGCAACCAGATCACCGGCATGGAGGGTGTGGTCGCGTATCAAGACGCCGACGCCGTCGTGGGAATCGTGGAGGACTACCTGGGCCTGTTCTACGCGTTCATCGGTGCGATGATCGCGCTCGGTTCGGTCCTGGCACTGGCCATGATCTACGTGACGATGGCGGTGAGCGTCGCGGAGCGGACGGGCGAATTGGCGACCCTGAGGGCTGCAGGGGTGAGCGTCGGCAAGGTGGCACGCACCATCGCCACCGAGAACCTCGTGGCAACGGCACTGGGCCTGCCCTTGGGGCTGTGGCTCGGGGTGCTCGCGGCGCGCGCATTTCTCGCCTCATTCTCCAACGACCTGTTCAACCTGGAGCTGAGCATGCCGTGGTGGATGCTGCCCGCCTGTGCGCTCGGCGTACTGGCCGCTGCCGCTGTGTCCCAGTGGCCGGCCGTGCGCGCGGTGCGCAACGTTGATGTGGCCACGGTGGTGCGGGAGCGGGCGGCCTAGGCGGGGGGCGCTGGGCCCCCACGCCCACGCCCGCGCCCGCGCACCCGGCGCCATGTCCCGGCCCCGGGCCAGTCCTCATCCCTTGCCCCATCCCCGGCCGCAGCCCCAAGACCCGGCCTCTCCATAGTTTCCATGTGGGCATTTAAGCGAGAGCTGAAATGCGAGAAAGTGAAACCGAGGCGCTCCGGCACCGGCCGAGCGGCGGCCGTGGCGATCGGGAACGGACAGTGCGGCGGCCGAGCCAGCGACAAGGGCGAGACGGTGGGATGGCGTGGAGAGAAACTTAGAGAACGGCGGCGACGCTACCAAGCAGCCAGCACCGACCCTTCCGCCCGCCGTCGCGCGGGCCGAACGCCGCGATCAGCAGTTCCTCGACTGGCTTGAGGAGGACGAGGAAATCGATCACGTAGCACGGGCGCTCGCGGATCCCGCGCGTCGCTTTGCCCTGGAACTCCTCGTGGTGGGTGGCGCCGCCGCCGGGGACATCGCGGCCTCGATCAGCGACACGTTCGGCGTCTCGACCGCGCGGGCGTCACAACACCTCCAGATGCTCGCTCGGGCGGGGCTGGTCGAGGTTGCTGTCGACGGCCCGTGGCGCTGGTACGCCTTGCCGCGGGCGCCTGGCCGCCCACTGATCGACTGGTTGCGCAGGCTCGAACGCTCCTACTGACCCCGCGCGTGCAGGAGGTCGTGCCTGACCAAGATCTCGTCGCGCTCGGGACCCACGCCGATGGCTGACATCCGACAGCCGGAGATGTCCTCAAGTGCCAGGACGTAATCCTGCGCGTTCTGGGGCAACTCCTCGAACGTCTTGGCCGTCGAGATGTCCTCGGTCCAACCGGGGAAGGTCTCGTAGATCGGCACGGCGGCCGCGAAGTCGGCCTGATCCTGAGGAAGCTCGTCAAAGCGCTTGCCGTGAACGTCGTAGGCCACGCACACCGGGATCTCGTCCAGGCCCGTGAGCACGTCCAACTTGGTGAGCACAAAGTCGGTGAGCCCGTTGATGCGCGAGGCGTAGCGGGCGATCACCGCGTCGTACCAGCCGCAGCGGCGCGGGCGCCCGGTGGTGGTGCCGAACTCGTGGCCCACGTCACGCAAACGCTCGCCCCACGTGTCGGTGAGTTCCGTGGGGAACGGGCCCTCGCCCACGCGGGTGGTGTACGCCTTGACGATGCCGATGACGGAATCGATCTTGGTGGGACCCACGCCGGAGCCGGTGCACGCCCCGCCCGCCGTCGCGTTGGACGACGTCACGAACGGATAGGTGCCGTGGTCGACGTCCAGCATCGTCGCCTGGCCGCCCTCGAACAGCACGTTCTTGCCTGCGTCGAGCGCCTGGTTGAGCAGCAGCGACGTGTCGGCCACCATCGGCGCGAGCCGCTCCCGGTAGCTCAGCAACTCCTGGACCACCTGGTCCACCTCGATGGCGCGGCGGTTGTAGACCTTGACCAGCATGTGGTTCTTCGCGACCAGGGAGCCCTCGACCTTGTCGCGCAGCACAGCCTCGTCAAAGAGGTCCCCAATGCGGATGCCGAGGCGGTTGATCTTGTCGGCGTACGCCGGGCCGATGCCGCGGCCCGTGGTGCCGATCTTGCGCTTGCCCAGGAACCGCTCCGACACCTGATCCAGCGTGCGCGCGTACGGCGCGATCACGTGGGCGGCGTTGGAGATGAGCAGCTTCGACGGGTCGACTCCGCGCGCGATCAGCGCATCAAGTTCGCCCATGAGCACGGAGAGGTCCACGACCACCCCGTTGCCGATCACGGGCGTCACGCCGGGCGTCAGGATGCCGGACGGCAACAGGTGCAAGGCGAACTTCTGGTCACCGATCACGACGGTGTGTCCGGCGTTGTTGCCGCCGTTGAACTTGACCACATAGTCGACTCGGGAGCCAAGAACATCGGTGGCCTTGCCCTTACCCTCATCGCCCCACTGGGCTCCTACGATCACGACGCCTGACATCGCGCACTCCCCTCACCCGGACGCATCCGGGGCCTGGTTGTTGCTGAACGTGCGAATGCCCCCGGCGCAATCGCGACCGGGGGCATTCCGCATCGCAATCCTTAGATCTTCTTACCAGCCGAACCGAGCTGCTGGCATGCCTCGACCACGCGGGCCGCCATGCCAGCCTCGGCGGCCTTGGCCCAGGCACGGGGGTCATAGACCTTCTTGTTGCCCCATTCGCCGTCTACCTTGAGCACGCCGTCGTAGTTCTTCATCATGTGGTCCACCACGGGGCGCGTGTACGCGTACTGGGTGTCGGTGTCGACGTTCATCTTGATGACGCCGTGACTGACTGCCTCCGCGATCTCTTCCGCAGAGGAGCCGGAGCCGCCGTGGAACACGAGGTCGAACGGCTTGTTCTTGCCAACCTTGGCGCCGACCTCCTTCTGGATCTCACCGAGGAGCTCGGGACGCAGCTTGACGGCACCGGGCTTGTAGGCGCCGTGCACGTTGCCGAAGGTGAGGGCCGTCAAGTAGCGGCCCTTCTCGCCAAGGCCCAGGGCCTCGACGGTCTTCAGTCCGTCCTCCGCCGTGGTGTACAGCTTGTCGTTGACCTCGGCGGCGTGACCATCCTCTTCGCCACCGACCACGCCGATCTCGATTTCAAGCACGATGTTTGCGGCCTGCGCGAGCTCGAGGAGCTCGGCAGCCATCGTGAGGTTGTCGTCCATCGGCACGGACGAGCCGTCCCACATGTGCGACTGGAAGATCGGCAGGCCGCCAGCCTTGACGCGCTCGGTGGAGGCGGCGAGCAGCGGGCGCATCCACGAGTCCACGTACTGGGCGTGGCAGTGGTCGGTGTGCAAGGCGATTGTGACCCCGTAGGAGTCTGCCACCTCGCGGGCGTACGCGGCGAGGGCGAGGGATCCCACCACCGGATCCTTCACCGTGGAACCGGAGGCGTACTGCCCACCACCGACGGAAACCTGGATGATGCCGTCAGACTCGGCCTCCGCGAAGCCCTGGATGGCTGCGGTGATGGTCGAGGACGACGTGATGTTGATCGCCGGGAAGGCATAAGAGCCCGCCTTGGCGGCGTCGAGCATCGCGTTGTAGGACTCGGGTGTGGCGAGGGCCATGCGTCTCTCCTGAAAATCGTCAAATGATGGAAGCGAACCGTCTCCTATTGTGTCAGAAACCCCGCCCTTGCGCCGGTGGCCTTAGGTCCCGCGCATCACTCGACGCGACCTCAGGGTGGCCCGCCGCCACGTCACCGTGCTGGCGCACCCACTCGTGCATCGCGATCGCGGCCGCGGCGCCCGCATTGATCGACCGCGTCGAGCCGTACTGAGCGATCGCAAGCGTGGCATCGGCGGCCCCGCGCACCGCATCGGACAGGCCGACGCTTTCCTGGCCAAAGACCAGCACGCATTCGCGCGGCAGCGCGTACGTCTCCAGGGGCACCGATCCGGGCAGGTTGTCGATGCCGATGACCGGCAGGCCCTGCCCCGCGGCCCACAGCGCGAAGCCCTCGACGGTGGCGTGATGGCGCACGTGCTGATAGCGGTCCGTCACCATCGCGCCACGCCGGTTCCAACGGCGGTTGCCCACAATGTGCACCTCACGCGCGAGAAACGCGTTCGCGGTGCGCACCACGGAGCCGATGTTGAAGTCGTGCTGCCAGTTCTCAATCGCCACGTGGAACGGGTGCCGGCGAGCGTCCAGGTCGGCGACGATCGCATCGTGCCGCCAGTAGCGGTAGCGGTCCACAACGTTACGGCGGTCGCCATCGCGCAGCAGGTCCCGGTCGAAGTGCGCGTCCATGGGCAATTCGCCCTCCCACGGCCCGACGCCGTGGCCGGGGGCCGCGTCCGCCTCGACGGGCAGGCCCGACGTCGCGCCGGAACTCGGAGGCGTGCCGATGCTGGTCATGTCGCCATTATTCCAGGCAGCAGGGCGCGTCGGTCTTCAGAGATTCCGCAGAAATGGCCCGTTCCCCGCTCGCGCCGCGTAGCCTAGGCGAGTGCTGCACTCTCTGGTTCCCATGATCGGCCCCGACTGGCTCAACCCCGACACCCTCATCAACGGCTTCATCGACCGGTATGGCGTGTGGGCCCTCGCGGGCATCTGCCTCATCATCGTCATCGAGACGGGCCTTCTGTTTCCCTTCCTGCCGGGCGATTCGTTGCTCTTCACGGCCGGGCTGTTTACGGGCACGGGGCAGATTGACCTGCCGATCTGGGCGGTCGCCGGCATCATCGGCCTCGCGGCATTCGTCGGCCCGCAGTCCGGGTACTGGATTGGGCGCGTCACGGGCCCGAAGATCTTCAACCGGCCGGACTCGCGGTTCTTCAAGCAGGCCTACGTGGATCGCACCCACGCGTTCTTCGAACGGTTCGGCGGCCGCGCGATCGTGCTGGCGCAATTCGTGCCGTTCGTGCGCACCTACATCCCCGTGGCCGCGGGCGTGGGCAAGATGCCCTACTCCCGCTTTGTGCGCTTCAACGTGATCGGCGCGCTGGCGTGGGGCATTGGCGTCACCATGCTCGGCTACTGGCTGGGTCGCTTCGATGTGGTCAAGAACAACATCGAAGTGGCCCTGATGCTGGTGGTCGCGGTGTCGCTGATCCCGATCGCCGTCGAGTGGCTCAAGCACCGCATCGACGCGCGCCACGCAATCCGCGTGGCCGAAACCGACTAACGGCGCCGCAAGACTCTGATCAGAACTGGACGTTCGGCGCCTGGCGGGCCGCCGGGTCGTCGGTCTCAAAGTAGTCGGCGCGCCGGAAGCCGAACATCCCCGCCACGATGTTGCCGGGGAACACCTCAATCTTGGTGTTGAGCTCCCGCACATTGGCGTTGTAGAACCGTCGCCCCGCCGCAACGCGGTCCTCGGTGTTCGTCAACTCCTGCTGCAACTGCTGGAAGTTCACATTCGCCTTGAGATCCGGGTACGCCTCTGCCACGGCGAACAGCCGGCCAAGCGCCTGGGTCAGCACGTTCTCCTGCTGAGCCTGCTCAGCGACCGACGATCCGGGAGAGGCCGCCATGTTGCGCGCACGCGTGACCTCTTCGAAGGTCCCCTTCTCATGTGCGGCGTAGCCCTTGACCGTTTCTACCAAGTTGGGAATCAGGTCGTGCCGACGCTGGAGCTCCACGTCGATCTGGCGCCACGCCTCCTGCACCAGGTTCCGCAAACGGATCAGGCCGTTGTAGATGCCCACCGCCCACAACACGAGTACGACGATCAAACCCACCAACACAAGGACGGCAGTCAATCCGGCAGTCACGAGAACTCCTTCAGTTCGTTATGTCGCTGATGCTATCGGCCGGGAGGGTCGGACGCGAGGCGACCATCGTCATCCGGGGATGAATCGTGAGTGCCGGTGAAGCGACGATCGACACCGCGCCGCCGGGGGCGCGACAGGTGGCGTTCATCCGCAGTCCGCATGTCCGGCCGGTATCCGCCGGTCAACGCACCCGGCGTCGTCATCGACGGCAATGGCCCCGGGGAGTTGGCGAAACGTCCGTGATCTTCCACCGTGTGGCGAGGCAAGTACTGGGCCACGGCGATCAGGCCCCCGAGCCGGGAAGCCAACGACGCGATCCCTTCGCCCTCCCGATCGATCCTCACCGCCAGCCCACGCTCGAACAGCATCGGCGCGCGTGGTGTCAACGCGTCGAGACGCTCAAGCACACGGGGGCCGAGCATGTCGTGCGCAATGCGGGGGTCGCTGCAGAGCACCCGCCAGTTGCGGTTGAAGGATGCCGATTCGAAGTCGCGATCCGCGCCGCCAAGGATCTTGGATATGGCTGAGGAGAGCCCCTCTGGGATGAGCATCAGCCGCGGCAGTTCGTCAGCCAGGCGCACCACGGCCACGCGATGGCGGCTGCTCAGGGTCAGATCGTCATCGATCCGTACGCGCCATTCGAAGGTGCCGTCATAGCACTCGAATCCGCGAAACTGGCCCTTGATGACATCCACGTACCTGGTATCCGTGGCGTTGAACGGCGGCGGTGACAGCGGGGCCAGCAGGCCGGTCAGGTGTTCATGGAAGGTCCAGCCATGTATCGCCGCGAATGCCTGGGCCTCTCGACGACGCCTGCCAGCGAGCGCGCTGTCCGCAAAGAACGAGCCCGCCACCGTCACGGCACCCAGCACCGTCACGACCGCCATGAACGGCGTGCCATAGCCCACGTACAGGGCAAGCCCGCCAATGCCCAGCAGCGCCGCGCCGAGGAAACGCAGGAAATTGCGCGGCGACATCAACTGGGCGAGCCACATGAACTACTCCAGGCCGAGGTCGGCAAGCCCAAAGAGCGAAAGGTACGGTAGCCCGGCGGCCTCGATCTTCTCGCGGGCGCCCGTGTCCCGGTCCACGATGACGGCCACCGCCACCACGATGGCCCCGGCCTCCCTCAGCGCCTCGACGGCGGTCAGGACCGAACCGCCTGTGGTGGAGGTGTCTTCCACCGCCACCACCCGCCGTCCGGCTACGTCCGGGCCCTCGATGCGTCGCTGCATGCCGTGCGACTTGGATTCCTTGCGGACCACGAAAGCGTCGAGTTCCAGCCCTCGCGACGCGGCAGCGTGGAGCAAAGCGCCCGCGACGGGGTCCGCGCCAAGCGTCAGCCCGCCCACGGCGTCAACATCGGCAGGGCCCCAGCCCGCTTCCTCCAAGGCGTCGAGCAGCAGATGCCCGATGAGCGGCGCGGCGGCATGGTGCAGGGTCACCCGGCGCAGGTCGACGTAGTAGTCCGCGTCCTTGCCGGAGGCCAGCGTGACTTTGCCGCGGACGACGGCCAGGGACGTGATGAGGTCGCGCAACTGCTCGCGCGGAGTGGGCAGGCTCATGGCCGTCAGCGTACCGGCGGGCGGGCCAACGCGTGGAGACCGACGTGGGCTCTTGGCTAACCGCGCCTGCGGCTGGTGATGGCCCGCACCCACGTGCGCGGCAACACCCGGACCACGCCGGTCATCGTTCCGTAGCGCAAGGAAGGGGTGACGAGCACCTGCTTGCGTCGCACTCCCGCGAGCGCGGAACGGACCACATGCTCTGGTTCGAGCCAGGCCATCTCCGGCAATTCGTCGTACGCGTCATCGTCTGCGCGCTCGTGGAACTCGGTGTGCGTCAGGCCCGGCAGCACCGCCGTGGCGCTGACCCCGGTTCCCTTCAACTGGCCGGCCAGTCCCTCGGTGAACGACGTCACCCACGCCTTGTGCGCCGCATAGCTGCCGCTGCCAAGCCAACTCGCGATCGACGACACGTTCAAAATCGCGCCGTGACCTCGTGCGGTCATCGCCCGGGCCGCCGCGTGCGAGAGGATCAGCACGGCACGCACCATGACGTCGAGCGCCGCCACCTCTTCCTCCACGGTGGTCTCCAGGAAGCCCGCCCTGAGCCCGTGGCCCGCGTTATTGACCAGCAAATCGACGGGGCGGTCCGGGTCCGCGAGACGATCGGCAACCGCCTGCGTTCCCTCCGCAGTGGACAGGTCAGCCACCAGAATCTCGGCATTCACTCCCGTGGCTCCTGCCAAGAGGTCCGCTGTCTCGCTGAGGCGATCCCGCGAGCGCGCCACCAGCACCACATCGCGTCCCGCCGCCGCAAGAGTCCATGCGAATTCCTCGCCAAGCCCCGAGCTTGCTCCCGTAATCAATGCTGTAGCCACCGTCCCAGGCTACGCGTGCCGCCCCGGTACCGTGGTCCCATGCGCCTCGCCACGTGGAATGTGAACTCGATCCGGGCCCGCGTCGACCGCGTGGTCGACTACCTGGAACGGGCCGACATCGACGTGCTGTTGATCCAAGAGACCAAGTGCAAGCCCGAGCAATTGCCGCTCGCGCCGTTCGCACAGGCGGGCTACGACGTGATTGCTCACGGGCTCAATCAGTGGAACGGCGTCGCCATCGCGTCGCGCATGGGCATCGCGGATGTCGAGACGTCGTTTGCTAACCAACCCGCCTTCAGCAAGCCCGGCGCGGATCCGGTGGTGGAGGCGCGCGCCATCGGTGCCACCTGCGGGCCCTTGCGCGTGTGGAGCGTGTACGTCCCCAATGGGCGCGGACTCGATGATCCCCACTACGCGTACAAGCGCGCCTTTCTGGCGCGTCTCGCCGATGCTGCGGGCACGTGGGCGGGACAGCCGGTGGCGATCGGCGGCGACTTCAACGTGGCGCCCACTCCCACCGACATTTGGGACGAGGCCGACGCTGAGGCTCCGACGCACGTGACCCAAGAGATTCGAGAGGACCTGGTCCGGCTGGAGCACGCGGGCTTCGCCGAGTTGTCCAGGAGATTCGTTCCGGACGAGCGCCGCTACACGTTCTGGGACTACAAGCAGTTGCGGTTCCCCAGAAACGAGGGCATGCGGATCGACTTCCTCTACGCCTCGGCAGCGGCGGCCGCGGCGGCAACCGGAGCCGCCATCGAGCGCGACGAACGCAAGGGCAAGGGTGCGTCCGACCACGTGCCCGTGGTGGTCGACTTCGATCCGGATCGACTGGGCATCACCGGAGGCACCGTGATCAGCTCGCCACGGCGTTAGCGCTCGGAGTGCGTGGCCTCCCCGGGCCCTTGTCGCGCAGCGATCGCGGCCACGACGGCGTCGTCACCGTGGGCGGCAAGCCAGCTGAGAACACTGGCCGGCGTCGCGGCGTGTGCGGCGACGGCGCGGCGAGCCTCCGGGAGCGTGTACGCGAGCTCCTCGAGTTCCGCAGATGACGCCGCAGGATCCATGGCGCGATCGATGCCCGCGCGAGTCTCATCCCCCACCCCGGCCTGTGCCGCTGCTGCGGCCGGCCCAGACGGCTCAAGATCGGAGGACGCGTCACGCCTCAGGATGGGGAGGCCGTGCAGCACGTAAACCCCCCAGTGGCTCACGATGTCGCGGGCCACGACAACAGCAACGGACAGGGGAACGAGCCACAGCAGGGGGGCGTACAACGGCGATTCGATGCGGCTGAAGGCGATCGCCGCGGCCAGGTAGGCCCCCGCCGCCGAGGACAACACGATACGAGAACTCAACGACAAGGTGAGCCTTGGGTGGAGCGAGGCCACCACCCCCAAAAGGAAGAGGGCGCCAGCGATCGCTAGTGCGATCTGCTCGGCGCCCCACTCCATCAAGAATCCCCTCCAACGCATGGAGAGAAAGGAGATCCCCCCCTCCCCAGAGACGATTCCACGACTGCTCCAGCACCCGCAAGCCCCCATTTATGGGGGCACCCTGTGAGAAACCGCATCAGCATTTTCGCTTTCTCAAGTCTGGTTCAACCCGCTATCGTGACAAAACGACACACTCCGAGGGAGAGACATGTCCACGCGCCGCACGATCGCTCTGGTAGAAGACCACGCACTCATCGCGATCGGGTTTCGCGACCTCCTCGCAGGAGCGGACGACCTCGAACTTATCGGCATGGTGGAGTCGGTACCCGAGTTGGACGAGTTCGGCCGGGATCTTGACCTTGTGGTGCTCGACCTGCGCCTGAGCGACGGCTCGAAGCCCGAGGAGAACGTGGACGCCATCCACGCTCGCGGCTCCCACGTGCTCATCTACACCGGGGCCGAGGACCGCCGACTCATCCAGTCGGCGGCTCGCTCCGGAGCGCTCGGGCTGATTCGCAAGTCGGTCGCGCCGGCGGTGCTCCTCGACGCGATCCGCACGGCAGCCGACGGCCGCGAGGTCTTTGGCACGGACTGGGCAGCGGCAATCGACGCCGACGACGTTCTTCAAGACGCGAAGCTCTCCGCCCGCGAGCAGGAGGTGCTGAGCCTGTACGCGTCCGGAGAGACCGCGGTCTCGGTGGCTCAACGCACCGGACTGTCGCGCGAGACCGTCGCGGATTACGTCAGCCGGATTCGGCGCAAGTACGCCGAGGCTGGCCGTCCCGCTCACTCGCGGATCGACCTGTACAAGCGGGCCCTCGAAGATGGCATCCTGGACGGTCACGAGACATGAAGATCGCGCTGGCGCCTGGTGACCGCGTCAGCGAGGATACGGCTCGGGCTCGACTCGAAAGACTCCTCTATTCGTCGGTGGGGCTGGCCGCGCTGATCTACGGCGGTGTCCTGTACCCGGGCGCCGGCGGCATCGCCGGCCAGACGCCCCAGCTCGAGGTGTGGTACGGGGCGGGTCTCATTGCCGTCGCGATCATCATGCCCGTGGCGCTTGGCATCCTCACGTGGGTCTTGTCGCGAAGAGCGGTGCGGCGCCTCGCGGGAGCCACGGCAATCCTCTTCCTCGCTGGCATGATGGCCTTCCCGTGGGGACTGTCGACGCCAACACTCGCGGGCAACGCGGTCCCCTGGTACCAAGGAATCCACGCACTGCACGGGATGATTGCCGCGATCGCCTGGCGTCGACGATCAGTATGGGTCTACGGCCTCAGCCAAGGCGTCGTCATTGGCGTGGTCCAGCAGTTGGTCCGGGAAGATGCGGCCAAGGCGGCGTTCCTCGACGGCGCGGGGTCCCTGGTATTCATCGTCATCCTCATGGCCGCCACCATGGGTGTCATCGGGGCAGCTGACCGACTCGATCACGCGTCGGAAATTGCGCGTTCGCAGGCCGCGCGCACGGCCGCCAGCCGCACCCGTGAACGCGAGGAGACGCGCATCAACGCGATGGTGCACGACGACATCATGTCCGTGCTGCTGACCGCTTCCCGAGAGAATCCTCCCGCGTCACTTGGTGATCAGGCGCGCGTCGCGATCGCTTCCATCTCGTCGCTCGAGACCCGTGACGCCTCGTCGCGCATGTATTCCAATCGGGAGACCGCAATGGCCCTGCTCGATGTGGTTCGACGCGTCGCACCCAGCACCGACGTGACACACCACGAGGCAGGGGACGGCGAGGTACCCGCAGAAGTGGTGACGGCGCTCAGTGACGCCTTGTCAGAAGCACTGCGCAACTCCGTCAGGCACGCAAGCCTCGATGGCGGTGACGTTCCCCGTCACGTGGCGATTGCCGCGGACGAACGCGGCCTGGTGGTCACGATGCAGGACGACGGCAAGGGGTTCAACACGCGCACGGTGCAGTCGCGGCGGCTCGGCATCAGGTTGAGCATCATCGAACGCATGTCGATGGTCGAGGGCGGCAGCGGCGATGTCTCAAGCCGTGTGGGCGAGGGCACCACCGTGACCCTCACCTGGGTGCGGCCGTCATGACCGCCAGACACTTTGAGCACGTCGACTCATCGCAACTGCTGCGCCTGTCGTCGGACCCCGCGCGTGTGGTGATGGGTCTGTTCATCTTCTCGAACATCCTCTACGCATTCGCCACGCTCGACGAGGTCAAGAACCCCATGCCCGTCATCGCCGCCATGGTCATCGTCAACGGCGCGGCCGTGCTGCTCGTGCTCGAACGGCCCGACCCGTTCCCCGTGTCGTTGACCGCCATCGTGGTCGCCGCCGTCGCGATCAGCACGCTTCTGGTGGCGTTCCAGCTTCCCGACGTGGGCCCGCCGGGACGCGCAAGCTGGCACCTCGGATCCAATACGTGGATGTTGTTCTTCCTGGCGATGCGCAGGCGCCCGGGGGCGGCGTGGCTCGGGTATGTGCTGATGGCGTCGGGCACCCTGGCGTGGAGTACTGCCGTGGGTCGTGGCGTCTTGGACGGCGCGCTACTGCTCGACACCCACGCGGCGATTCTGTTTGTGGGAACCCTCTTTGAGGTCAACCTGCGCAGGACCGCCAAGCGCATCAATGAATATGGCGAACACTCTGTGGCGTCGGCCGTCGAGGCCGCCGAGGGTGCGACGTCCGCCCAGATCCGCCAGCGGCGCGTGCTCGAGCTGAGAGCCTCTGCCGTTCCGCTCTTGGAAAGCCTCGTGGAGCACGGGCCTCCGATGACTGACGCCGCCAGGCTGCAGTACGCGACAGCCGAGGCGCTGCTGCGGGACGGGGTGAGGGGACGCTCGCTCATCACGCCCAGGATCGCGGCCGCGGCCACCAAGGCGCGCGAACGTGGGGTCGAAGTGACGCTGCTCGACGACCGCGGAGAGGGACTCGAGGAGGGCGATGCGATGGTGCGCATGAGCGACGCCATTGTGGCCGAGCTCAATGCCGCCCACGAGGGTTCGGTGACCGTCAGGCTTGCCCCGCGGGGCCGACCCGTTGCAGTGTCGATCGTTTCGTCGAACGCCCGCGATCGGGTGGAACTCGACGCCGCTGGCGAACCCGTCGAGCGCCGCTAGGCGGTCGCGCGCGGCCACCCGGTGGCCGCAGCGGCAACGAAACCCCGGTCGCCTCGGGGGCCCCTGGGGTTGCAGGTCCAGCGCGCCCGGAGGGATTCGAACCCCCAACCTTCTGATCCGTAGTCAGATGCTCTATCCGTTGAGCTACGGGCGCTTGGGCCCACGAAGGACCGAGAAATGAGTATAGCGGTTTGGTGCGGCGAGCCGAACCTTGTGGCGGAGACGGTGGAGCGGAGACGGTGGGATTTGAACCCACGGAGGGCTTTAACACCCTCACGGTCTTAGCAGGACCGCGCACTAGACCGGACTATGCGACGTCTCCCGGGTCAGATGCATACGATACCCGTTCGCGCCTTCACCGAGCAAAACGGTGGAGCGGGAGGGTGATGAGGTGACGCGCACACCCGGTCGACGACGATGCCCGAAGTGCCGCCGCGGACCTCCGGCTCCTGAGATCTCGGAGGGCGTCCTAGCCCGTGCGGCCGCCGCCCCTCGAAATCTCCGCGATTGCCGACCAGTCGGCGCCCGCGAGGTCCGGGTCTGCAATCGCTCGCTCGAACACGTCTCGCAGCACGGGGGATGTGAGCAGGGGAAGTCCCGCCTCGGCCGCAGCTTCCTCCGCGAGGGAGAGATCCTTCAGTCCGAGTTCAACCGTGAAGCCCGGGGGGTGGTAGCCGCGCTCGGCGATGATCTTTCCGTAGCCCTGGTAGACGACGCCGCCGAAGAGGGTGCCGCCGAGTAGCTCAACAAAGTCTCTGGCATCCACTCCGTAGCGCTCTACGAGTGCGACGGACTCACCGATCGCCTCGAGGGCATGAATGATGTCGTAGTTCACGGCGATCTTCACGACGTTCGCCGATGCCGGGTCGACGCCCATGTTCCAGGTGCGCACGCCGAGCACGGAAAAATAGGGTTCGAGGCTTGCGACAACATCCGCCGGGCCTGCCGCGAGAATGTTGAGCTTGCCCGCCGCCGCCACGGGCGGCCGTCCCAACACGGGAGCGGCAACGTACGTCACTCCCGCGTCCCGCGCGCGCTCCGCGAGACGCGAGGCGAGGCCGCCGCTGACGGTGGCCATATTCACGTGGACGCGACCGGCCTCGCCCGCAAGGTTCTCCGTCGACAAGGTGGCATCGGCCGCCGCGTCACTCGCGAGCATCGAGAAGCTGACGGGGCGCGCGAGGGCCTCGCGCGCGGAATTGGCACGCCTGGCGCCCGCAGCGACGAGCGGTTCCGCGGCTTGTGGGGACCGGTTCCAGACCGCGACGTCATGGCCGGCGCCGACAAGGCGGCCGGCGATGCCTGAGCCCATCGCGCCGAGCCCGAGGAATCCGAGTTGAGACATGGTCACGCCTTCCATACGGTCTTCAAGTTGCAGAACTCCCGGATGCCCGCGGCGGCCAGCTCGCGGCCGTAGCCGGAATCCTTGATGCCTCCGAAGGGCAGCTCCGGGTACGACACCGTCATCCCGTTGACGAAGACCGCGCCGGCGTCGAGCGCTCGGACAAACCAGGCCTCCTCGTCGGCGTCGGCCGTCCACACTGAGCTCGACAGCCCGAAGGTGGTCTGGTTGGCGATCCTCACGGCCTCCTCGCGGTCGGCGACCTTGTACAGCGTTGCGACAGGGCCGAAGGCCTCCTCCATCACCAGGCGCATGTCGTCGGTCAGATCCGCAAGGAGCGTGGGCGTGTAGAACCAGCCCCGACGGTCCGGGGTCGCGCCGCCCGTGAGAATCGTGGCGCCTTGGGAAACGGCGTCGTCGACAAGCTCCGCCAGCTCATTGCGCCCGCCTTCTGTCGCGAGCGGCCCCACGTCGGTCGACTCGTCACGAGGGTCACCTACCGTCAACGCCGCCATCTTCGCGGCGAACATCTGAGCGAAGGTGTCGTACACCTCCGCGTGCACGATGAAGCGTTTCGCCGCAATGCAGGACTGCCCGTTGTTGGCCACACGGGCCTTCACGGCCGTCGTCGAAGCCGCGTCGATGTCAGCCGACGGCATGACGATAAACGGGTCGGACCCGCCGAGCTCCAGCACGGCCTTCTTGATCTGGCTTCCGGCGGTGGCAGCGACGGAACGGCCCGCGGGCTCCGACCCGGTCAGCGTGACGGCCTTCACCCGCCGGTCCTCGAGCACGGAGGCAACCTCACGCGCACCGATGAGCAGGGTGCGGAACGACCCTGCCGGGAATCCGGCGCGATCGAACAGGGTGTCGAGGTAGAGCGCCGCCTGCGGAACATTCGAGGCGTGCTTGAGCAGTCCCGTGTTGCCTGCCATGAGAGCCGGGGCAGCGAATCGGATGACCTGCCACAGCGGGTAGTTCCACGGCATCACGGCGAGAACCACTCCCAGTGGCTCGTAGCGGGCGGACGCGTGCGACGCCGTGACGGCGGCGGGGTCATCCAGAATCTCGTCGGCGAGGAAGGTCTCGGCATGCTGCGCGTAGTAGCGCATGTTCTTCGCGCACTTGAGCACTTCAGCCCGCGCCTGAGCTATCGGCTTGCCCATTTCGACCGTCAGCATGTGAGCGGTCGCCTCGGCCTCCTCTTCGAGCAGGGCGGCGGCGCGTAGCATCCATTCCGCCCGCTGCGCGAAGGTCGTGGCCCTCAGCGCCACGTAGGCCGCCTGTGCCTCGGCGATCCGACGCTCGACCTCGGCGGCGTCGTGCGGTTCGAAGGCGGCGATGGTCTCGCCGGTCGTCGGGTTGATCGTCGCGATTGCCATGATGCTCCTGTGTCCTAGGGGGTGTGGAAGAAGATCTCGGGATGCCGCGCCAACTCCAGTCGGGTGCGGCGGATGTGGCCAGCGAGCACGCGCTCCGCCTCGTCGACGTCGCGGCGACGGATCGCGGAAACCAGCAGGTGGTGCTCATGGTGCACGCTGTGGTCGTTGTCCCTGCTGAACACTCGGGTGTAGGCGCGGCGGTAGTGATGCGTGCGGTTCCACAGGCGTAGCACGATGTCGCCGAGCAGGCTCGTTTCGGCGGCGCCGTACATCGAGAGGTGAAACTGGCGATCGAGCGCAATGAAATCTTCGACATCAGTGGAGTGCTCGATCCGGGTCGCGAGCTCCTCGAGTTCGTCGATGAACTCGTCGCTCAGCAGCGGCGCGTTGAATCGCAGCAGCAGCGGTTCGACGCGCTCGCGAATCTGGTACATCTCCTCGCATTCGGCGAGGCTCAGGCGGGACACCCACGCGCCGGTGTTGGCGACGACCGTGACGAGTCCCTCGCTTTCCAACACGCGGAGCGCCTCTCGCACCGGCAGCCGGCTTGCGCCGTGCCGGTCGGCGAGATCCTCCTGCCGGATGCGCGCGCCGGGCTCGTACCCTCCAGCGAGAATCGACTGCCGCAGCTCGTCCGCGATGCGTGAACCGGCGGCGCCGTGCCGGGCCGGCTCACGGATCGGTACCGGCTCAGAGTTCACGGATGCCACAGTTTCACATCCGCGTCCACCTCGTACGCCTTGCCGTCCGGAAAACTCACCAGCTCGAACTGCATGCCCCACGGGCTGCGGAAATACTGCCAGCGCTGTCCCCCGGCGGGACCCGCGCTCGCGACAGGCGAGCCCATGACCTCGACGTCGTGGGCGCGCAGGTGGGCAATCGCCGCATCCATGTCGTCCACGTAGATCGCGAGGTGGTGGCCGCCGATGTCGCTGTTGCGTGGCTGCGGGGCCTGGCCGTCGGCCGAGTCGTAGAGGAAGGTCTCGATGTTGCTGCCATTGCCCAGCCGGTAGAACCGGATCTCCC
The DNA here is from genome assembly GCF_016278765.1 of Demequina sp. GTDB lineage: Bacteria > Actinomycetota > Actinomycetes > Actinomycetales > Demequinaceae > Demequina. Next base: position 59,088 of record NZ_JADQBE010000007.1, on the reverse strand, counting down.
GAATGGTGGTGCGTGGATGCACGCCCAGGGTCACCGCCATCCAGTCGTCATCGGCGCGCTTGGCGCCGAGAGTGTAGATGTGCTGGGCGCCGAGGATGTCGACCAAGAAGCGTTCGGCCTCGTCGAGATCCGGCACGGTGATGCCGATGTGATCCATGCCCCGCATGCCGGGAATTCCGTGTGCCACAGAGACTCCTTCATCCATTGGATACATTCTGGCTCACAAGTGACGCAGAATCCACTCGCTCGACGCACAAGGGATGACATTGTCACCAATCACGGCACATTGCGGACGATGCGCCGTGGGCTTCCTGTGCGGAGAGTGCGGGATTCGAACCCGCGGAGGCGGGTTACGCCTCAACAGTTTTCAAGACTGTCACCTTCGGCCGCTCGGTCAACTCTCCTTGGCGCCCGCAACGGGCGACGCGGAGCCATTGTGCCAGCCCGCGGGCATGCCCGGCGTCACGACGCTCAATGAGTACAGCTCAGCGACCCGCGCCAACTCCATGTCGTAGGTGGCGATGGTGTCGACCGCCGGGTGCGTCACGGCGGCCCCCAGATGCAATGCGGCAAACGGCTTCAACACCGTCGCCGCGTGCGTCGACACGTTCACGTTCTCGTCAGAGAACCGGATGACGGGCACCCTGGCCTTGACCCGCTCGACGATCTCGAAGGCGCGGGCCTTGGTCTCCCGCGGAAACAACTCTGCTGCCTGGCGCAATTCGGTGAGACCCAACTGTGTGGTCGCCAACTCACCCAGCTTGGGCACGGCCCAACTGTTCCACTCCTCGTAGAAGCGCACACCCGGCAGAAACCGAATCAGCGCGGAACCGTCGACGTAGATCACGCCCTCAAGCGTATCGGGGCGTGATCACTCGTGGGGCCGCGACTAGGCCTTCAGGCGCTTCATCGCGAGTTGAACGACCGCGATGAGTGCCTGCTTGGTAGCCGCACGCTCGCGAGCATCCGTGTACATCATCGGCACCTCCGGGGGCACGCCCAGGGCCTCACGCACGTCCTCGAGTTTGTGTCGGGCGACGCCGTCGAAGCAGTTGACACACACCACGAACGGGATGCCCTTGCCCTCGAAGTAGTCCACGGCCGGGAAGCACTGGTCAAGGCGCTCGGTGTCCACGAGCACCACCGCGCCGATGGCACCGCGCACCAAGTCGTCCCACATGAACAGGAAGCGGTCCTGACCGGGCGTGCCAAACAGGTAGAGCCACAGTGAACCCGGCAGCGCAATGCGGCCGAAGTCCATCGCGACCGTCGTCGTCGTCTTGCGGTCGGTGACGCCGCCAGCGTCGTCGACGCCGATCGACTTCTCCGTCATAGCCGCCTCAGTATTGAGCGGATCGATGTCGGAGATCGAACCGATGAAGGTGGTCTTGCCGACGGCAAAACCACCCGCGATCACGATCTTGACCACCGTGGGGGCCTGCGCCGCATTACTAGACGCAACGGCGGCGTTAGAGGGCTGCGATGCCATCAAGAACACTCTCCAGAAGACTTAAGGACAGGCCGCCATTGGCGTCGTGCGTCGCCGCATCATCAGCTGTCCCTGCGGTATGAATAGTCAGGTATTTTTCTTCAGCAAGGTCCGTGACAAGCACCCGGACCACACCCAACGGAAGTCGGGTGTGAGCCGAGAGCTCTGCAACGGACTGATATTGGCCCGCAGCGAGCTGCAGGATCTTCTTCTTTTCCGGGGTCAGACCCCGAAGATTCCGGATGGCGGAAGGAGCCTCGACGAGTGCCTCCATCGGCAGGTGCGAGTTGGCGGCACTGACCCGCCCCCCGGTCACGGCGTAGGGCCGCACCGTGGAGGCCTCCTCCCCCGCACCTCCGTACGGCTCTATCGCTTCCGTCATCGCATGTGTCCTTAGCGGGTAGCCCCGTCAGTGGGCAGGTTCTGGCGCATCTCAGTGATGAGCTGCGGAGTCAAGGCGTTCTCGGTGCGCGACACCAGGAGTGTCATCTCGTACCCGACCAAGCCGACGTCGCAGGTGGAGTCAGCGGCGACGGCAAGCACAGCGCCGTTATTGACACTCATCAAGAAGAGGAACAGTTCGTCCATCTCGATGATCGACTGGCGCACCTCTCCAGCCTTGAGCTGGCGTGCCGCGCCCCGCGTCAACGAGGACATTCCGGAGACCACCGCCGCAAGGGTGTCGCCCCCCGTACGGTCGAGGTTCTTGGACATCGCCATCAGCAAGCCGTCGGCACTGACAACAAGCGTGTGGCGCGTCCCTGGCACGGTCTGGACAAAGTTGTCCAGCAACCACCCAAAGTTGGTGGCCTCAGTACTGAGCGCGGTCACTGGTCCTCCTTGTTTCTGTGGCCCCGAGGTGGGAGACACTTCGTGGTGTTCATGGTTCCGTCAGAGAACCCTGAGTACTGTCGTTGAAATTCTTCACGTCTTCACGAGCGCGTTGGGTTCCAGAATAGAAACTCGAGAAGCGGCTACGCACCGCCTCAGCGTCTCGCGGAACTTCCGGAGCCGCAACGTCCGCGCTCGACTCAGGCTCAGTTTCGCGCTCCACGGGGGTGCGCTTCACGAGGCCCGCTCGGGTCTTCTCGACCTTCGGACGCTCGGCTGCAAGCGAGCTGAGCTCGGAGAATACTTCGGATGCGTAGTCGACAGAGCCCGCGGACTGCTGCTCGGAATCGATCTGCACCACCGGGCGATACTCGGTGGCCGTCTCGGGCGCCGCTGCCTGAAGTGCGCTCTCGCCCGCGGTCTCCCAGCCGAGCGGGCTCGCCAGTTGATCTGGCGAGTACGCCACCGGGATGCTTCCGGGGACAAAGACGGCGTCCGAATCCGCCGCGTCCGAAGCGGCGGCGCGAGGCGCCAACGGCCAATCGGCCTCGATAGTCTCATCGCCCGTCGCTTCCGGAACGAATTCGGAAGGACTCTCATCAGGCGCCGGGGGTGCTTGCGGGGTGGCGCTCTCCGGTTCGCTCACTTCGGCGTCGGGCACCGGTCCGATCCAGGTGGACGTGTCTTCGTGCCGCCGAGGCTCTTCCGAGATGGGCGGGCTGAGGTTGCTGCTCAGTGGCTCAAACTGCGCCGGCTCAAACTGCGCTGGCTCGATCTGCGCCGGCTTGATCTGCGCTGGCTCGATCTGAGAGGACTCGACCGGGGACGGCTCCTGGTGTTCGTAGAGAGACGCCCGGGGAACCGCACTCCGCCACGTGGGCTCGAGGTTTGACGGCTCCTCGGCCGGGGGCTCCTTGGCTGGGACGCCTGCGGGCTCCGGCAAGTCCGGGGTTCCCGCGTCGGACGCAACCGGCTCCGGTGGCTGAGAGGCATTCTCTTCCGGTTGGTCCTCGTGCTTGCTGCCACGCCCAAAGACACGTGCGAAGAAACCCCCGCGCTCCTCGGCACCCTCGGGGTGCGAAACGTCCGAGAGGAGTTCATCGAGGCTCGGCACCGACGTCACGGGACCCGATTCGAACTGCGGGCTGTGATCCTCCGGTGCCCCATGCCAGTCACCGTCCGAGGCTCCGAACGGGCTCGGCGCGGCTGGCGCCTCGGCCTGCTCTGGTGCCGGGTACAGCGGCGCATCGAAGGCAGGCTCGGCTTGCGCTTCCGACGCGCCTCGATCGTCCAAGGACTCCGCGTCCGGGGACTGCGGATACGGGTGGTCATCCAGCGTGACTGACTCGACTCCGGCCCCGGGCGGTTCACCTGGCTGCCCCCAAGGGCTCGACAGCGACGGTTCGGGTTCGTCTTCCTCGAGCATCGGAATGGCCATCGACGGCGTGGGACCTTCGGCAGGCTCGGAGGCCGCCGGCACATCCGCGTCCTCGTTCGTGAATCCGGTGGCGATGAGGGACGATTGGCGAACGACCGGGGAATCGAGGCGCCGGGGATCGGCGGCCTGCACGGCGAAGGCAGACGCCGGTTCTTGCCGGATCTCCCGATTGGGCGAGCCCGATTCCTCCTGGTCCTCGCCGACTTCCGCGGCGTCTGGCTCAAGGGAGGGGACCGAAGCCGGCTCCGGCGTGTGACCAAGCGGATTCACCGCGGGGATGCTGCGCCTGCCGTCGCGGCCGACCGATGCGGAGTCGGGTCCGGGCGCCGCGTCGTCGTCCTCACCGCGGAGCGAGCGGAAGCCACGGAATACCCTGGCACGCTGCTCAGCGCTCTCAGGCGAGACTTCGTCGGCGGCGAGAATCGGCGTGAAGCCCGCCGTCGCGGCACTCTGGAGGGCTGTCAGCTGCTCGTCCGAAGCACGCATCGGCAAGCCGATGATGCTGCGCGTATCCTGCGGTGCCTCAGCCTCGACAGCGGCCCGCTTGCGCCGGCGTGTGGGTAGCCCTGACTGCGTCGCGCCCTCCGTGAGCGCGTCGAGGTCGACCGGCACGGCTTCGGGGGCGGACGCGGCGTCGGCCGCGACAAGACTCTCGATCCCCGCCAAGGGCGCATCCGCGGGAACGTCGGCGGCCGCCGCAGTCTCGGGAGATTCGGGAGTCTCGGGGGATTCGGGGGTCTCGGGCGCTTCAGGAGACTCGGCGGTGCGGCCGGCGAGACCGGTGCCCTCTTCAATCACCGAGGGCTGGTAACCGTGTGGCGAGGAGGCGGGCCGCTGGTTCTCAGTGGGAGAGGGATCGCGCACCTCGGAGTCCGACACGCTGTGGTGCACCAGCGCGGCGGGGGCCCGGGTGCTGTCGTCGATGGCGGTGCTCGACTGGTGGCCCTGATCGGAGACGACGCTCGCGTCGAACAGTGACGGTGGCATCACGACCCTGGCGCAGATTCCACCGCCCTCGATGGCCTCCAACTGCACCTGAGCGCCCACGCGGCGAGCAATACGGCCGACCACAAAGAGGCCCAAACGTTGCGCTCCCAGGATCTCCGAGGCCGCCGTCGACGCGACGCGGGCATTGGCATCCGCGAGCTCCTCCGGGGTCATGCCAATGCCGTCGTCGACCACTTCGACGCAGATGTTGTCGCCCTCGGTCATGGTCCGCACCACGACCGGGGAACCGGGGTTCGAGAAGACGGTGGCATTTTCGAGAAGTTCAGCGAACATGTGTGCCGCGGTGAGGGCCGAGTGACCGAGCATCGACGGGTCTGCGTCGAGTTCCAGCTGGACCCTGTCGTACTTCTCGATCTCGGACGACGCTGTGCGGATGACGTCCGACAACGGCATGGAACGACGCAGGCGTCGTCCAGTGTCGATGCCCGCAAGCACCAACAGCGACTCACTGTTGCGGCGCATTCGCGTGGCCAGGTGATCGAGGGCGAACAATTTGGTGAGCGTGGTCTGGTTGTCTTCGGTGCGTTCCATCTCGTCAATCGACGAGAGTTGGCGATTGAGGAGAACCTGGTCACGGCGGGCCACGTTGACGAACATCTCGGAGATGGAGCCACGCAGTGCCGCCTGCTCGGCGGCGATCGCCAGGGTCGCCGCGTTGACGGAGTTGAACGCCTCGGCCAGGCGCCCCACCTCGTCTTGCGACTCCACGGGGATCTGTACCTCCGAGACGTCGACGCTTTGGCCAGGAAGCGCCACGCGCTCCACGAGGCGCGGCAGTTCCTGGCGCACCGCAGTAGCCGTGGTCGTCAGGCGACGCAACGGATTGACGATGCGGCGCGCCGTGGCGAAGGTGACGAGCAGGGTGAGCGCGAAGACGACGGCCGAGATGGCGATGGTCGCGAGTAGCTGAATGAGACTGTTTCGCACCACCGTGGACGTCTCCTGCTTTGCTCCGGCCAGAATATCCGAACGTATCGGCGCCATGGCGGCAAGTTCCTCGTCAACCTGACCCGTCCAATCTCCTCCGCGCTGCTCCAGCAGCACGGCGTCGGAGCTGTCGGCCACCAGGCGGTCTCGGATGGTCTCGAAACCCGTCGCTTCCGTGACGTCGTAGGACACACCAAATGAGGGAACCGGGGGGACGCCTGAGAGGGTGTCCACGGCGAGCTGAGCGCTGGCGAGGGCGTTGTTGGTAGCGAAGTACAGGCCCTGGTACTCCGTGACTTCGCCGAAAGCCCATTGACCCTCGCGGATTTTGCGCGCGACGAACGCCTCCTCGGTTCTCACCGATTCGAACAGGTTGTCCATCGCGGCGTACGCGCCCAGGTAGGCAGCCAACAGCCGGTCGGACGCGGAGTTGGCTACGGTGCGCGTCAACTCGAGGGAGTCCGTCACCATGGTGGTGTACTCGGATGCCGCGTTGCCGGGCAGGAGCCTGCTGGCACGAATCTCTCCGCGAAGTCCGTCGATATTGGCCAGGCGCGTGCGGAGGTCGTTGACCCAGCGGAACGCGCCGGCGTTGTCCGGGCGATCCTCGATGCCGTCCGCCAACACCAGGAAGTCCTGTCCCCTGCTATCCACCGCGGAGAAGTGGGCTGGGAGCGCATCGGCGTACACCCTCGAGTCGTTCAGATAGGCGGCTGTCAGTTGGGCCTCGGCCCGGATGCGGTCGCCGAGGTCTTGAATAAGCGTGCGGAGGTCTCCCGCGGGCGCCTCACCCACCGCGGCATCCACCTCACTCGCGATGCGTTCGAGTCCGTCGTGAGCGAGGGCTGCGGTGGCGGCGTCCGGCCACGCAGGGAAGTCGGTGCCGGCCTGCGGAACGTCGGTGACCTGGCGCAAGGTGTCGAGGCCATCGTTGCCGTTTGCGCCGCTCACCGCGTCGACGACAGCCCGGGACGCCGCGGCATTCGCGGGATCCAGCGAGCCTGCGGCATCGATCTGAGCGACGGCGGTGTCGACCTCGGTGCGAGCGGCGTTGGTCTTGCGGACGCCGTCGCTCACGGCGCGCAGGTAGTTCGTCGCCGCGGCGCGCTCGCCTTGCACCTCCTCTGCGAGGAGTGAGCCGCTGTGCACAACCTCCACCAGTTGCTCGGTATTGCGAGAGGAGGACTGTTCGACGGCAGCATTGAACACCACAAAGGAGGCGGCAAGAAGAAGAACGATCGTCGGGACAGCGACGACCGCGAGCAACTTGCCACGAATTCCCAACCTTTGGAGCATGTACCTCTCCCTCGTGACCGCCAGCCGCATACCGGCAGATCGCCAGCCACACTGCTGAAGCGTGTGATCCCCCGTGATATCGGCACCAAGCCGCATTTCCATAAGGCCGCTTCCGGCCGCGTCACACCATGAGACGGTATAACGAAGCAGTTATGACGGGAAAGGGGCAAATTGCCGATGCGTGCGATTGTGGTCAAATCGACGGGGGCCGCCGGGCAGATGGCGGTACGCAACGTCGCCGCACCCCACGCCGGTCCCGGCGAGGTCGTGATCTCGATCGCGGCTGCCGGTGTCAACCGCGCCGATCTCCTCCAGCGCAAGGGCACGTACCCCTCGCCTCCCGGCTGGCCCGAGTGGCCGGGTCTCGAGTGCTCGGGCACCGTCATGCACGTGGGCGAAGGGGTCACCGAGCCACGCGAAGGCGACCCCGTGTGCGCGCTCGTGGGAGGCGGGGCGTACGCCGAGGCCATCTCGGTTCCCGTCGACCTCACGCTTCCCGTGCCGCAAGGCCTCGACCTGCTCGCTGCCGGCGGGTTGATGGAGGCGGCGTGCACCGTCTGGTCAAACCTTGACACCGCATCCGTCCGCCCAGGCGAGACCCTGCTCATTCATGGCGGCGCCGGCGGGATCGGTTCCCTGGCAATCCAGATCGGCAAGGCGATGGGGCTGCGCGTGATTGCCACGGCCGGGGGGCCCGACCGCACCCAGTGGTGCGCCGACCTTGGCGCCGACATTGCGGTCGACTATCGCAGCGAGGACTTCGTGGCTGCCGCCCAAGCCGTCGGCGGAGCCGATGTGATCCTCGACGTCGTCGGCGCTGCCTACCTGGACAGGAACCTGGCGGCGCTGGCCACCGGCGGCCGCCTCGTCGTCATCGGTCTGATGCACGGGGCGACGGCGCCGATCGACCTGGGCGCGCTGATGGCCAGGCGGCTGCGCGTGATCGGCACAACGCTGCGTTCGCGTCCCCACGCGGAGCGCGCCGCCATTGTCGCGGCCGTGGGCCGCGAGGTGTGGCCGTGGATTCCCTCGCAGGTGGCGCCGCGGTTGCACGCTGCGGTGCCGCTTGAAGACGCGGCGCGTGCACACGACATGCTCGCCAGCGGCGATGTGGCGGGCAAGCTCGTGCTGACTCCATAGGGCTCGCGCTACTGGAGGAGCCCGGCCTTGATGGCGCTCGCCAGCGACGGCGTGATCGGCAGTCGTGGGAAGAGGGTGGCTTGAAGTGCGTGGTAGACGTCCGGCTTGCCTTCCCACGTCGAGTGCCCCACCGTGTTGTCGGCGGCCAGCTCATGCCACCAGGATCCCCCGTCGCGGTCGAGGTGGTATTCGGTGGCGTAGTCCCACCAGGACTCGTAGTCGGCCGCCGTGACCTCGTCGCCCTCGCGAAGCCACAAAGTCAGCGCCGCGCCGATCGCCTCCGCCGTCACCCAGTGCATCCGCGCGCGGACCACCGGCGCACCATTCCAGTCAACGGTGTAGACGAAGCCGGGTGCTCCGTCGACGTTCCAGCCGTCGCGCACCGCGGCGTCGTACAACTCTCGGGCGGCGCCCACCATCCAGCGCGGCGCGTCGAGGCCCGCGCGCAACAGCGACGCCTCGAGTTGAAGCGTCAGCCTCGACCACTCGAAGAGGTGGCCGATGGTCGCGCCGAAGGGCCTGAAGGGATGCGCGGGCTCGTCGCGGTGGTACTCGAGAAGTGGCTCCCACTCCGCCGTGAAGTGCTCCGGGATGCGCCACCCGTTGTTCCTCGCCCACTCGTCCACCACCCGGGTGGTGATCCGCAGCGCACGCTCCAACAGATCCGGCCGCACCGCTACGTCGGCCGCAGCCAGGTACGCCTCCACCGTATGCATGTTGGCGTTGACCCCGCGGTACTCGGAAAGGCCCGACCAGTCGGCCTCGTATGACTCGCGGGCAAGTCCGTGCTCGTCGTCCCAAAAGTGGGCGTCGAAGACGTCGAGCGCCTCCTCCAGGAGGGCGGGCGCCTCGGGGCGCCCCGCCGCCACCGCCGACGATGCCCCCAAGATCACGAAGGCGTGACCATACGCCTCCTTCGCGTCATTGATGGGTCCATCAGGGCCGATGCTCGCAAACCAACCGTCGTGAGCATCGTCCCTCAAGGGGCCCCACAACGATGTGATTCCGTGGTCGACGAGCGCCGCGTCGGCCGCGTTTCCCCGCAGCACGGACAGAGCGTAACTGTGCGTCATGCGGGCGCTGATCCACAGTTCGATGGGGTGGGAGGGATCGACGACGCCGTGGTTGTCGAGCCATCCGAAGCCGCCGATGGCGGAACGGCTGGGCCGTCCAAAAGCGAGCAGGCGTTCGGCCTCGGCTTCAAGCCAGGCCCGGTGCGCGGGATCTTCGAGGAGGTTCATGACTCCAGCCTACGAGGCGTCGCAAGCGCCGTCTCCTCCACGGCGCGCGGGACGGCTACATGGAAGGACGGGAGGGATCAATCAGCGGTTCAAGAGCCTCGAGCACGCCGTCTTCATCGACCGGCCCGATCGAGCCCTGGGCGGCCGCGACCACTCTCTCGGGGGCGTTGCCCATGGCGTAGGAGTCGCGCGCCCACGTCAACATCTCAATGTCATTGTTGCCGTCGCCGACCGCCACAGTGTGCTCGGGATGCACGCCGAGCTCCTCCCGCAAGGTCTCAAGGGCCGACGCCTTGGACACCCCCGGCGGGGTGAGGTCCAGCCACGCCGAATACCCCACGGCGTACGTCACGTCGCTTAGCCCAATGCGGTGGACGATGTCATCGAAGTGCTCGACCTCGGCCCCCGGAGCCCTGATCACCACCCGGGTGACGTCGTCGTGGCACAACTCGTCAAACGAGACCTTCAGCTGGCGCCCCGCCAGCTCGCCCATGGGGAACTCCTTGGTCACCCTGAAGCCCACCCCCAGGTCCTCGACCGCGAAGAAGGCGTCCGGCATCTCATCTCGAATCAACTCGAGTGCCTGACGCGGGTTGAAGGTGATGATCTTGACGATGTCGTAGCCGCCTGGCGATCCCGGATTGAGTCGGATGATGACGGCCCCGTTGGAGCACACCGCCCAGCCGCGGCGGATGCTCAGCCGTTCCGCGACCGGCATGGTTGCCATGATGTTGCGACCGGTCGCCAGCACCACATGGTTGCGGGACATGCGTACCCGAGTGACCGCCTCGACCACCGCATCGGTGATCTCGCCGCCCCAGTGCATGAGCGTGCCGTCGATGTCGAGGCCGACGAGCCGCCAGTCATTCTCCGTGAGCGGCGGGTCGAGTTCTTCCGGATCAACGGCCATGGGTCGACTTTACGACGGCGGCCCGCCACGTCGGGTCACGCCACCGGCGTCAGCAACTCCGCGCCGCCCAGGTATGGGCGCAGCATCGGGGGGACGTAGACGCTGCCGTCGGCCTGTTGGTGGTTCTCCAGCAGCGCCACGATCCACCGCGTGGTGCCGATGGTGCCGTTGACGGTCGCGACCGCCCGGGTACCGTCCTCACCACGCTCGCGAATCGCGAGCCGGCGCGCTTGGAACGTGGTGCAGTTCGACGTGGACGTGAGTTCCATCCAGCGCTGCTGGCTTGGCAGCCACGCCTCGCAGTCATACTTGCGTGCGGCCGACGTTCCGAGGTCTCCGGCCGCCGTGTCGATCACGCGGTAGGGCAGTTCCAACGCCTGCAACATCGACTCCTGGATCGCGAGGAAGCGGTCGTGCTCGTCGGCCGCGTCCTCGGGCCGTGTGTAGGAGAACATCTCGACCTTGTGGAACTGGTGCACGCGGATGATGCCGCGGGTGTCCCGCCCCGCCGAACCGGCCTCCCGGCGATAGCAGGCCGACCACCCGGCATAGCGCAACGGGCCGTCGCTCAGATCCAAGATCTCGTCCGTGTGATAGCCGGCGAGCGCCACCTCGGACGTCCCCGTCAGGTACAGATCGTCCTTCTCCAGGTAGTAGACCTCGTCGGAGTGCTTGCCAAGGAAACCCGTGCCGCGCATCGTGTCGGGGCGCACCAGCGTCGGCGTGATCATCGGGGAGAAACCCTGCGCGGTCGCGACCCCCATCGCGGCATTGAGAATCGCCAACTCGAGTTGCGCCCCCACGCCCGTGAGGAAGTAGAAGCGGGCTCCGGACACCTTCGCGCCACGCTCCATGTCGATCGCCTTCAGACCCTCACCCAACTCCAGGTGATCGCGCACGGGGACGCCCTCGGCGGCGAAGTCGCGGGGTGTGCCCTGCTGCCGCAGCACCGCGAAGTCGTCGGCGCCGCCCGCGGGCACGCCAGGCTCCGCAAGGTTGCCGATGCTCATGAGCAGTTCGCGCGCTTCGGCGTCGGCGGCGTCGGCGTCGGCCTGCAAGGACTTGACCCGCTGCGCCAGGTCCTTGGTGCACGCCAGCAGCGCCTCCTTGTGGTCGCCCTTCGCCTGGGCGACCTCGCGGCCCAGCGACCTCTGCTCGGCGCGTGCCTGTTCAAAGTCGGTGAGCGCGGCGCGTCGGCGCGCGTCGGCGGCCAGGACCTGGTCCACCACCTCGATGCTGTCGCCGCGCATCCGCTGGGAATCACGCACGCGTTCGGGGTCCGAGCGAAGCAAGGCAAGATCGATCATGATGGCGAGTCTATCGGCGGACACGTAGGCTCGACCCATGACAGATGCGGCGCTCGCGGTAGTCATCGCGGGATCCGCACTCGTGATTGGAATCGCGGGTCTGGTTCTCGCGGTGACCATCACTCGCCGCATCGGCACGAGGGACCCGATCGCCATTCCGCCGTTCTGGCGCAAGGTGTTGCGGATCAGGGCGTTGCCCGTCGCGCTTCAAGGGGAGTTCGCGCCCACCACGCGCGGAACGGAGCGCATCGCGTTCATCGCCAATCCCACGAAGGCTGGCATCGATGCGGTGCGCGAGCAGGCTCTGCGCGCTTGTTCCAACCGCTACCTGCCGCAGCCGATGTGGCTCTACACGACACCGGAGGACTCGGGGCACAAGGCCGCGCGCGCGGCGCTCGACGCTGGGGCCGAAGTGGTGGTTGCCGTCGGTGGCGACGGCACCGTCCGTGCGGTCGCCGCGGAGTTGGCCGGTACCGGGATTCCCCTCGCCATCATCCCGATGGGGACGGGCAACCTCTTTGCGCGCAACCTCGACCTGCCGTTGGGGGACACTCCCTCGTTGCTACGCATCGCCCTGGAGGGCGAGAGTGCGCGGATCGACGTGGGCTGGCTGGACCTGGATCGCGGGCCTCGCGCTCAAGACGAGCGTCATATCTTCTTAGTGATCGCTGGCGCGGGACTCGACGCGGAGATGGTGGCTGGCGCCGACGAACGCCTCAAGCGGCGACTCGGCTGGATCGCCTACTTCTTTGCCGCGCTCAAGCACTTGGGCTCGCGCAGGATGACCGCTTCCGTGTCGGTGGACGGCTCCGCCGAGGTCACGACGCAGATGCGCACGGTGCTGTTCGCGAACGTCGGCAAGCTGCCAGGAGGACTCATGCTGGTTCCCCATGCGTCGGCGGAGGACGGCTGGCTCGACGTGGCGACACTGGACGCGCGCGCGGGCATCGTCGGCTGGACGGCGCTCTTCGGCAACGTGGTGGCCCAGGGTGCAGGGGTACACATCCCGGACGTACTCAAGGCGTACGGCACGTCACGCATCGATCATGCGCGTGGCAAGTCGATCGTGGTTGGCATGGATCATATGTACAAGGTGCAGGCCGACGGGGAGGGCTTGGGTCTCGCGCGGAGCGTGACCGCCACCGTCGATCACGGCGCGCTCTTGGTCAGGCGCCGCGTGCAGTAGCGGTCTCGGACGTTACCCCTCGCCGCGTCTCAGCAACTCCACCCACGCGTGCGCTGCGGCGAAGTCCGCCTCGCCGGTGCCCGGGGCTAGCGGAGTGACCTGACCGTGCGCTGCGGGGTACGAGCCAAGGAAGACGACGAGCGGGCACGTGCGCCTGAGCCCCACCAGCGCCTCGGCCATGCGCGCTTCCCCGATGTGCGCAAGAGCGTCGACGGAGAACGAATACTCACCCACCTTGTCTCCACGCGGGCGCGATTCGATGCGAGACAAATTCACGCCGCGGGCGGCGAACTGCTCCAGCATCTCCAAGAGCGCGCCCGAACGATCGGTGGGCAAGTGCACCACCAGGGTGGTCTTGTCGGCGCCAGTGGCGGGGGGTGCCGGCTGGGGCCGCCCTACCTTCACGAACCGAGTGGCGGCATAGACGTTGTCCGCGACTCCGTCGCTCACAAGGTGCAGGCCCAACCGCGCGGCAGTGCCTGGCGGGGCGAGCGCAGCATCAAAGTCCGCCGAACCGTCGGCGAGCGCCACAGCCGCCGCAGTGTTGGAGGTCGAGGGAATCTGGATGACCTCAGGCAAATGAGAGGCGAGCCATCGTCGGCACTGGGCCAGCCCGTGGGAGTGCGCCGCGACGCGCGTCACGGACTCGAGCGCAAGGGGGCGGGCTGCGACCAACTCGAAGGCCACCGGCAAGACGACTTCCTGAAGGATGACGAGGGAGGCTCCCTCGGCCAAGGTGTCGAGTGTGGCGGTGACACCGCCTTCGACGGTGTTCTCTATGGCGACGACGGCGAAGTCCGCCTCTCCAGCTCGCACTGCGGCGAGCGCGGTGGGGACGTCGACAACGGGCATCGGTTCGATGTCGGCTCCGGCCGTCATGGCGCGCAGTGCCGCGTCGGTGAACGTCCCTTCGGGCCCCAGGTATGCGTACCGCGGGACGCTCACTGAACTGACTCCGGTGCGGTGGGGTCGGTGGACTGACTGGACCGGCTGGCGATGTGGAACGTGTCCTCGACGGCGTGCTGGGTGGACAGCAGTGACAAGCGAATGCGACGCGAGCTGATGGCCATCATGACGTCACGGTACTGGCTCACACGCGCGAGCGGGCGTGTGGCCGTCTTCTTGTAGACGCGGTGTCGCATCTCGGACTCGACCTCCGTCACCGTCAGGCCGGCGTAAATCACGTCCAGCGTCATTCCGGTCTCGAGCCCGGCGCCATGAGATAGCGGCAGTGCGGCCTCGAGAGCCTCGCGCGTGAGGCACCGCACGCGGCTGAGAGGTTGGATCGGGTTCCATCCGGACAGAGCGGCGATGGCCTTGCGAGCGGAGCCGGCCGTCGCCCCGGTCGCCCGATTTCCGCCGTCCGTCAAGCCGATGGCCATGTCGGCCACGCTCTCCAATACCGCTTCCACGAGCGGTGCCGCGCCAATCGCGGCGTTGCCAAGACCCGGTTCCATGAGCAATACGGCGCGGGGCGGCTTGCCCTCTTCGTCGCGCATGCTCACCACCGCAGAGCCGGTTTCGATGGACACGGACCGACCGCGCCGATGTGAGTGCCTCACCACGACTGCCCCGGCTTTGCGAGCCAGGTGCTGAGTATTGTCGGCGGATCCGTCGTCCACGACCAGCACAAGATCAACGCCCGGTATGGCGCGCGAAGCCCGCACGGTCGCCGCGATGCGCCGCGCCTGGTTGTGGGCCACGATCAGCACCGCCGCCGTCGGGACAGACGCGGCCTGAGCGGCTCGACGAGCGGCCGCAACACGTCCCGAGCGCGCGCTGGGCTTGCGCGCCGCGCCGGGCGCCTTCGGGGTCTCGGATCGTGGTTTCGCCACGCTCATAGCCTAGCCGCGTTCGCACGGAGAAATGAACCCCTCTTTACCCCAGCATGGGAGGAATGTGACCAGCGAGGGCCTGCGCCATCACGTCCAAAGTGCAAGACTTGGCCCATGCATGAGCGCGCAGGCACAGTTGCCCTTCCCGAAGACCTGATCGACGTCGACGCCCTCCTGGGCGCCTATTACGACCTGGTGCCGGACCCACGCATCGCCGACCAGCGGGTGGTGTTTGGCACGTCCGGGCACCGCGGGTCCTCGCTCGACACGGCTTTCAACGAGGCCCACATCGTCGCCACCACGGCCGCGATCGTCGAGTATCGCCGCAATCAGGGCATCGACGGTCCCCTCTTCATCGGGAAGGACACGCATGCCCTGTCCGGCCCGGCACAGGAGACCGCCGTGGAGGTCCTGGCTGCCGCCGGCGTCGAGGTGAGGATCGATGCGCGGGACCGTTACACGCCGACGCCCGCGGTGTCGCTCGCCATCCTGGTCGCCAACGGCGCCGTGGCCGAGACCGGCCTGCGGACCTCCGGCTCGGGCCTTGCCGACGGCATCGTCATCACGCCGTCACACAACCCCCCGCGCGACGGCGGCTTCAAGTACAACCCGCCCCACGGCGGCCCTGCCGACACCGACGCGACCGCCTGGATCGCCGAACGCGCGAACGCACTGCTGGCGGGCGACTGGCGTCAGGTGCAGCGCTTCCAGTACGCGAAGGCGGTGGCCGCCGACACCACCAAGGGATTCGACTTCCTCGACCTCTATCTCACCCACCTGCCGTCAGTGATCGACCTCGAGGCCATCAGACGAGCCGACGTGCGCATCGGCGCGGACCCACTGGGTGGCGCCGCAGTCGACTACTGGGGCGCTATCGGCGAGGAGTTTAGGCTCAACCTCACCGTGGTCAACCCCAAGGTCGACCCGGCCTGGTCCTTCATGACGCTCGACTGGGACGGCAAGATTCGCATGGACTGCTCGTCCGCCTACGCAATGGCCACGTTGCGAGACCTCATGTCGGCGTCGGATGCGCCGTTCGACATCGCCACCGGTAACGACGCGGACTCGGACCGCCACGGCATCGTCACCCGCGACGGCGGGCTGATGAACCCCAACCACTACCTCGCGGCGTCGATCGCCTACCTGTACGGCGGGGCGCGGCCCGAGTGGCCCGCCGACGCCAAGATCGGCAAGACCCTCGTCTCGTCGAGCCTCATCGACCGCGTCGGCGCCGACATCGGCCGCACCGTGGTCGAGGTGCCCGTGGGCTTCAAGTGGTTCGTGCCCGGACTGCTCAGTGGTGAGGTGGCGTTTGGCGGTGAGGAATCCGCTGGCGCGAGTTTCCTGCGGCGCGACGGCCGCGTGTGGACCACCGACAAGGATGGGCTCATCATGTGCCTGCTCGCGTCGGAGATCACCGCGACCGCGGGATCGTCGCCGTCCGCCTTGCACCGCTCCCTCACCCACAGACTGGGCGAGTCCTGGTATGCGCGCGTCGACGCCGCGGCCACCAAGGACCAGAAGGCCGCGCTGGGCAAACTCAGCCCCGAGCAGGTGACGGCGAAGACGCTTGCGGGTCAGGACATCCGCGCGAAGCTCACGACGGCACCCGGCAACGGCGCCAAGATCGGCGGGCTCAAGGTCACCACGGACGACGCCTGGTTCGCGGCCCGTCCCTCGGGCACCGAGGACGTCTACAAGATCTACGCCGAGTCGTTCGTGTCTCAGTCGCACCTGGGCGAGGTCCAGGCCGCCGCTCGTGACGTGGTCACGGAAGCGCTCGACCGCTAGGAGTCCGTGTCGCTGCGGGCATCGCGGGGTGGCCGTGTCACCCTCGACCTATGCACCGATGGCGACTCGCGTTGCTGGCTGCCGTAGCCACGCTCGCTCTGGGCGGTTGCCTGCGCTTCACCGCCGACCTCACCCTTGACCCCGACAACACGGTGTCAGGTCAGTACGTGGTGGCGGTGGAGAAGGGCACCGGAGACAACTTTGGGATGTCCGACCGGGACATGGCCCAAGAGCTGTGGGGCGAGTATGCGAAGGCAAAGACCCTCGCCGACGTCTCCTACGGCGACTACAGCGAGGACGGCTACGTAGGAGTCACCGTCTCCTTTGCCGACGCACCTCTCGACACCTTTGCGCCGAGCGACGGGGACTGGGGCATTCAGCGCGTCGGCGATGAGTTCGTGGTGTCCGGACCGTCGAACGCGGTGAGTCTGGCAGCGCAAGGCGAACTGCCTCAGGACGACGTCTCGAGCCACCTCGCGGACGCGCAATTCATCGTTCGCGTGACGTTTCCTGGGGATGTGACGCAGAACAACGGCAGCGTCACCAACCGGACGGTGACGTGGCAGTTGCAGGACGCTCCTCCAGAACTGTCTGCGCGCGGCAGCGCCATCGCCAAGCCGGACCGTGCTGCGCCCCTTGCATGGTTCGCGGCGGCGGTGCTGATCGCGGGTGGAATCGCGTACGCATGTGCCGGCCGGATTGCCCGCCGCGCACCCTAGTCCGGCGACGCCGACTGTGGGAGGGTGAGGTCATGAATCGCATCGCACGGGTCGCCGCGCTCAGCCTGGTCGCCGTACTCGCCCTGAGCGGGTGTCTCCGGTACAACGTGGACATCACGCTCGACTCCGACAACAAGGCCTCGGGCTCCGTCATCATGGCGGTCCAGAAAGGCATCGGAGAGCAGATGGGCGCCGCTTCGGACGAGGACGCGCTTGCGCAACTCTTCGCCGACAGCCCTTTCGAGGGCCAGTCTGGAAACTTCTCGGTGGACGACTACGCCGAGGGTGACTACATCGGCAAGTCGTACTCGTTCGACGGCCTGGACCTCGACCAGGTGAATGCGGCGTTCGGTGAGTTGTTCAGCATCGAGCGGGTGGGCGACCAGTTCGTCGTGTCCAGCGAATCGTCCCCTACCAACGCGGACGAAATAGATCAGGTGCCGACCGGCGCCGAATCACTACTGTCGATCACGTTCCCTGGCGAGGTGAGTGGGGGCGAAACCAACGGAACGATCGAAGGCAAGACCGTGACATGGGACCTGTTCGCCCAGACCGAGCCGATCTCCGCGACGGCGGGCGCGACGTCCGACAGCGCCTTCCCGCTCTGGCTGATCTTCGTGGCCCTGGCAATCATTGTGGCGCTGGCAGGCATCGCCGCGGTGGTGGTCATCGTCCTGCGCAAGCAGAAGGGCGCCGCGCCCGCCGCGATGTCCTCCGGTGCGGAAGGTGCTGTGCCTCCCCCTCCCACGCTCATGCCTGAGGTTGACCCGCCGGCACCCCCCGCCGAGCCGGAGGACAAGAAAGAGTGATCACAGCTCTCTCGCGCGCGGCCGTGTTGCTCACCGTCGCGGCAATGCTGACCGGCTGCGTGAGGTTTCAGTCCACCAACACCTTCACGGCCGACGACACGGTCACGCAGGAGTTGATCGTCGCCCTCACGCCGGAGGCGGCCAGCCAGGCGGGCATCGATCTGGACACGCTGACGACCCAAGCGTTGTCGGCGCCCGACGCGATCGGACGTGGTATCGATCCCTCCAAAGTGACGATCGAGGACTACGTCGAAGGGAACCGACGCGGAATCCACATCATCGCCAGAGACCTGACGTTGGACCAGTTCGGGACGGCGGCCCAGGTGGGCATCGACCAGGTGGCTCCGGGCCTGGGGACCCCCATGAGGGTCGCACGAGACGGAAACGTCTACGTTGTCACCATCCCCGCCGACCCCAGCCGGGACCTGTCCGGGGTTCAGGGTGCCAGCGCGATCGGGCTGATCGCCGACTCGATCGACTTCGCCATCACTTTCACCTTCCCCGGGCCGGTCAAGTCCGCGACGGCCGGGCAGGTGGAGGGCAAGACGGTCGTGCTGGGCCTCGAGGACCTCCTGACGCCGGACGAGATCGTGATCCGCGGCCAGGCGACCGATGGCATTGCCTGGGGGCCCATCCTGAAATGGGTGGGCATCGGCGCGGCAGCGCTCGTCATTATCGGCGGCGCCGCCCTGCTGATCTGGCAAGACAAGCGGCGCACGTCCCACAACACGTTGCCGCCGCCGGTCGAGACTCCGCATGGCGACGTCGGCGAGGGCGACCCCACCTAGGCCCCTCAACCGACCACCTTGTCTCGCCCAGGTGACATCATGGCCTACGTGCCAAGCCCCTATAGCCCCCTCCTCAAGAAGCCCGGTGCGCGCCAGTTCGCGCTCGCGGGGCTCTTGGCGCGACTGCCCATTTCGACCCTCAACATCTCGGTGATGTTGATGATCCAGATTCAGTACGACCGCTGGGAGATCGCGGGCCGGGTCGTCGCAGTAGGCGTCATCGTGTGGGCCCTCCAGACGCTCCCCACTGCGCGGTGGGTGGACCGCAAGGGACAGCGGATGATGATCCCGCTGACCGCCCTGTTCGTGATCGGCACCGTCATCTTGATCGCCACCGCGATGACGCGCGGGCCGGAACCATTACTGTGGCTCGGAATCGCCATCGCTTCGCTTTCCGGGCCGCTCGGTTCGCTCACGCGGGCGAGGTGGTCGCACATTCTCGAGAGTGACGACGACATTCACACCGCATTCTCCTTGGAGGGCGCGTTCGACGAGGTGCTGTTTGTCGCGGGCCCCGCGGTCGTCACGTTCATGGCGTACACCGTGCACCCGGCCTCGGGCCTGGCGTTGGCCGCGATCGGCATGGTCGGCGGCATCGCCTTGCTGCTGGCTCAACGGGAGACCGAGCCCCCCGCGCACGGAGAGGGCGACACGGGCGGCCTGGGATTCCAGGTTCCCGCGGCCATCATTGCCGCCGCCGGCGTGGCCGTCGCGCTCGGCGCACTATTCGGCGCGTTGGACATCTCGACAGTCGCTTTCGCCAAAGAGGTGGGCCACGAGAAGTGGGCCGGCCTCATCATCGGCGTGATCTCCTCCGGGTCCTTCGTGGGCGGACTCGCGTACGGGGCGCGCCGGTGGCGCACGCCTCTGTGGAAGCGGCTCGCAATCACGTCGATCCTGCTCGCCGCGGGGTTTGTGGCGCTCGCCACCATGCCGAACCTGTGGCTGTATGCGGGCGTCGGCTTCGTCGCGGGCCTGGCGATCGCGCCGTCGATCACCAGCATGGACTCGGTCGCCCAACGCGTGGTGAAGCAAAGCCAACTCACCGAGGGCATGGCGTGGCTGCGCATCGGCCTGGGAGCGGGTGTGGCGCTCGGCAGCTGGCTGAGCGGGCGGGTGATCGACCAGGCCGGTCACGAGGCCGGGCTCCAGGTGATGGCTTGGTCGGCCGTGGGGGTCGCCGTGTTCGCGATTGCGGGCTCGCCCTGGGTGCGGCGAGACACGGAGGCGGCGGATCGCCGCCGGGGCATCACGAGCGAGCCCGGCGACACGCTCCCGCCGGCGGTGGCGCTCGGCGAACAGCCGCCGATCCCCCCGATCGTCTAAGTGGGCGCGCGGAACGGGAGCCCCTGGCTGCGCCGGGATACGGTGGCACTCATGAACCCCCGCATCGCTCTTGTGACCTCCCGGGACCTGCCGTCAATCGATGCCGACGACGAACTGCTCGCGGCCCTGCTGCCCGGCGGGGAGGTGGTCGCATGGGAGGACGACGCAGTGGCGTGGTCCGACTTCGACCTGGTCATCCTGCGTTCCACCTGGAACTACACGGAACACCTGGAACGGTTCCTCACGTGGGCGGAACGCGTCGCGAGTCAGACGCGTTTGGTCAACCCGCTCAGCGTGATCACGTGGAACACCGACAAGAGATACCTCGCCGACCTCGAGCGAGCGGGGATCCCGGTGGTGCCGACCACGTACGTCGCTCCGGGCGACGAGCCGCCGGAGCACGCTCTCGCGGGGCACGTGGTCGTCAAACCGACCGTGGGCGCGGGTTCGCGTGGGGCCGCCCTGATCCGCGACGACGTGGACGCCGCGGCCGCGCACGTCCGATCCCTGCATGCCCAGGGTCACGTCGCCATGATCCAGCCCTACCTGTCGCATGTGGACGCTCACGGTGAAACCGCCTTGATGTATGTCGCCGGCACGTTCTCTCACGCGGCTCGCAAGGCGGCGATCCTGTCTCGCGACCTGGCGTGGAGTGCCGGCCTGTACGCGGACGAGAAGATTGTGCCCGCCACCGCGACGGCGGCCGAGCGCGAGATTGGCGACCGCATCGTGGCGTCGCTCCCGGAGCTCGTTGCCGGGGGCGACGGCGTCGCGTACGCGCGCGTGGACCTGCTTCCCACCGACCACGGGCCCGTGGTGCTGGAACTCGAGTTGACCGAGCCCTCGCTGTTCCTGATGGTCGACGGGGGCGCGGCCGCCAGGGCCGCCGCCGCCTTCCTTTCACTGGCACGCGGCGCAGACTACGATTCTGACGAAGGAGGCGAGTGACGTGACTGAACAAGACCCTTGGACCACACCGCCCACCGACTCGGCGAACACCCGAGGGACGGCTCCTCAGTACGGAGCACCGCCCGCGTCGCTCGGGGAAGCGCAGGTTCCGCCTGCGCACTTCGGATCGCCTGTGAGCACCCAGAAGGACTGGATGGGCGTCACCGCCCTCGTCCTGTCGCTCGCAACCCTGCTGACGGGAGTCACGTGGATCGGCGGCATCATCTTTGGCCACCTGGGCCTGGCCGCTGCCAAGCGAGGCGAAGCGAGCAACCGCAGCATGGCTCTCGCGGGAGCCCTCATCGGGTGGGTCTTCGGGGGCCTGGCGATCCTCGCCGTCCTGGGCTTGATTCTTTTATTTACCACGGCGAGCGTCTCGTATACCTCACTGTCGTCACGGGGCTGACCGCGCCCGCGGTGCGCGCGAGATCGAATGGAGTCGCCGCTCCGACAGCGTCGATTTGCCGCAGCAGTACTCCAACTGGCGGGACTACGCCTTCTCCGACGCCCCCCAAGAAGACGGCCTCACTCACCCCTGATGTCGCTTGGCCGCGTGCCAGACTGGGCAACATGACTGAACCCAATCCCCTCGAACAGGTCCCCCTCGAGCGTCTGCGTGAGCGCACCAGCATCAAGTGGCGACGCTACGACCCGGACGTCTTGCCCCTCTGGGTCGCGGAGATGGACGCCAACCTCGCACCCCCGATCACGGAAGCCCTTGAACGCGCCATCAGCGCGGGCGATACGGGCTACCCGGGCTCGACGCCCTTTGTGGAGGCGTTCACGACGTTCGCCGCCGCGCGCTGGCATTGGCCGAGCCTCGATCCCGCCCTCGTGCGCCCCGTCGCGGGAGTGATTCCCGGGTACACCGACGCCCTGCTGCTCGTCGCTGGCCGTGGCGGACACGTCGTGGTCACGTCTCCGGTCTACCCGCCCTTCTTTTCGTATCTGCGGGAAGCCGGCCTCACCGTCGTCGAAGCGCGCCTCACGGATCAGATGCGGATTGACCCCGACACGCTCGATGCGACCCTGGCTCAAGCGCGGCGCGACTCCGCGGAGGGGGTCGCGGTGCTGCTGTGCAACCCGCACAACCCGGGGGGCACCGTGCACACCCGCGCCGAACTCGAACAGGTTGCCAGCATCGCCGCAGCCCACGGCGCCTCCGTGGTGTCGGATGAGATTCACGCGCCGCTGGTCTATTCGACAGCAAAGTTCACGCCCTACCTCTCCGTTGACGGCCGCGGCATCGCCCTTCATTCCGCCTCCAAAGCGTGGAACCTCGCGGCGCTGCCGGGAGCACTCATGGTGTTCGGTCCTGAAGCGGCCGATGCCCATCGCACCTATGCCGCCGGCGCACACCACTGGCCGGGCCACTTCGGCGTCATCGCGCAGACGGCCGCCTATACCCATGGGGCGCCCTGGTTAGAGGCTGTTCTCGAGGGCCTCGACGCCAACCGGCATCTGCTGGGGTCCTTGCTCGCCGAGCACCTGCCCGCGATCAAGTACCGCCTTCCCGAGGCGACGTACCTCGCGTGGCTCGACTGCAGGGATCTGGGACGTGGAGACGATCCAGCCGCGGTGTTCCTCGAGCGCGGTCGGGTCGCGCTGAACTCTGGGCCAACGTTCGGCACGGGCGGCGCCGGTCACGCGCGCCTCAACTTCGCCACCAGCGGCGCCCTCCTCGAGGAGGCCGTGAGGCGCATGGCGTCGGCGCTCTAGGCGCGCTCCCCGCCGAGTCCGCGTGGGACACTGATCCCATGCGTCGGTCCGAGCGACTCCTGCGAGCCGCCGCTGTCGCCTGCCTTTCCACCGGGATCGCGTTGGCGATGCACATCGCCGGGGGCGGCACGATCCCCGCCACTCCCGGGGTGGTGGTTCCCCTGGTACTCGCCTTTGCCGTGAGTACACAGCTCGCAGGAAAACCCATGTCGCGGTGGCGGCTCGCCACCGCCGTCGTGACCGCACAGGCACTGTTTCACGGCGCGTTCGCGTGGGGCCCTGGCGCGCACGTGGTCGCCTTGGGCGCGGGCCCCCACGCTTCACATCAGCTCACGCGCCTCGCGGTCGACTCGGCGAGCGTGCACACCGCCCACGCCACTGTGGGGCCGTCCATGCTCGCCGCCCACGCGGCCGCTGCGGTCGCCACCTACGCGTTGCTGCGCCGCGCGGACGTCTTCGTGGCGCTGCTGCGCCGCGCAGCCGGATCACTGGCGGCCCGCCTGACCATCGCCCCGCCGCGCCTCGCCACACCCGCGCGCCTCGCCGCACAGCCGGGGCGCACCCCCGTCTCCATCAGCATCGCTCGATCCCCGCGGGGACTGCGCGGACCCCCTCTTCACCTCGCCTGACACTGCCTTGTCGCGCATCCTGCGCGCCCCTCAGACGAGAAAGAGAAACCCATGCCTGCGCCCAATCGAGTCCCGCGCCCCCGATGTGTCCTGTCCCGCGCCGCCCTCATGGCGGCAATCACACTGACCCTCGCCGCATGTTCCAGCAGCGGCGCCGGCGACGATGCGTCGTCGCTCACCATCACCGACGCCTGGGTCAAGGCCGCCGCCGACGGCATGACCGCGGCTTTCGGCACCATCGAGAACTCCTCGGATCACGACATCACCATCACCGGCGCGACGTCCGAAGCCGCGAAGACGGTGGAACTGCACGAGGTGGTCGACAACGTCATGCGCCCGGTAGACCGCGGCCTCGCCGTCCCCGCGGGCGGCTTCCTGACACTCGAACCGGGTGGGTACCACCTGATGTTCATGGGAATCACCGCACCGTTCGCCGCGGGGGACGATGTCACGGTCACGTTGACGCTGTCCGACGGCTCGGAAGTGGATCTCACGGCCGTGGCCAAGGACTTCGCTGGCGCCGACGAGAACTACGACGGCGGTATGGACGAGCAGATGGAGTCCGCCTCTCCGGAGGCCTCCACGTGAGGCCAGCCGACAGCGCGCCCTCTAGGCGCCGGTTCCTCGCCGCAGGGGCCGCGGTGGGGGCCGGTGCCCTGGTCGGCGCCGCCGCCGGGGCCGGGGCCGAACGCGCGGGCGCGCTACCTGGTACCCCCGATCGCCCGGACAACGCCGGCGTCAACGGCCAGCGCGTCATCCCGTTCTACGGGCCCCACCAAGCCGCCGTGAAGGCGCGGCCCGGCGCCTTCGCGTCCTTCGTCGCTCTCGACCTTCTCCCCGGCGTGGACCGCGCCCGCTTGGCCGCCTGGATGCGCCTCATCACGGACGACGCGGCACGGCTCACCCAGGGACGCGCCGCCTTGGCCGACGTCGAACCAGAGTTGGCCGCGACACCCGCCGGGCTCACCGTGACAGTGGGTTTCGGTAGGGGCTTCGTGAATCGCGCCCGCGGGCAGCGGCCGGACTGGCTGGGCCCGCTGCCCGCCTTCTCCATCGACAGGCTCGAGGACCGCTGGTCCGGAGGCGACGTACTGCTGATCGTGGCCGCCGACGAGCCCGTCACCGTGGCGCACACGTTGCGCATGCTGCTCAAGGACTCGCGCTCGTTCGCCGCTCTCCGGTGGCGTCAGGATGGATTTCGCCGGGCCTACGGCTCGGACCCGTCCGGGCGCACCATGCGCAACCTCTTTGGGCAGATCGACGGGTCCGCGAATCTCGCCCCGGGTTCGAGCGAGTTCGACGCCGCGGTGCTGGCGGGCGACGATGCTCCCGCCTGGTTGCGCGGCGGAACGAGCTTTGTGCTGCGGCGCATCACGATGGACCTCGACGGCTGGGACGCCGCAGATCGCGCGGGTCGCGAGAACTCCGTGGGGCGCACCCTGGACACGGGTGCGCCGCTCACGGGAGGTCGCGAGCGCGATCCGCTGGACCTGGACAAGTCGGGACCGTCGGGGTTGCCGATCATTTCGTCGGTCGCGCACGCGAGGCGGGCGCGTGTCGAGGATCCGACGCTGCGCATCGTGCGCCTCGGGTACAACTACGAGGACCCTCCGCCACCCGGCTCGGCCGCGCTGAGTGACAGCGGGCTGCTGTTCGGGTCGTGGCAAGCTGACGTCAACCGTCAGTTCGTGCCGATCCAGAGTGCGCTCGATGAGGCGGACCTGCTCAATGTCTGGACCACGCCGGTCGGTTCAGCGGTCTTCGCGATCCCGCCAGGATGCCGGGAAGGCGGCTACGTGGGCGAGGCCCTACTAGCCGTCTGAGGGGCGATCCCACACGATCGCGTAGCGCCACAGCACCCGCGCCTTGTACTCCGCACCAGGCAGGATCCGCATCGCCGCGTCACGCACCTCACGGCAGGTGTGAGGCGGCGGCCACACGGTGGGCGAGCCGTGCTTCCACGAGCCCTTGACCAGCAGAAAGGCCTTCTCCGCGATCGACCCGGCGACCTCTCGGTGGAGGTCCCGCCACGTGGCACGCGCCGCACCCACCACACACAAGCGTCCGCCGGGCGCGACCTACGACTTCAGGCGTTCCAGGCCTGCGTCGATGTCCATGTGGTGCAGCAAGGCGCCGGAGTAGACCACGTCGGCTGGCTCCAGGTCAGTCGCGAAGATGTCCCCCACCACGTACGTGATGCCCTCGATGTCTTGCGCGCGGGCGCGCGCGATGCTCACCTCGTCGGCGTCGATCCCGGTGACTGTCAGGCTGGCGCGGGCCATGGTCCTGGCCGCCAGACCCTCCCCGCATCCCGCATCAATTGCGGTGCGGGAACCCTCGGGCAGGTGGGCGAGCAACTGCCGTTGGTAGCGAACGGTGTGGTTGAAGCGGCGGCGGTCCGGAACGGACGAAGACTGTGCCGACATCCCCCAGTGTGCCCTCGATTGTGGTCGACGCCTGCCCTCGCCGCGCACCGCCGAGCGACAGTCCCTAGTGTGGAGGGGTGAGCGATCTAGAGATGCCCCCGGCCGAGGTCCATATCGACGAACGCTTGGTGCGCGCCCTGTTGCGCAGTCAGTTTCCGGATCTTGCGAAGCTTCCCATCGGCTCAAGCCACGAAGGATGGGTCAACGTCACCATCCGGATCGGCGGCGACCTTGCCGTCCGGCTTCCCCGTCGGCGGCTCGGAGCGGCGCTGACCGCGACCGAACTCGACTGGATTCCGAGAGTCGGCGCCGCGTGGACCTTCCCCACGCCGCGCGCGCTCCACGTCGGGGAGCCCAACGAGCGCTACCCGTGGCGGTGGTCGATCGTGCCGTGGCTCGAGGGGAAGTCCGCCTACGAGGCACCCTTGAGCGCCGACGGGGCGCGCGAACTGGGGGCCGCGCTGGCACAGGTGCATCAGCCCGCCCCGGCGGACGCCCCGGTCAACCCATTTCGGTCCCGGCCGCTCGCCGATCGGGCCGAGCGACTCGATTTGCGCCTCGAGGCCCTTGAGGTGGAGCACGGCGACACGATTCGCGCACATGTGGCGCGGGAACTCTTCCAGGCAGGCGCCCGAGAGGCCCCCGGACCGCTGACATGGACCCACCTGGACATTCACGGCAACAACATCCTCACTCGCGATGGTCACCTGGCCGGACTCCTGGACTGGGGGGACGCGGCAGTGGGAGACCCGGCCAGCGACCTCGGCCAGGCGCTCGTCCTGGTGGGGCGTGCGAACTTTGGGGAACTCACCCGGGCGTATGCGAAGGCGGGTGGCGCCGCCGCGACAGACGGCGCCATGTCCGAATCGGCGCGCAAGCGCATCGAGGCTGAGGCGGTGGCGTACGCCGCGCTTCTTGGCGGAGTCGACCAAGAGGACCACGCGGCAGCGGGCTGGGCGGCGCTCGTGGAACTCGGAGTCGTCGATCCCACACCCCCACCGCCCTAGCGGCCGA
Organism: Demequina sp.; assembly: GCF_016278765.1. Lineage (GTDB taxonomy): Bacteria > Actinomycetota > Actinomycetes > Actinomycetales > Demequinaceae > Demequina. The sequence continues at coordinate 32,311 of NZ_JADQBE010000007.1, read as the reverse complement.
CCACTACGAGGGCGCGCCCGACACCGCGGCAACCACCGTGGTCTCCACCTCGCTACCATCACTCACGGTCGCAGAGCGAATGGGCATGCCTGGGAACTGGGCACTGAACCAGAAGACCAGCGTGACCTCGCCGCTCGCGACGTCATACCGCGCGCACTCGAGGCGGCCGAGCGGAGTCTCGATCGTTTCGCGAGTCACCGTGGTGATGTCGCCGGGAAAGACCGCGTGGTCTCGCAAGTCGTCCCATGTGGACCTGGCCTCCATGGGTTCGCCCACCGTCTCGCCGTGAGAGTCGAGCGCCGTGACCCGGATCGACACCGCCGACTCGTCCGGATCGAAGTACACGGTGCGGCGCCGGTCAACCACCTCACCGTCGCGGGTTGTGACGATGTCCAGGGTGTGGCCGTCGGGACAGGCCTCGCGAATCTGAGGGGACGTGAACGGAGGGGCAGCCGTGGTCATGACTCCACGCTACGCGTTCTGGCTGGCGTGGGCGCGGCGGGAAACCGTTGAGTGCCGCAGTGAGGCTTCACGCAACCTTCACAGAACGACACCCCGAGACTCCATACGACTGCGGTGCACTGGAAGCACATCAACCCGTTAGGAGCATCACCGTGAATACCCGGAGCATCATCCTCGCCGCCTTGGGCGGCGCCGCGCTCGTCGCGATCCCCACCTCCGTTGCACTGGCGGCCACCCCATCAGACAACGATCGCCCCGGCATGGGCTGGCACGGCGACGATGCCCCCGGTCGCGGCGCCCCAGCAGACCGCCCCGGCCTAGCCTGGGGTAGCGACGACGCCCACATGGGGATGGGTATGGGTGGCGGATCGACGTGGGGCGGCAACCAAGGACCTCGCGGCCCGCGTGGCCAGGGCCTCGACAACGGCATCGGCGATCCCGCTGGGCTGGTGACGGCGGGAGACTCCCTGTCGTCGGTGGACACCGCCGCCGTGGTCTACATGGTGAACGAAGAGAAGCTGGCTCACGACCTGTACGTCGAGCTCGCCGACGCCTGGGACCTGAGGGTGTTTGAAAACATCTCGTCGGCGGAGCAACAGCACCTGGACGCGGTCCGGTCGCTGCTGGATGCGTACGGCGCGGAAGACCCGACCGACGGGCTCGCCGCTGGCGAGTTCTCCGAACCCGCACTGCAGGACCTGTACGACACCCTGCTGGCCGATGGCCTCGAATCGGACACTCAGGCGTTGGCCGTAGGCGCCCTTGTCGAAGAGACGGACATTGCCGACCTTCGCGATCGATCGACCGACGACGCGGCGATAGCCACCGTGTTCGCCTCACTTGAATCAGCGAGCGAGAACCACCTGCGCGCGTTCGTCATGAACCTCTCCCGCGCGGGAATCGAGTACGAAGCTCAGGTGCTGACCGACGCGGAGGTCGCGTCCGTCACGGGCCGGTAGCGCGCCTGGTGCCTAGGATGACAACCGTGGCCGCCAGGACCGTGCTCGTCGTGGACGACGAGGCGAACATCCGAGACCTCGTGTCGCAATACCTGCGGCGCGAGGGCTTTACCGTTGTCCTGGCGACGTCGGGGGAAGAGGCCCTCGCGGCGATCTCCCGTTCGATGCCGGACCTGGTGATCCTCGACGTCCGCCTTCCCGGCATCGACGGCTTCGAGACGCTCCGCGAAATACGCCGCACCTCCGACGTCTACGTGTTGATGCTGACGGCGCGATCGGAGGAGACGGACACTCTTATCGGGCTTGAGGTCGGCGCCGACGACTATGTCACGAAGCCTTTCAGCCCGCGGGAAGTGGTGGCGCGCGTGCGCACTCTGCTCAGGCGTCGCGACGGCTCCAGTCCCGCAGATGAACGGCTGCTGTTCGAGGGCCTGGCCGTCGACATCGCGCGACACGAGGTCACCACACGCAGCGGCGCGGCCACCCTGACCGCTCTTGAGTTCGACCTGCTCGCTGCGTTGACCTCGTCCCCCGGTCGGGTCTTCACCCGCCGCCAACTCATCGAACGCGTGTGGGGATGGGACTTCTACGGTGACGAGCGCATCGTCGACGTGCACGTGCGCAAGCTGCGCCAGGCCATCGGCGACGCCGCAGACAAGCCCCAATTCGTGGCGACCATCCGGGGCGTGGGCTACAAGTTCATCGGGACCCCATCATGAGATCGACCTTGCGACGCCGTCTGCTCGCGTCGCACTTTGCCGTGGCACTTGTGGGCGTCGCGGCGCTCATCGGCGCCGGGTTTGTCGTGGGTGGCGCTCTACTCAACCGGCAGGGCGGAATGATGCGCGGCGGTGGAATGCGTGTGGACGACGCGACCGACGTTGTCGCCAGCCTGCTTCCGGGGGTGCTGATCGCCGGGGGCGCCGCCGCCCTGGTGGCCGCGGCGGTGGCCGCAGTGCTGGTCACGCGAACCATCATGGGCCCGCTTGGGTCCATTCAGGCGGCGTCGCGCCGCGTCGCCAACGGCGACTACAAGCAGGCGGTCCCCACCCCACGAGATGAGGAACTTGCTGCGGTGGCGCACGACATCAATGCACTGTCGACACGGCTCGCGGAGACAGAGGCTCGCCGCACCCGCCTGATCGACGAGGTCGCGCATGAGATGCGAACCCCCATCACCACCATCAAGGGCTCGATGGAGGCGCTGCTCGACGAGGTGGTCGACCCCGGCCCGGAGGTGTACGCCCGGGTTGCCGACGAGGCCTCGCGGCTGCAACGCCTGGCGGAGGACCTGTCCACGCTCTCTCGCGCGGAGGAGCACACGCTTCGCATGGAGATGCTGCCGATTGACGCGTCCGACGTCGCATCCGAGGTCTGCGAGCGCATGCGCCCACAATTCGAGCACGCCGGCGTCTCCCTGATCGTCGGCGGCTCGAGCGCTCCCGTCTCGGGCGACGCGCACCGGCTCGCGCAGGTGGTGATCAACCTCGTCGGCAACGCCCTCGGGCATACCGACGCGGGCGGCACCGTCACCGTCACCTCGGGCGGCGATGGGATCCACTCGTGGGTGTCCGTCACGGACTCCGGGCAGGGTATTGCGCAGGAAGAACTGGGGCGGATCTTTGAGCGCTTCTATCGCGTTCCCTCCGCTTCGACACCAGGCGGACGCGGCATCGGTCTGACCATTGCGCGATCGATTGTCGAGGCGCACGGCGGCGCGGTGAGCGTCACGTCGGAGGGCCTCGACAAGGGCGCCACCTTTGTCATGACGCTTCCGCGGTACCAGGCGGGCGACCCCCTCGAATAGCGGACTTCCCCCTGAGCAGACCATACTTCTGCCATGCGTACGCAAAGAATGTCTCTGATTACCCTCCCTGTTGACGACCTCGCTGCCGCCATCGATTTCTACCAGAGGGCCATGGGCTGGGATATCAAGATGCGCTTTGGCGACGAGATCGCCTTTGTGCAGATGAACGGCTTTGTCGCGGCCCTGTGGTCGCGTACCTCGTGGGAGGCAGAGGGCCTCGACTTCGCTCCTCCGGGGTACACGTCGTTCGCGATCAACTTCACGCGTCCCCCGGAGGTGGACGAGGTGGTCGCACAATGGGCCGAGGCTGGTGGCGAGGTCGCGAAGGAACCTAAGAATGTGTACTGGGGCGGGTACTCAGGCTATGTGCGCGACCCGTGGGGAAACCTCATCGAACTCGCCGTGAACGACGCCCTCCTCATTACCGACGAAGGCTACACGGAGCTGCGCGGCAGTTAGCCGTCGCCGACACGTGACCGCGAGACCGCCGCCATGCGACAGTAGACCCATGGAGATCTTCGAGACCCCGCTGCCGGGCATCGGCGTCCGCTACGAATTCACCTCGGAACTTGGCGACCACGTGGGCGTCGTCATACGCCGCGACGGCAGGCGCGATGTCGCACTCTATGACAGACAAGACCCCGACTCCTGTCGTGGCACCATGGAGCTGACCGACAGCGATGCGAGCAAACTCGCAGAGTTGCTGGGCGGGACCAACATCACCGCCAGGCTTGACTCGCTTCGCCACATGGTGGAGGGTCTCGCGATCGAGTGGGTGACGATGCCCGAAAGCGGCGGACTCAGCGGACGGACCATTGGCGATGGTCACATTCGCACCACCACCGCGGCCTCCATCGTGGCGGTGATCCGTTCGGACTCCGGCATCCCCGGACCCGGACCCGAATTCCGACTCGAGTCCGGCGACACAGTGCTCGTCATGGGCAGTGAAGACTCCGTGAGCAAGGCCCGCACCGTTCTGATCGGCTGAGCCGTGTTCACCTCCCCAGGCGTCCACTTCGCGGTAGACGCCGCCCAGCCGGCTCACGCTTCCGTCGTGTTGATCGAGTTGGGGATCATCCTGCTGGTGCTTGCCGGCCTGGGACGACTTGCGGCACGCGTCGGCCTTCCCTCGGTGCCGCTGTACCTGCTCGCCGGCCTCGTCATGGGCGAGGGAAGCTTCTTCAAGGTTGACGCTGGGGAGGAGTTCCTGGCGATCGGCGCGCAGATCGGCGTAGTACTCCTGCTCCTGTTGCTAGGGCTTGAGTACTCGCCGGCGGACCTCAAGCAGGGACTCAAGACCACCTGGCTGGCGGGGATCCTCGACGGGCTGGCGAACACCATCCCCGGCATCGCCTTCGGCCTGATCCTCGGCTGGTCGCCCGTCGCCTCGCTACTGCTCGGCGGCGTGACGTACATGTCGTCATCGGGAATCATTGCCCGGTTGCTCGACGACTTCGACAGGTATGCCAACCGCGAGACGCCCGTGATTCTCAGCCTGCTGGTCATGGAGGACATCGTGATGGCGGTGTTCCTGCCGATCATCGCGGTGATCCTGGTGGGTTCCAGCCTCGCGCAAGGAGCCATCGCGATGGCGATCGCGCTCAGTCTGGTGACCATGGCGTTCGTAGTGTCCTTCCGCTTCTCCTCTCACGTGTCGCGCGCTGTGCACTCGCGGTCTCGCGAACTCCTGCTGCTGTCCGTGCTGGGCTTGAGTTTCCTGGTCGCCGGGGTGGCTGAGGCCGCGCAGGTCTCCGCCGCGGTGGGAGCATTCCTGCTGGGTCTGACGCTCTCGGGACAGGTTGCCGATGAGGTGCGCACCCTCCTGCCGCCTCTGCGAGACGTGTTCGGCGGGCTCTTCTTCGTCTTCTTCGGGCTGACGATCGATCCCCGCGACCTCCTCCCGGTGCTGGTCCCCGCGCTGATCCTCGCGGTCATCACGGCGGTGACCAAGATCGCGACCGGATCGTGGGCGGCGGCACGCGCGGGCATCGGCCCCAAGGGCCGATGGCGTACTGGGCTGTCGCTCATCCCGCGCGGCGAGTTCTCCATCGTCATCGCCGGATTGGGCGTCGCCGCGGGTGTCGAGAGTCAACTGGGTCCACTTGCCGCGGCCTATGTGCTGATCCTCGCGGTGGTGGGCTCCGTGCTCATGCGGATGGCGGACCACATCCCGGTGCCGGGCATCATCAAGCCTCGGACGCAACGGCCTCGGACGTAGTCAACCCTCGCGGTGTGTAAGAATTGCTCGTCTCCCGGCGCGGCCCGCATGCGCATGGCCCCGGGACGATGCGCCGGTCACATCGCGCGGGTGGTGTGACGCTAGCGCCCTCGGGCGCACGTGAAGTCGTTTTCGGAGACGTGTGATGTTTGCGCGCTATCGCGAGATCCTGGCACTGCCGGGTGCGTCGGCGTTCTTCTGGTGGGGACTGCTTGCCCGCATGCAGATGGGCGTGACGGGGCTTGCGACGTTTCTGCTCATTCAGATCGAGTACGGGTCATACGCACGCGCGGGGGCCGTGCTGGCCGCCGTCTCCATGGGCAACGCGTTCTTGGCGCCGCAAGTCAGTCGCCTGATCGACGAGTTTGGGCAGTCGCGGGTGCTCAGGATCGGTTTCGCCCTGTCCGTGGCTGCCCGCATCGGCCTGGTGGTCGCGGCGTTGATGCACGCGCCCATGTGGGCGCTTCTCACCGTCGCGCCGATGGTTGCCCTGAGTGGCAGCCAGTCCCCGCTGACCCGCGCCCGATGGACCCACATTGTGCCCGACAAACACAGCCTGAACACGGCGTTTTCCCTGGAGAGTTCGCTCGAGGAAGTGCTCTTCATCGCTGGCCCGGCCTTGGCAACGATCTTGGCCACCACCGTCGCGTCGTGGCTTCCCAGCATGGTCGCTGCCGTCACGATGCTGGTGGGCGGTTACATGTTCCTGTCGCTTCGCTCCACCGAACCGCCCGCGCGGCGCGGCGACGCGGGAACGGTGCCACTGACGATGGCGCCCGTGATCGATGGTTCGTTGCCACGCGTCGGCATCATCCCGGACGGCGCACGCGCCCGCCCGCGCCGCTACCGCAACCCTTTGCGCGGCCACCTGCTGGTGACCACGCCGGCGCTCATCATCACCACGGTGGTCTTCGCCACGCAGGGGGCGCTGTTCGCTTCCGTAGACGCGTCCACGGTGGCCCTTGCCGACCAGTTGGGCCACAAGTCATGGTCCGGCCCGGTACTCGCAGTGTTCGCACTGGGGTCGCTGGTGGGTGGCCTCTCCTACGGTGCGCGCGTGTGGACGGGATCCCTCGCGTCCAGGCTGCTGTGGGGCGTCACGGGAAGCGGTCTGGGGGCGGTGACGTTTGTGTTCGCCCCGAACCTGCTCGTCCTGGGTCTCCTCATGTTCATGACGGGACTGGTGATCGCTCCCACCATGGCGGTGGGCGACGGCATGGTGCACGCCTTGATCCCCCGCTCTCGTCTCACCGAGGGCATGGCATGGACACGTGTCGGACTCGACCTGGGCGTCGCGGGGGGCGCGTGGCTGGCCGGGGTGCTGCTGGAGCGCGGCGGCCCCTCGTACGGCTTTGGCGTGACGGCCGCCGCCGGCATCGCGGGCATCGTCATCATGGCGTCGTCCTGGCGGTACCTGCGTCGCAAGCGCTCCTACGAGGAGACGGTGGTGCGTGAGCCCGCCGTGCCTGCTGGTGTGCAGGACGCTCCCACTGGGATCATGGCCACATGACACGATCCTTCACGGTGCGGCCCGTGCGCGCGGACGACGCCAGCGCTGTCGCCGCGATCTACAACACGTACGTGCTCGACACGGTGGCCACGTTTGAGGTGGTCCCCGTCGACGCAGAGGAGATGGGTCGACGCATCGCCAAGGTGGTGGGGCGGGGACTCCCTTGGGTGGTCGCCGAGGACGATGCCCGCGTTGCGGATGGAGGTGCAGACTCGGCGGTGCTCGGATTCGCCTATGCAGCGCCGTTTAGGGACCGTGCGGCATACGACCACACCCTCGAAACGACGGTATACGTTCACGCCAGCGAACGCGGACGAGCCGTGGGCACCGCCCTGTACGCGGCGCTCTTTGTGGCGCTTGAGGAACTCACGCCCGAACAAAGCCCCCACGCTCCCATCCACGCTCTGCTGGGCGTGCTCGCGTTGCCCAACGAGGCCTCCGTGGCCCTTCACGAGCGCTTTGGCATGAGTCAGGTCGCCCACCTTCCCGCGGTCGGCCACAAGTTCGGCCGACGGATCGACGTGGGCTACTGGCAGGTCACGTATGACGCGTGAGAATCTGTGCACCGAATGCCACTCTCTAGGAGATTTCAGATGACCGCAGCCGCCACGGAACCCCGCAGCGCACACGTCTTCGCCTGGCCCAAGGTCGTCGCCGTCCTCGTGATCGTCGGACTCCTCGCCGCCATCGCCGTCCCTCTGTACCTCGACCAGGTGAAGAAGAGTCACGACGCGACGGTCACGTCGGACCTGAACTCGGTCGCAGACAGCATCGTCGCCGCGGTGAGTGAGGGCCAGACCGAGGCACCCTCCCTCGTGGTGTCCGGCGCCGTCGTCACGCTCGATGGCGAGACCATCGCGACACTGTCACCTGGTGTAGTGCTGGGGGAACTGGAGTGGGACAGCGCCGACAAGTGGTGCATCGACGCGACGGACCCCGACGGAAAGCACGCCGCGAGCCCCGGCTACAAGTTCGAAGGGCCCGACGGGGACACGAAGACTGGCCAGTGCTCCTGACCCTGACCGCCTGCCGCTCATCGCGGCGCGGCGGCGAGTTCCTCGTCTGGAATCCAGATCATGGTCCACGCCCCAAGGTCTGGCAGCGCGAAGCGCACCCCGGACTGGCCGGCGCTCAGGGACGAGTCCTGACGTCCCTCGAGTTCCCCTATCTCTGCGAGGGATTCGAGGGTGGGCGCTTGCGGGGACGCGGCGAGTACCCGCGCACCCGGCGCCACGAACGAAAGTGAGAGCGTCGCCGCGTCGACCCTTCGAGTCGGCTGCTTGACCGCATCCCACGCTATCTCGGTCTGGGCGGCGAGGTTGATGACGTGAACCACGATGCCACGAGGCACCCTGACAACCCGGAGCCACAGCGAGCCCGGCCGGGCCTTTGTAGACACGGCCACCCCGCCCGCGTCCAGCACCACGTCCTCGTTGATTCCACCGGCAAAGAACTCCGTGACGTCCGTCCGATCGGCGCCGTAGAGGAGGTCGCCATAGCGCACCGCGAAGTCGTACCACCGGACGAAGACGTCGACCGAGTCGCTCGAGAGAACATGGTTCGTCGGGTAATAGGGGTCCACCAGCGCATTGCCGGCTTCACCCAGCAGGAGGTGCGACGCGCCGTGCGAGAACGCGGTCGCCATCACCAGAGTTGCCGCCTCGGTGGCTCCCCGTTCGGTGCCCGTCACGTAGCAACTCAGGTAGGCCGACAGGATGGGTGGGTGATCCTTCCTCACCATCCAGGCGCTGGTCGCGAGGGCCCCAAGATCGCCCAGCGTCGTGTGAGGCTCCCACACCTCGATGTACGTGGCGTCTTGCTCGAGGGGCGCCGTCGCCTGGGTGGGGAAGTCGTTCACGTTGTTGAACATGAACGGCACGTCGGGCAGCCGCGTTCGGACAGCCGAGATCACGCTGCCGAATGACGCGGCCAGGTCGATCCGTTCTCCATCGCCCCGACGGGCGAACTTCGGCCAGCCGTACTGGTCCAGGTGAAATCCCGAGATCTCACTTTCGGCGACGACTCGTTCGAGTTCGTCGAGATAGTGGTCGAGCCAACGCTCGTGCGCGGGATCGAGCAACACGAGGAAGTCATCGCCGAGCCGATACGGAGAGCCGTCGGACTTCAGCAAGAGCGCATCGGCCCAGGCGTCGGCCTCCTCGTGGCCGACCGCATAGACGGCCGAGTAGCCGAGCGGGGTCACGCTGGCGGCCTTCAAAGCGGCGCACATCGCGTTAACCACGTCCATGTCCCTCGGCTGCCCGAGCGGATCCACGTAGTGGCGGGCCGGCGGCATCAGCGCCGAGTGACGGTATGCCCAGTCGTACAGTTGCGCGGCGGTGAGGTGCAGGCGGCGAAACAGGCGGGTGACCGCGATCTGGTCCACGTCGCCCGCGAGGCGCACGACGAATCCGTAACGCGGCCGATCCCAGCGGCTCGCCAGCACATCGATGGCGGTCGAGTCTTGACCGAACGTCACGCCATAGCCACCGATCTCGAATGAGCCCAGGTCCACACTGAGCGCGCCCGGCTCGATCGTCTTCCTGGCAATGCACACGTCGAGGTGGAGGACTTGCAACTCTCCAGCCGATGCAGGCCCATCGAACTCGATGACGACGGACTCGCCTGGGCCATAGGTTGCCTTGTCAGGAATCACGCGGGCACCTCGCTCTCCATCAGAAGATACTTGGCGTGCGACCACAGCAGTGGATTTGCGGCGGCCCCCCACCTCTCGACCCACGGCGCTACCGACGCAGGATCCTGCGGTTCGTCGGTGATCTGCTCCGCCATCCAGCCGCTCTGGCCGGCGTGGCCCTCGACCCAGGCACGGGCCGCGAGGTAGCCCTCATCGTCTCCGGCGATCCGCAGATGCCAGCCGAGCCATGCGGTGAGGAGCAACCACGGACTTCCCCCAAAGTACGTGTCCCCGACATAGCGTCGGACGCCGCCTGTCGGCGAAACCAGTTCGGACCGAATCCGTTGCACGGTGGCGCGCACGAGGGGGTCCTCGACACCCACCAGCTGAAACGGCGTCGCCAAAGACAAGAGGCTCGCGTCCACGCGCGGGTCATCGGGCCCCTTCACGAACGCGCCGTCCACGACGCATTCCCTGTGCACAAACTCCATGATCGTGGCTGCCTCCTCCAAGAAGGCTCCCCGACCGAGGATGCGGCCAGCAGCGCGCAAGCCTGCGGCAATCGCCGCCAGGGTCGACGTGTGAAGCCGGTCCCCGAACTCCTCCCAGTAGTCGTAACACGGCATCCTCCACGACGCCGCAAGATACGAAGCGGCCAGTTCGACGGCCTCGCTAGTCGCGTCGTCCGGGCTCGCATCGCCCATATGGCGCTCAAGCGCGAAGAGCCAGGTGCCATAGCCATCAAGCTGGAAATTCGGCCAGGCATCGTCCGGGTCGACCCCCTCCCGTTCTCCGTCGAGGGTGTACCGGGTCGGCAACATCATTCCGGGCGCGACCTCATCGCCGCGATCAAGCGCGGCGACCACGCGCGAGATCTGGTCCCGCTCGCCCAGAACCACGTCGGTCGCCCATCGGTGGAATCGTGCGGCAGACTCCTGCTCGCCAACGGCGTCCATGGCCAGAGCGCAGTACGCACCATCGCGGAGCCACGCAAAGCCGTACTGCGAGAAATTTGGGCTGGCGACGTACGCCCCCGAGGGCGCTTGCCCTTCCGAGATGACTCGGATGGACGCGTCGGCCAGAACGGTCGAAGGGGCTGACATCAGTGCTTCAGAGCTCCTGTAGTGAGGCCAGCGACGAAGTTGCGCTGGAAGAGGATGTAGACAATCAGGACGGGCACGATGGCGATAAGTGATGCGGCGAACACGAGACCCCAGGACGTCGAGTGCTGTCCCTGGAACAGCGCGATCGCGATCGGCAGCGTGCGGTTGTCAACGTCGTTGAGCACCGTCAAGGCCCACGCAAACTCGTCCCATGTCCCAAGGAAGGAGAAGATGATGACGGTGCCGACCGCCGGCTTGGACAGCGGCATGATCAAATCCCAGAACCGGCGCCATGGTCCGGCGCCGTCGATCATCATCGCCTCGTCGAGTTCACGGGGAATCTGCTGGAAGAACCCCGACAGTAGGAAGGTGTTGAAGGCCAGGGCAGTGCCGACATAGAACGGAACAAGGCCCGGCAGTGAATTCAAGAGGTGGAGGTCCCTGGCGAGCAGGAACTGGGGGATGATCAACATCATCGTCGGGATGGTGAGCCCCACGATGATGAGGGTGAAGAGTGTCCTCTTTCCACGAAACTCGAGTCTTGCGAACGCGTACGCCATCATCGAGGACAGCAACACGATCAGCGCAGTGCTCACGACGGCGACCCCGGCGGAGTTGAGAAAGTACCGTGCGAAGTTCTCGGTGCCGAGCACCTGGATGTAGTTCTCCAGCGTCGGGTCGCTCGGCCACAGACTGGTGGGGTCTCCCAACGCGAGGGAGCGCGACTTGAACGAGGTGGACACCATGAACAGGAACGGGTACACCATGACGAACGCCGCGAGGCCAAGGAGCAGGTAACGGAGTCCGTAAAGAACGGTCTTGCGCCATGCACGTGTCATGTCAGTCCGCCATCCTTTTCCGGGACCACGAGTACTGCAGCGCCGATGCGGCGAGCACCACCAAGGTCAGCGTGAAGGAGATTGCGCTCCCGTAGCCGAAGTCCAGGAACTTGAATGCCTGTTGGTACATGTACGTCAAGGGCACTTGGGTGGCGTTTCCGGGCCCGCCCCCAGTCATCAGCAACACCGATATGAAGACGTTGAATCCGCCGATGAACAGCAGGATGAACACGACCGACAGGGCCGAGCGGATGGCTGGCATGGAGACGTGGCGGAAGCGTTGGAGGGCGTTGGCGCCGTCGAGTTGGGCAGCTTCCTTGAGGGCTTCCGGCACCGCCGTGAGTGCCGCGAGGAAGATCAGCATCGACCATCCGATGCCCTTCCAGACGCCCAGGACTGCGATCGCGAAGAGTCCCGACCAGCGCTCCTGGAACCAACTCACGTTCTCCGGCGCAAGCCCAAGCATGTCGACGACCACATGGTTCGCCAGGCCATCGCCGGAAGAAAAGATGTACTGGAACAGCAGTGACACGACCACCCAGCTGGTCACCACCGGAAGGTAGAAGAGCACTCGGAACGCCACCCTGCCGGGCAGTTTCGCATCCAGCAGGACGGCCAAAGAGAGTCCGACGATCATCTGGAGCGGCACGGTGAATGCCGTGTACGCCGCCGAGTTGACAAGGGAGTCGACGAAGACGGGATCGCCGAACGCTCGAATGTAGTTGTCAAGACCGACCCAAGGACTGGGTTGGTCCGGCGCGATGTTCCAGTCCCGGAAACTGAGAAGGAGGGTCTGGATCGCGGGGTAGAGCATGACGAGCGCGTAGATCGCAAAACCTGGGAGGATGAATGTGTAGGCGGCGAAGGTGTCGCGCCGTCTCCCGGCAGCCGCGACATGGTGTCGCGACCGCCGGGACCCCGAACCCGCGGTACGGGGGGGTGCCGCAAGGCTCTGGGGTGTCGACATGGCGGTGTTTACTTCCTCGCTAGTTGAACTCAGCCAGCAGGGCGTCCGCCTGCGAGGCCGCCTCGTCGAGCGCTTCTTGGACCGTCTTGTCGCCACGGAAGGCCGATCGAATCGCGTCCTGCATGATCGAATCGATCTGCGACCACGCCGGCGTCGGCGGGCGCGGCTTGGCGGTCTGGAGCTGCTCCACGAACTGTGCGTAGTACGCGTTGATCGACGTGAGCTGCGGACCGAGGTCGGACAGCACCGGCATCTGGCCGACTTCAGCCATGGCGAGCTGCGCCTCCTCGGACAGGAGGTAGCGCATGAACTCCATTGCCGCGTCCTTGTTGCTTGAGGACTTCGTCATGACGATGTCCTCGCCGCCGACGACCGACACGCTACCGCCGGCGCCCGCGGGCACCTGAGACGCGGAGACCGTGAAGTCCGGGTACTGCCCCGCGAAGATCGGGTACATCCACGGGCCATCGAGAATCGTGGCGTACTTGTCGGTTGCCAGACCATCACTGGTCTGCAGGCCGCCGGAGTCACCAAGGATGATGTCGGGCATGTAGCCAGCGTTGTACATGTCAACCAGGTTCTGGATGCCCTGGACCGACTCGGCACTGTTCAGGTAGCCCGTCGCGACGGTCACGTCGGTATCGGTGATGTCACCGCCTGCGCTCCAGATCCAAGGCAACATGTTCCAGCCACCCGCGCCGTTGTCGGCAAACGCGTATGCGCTGGCCTCCTTGAGCGCTGGCCCGGCGGCCATGAGCTCGTCGACGGTCGTGGGAATCGCGATGTCTGCCTGCTCAAAGAAGGAGGCGTTGTACAGCAACACCCGCGTGTTCGTGTCGAGCGGGAGGCCGTAGTACGTTCCCTTCCACAGGTTGGTCGCCAGCGTTCCCGGGTACACCTGGTCGGCGTAGGTCTGGAAGTCCGGCATCGACGTGCTGAGCGGGTCGAGCACGCCAAGGTTCGCCAGTTCCGGAACCCAGCCGATGTCCGCGCGGACCAGGTCCGGCAGCTGCTCTCCGGCGGCGGCGGTGATCAACTTCTGGTGAAGTTCGTCGTAGGGAATGGGGACGTCCTTGACCGTCACCCCCGGGTGGAGCTTCTCGAACGCCGGAATGATGGTGCCCTCGAGGGTGGCGACCTCGGGCGAGTCGGCACTGTAGGCGTGCCAGTAGGTGACGGTGCCAGCCAACTCAGCCGCGCCATCGCCTCCGGTCACTTGCGTGACTTCCGGTGTTGACGAACTGCACGCGGCGAGCGTGAGTGAGGCGAGTGCGGCGGTCACCGCTACGCCCGATTTCCAAATCTTCATGGTGAAGGCCTTTCTTTGAACCCCGTTGTTCGACGCACCCAACGCACGCCTGCCCTGCTATGAATAGTTCTACTCCAAAAGTATTGGACTGTCAAGGAGGTGTTCAAGAAGCGTTTCATCCGTTACCATATTGATACGCGAAACTAATTAGACGTGATGTGGGGAGAGTCGGCATGCGGATCGCAACACCATCATGGACTTCACATCGCGGCACCGCCTTGGATGTTGCGCTTGAGGTGCTGATCAACGGACCCGTCTCCCGCGCCCAGATAGCCCGCACACTCGACCTGTCGGCGGGGTCGCTCACGCGTCTCGCGCAGCCGCTCATCGAGTCGGGTTTGCTCGTCGAGGTCGGTGAGCAATCGAGCGGCCATGTGGGCAGGCCCTCTCGGCTGCTCGACGTCGTCGCGGACTCCCGTCACTTCATCGGCATCAAGCTCACAGGAGACAGCGCTCTGGGCGTCGTCACCAATCTGCGCGCGCAGGTGGTGACGCAAGCGAGCACACCGCTCGAGTCGCGGGAACCCTCCGCCGTCATCGCCGCCCTGGGCCACCTCGTCGGCGAACTGCGGGCAAGCGTCCAAGAGGTGACCGCAGTCGGCCTCGGTATCGGCGGCCTCGTCGCGCCCGACGGCACCGTGTTAGCTGCCCCCTTCCTCGAGTGGGTCAACGTTGAACTCGGCGCGCGTCTTGAGGCGGCGACGGGTCTCCCCGTTGTTGTCGCCAACGACCTGGTGGCCTTCACGGAGTACGAGAGGTGGTTCGGCGGCGGTCGGAACCTGGAGCGCTTCGCGGTCGTCACCCTCGGCGCGGGCATCGGCTACGGGCTCGTCGCGGGTGGGCTCGTCGTGCAGAGCGACGATGCAGGCCTGGGCCTCATCGGCCATTGGCCAGTCGACCCGTATGGGCCACTCTGCGAGGCCGGACACCGCGGCTGCGCACGGACGATCCTCACCCAGTCGGCCATCAGCGGAGCGGTTTCCGAGGCGCTCAAGAGCGACGTGTCCTACGACCAAGCCCTCGACCTCGCCGCCGCCGGTGACCTGGCAGCGCGCACGATCGTGGAAAACGCGGCCAGAGGGCTTGGCCACCTCATCGCGGCAATCGCCAACCTGACGATGCCTCAGTTGGTCATCCTGGGCGGCGAGGGGGTGCGGCTCGTCTCCGTCGCAGGACCCGCCGTCCGACAAGGCCTCAGCGAGCGGCGTGATCCGCGGGCCACCGACGTGGCCCTTCTCACGACGTCCGGCGACGACGCCGAGTGGTGTCGGGGCGCGGCCGTGCTTGCGCTGCAGACCCACGTCCTCGGCACCGACACGTCCACTGGCAACGAAGAAGCCAGCGAGCGGACCGCCGCTGCCGCAGTCGGCTTGCCGCCTGCGTCCTAACGCACCGCCTTCGCCTTAGCGCACAGCCTTGGTCGCGGCGATGAGATTCTCGAGGCTGGCGGTGGTCTCCGCATATCCGCGGGTCTTGAGGCCGCAGTCAGGGTTGACCCACAGTTGCTGGCCGGGGATCGAGCCCTTGGCCAGCGTGAGCAGCTCCGTGATCTCCTCCGTCGAGGGCACGCGAGGGCTGTGAATGTCCCACACGCCCGGGCCGATGCCGCGGCGGTAACCGTGGTCCCGAATCGCGGGCAGCACCTCCATGCGGGAACGGGCCGCCTCGATCGAGGTGACGTCAGCGTCGAGCCCATCGATCGCGTCGATGATCTCGCCGAACTCCGAGTAGCACAGGTGCGTGTGCACCTGCGTATCGTCCTTGGCGCCGGAGGTGGCCAACTTGAAGGCGTTGACGGACCAGTCGAGGTACGCGGTCTTGTCGGCGTTGCGCAGGGGCAGCAGTTCGCGCAGGGCGGGCTCGTCCACCTGGATGATGCCGATGCCGGCCGCCTCGAGGTCCGCGATCTCTTGGCGGAGCGCCAGGGCAACCTGGTTGGCGGTCACACCGAGCGGCTGGTCGTCGCGCACGAACGACCACGCGAGGATCGTCACCGGGCCGGTGAGCATGCCCTTGACCGGCTTGTCCGACAGCGACTGCGCGTACTGCGCCCAACGCACCGTCATGGGCTCGGGGCGAGCGACGTCGCCCCACAGGATCGACGGGCGCGTGCAACGTGAGCCATAGGACTGCACCCAGCCATTGACGGTGACGTCGAAGCCGTCGAGCAGCTCGGCAAAGTACTGCACCATGTCGTTGCGCTCGGCCTCGCCATGAACCAGAACGTCCAACCCGAGGTCTTCCTGCATCCTGACGACGTTGGCGATCTCGGCCTTCATGGCGGCCTCGTAGTCGGCGTCGCTCATCGCGCCCTTGGCCCACGCGGCGCGGGCCTTGCGGATCTCGGGGGTCTGCGGAAAGGAGCCGATCGTGGTGGTCGCGAGCTCGGGCAGGTGGAAGCGGTTGGCCTGAGCGGCCGCGCGCACCTGGTAGTCCGCACGGGCGTAGTCCTGGGGCTTGACAGCCGCGAGCGCGTCGCGCACGTCGGCACGGTTGGTCCCCGGGTGAGCCTTGCGCGAGGCGAGTGCGGCGCGGGCGTCGGCCAAGGCGTCGGCCGCTGCGTCCTCACCCTCGGTCAGAGCGGTGGCCAGGGTGGCGACTTCGCTCACCTTCTCGTCGGCGAAAGCCAGCCAGCTGAGCAGTTCCTCGCCCAGGTGCTCCTCGCCCTTGAGGGTGTGAGGCACGTGGAACAGCGAGGTGGAGGTCGACACGGCAACCGTGGCGCCAAGCGCCTCGACGGCCCTGAGCGTCGCCAGGGCGGAATCCAGGTTGGCGCGCCAGATGTTGTGGCCGTCGATGACTCCCGCGGCGATGACCTTGCCGGTGAGGTGGACACCCACGGGGAGGTTGCCGCGCACCAGGTCGATGCCGATCGCCTCGACGGGCGTGGCGGCAAGCACGGGGAGGGCGTCGTCAAGCGATCCCATGGGGGCGGCCACCAAGATCTGCGGGCGGGCCTGCTGCTCACCCAACCAGGAGTACCCGCGCTCGGCGTTGGCGAGTACCTCGGAGCGGTCGGCGTGGGTGTCGGCCACCAGGACGGGCTCGTCGATCTGCACCCACTCGGCACCAGCGGCCTTGAACGCCGCGAGTAGTTCGGCGTACACCGGAAGAAGGTCGTCCAGGCGGCTGATCGGGTCGAAGCCGGTCTTGGCCTCGTCGGAGGCCTTCGCCAGGTACAGGAACGTCAGCGGGCCCGTGATCACGGGGCGGGTGAGGTAGCCCGCGTTCTTGCCTTCGACAAACTCGTCAACCCATCGCGTGCCGGACAGCGCGAACACCGTCTCGGGGCCGATCTCCGGAACCAGGTAGTGGTAGTTCGAGTCGAACCACTTGGTCATCTCGAGCGGGGCCTTGTCGCCCTCGCCGCGCGCGATGGTGGAGTAGGCGGCCAGGTCGACCGATCCGTCGTGCGCGCGCAGGTCTGCGAAGCGCGTGGGAATCGCACCGAAGGTGACGGCCGCGTCCAGCATGTGGTCGTAGAACGAGAAGTTCGAGGGAATGGCGCTCGTGGTGGCGCCCAGACCCAAACCGGCCAGGCGGTCGCGGGTCGCGGCGCGCAATGCGGCGGCAGTCGCCTCCAGGTCGGCCTCGGTGGAGGCGCCCTTCCAGAAGGATTCGAGCGCCTTCTTCAGCTCACGATTCGCGCCGATGCGCGGGTAGCCGAGGATGGTGCCGGTGGGAAAGGGAGCAGGGGTGACGTCAGACATGTTTCCTCAAATGAGTGCATGCGCGGCGGGCTCGCCATTGCGCTTGATCGACGCTCGTACCGGCGCCGAGACAGCGCCGCACAGTCTAGCGGCTGACAAGCCCGCGGGCCAATGCGTGCTGGCGGGGTCGGACGCGAAGCAGTCGAGGCGACGTGACTCGTGAAAGAATCACCTCATGGAAGAGATCTCCGAGCGCACTGTCACTCTCCGCCGCGAGTCGGAGGGTGTATACATCGCCACCAACTCTGCGGGCGCCGAGTTGCGGTTCGGCCACAATTCCGGGGGCTTTGGCTCCGTCGAGTTGTTGCTTGCCGCCATCCTGGGCTGCTCATCAACGGACGCCGACGCGATGACGTCCCGTCGCGTCGAGCCCGAGCACTTCGAGGTCACCGCGGTGGCGGACAAGGTCAGCGGTGGCGCGGACGGCGCGATACTGCGCGACATCCGTCTGAGCTTCGACCTTCGCTTCCCCGACGGCGACGACGGAGACAAGGCGCGTGCCCGGGTCGGCGCCGCTCTCAAGACTGCTCATGACAAGACGTGCACGGTGTCGCGGACGGTGGAGCACGGCGCGAAGGTCACGTTCATCGACGCCAACGACTACGACGGCTGACAGCCCCGCACACGCACGGGCCCGGCATCCTGGGGAGCCTTGCCCGGCTCTAGGACTGGCGCAGGCCCAACGCGTCCACGAGTTCGCATGCGGCCTCGTGCTTGTTGAACGTGATGATGTGGATTCCGGGTGCGCCCGCATCGACCAAGTCGCGGGACAGGCGGGCCGCGTGGGCCACGCCGGTGGCAAGCGCCGTGTCGTCGTCCTCTGCGGCCTCGAGCGCGGCCAACAGTTCGTCCGGCGTGGGCACGCCCGTGAGCTCGGCGGCGCGATAGGCGCGGCGCGCGGAGACCAGTGGCATCACCTCGGGCACGATCGGCAAGCCGATGCCCTGAGCGGATGCGTCGCGCACCAGAGCCTCGTAGTGGGGCACCTCGTAGAACACCTGGGTGATCGCAAAGTCCGCGCCGGCGTCTTGCTTGGCGCGTAGCACGTCGAGTCCCTGTTGGCGCCATTGCTCGAGGGCGTGCTGGGCGGGGAACGCAGTCACTCCGATGCTGATGTCCACGCCTTGCGCTCCGGCCACCTCGCGCAGCAGCGCGACCAATTCGGAGGCGTAGAGCAGGCCGTCGGGGTGCGGACTCCAATCGACCTGACCCTGGGGTGGGTCGCCACGTAGCGCCAGGAAGTCGCGCACGCCTTCGGCAAGGTATGCCTCGATGACGCCGATCAGCTCGGCCCTGCTTTGGCCGACGCATGTGAGGTGCGCGAGCGGGGGGATCGTGTGCGCCTCGGCCAGGCGCTGCACCGCCGCGCGGCTCGTGGAGCGGGTGGAGCCGGACGCGCCGTAGGTGATCGAGATGAAGTCCGGGCGGGTGCTGGCGAGCACCTCCATGGCGGCCTCAAGCGAGACCTCGGCCGCAGGAGTGCGCGGCGGGAAGAGCTCGTACGACAGGGTCGTGTGCTCGGTGGCGAGGAGGTCTCGGATCGTCATGGCGTGGCAAGACTACGCGGGCGCGCGCGCAGAAACCAAGCGCATGCGGGCCGGGGGCCCCGCGGCGGCGGCCGCCGCCCGGCCGCGGCATCGTGCCCAGGGAGGCTTTGCCACCACAGTCCACCCCGGGCGCCCTCACGAGGCGCCGCGGCGGTCCCGCCCGTCAGACTAGAACCATGATCACGGAACCGAACGACCTCACTCGCTGCTTTGGCAACGGAGAACCGCTCTACGAGCAGTACCACGACTTCGAATGGGGCGTGCCCGTCCACGGTGACGCCGCGCTGTACGAACGCATCGTGCTGGAAGGCATGCAGTCCGGTCTGTCCTGGCTCACCATCCTGCGCAAGCGAGACAACTTCCGCGCCGCCTTCTGTGGCTTCGAGCCTGCGGCCGTCGCGGCGTTCGGGGATGACGACGTGGAACGGCTACTGGCCGACGCTGGCATTGTGCGCAACCGGCTCAAAGTCAACGCGGCCATCACCAACGCGCGCGCCGTGGTCGCGTTGCAGGAGGCTGGCGGCTCCCTGGACCGGCTTTTCTGGTCTCACGCCCCAGCGCCACGCGCTCAACGCCCCAGCGGATGGGACGAGGTGCCAGCGTCAACCCCGGAGTCGGTGGCGCTGACCAAGGAGCTGAAGAAGGCCAGCTTCGTGTTCGTGGGGCCCACCACCATGTACGCCGCGATGCAGGCGTGCGGCCTGGTGGACGACCACATCGAGGGGTGTGTGGTCCCAACTCGATCTGGGGGCGTATCCCACTCGTCGGCAAGTAACTCCAGCTGACGTGCTCACGAACACTCCGCGCGCGGCGCCGGTGTCGCCACCATCAGTGCACGTCGGCCGAGTCGTTCTTCTTGCGTCTCGGCACCAGGTGGACCACTGCGACCACGACCGCACCCACCACCGTGCCGGCCAAGGCTGACGCCAGGGTGTTCGCGAGCCAGCCGAGGAAGCCGCCAATGCCCGCAACTGCGTGCACCGCGTCCTCCGCGCTGTGGACCGCCTCGTAGGGCGCCGCCCAACCGATCTCATTAAGCCCGACAAGCAAGATGTGCCCGCCGACCCACAACATCGCGACAATCCCCACCGTCGACAGGACCGCGAGCACCTTCGGCATAGCAAGGACCAGCGTCCGCCCGATCGCCGCGGTCGCGCCCCGCTGCCGTTCGGCCAGGTAGAGGCCAACATCGTCCATCTTGACGATGAGCGCCACAATCCCGTAGACGACCGCCGTGATGGCAAGCGCCACAATCGCAAGAATGATCGCACGGGACACGAACGGTTCATCCGTCACCTCGTCGAGCGCGATGACCATGATCTCCGTCGAGAGGATGAAGTCGGTGCGGATGGCGTTGTTCACCATGGTCTTCTCGACGTCCGCACCCTGGGCCGCCACCGGAACCGCCACCGTGTGTTTACCGTGACCGGTGACGAGCTCATATAGCTTCTCGGCACCTTCGAAGGCCAGGTAGGTGCCGCCGATCATCAGAATCGGTGTGAGTAACCACGGGAGGAACTGGCTCAGTAGCAACGCGGCCGGGAGGATGAAAACCAACTTGTTGCGCAGCGACCCCAACGCAATCCGCCGGACAATGGGAAGTTCGCGTGCGGCAGTGAATCCATGGAGATAACGGGGCGTCACCGCGGTGTCGTCAATGACGACGCCCGCAGCTTTCGCGCTCGCTCTGCCCGCCGCCACGCCGATGTCGTCAACGGACGCCGCGGCAAGCTTGGCGAGCGCGGCGATGTCGTCTAGGAGTGCCACCAAACCGCCGGCCATGATTACTCCTCGCTCATCCGTCGAAGCACAAGGCTATCCGGGGCCCGGCGACCCTGACATCATGCACGGCAACTTCGATTGCTGATCGGCCGTCAGCCGCCGATTCCGCCTTGGCAGGACGCACCCGGCTCGGGCGTCTGCTCTCCCTGCAGGTAGCGCTCCAAGAAGGGAAGAAGACGCTCGTCCTGCGCTGAATCAAGTTCGACCTGAACACCCCAGGCGGTGGCCACGACGTCGGCGGCGAGATCCTGAAACGGGCTGACCAACAGGTACGGGTTCTCCTGTGCCAGTTCGCTCAACCTGGCGACCTGTGCGTCGTCGAGCCCGGGCCGATATGTCAACCACACTGCGCCGTGTTCGAGGGAGTGCAGGGCGTTCTCGCTGCGAATCGGCTCCGCATAGAAGCCGCAGTTCTGCACGACGGGGTCGTGGTCGCCGCCCGTCGGCGGCAACAGCGTGCCTTCAGCAACCGCTTCTCGGGTCTCATAGGAGATATCCCCTGCGACGTGTGTTGCCGTGGAGATGTCGTCGACTCGCTCGCCCACGATCGGTTGGCTCGCCGCCTGCTCGACCGCAGCAGCATCGCGCTCCGCGTTGGCGATGACAAACGCGGTAGGCACCACCAGGGCCAACACGATTCCGGTGAAGATGAGGATGGTCAGATACTTGCGGCGACGATCGTCCCGCAACTGGGCGGCGCGAATCTCCGAAACGCGGGCACGCCGTTCGTCCTTGGTGGGGCCCGTCTTCTTGCTTGCGCTCATAGGTTTTCTCCGGATCGTTGCAGTCACCGACGTTTCGAACGATCGGGGCGGATGTCGGACACGTGGAAGATCATGATAGGCGATCAGAGGGGACTAGCGGACGACCGCGAGGTTCTGACACGCGATGTGCATGGTGGCCCGGGCAGGGTTCGCCGCCGTCACAAATCTGCCAACCGCTTCGGAATTCGGCGACGCGTGAAAGCCAACCCGGCTGACCGCACGCCCACGAGCACCTCGCTGTCCGGGCGCCACTGCTGGTCGCCCAGCACGCGCGCCTGCACGGGCTGCTCGCATGCGGGCAGGTCCATGGTGACCACCGCGTCGTGCCCGAAGTAGGCGACATCGCGGACCAGAGCGATGACGCCGGGGCCGCCCCCCGCGCCTATGGCGCTTACCGACAGCTGCTCGGGCCTTAGCACCAGGTCCACGGTGTCGCCGGGATGGGCGACGTGCCCGTCGGCGAGGTTCGCGGGCACCACTCCCAGGGGGCCGGCCACCGCGCCGTCGCTCCACGTGCCGGGCAGAACCAGCGCTCCACCGACGAACCGGGCAAGCCATCGCGAGGCGGGCTTGGCGTAGATCTCCGCCGGAGTGCCAACCTGCACGAGCCGGCCCTCGTCCACCACGGCCACGTGATCCGCCATGGATAGCGCCTCGTCCTGATCATGCGTCACCAGTACCGCCGTAGTCTGCGCGCGCCGCAGCACCTGGCGCACCTGGCCGCGCACCTCAGCACGCAGCGCCGCGTCAAGGGCGGAGAAGGGCTCGTCCAGGAGCACCACGTCCGGCTCCGTCGCCAGAGCTCGCGCCAACGCTACGCGGTGACGTTGCCCGCCGGACAACTCGCCTGGCATGCGGGTGGCGTAGTCGGTCATGCCCACCATCTCCAGCAGGTCCAGTGCCTTTCCGCCACGGCGTTGCGCGCGCGGCAGGCCAAAGCCCACGTTCGCGAGCACGTCGAGGTGTGGAAACAGCGCGGCGTCTTGGGGTACCAATCCGATGCGCCGGCGCTCAGGGGCCACGTGCACACGGGGGCCGGACAGTACCGTGCCGTCGACGACGACGGCACCCTCGACCGGCCGGTTCAGTCCGGCGATGACGCGCAGCAGCGTGGACTTGCCGGAACCCGACGGTCCGAGCACGGCGGTGAGGCTACCGTGCGGCACGGTGAAGGTGATGCCTCGCAACACGGGCGCGGCATCGTAACCCGCCACAATCTTGCGTACCTGCAGTTCGCTCACAGTGTCTCCTCCGGGTGGCGTTTACCGCCTGCGACTTCCCGCGTCAGCAGCAACGCCGGCACGGCGGCCACCGCAATCAGCACCAGCGCATACGGCGCGGCCGCGGCGTAGGCGGTGCCGGATGTGAGCCGCCACAGCGACGTTGCGAGCGTCTCCGTGCCCGTGGGTCGCAGGAGCAGCGTCGCCGGCAATTCCTTCATGGCCGTCAGCGCCACCAGCAGCACGCCCGCCCCGATGCCCGGCCACGCGATGCGTGCGGTCACGCGGATCCACACCCCCGCGGGCGTCGAACCCAGGGTGCGGGCCACGTCCTCCAAGCCGGGCTCCACCTGAACGATGCTCGATCGCACGGCGCCCACCGCCTTGGGCAGGAACAGCACGCCGTAGGCGAAGGCGAGCATCCAGATCGACTGATACAGCATCGGCGCCACGTTGAGCGAGAAGAACACGAGCGACAGGCCCACGACGATGCCCGGTAAGGCCAGTCCCAGGTAGCTGGCGGACTCGGTGGCGGTCGCCAGGCGCGAGCGGAAGCGGGCCGCCACAATGCCAATGGGTAGGGCGAGGGCAAGCGCCACGACCGCGCCCGCCGCCGCAAGCCCCACCGTGGACAACGCGTCGGCCAGCAGGTCTTCCGTCTTGACCGTCGTGGAGGTCTCGGTCCTCAGCAAGAGATACCGGGCCAGCGCACCGAGCGGCACCCCGAGCGACAGCGCCGCCACCACCGCGAGACCGCCGTGGGCGAGCCAACGCCACCGGCCCAGCGCCACAGGGACCGGCTGGGTGCGCGCCGCCACGGTCGAGCCCGTGCGCGCCTGGGCTCCCCGAATGCGCCGTTCGGCCGCCACGAGCGCGATCCCCATCGCGGCCAGGACCACGGACATCACGGCCGCCAGGGTGCGGTCAAACAGGCTCTCGTATGCCACCTGGATGGCCCACGTGAACGCTTGGTAGCGCATCAGGGCGACGGACCCGAAGTCGCTCAGCACATACAGCGCCACCAGCAGCACCCCGGCCAGAGAGGCGGGGCGAATCTGCGGCCAGGTCGCCTCGAGGAATGCCCTCCAGCGGGTGCGGCCCAACGTGCGCGCGACGTCCTCGCTGGCCGCGTCGGCAAGACGCAGGGCGGCGATGGTCGGCAAGATCACGAGCGGCACGTTGCACAGGGTGAGCACGAGGAACGCGCCCCAGAAGCCGCGTACCGGCGTGGTCGCGATCCAGCCGAATGCCGCCACATACGAAGGCACCGCGAGCGCCAGGGAGGACACCACGAGCCACACGCGGCGCCCTGGCAGGTCGGTGCGAGCCAGGAGCCACGCGGTCGCCACACCCAACACCAGGCACGCCGCCGAGACCGCGAGCACGAGGCCCACCGTGTTCACCATGAGGGTCGCGATGCGGGCGTTCCACAACGCACGGACGATCTCCGTGCCGTCCGCCTGGGCCACCCGCACCACGAGGTAGGTCAAGGGGATGGCTGCCAGCGACGCGGCCACCACCGCCGAGGCCCGCAGAATGAGGCGCCCGCCCGGCGCGCGCCAACGACGACGGGGGTCCGGAGCTGCCTCCAAGTCCGCCGCCGCCGTGAACCTTGCGGGCCGCATGTGTCTCCTTACAGGAGGCCTACTTCCACCAGCATCTCGGTGGTCTTCCCCAAGCTGTCGAGGTCGGCGAGATCCAACTCCGGGTTGGTCAGCGTCTCGAGGGCGGGCAGGCCCTCGGGCGCCGCGACTCCATCGATCAACGGATACTCGTAGGTGTTGTCGACAAAGTACTGCTGAGCGGCCGGCGAGACCAGGTACTCAATAAACTGCAGCGCGTCGGCGTCATCTGCCGCTCCGGTGAGCAGCCCGGCCCCGGTCACGTTGACGATGCTGCCTGCGTCGCCCGCTTCGGGGAACGCCAACTTGGCGCGCATGTTCTCGGCACCCACCTCGGCGGCCATCCGATACCAGTAGTAGTGGTTGATCAGGCCAAGCTTGATCTCGCCCGCGTTGGCGGCCTCCAGGATTGGCGTGTTCTTCGCGTAGACCTGGGCGTCCGAGGCTTTCATGCCCTCGAGCCACGCCCTGGCAGCATCCTCGCCCTCGAGCACGCGCAGCGCGGTGACAAAGGACTGGAACGACGCGTTGGTGGGGGCGATGCCCACCTGGGAGGACCACTTTTCGTCGGTGAGGGCCGCGACCGTCGTGGGCACCTCGTCGGCGCTGAGCTGTTCACTGTCGTAGACGATGACCCGCGCGCGTCCGGTCACACCGACCCAGGAGCCATCCGTCGACGTGAAGCCCGCGGGTACGGTCGTGGTGATGCTCTCGGGGAGCGTGGCGAACATGCCGGCCTTGGCGATGGCTCCCAGCGCGCCGGCATCCTGCGCCAGGAATACGGCGGCGGGAGTGGCGTCGCCCTCCTCCAGGAGCAGCGCGGCCAATTCGGTGCTCCCGGCGTAACGCACGTCGACGCTGATGCCGGTGTCGGACTCGAACTGCTCGATGAGGGGGTCAATCAGTTCCTGGTCGCGACCCGCGTACAGCGTGAAGGTGCCATCGGCGACCGCGGACGCTGAAGATGCCGTCCCCGGTGTCGGCATGGCGTCGCCATCACCGGCGGCGCATGCGCTGAGCGTGAGTACGGCGAGGGCGGCAGTCGCAATCGCGGCTGGGCGCAGGGCAGTCATCTCAGGCCTTTCTGAA
Source organism: Demequina sp. (assembly GCF_016278765.1). GTDB lineage: Bacteria > Actinomycetota > Actinomycetes > Actinomycetales > Demequinaceae > Demequina. The sequence goes on along the minus strand of NZ_JADQBE010000007.1, from coordinate 6,768 downwards.
GAGTGTCGTGACGAAGTAAGGCGAGCCTAATATGGAATTATGCAACGAGTCAATTGCGTAATTCGCCGACGGGGCGGCGGGGCGTGTCGAGGGGCGCGCGACCGGGTGTTAGCAGGAGGAACGACGATGCCGAGCGACCGCATCGTTCACGAGTGCGGCCACGATCCGCTCGTCGGCAGGCAGCCACGGAACTCCGTCAACCCACGACCCCGGCTCCAGCCACCGCAGCTGGTCGTGATACTCGAGCGGCTCCGGCTGGGCAGAGTCCGGCGCAAGTTCGCACCAGAACAGCCTCAGCACCAACCTCAGCGGCGACGGCTCCACTCCGGGCGCGGGATTCGCTCCCGCCGCCCGGATCTCCCACACCGCATCGCCCGAGACGGTGGACACCTCCGGGCCCCGTAGTTCGTCTCCGACGATGACGTCGATGCCGAGCTCCTCGTCGAGTTCCCGGCGCAGGCCCTCGACCGCCGTCTCGCCGGACTCCACCTTGCCGCCCGCAAACTCCCACAGACCGCGCGCCCACTCGGGCGCCGTGCGCCGCGCCGCCAGCAGCAGGCGCGGCACCTCAGACGAGTCGGTGACGGCGCCCGCGACGATCAGGAGCTCGTCAGGCGCGCCAGCACTCACGCGATGTGGTCGGCGTATGCTTCAGAGTCAAGCAGTTCGATGCCCTCCGAGACGTCGACCTTGAAGATCCAGCCGCCATCATAGGGCTCGTCGTTGATGGCCGCGGGCGACGAATTCAGCGCCTCGTTGACAGCCGTCACGATGCCCGAGACGGGCGAGTACAGCTCGCTCACCGCCTTGGAGGACTCGAGTTCGCCGCACACTTCGCCCGCCGTCACCTCGTCGCCTACGGACGGCAACTCGACGAATACGACGTCACCCAAGGCATTCGCGGCGTGTTCGGTGATGCCAACGGTCACCACCGAGCCAGGCTCGACGTCACCGGACACCCACTCGTGCTCAGCGGAATACAGCAGGTCTGCAGGAATCGAGGACATGACAACAGCCTTTCGTCAAGGGAATGCGGGCAACGCCTCGCTACGAGGCCCGTGAGTAGAACGGTAGCGCGCTCACCGCCATGGTTTCGCGTCGACCACGTACATCGACCTCGAGGATGGTGCCCACAGCAGATGCGGAAGGATGCACCATCGCCATGGCGATCGGCGCGGACAAGGTGGGAGACGGCGCCCCGGACGTGACCACACCCACCTCGACATCGCCCGACATCACGGCGTAACCGGGTCGGGCTGAACGGCGCGACTGTCCCACAAGTGCGACAAGCACCCGCGCGTCGTCAGGCGCCGATGCGGGGTCTTCGGCCCAAGCGTCGTGCGTCTCCTTGGCAGCGGCCAACGCCTCGCGGCCCACAAAGTCCCCGCGCTCGACACGCTCGTCCGTCAGGCCCACCGCACCGTCGAGCCCGGGGCGCGTCACCTCGCGCGCGGCCCCGGTGTGCACCACCCAACCCAGGCCCGCGTGATAGGGCGTGGTCGACAACGACAGTTCCTGGCCGTACAGGGGCATGCCCGCCTCAAGCCGCAAGGTGTCGCGCGCCGAAAGCCCGCACGGCATCAGGCCGTGGGGTGTGCCCGTGGCCAGAGCGAGCCGCCACACCTCGACCGCATCGTCCGGAACCACGAACAACTCGAAGCCGTCCTCGCCGGTGTATCCGGTGCGCGCCACCATGGCGTGGATGTCTCCGCGCAGCAGCACCGTGCACCAGGCGTAATTCTTCAACGCGCGCACGTCTTCGGCGCCCAACTCGCACATCTCAGTCACGATGTCCACGGCCCGTGGCCCCTGAACGGCTTGGAGCGACACCTGGTGCGTGATGTTCTCGACGGTGACGTCGAAGGGCTCGCAACGATCCGCCAACTGCTCCGTCACCGCGTCCACGTTCGCCGCGTTGGCGACAATGATGAAGTGATCCCAGTCGCGCCGGTACACGATGAGGTCGTCGATAATTCCGCCGTCCGGGGTGCACAGCATCGAGTACTTTGCCCGCCCGATCGCCAGGCGTGCCATGCCTGAGACCAGCGCGAAGTCGAGGGCTGCGGCGGCGTCCGGGCCGCGCAGCGAGATCTCGCCCATGTGGCTGATGTCGAACAGCCCTGCGGCGGTGCGCACCGCCTGGTGCTCCGCCACGTCGCCTGCATAGCGGACGGGCATCTCCCAGCCCGCAAACTCGGTCAGGGTCGCGCCAAGCGCGACGTGCTCGTGGTGCAGTGGGGAGCGATTCATATTGCCAGCGTAGACGGCGCGGCGCACTGACATGGCCGCCGCGGGTCTCTAGTCCTCGTACTCTTCCAACGGAGGGCACGTGCATACGAGGTTGCGATCCCCGTACGCATTGTCGATGCGCCGCACGGGAGGGAAGTACTTGTCGCGGCGCAGGCCGGGAACGGGGAATGCCGCCACCTCGCGCGAGTACGCGGCGGTCCAGGTATCTGCCGCCACCGCCTCCGCCGTGTGAGGTGCGTGTCGCAGCACCGAATCCTCGGCAGAGACGTCACCATTCGCGACGGCATCGATCTCGCCGCGAATCGCGATCATGGCGTCGATGAAGCGATCCAGTTCCGTGAGGTCCTCCGACTCGGTCGGCTCGACCATGAGCGTTCCGGCGACGGGCCAGGACATGGTGGGGGCGTGGATCCCGTAGTCGATGAGTCGCTTCGCGACGTCCTCCGCGGTGATGCCGGTCGTCTTGGTCAGTTCCCGCACGTCGAGAATGCACTCGTGCGCCACCAGGCCGCCGGGCCCGCGGAACAACACCGGGAAGTACTTGTCGAGGCGTACGGCCACGTAGTTGGCGGCGAGCACCGCCATCTGGGTGGACTGGCGCAGGCCGTCGGCGCCCAGCATCGCGATGTACGCCCACGCGATGGGGAGCACTCCCGCCGAGCCGTAGGGCGCCGCACTGACGGCCGCGCCTTCGCGTCGCAAGTCGTTGGGACGCAGAATCGATTGGCGCACGGCTGGCAGGAACTCGACCAAATGCTTCGCCACGGCCACGGGCCCCACTCCCGGTCCGCCGCCGCCGTGTGGGATCGCAAAAGTCTTGTGGAGGTTCAGGTGCGAGACGTCTCCCCCAAAGTGGCCCGGCTTGGCCAGGCCCACCAACGCGTTGAGGTTCGCGCCATCGATGTAGACCTGGCCGCCTGCGTCGTGAACGGCCGCGCACACATCCTTCACGTGCGGCTCGTACACGCCGTGGGTCGATGGATAGGTGATCATGATGGCCGCGACCTTGGACCCGTGGGCCGCCAGCTTCGACTCGAGATCGGCCGCGTCGATCTCGCCGTCCGCGGCCGTCTTCACCACCACTACCCGGAAGCCCACTAGGACGGCCGAGGCCGCGTTGGTGCCGTGAGCAGAATCGGGGATGAGGCAGATGTTGCGCTCCGACTCCCCGCGGCTCAGGTGATAGTTGCGGATGGCGAGCAGGCCGGCGTATTCGCCGCGCGAGCCGGCGTTGGGCTGCACAGACACGGCCGCGTAGCCCGTGATCTCCGCCAGCCAGTCCTCCAGCTGCTCGATCATGTGGCGGTAGCCCATGGTCTGTTCCGCGGGGGCGAAGGGGTGGATGTTGGCGAAACCCGGCCACAGGATGGGCTCCATCTCAGCCGCCGCGTTGAGCTTCATGGTGCACGAGCCGAGCGGGATCATCGTGCGGTCAAGCGCCAAGTCCTGGTCCGACAGCTTGCGCATGTAGCGCGTGAGCGCCGCCTCCGAGCGGTGAGCGGTGAACACGGGGTGCGTCAGGTAAGCCGAGGTGCGCCGCATCCCGCGCGGGATCGCCACGCGCGGCGCCGTGTACACGGGGTGACGCTTGGTCCCGATGACCGCCTCGACCAGCTTGTCGAGGGTTGCCAGCTCCGTCTTCTCATCGCACGCAAGGGCAACCCTGTCGTCGTCCACCTTGCGAATGTTGATCCCTGCGGCCGCCGCGCGCGACACCACGGAGTCCGCGCCGCGGGGCATGTGCAACGTGATGGTGTCGAAGAAGGCGTCGTGCATCGGCTGGAAGCCCGCGGCCGTCAGGGCGTCGTACAACGTCACGGCGCGTGAGTGAACCTCCATCGCGATATCGCGCAACCCATCGGGACCGTGATAGATCGCGTACATCGACGAGACGACGGCCAGCAGTGCCTGTGCGGTGCAGATGTTCGACGTGGCCTTGTCTCGCCGGATGTGCTGCTCGCGGGTCTGGAGCGTCAGGCGGTAGGCAGGATTGCCCGCGGCATCGACGGAAACGCCGACGAGCCGACCGGGCAGTTGGCGCTCGAGGCCCGCACGCACTGCGATGAACGCGGCGTGTGGTCCGCCGTAGAACAGCGGCACACCGAAACGCTGGGCCGAACCCACGGCAATGTCCGCGCCCATTTCGCCCGGAGGACTCACAATGCTGAGGGACAGGATGTCGCATGCCACCGTCACCAACGCACCCGCGTCATGCACCGCGGCAATCAGCGGTCCGAGGTCGCGCAGCACTCCCGACATTCCCGGATTCTGGATCACCACCCCCGTGACGTCGTCGGCCGGCTTCCACTCTTCCGAGATGGCCTCGACTCGCGCCTCAATGCCAAGGGCCTCGGCCTGCGCCAAGACCACCTCAATCGTCTGCGGGAAGCATTCATCGTCGAGAACGACGGCTCCGCCGCGGTGAGCCGCGCGTTGCATGAGCAGCACGGCCTCGCTGACCGCGGTCGCCTCGTCGAGCAATGATGCGTTCGCGAGCGGCAAAGCGGTGAGGTCGGACACCATCGTCTGGAAGTTGAGCATGGCCTCCAGGCGGCCTTGCGAAATCTCCGCCTGGTATGGCGTATAGGCCGAGTACCAGGCGGGATTGGACAAGATTCCGCGTCGGATGACCGCCGGCGTGATCGTGTCGTAGTAGCCCTGACCGATCATCTGCACCGACTGCACGTTTTGTCGCGCATAGCCATCGAGTTCGGCGAGCGCTTCACCTTCCGTCAGGGCGGGAGGAAGCACCAGGATGTCGTCTTGGCGGATCGACTCAGGTACAGCCTCGTCGATGAGCGCGTCGAGGGAGGCATAGCCGACGGCGTCGAGCATCCGCTGGGCAGAAGCGTCCTCAGGTCCAATGTGGCGATCGGCGAAGGTAGTCACGAGCCCATTCTGTCGTACTGCGAGACCCGGCGACAGATCACGGCCCGCGCGGCGCGCATCGCGGCCCTCACGCAGACCCTGCGTTGGCCAGAAGAACGGCGCCCTTCCCCATGGGAAAAGGCGCCGCGCTCACCACGATTATGAGTTGTCGGTTGTCTCCGCGCTGGCTGCGTCTGACTTGATGCGGTCGATGGCGTTCACGGCTGAGGCCTTCGCCTTGTAGCCCTCGCTCAATGCGAGGACGTTGCCGTTGGTGGCTTTGATCCGGAAGCGGAATTCGCCCGCCTTGTCCTTATAGATCTCGAAGTGCACTCCAGTGCTCCTTTGCGTCTGGTGCGGTACTCGGTGAGAACCATCCTAGGAGGCACGACCGTGGCTGACCAGAGTCCTCACGTCCCCCTCGCGATGCTCGTGCCCCCCTCTTGGTGGGCTCGACACGTCGCGTCCACTCCGACTAGCGTCCGACCATGGAATCCCTGGTCGCGACGATTCTGGGAGCCATGACCGGTTCGGGTGCGGCCAAGGTTCACCGCTTTGTCGATGGCGGATGGTGGCTCAATCTGCTCGCCGGAGCGCTCGGCGGATTCCTGGGCAAGGCCATGTGGGCCGATTCACTCACGCCTTCGCTCGCAGACAGCTCCCTCGCCGGAGCGGCCGTCGGAGGTGCGATCGGCGGCATCGTGCTGGCCGTGGTGGCGGCGCTGGCGCGTCGCGTGCTACGACGCTGACCTCGCGCCAGCTCCTCGACACACTCGAGTACCCTGATAACCGTCGAGAGGCCGCTGTGAAACTGATCGTCCAAATTCCGTGTCTCAACGAGGAAGCGACGCTTCCGTCGGTACTGCGCACCATCCCCAGCACGATTCCAGGCATTGACAAGATCGAGATTCTGGTCGTCGACGACGGTTCTGACGACGACACCGTCGCCGTCGCCCGCGAGCACGGCGTCGACCACATTCTCCGTCACACCCGTCGCATGGGCCTCGCGCGCTCATTCCGTGACGGCGTCGACTTTGCGCTTGCACACGGTGCCGACATCGTCGTCAACACCGATGGCGACAACCAATACCCGCAGGAACGCATCGGCGACCTGGTGGAGCCGATTCTCGCTGGACGTGCCGACATCGTGATCGGCGACCGCCAGACGCACACCATCGCCCACTTCTCCCCGTTCAAAAGGGCCATGCAGCGATTTGGGTCGTGGGTGGTCAACCGCGCGGCCGGCACAAGGCTGCCCGACGCGGCCTCCGGATTTAGGGCCTACTCGCGATACTCGCTGTACCGCCTCAACGTCGTCACTCAATTCAGTTACACGATGGAGACCATCATCCAGGCAGGCAACAAGAGCCTCGCCATCGAGTCGGTGGAGATTGCCACCAACGCGAAGACGCGCGAATCGCGACTGTTTTCGAACATGTTTGAACACATGCTGAGATCGGGCCAGGCGATCCTGCGCTCCTACATCGTGTTTAGGCCGTGGTCGGTCTTCGCCGGATTGACTGCCGTGTTTGGTGTCGCTGGCCTGATTCCGTTCGCCCGTTACGCGGTGCTTCTCGCTGGCGGTGACGAGGGCAATCACTATCAGTCGCTGATGTTGGGAACGCTTCTCCTCATCGGCGCGGGCCTGTC